>NZ_JBYMTH010000005.1:0-295549 GCF_057773065.1 Pseudoxanthomonas sp. 134C1
GGATACGCGGCCACCGCAGGGGGGCCGCGGCGTACGGCCTCAAAACCCGGCGTTGACCTCCAGCTGGAACACGTCGATGGACAGCGGCGGGCCGAACACCTCCTTGGCCGCCATCCAGCGGCCGGTGAGCCAGACGTTGCGGTCGAAGGCATACGAGGCGCCCAGGGTGTAGCCGCGCGCATTGGTGCCGCCCAGGTGGAAGTTGGAGTCGTTGAACCCGTCGGGCAGCGCGTCCGGGTCGATGTGCTTGTAGCCCAGCCACAGGTTCCAGTCCCCGGCCTGGCGCAAGGCCAGGTCCCCGAAGGTGGCCTGGAACAGCCAGGCGGTGTCGCCGCTGCGGATGTCCGCGGCGGTGGGGGCCGCGCCGGCCGGGGTGGCCAGGTTGGTGACGATGCCGCCGTGGGCGCGGGTCCACAGGGCCTGCGGGTCGTAGGCGGTGTTCTTCAGCCAGTGGCCTTCCAGGCGCAGGCGGGTGTCGGCCAGGGCCGGGGTTTCCCAGCTCAGGTTCACGTCCACCAGCTTGAAGCTGGCGGCCAGGCCCACGTACTGCGGCAGCGGGGTGTTGGCCGGGTCCAGCGGGTCCAGGGCCAGGTTGCGCAGGAGCATGAGGGTGTTGCCCTTCTGCATGAAGGCCGGGCGGGTGCCGTCGGTGCTGCAGACCTGGGCGCCGGCATACAGCGCGCAGGGGGCCGAGTACTCGCCGGAGATGTTGCGGAACTGGTAGTAGGCCAGGGCCGCGCGCAGGCGCTGGTCGTCCCCGAAGCGCCAGTTGGCCCCCACCTGCAGGCCGTTGAGCCACTTGTCGCGGCTGGCCTGCTTGTCCTGACTGGTGGCCGGGAAGTTGTCGGCCGAGTACTCCAGCGGGCTCAGGCCCAGGGTGGCGAACAGGTCCAGCCCTTCGCCCGCGGCCCGTTCGTACTTGACCGCCACGCCGTCGAAGTTCAGGTCATTGGAGAACAGGATGTCGGTGGAGCGGTACGGGTTGGCGAAGCGTCCGCCGGTCAGTTCCAGGCCCGGCAGCGGTGTCCAGGCCAGCCAGGCCTGGTCCAGCCAGGCGTCCTTCTTGGCCAGTCCGCCGCCCAGGGTCTGGGTGGTGGAGACCGGGCTGGTGTCGTTGCCGGTGGCCAGGCGCACGCCGGCGCGGGTGTGTTGGCCCAGTTGCGCCAGCACGCCCAGGCGGGCGCGGATGCGCCAGGAGTTGTTGCGGTCCTGGCGGGTGTTGCGCAGCGGCGGCAGGTCCAGGTGGGTGTTGGGGTTGATGTCGTAGCCGGCCCCGGCGTTGATGCGGGCCCAGTCGGTCTCGATGGGGCTGTTGCGTTCGGAGAACAGGCGCGACTCGTTGCGCACGCGCACGTCCCCGGTCACCTGCACCCGCTGGGTCCACTCGGGCACCGCGTCCGGGGCGGCCCAGCGTTCGGCCTGGGCCTGGGCCAGCACGTCGGCCTTGACCTCCTCGCGCAGGCCCTGGCGCACGGACTCGGACAGGTAGGGCACGCGCACGTCGCCCGGTTCCAGCGCCGGGCCGGCGGCGGTGGCCGGGCGGGCGGCGGCTTCGCGGCGGGCCTCGTCCAGCAGTGCCTGGCCCACCTCCGGGGTGAGGGCGCCGCTGTCGATGAGGCCGCGGATGAGCTTGACCAGGGTGCTGTCGGGGGCCGGGGCGTCCTGGGCCCGGGCGGCGGTGGACAGGGCCAGGGCCAGGCCCAGGCCGGCGGCCAGGGCGGCCAGCGGGCGGGCGCTACGGAGGGGGGAACGGGTCATGGGGGGCTCGCAGAAAGTCATCAGGAAAAGAGGAAGAAAGGCGGACGGGCCGGCTCAGCCGGCCGGCCGGCGGCCCTGCACCAGCACCCGGGCCGGGAAGGCCAGCGAGGCCGGCGGGCGTTCGTCCAGGCGGCCCACGGCGCGGATGGCCGCCAGCACCGCCTGGTCGGCCTCGGGGTTGCCGCTGCCGCGCACCAGTTCGACCCGGCTCAGTTCGCCGCCGGGGTCGAGCCAGATGTTGAGGGTCAGCTGGAAGGCCAGCGGGCGCAGGCGCTCCTCGCGGGCCACGGCCTGCTGCAGCACGTAGCCCAGGTAGCGGCCATAGGCGGCGTTGCCCGCGCCGCCCGCGCCCGCGCCGCTCATGCCGCCGCCGCTGCCGGACTGGATGCCGAAGTTGTCGCTGCCGGCCTGGGCGTCGGCGTTCATGGTCACCGGGTCGGCGGTGTCCGGGGTGGGGGCTTCCTCGGTGGGCTTGGGCACGTCCTCCAGCGGTTCGGGCTCGGGCATGACCTCTTCGGGTTCCACGTCCGGTTCGGGCGTGGGTTCCGGTTCCGGCGGCGGCGGCGGGGGTGGCGGCAGGGCCAGCAGCGGCACCGGGGCGACCGGCCGCTTGCTGCTGGCCGGGCCCTGGAACAGCAGCCACCCGACCGTCAGGGCCAGCAGCGCCAGCAGGCCCAGCACGCCGGCGGCCACCGGCCAGCGCCGCGCGCGGGCCGGCGGGGGGGACGGGGGCAGGCTCATGCGCTCACCCCGGCACCTTGCCGGTGACCAGGCCGACCTGGGTCAGTTCCAGCTTGCGCAGCAGGTCCAGCACCTCCACCACCCGCGCGTACTGCACCTGCGCGTCTCCGCGCACGATGACCGGCAGGTCCGGGTTGACCGCCTGCTCGGTGCGCAGGCGCTCTTCCAGTTCGGCCAGGCTCACCGGGTAGGCGTCCAGGAAAACCTGCCCGGCGTTGTCCACCGTGATGGCCTTGGTCTGCGGCTTCTCCAGCGCCACCGAGGCGCTGGCCTTGGGCAGGTTCACTTCAATGCCGGGGATGGTGGCGTTGCTGGTCAGAATGAAAATGACCAGCACCACCAGCAGCACGTCCACGAACGGGGTGACGTTGATGCCCTTCTCGCGCTTCTTGACGCCGAATCTCTTGGCGGCCATGGCGCGCTCCTCAGGCCCGCACCGAGTGCAGCACCGGCGGCGCGGCGCCGGCGGCGTCGAACTCTTCGGCCAGGCGGGCGCTGAACTCGTCCACGAACACCGCCATGTCCGCGGCGATGGCCTCGGCGCGGGCGGCCAGCCAGTTGTAGCCAAACAGCGCCGGGATGGCCACGCCCAGGCCGGCGGCCGTGCACAGCAGCGCCGCGGCCATGCCCGGGGCCACCGAGTTGATGTCCACCGCCCCGGCCATGGCCGCCACGGCGAACACCAGCATGATGCCGATGACGGTGCCGAACAGGCCCACGTAGGGCGCCCCTTCAATGGTGGTGGAGAGCCAGTTCATGCGCCGGCCCATGCGTTCGGTCTCGCGGATGAGTTCGGCGTCCATGGCCGCGCGGATGGCCGCCAGCGCGGCCGCGCTCAGGCCGTGGGCGTGGGCCTGGCGGCCCTTGAGTTCGGCCATGGCGATGGCGTACAGCCGCCACAGGGAGGAGGCCTGGCACACGTCCTGGCCCAGGGCGCCGGTGCCGGCGCGTTCCTGCAGGGCGGCGGCCGGCTGGCCGGCGACCTGCTGGTACTGGGCCGAGAAGGCCGCGTTGGCCCGGGTCACGGCCCCGAAATAGCGGCCCTTGGTCAGCATGAGGGCCCAGGACAGCAGCAGCATGGCGGTCAGGATGGCCACCACCACCCAGGCATCGACCGGCATGGCCTTCAGGATGAACCCGAAATGGCTCACCCCGGCGTTCTGTTCGTCTTCCCCGAAGGCGGTCAGGCGCGAGGCCGCCCCCTGCGAGAGCGCCTCGGCCCGCAGCAGGCCGGCCGGGCGCGCGACCTTGGACAGGCGCACCTCGTCCAGGGCCCCGGCGAAGGGCTGGGCGGCCGGCACCGGGGCGCTGGCTTCGGCGGCCAGCGGGTCGGCGCCCAGCCGCGCCGGGCCGGCCAGCGCCGGCAGCGGACTGGCCAGCCGCGCCGCTTCGCGCCCGCCCACATACAGCACCACCCCGCCGGCATCGGCGGTGAAGGCCAGGTGGCTCCACTGCCCGGCCGTCAGCGCCGGCACCGGCGCGCTGCGCGCCTGGTCCACCTGCACGAACGGCACGCCGTTGTCCACGCCCAGCAGCAGCACGTGCTCGCCGTCGCGGCGCGCGTACACCGCCTGGGTCGGGCCCAGCTGCTCGGGCTTGACCCAGGCCGAGAACGTCAGGGAGCCGCCGGCCGGCACCGCCAGCGAGGCCGAGGCCGGCAACTGCAACGCCTCCCCGCGCTGCGCGCCGCGGCCGATGACCGCCGCGGCCAGCGGGGTGAACGCGCCGGTGGCGTGGTTGGCGTAGGCGGTGACGTCGCGGGCCTGGGTGTCCGGACCGGCGAAGTGGTACACCGCGGTGTAGTCCGGGTCGAACACCAGTTGCCCGTTGCCGGCGGCCGGGGCCTTCGGGTTGCCGTAATACATCCACAGGGTCTGCGCGCTGGCCGTCACCGCCGGCACGTCCACCCAGATGAGGGCCATGCCCAGGTCCGCGTCGTACAGCTCGACCTGGTGGTTGAGCACCGTGCGGCCGTCGGCGGCCAGGAAGCGCAGGTCCTTGCCGCCCTGGCCCACCCCGTCGAAAGCGAAATTGCCGGTGTGCAGGCGCACCAGCACCGGCATGCGCCCGACGCTGGCGCCCAGCCCGGCGCCCTGCGGACCGGCGTCCACGGTGATGGGCTTGCGGTACTTCCAGTCGGCCTGCCACCACGGGGCCGGGGCCTGGGCCCAGGCCAGCCCGGGCAGGAACAGGCCCAGGCACGTCAACAACAGAATGAGCACGCGTTGCATGTGAATCTCCAGAAAAGAAAGACGGGGGAAGGCGCTCAGTAGCTGGCGCCCACGCTGATGTGCAGGCGGTCGGCGCCGCGGGTGGTGGTGGGGCCGTCCAGCAGGCTGTGGCCGTAGTCCAGGCGCACGTTGAAATGCTCGGTCACCTGGAAACTGGTCCCGAACCCCAGCGCGGCCAGCGAGGCCTCGGCGGCCTGCTCGGGCAGCGGCTTGCGCAGCCCCAGCCAGGCCCCGTCCAGGTAGCCGTGGAAGCGCCAGTCGCGCAGGCCCCAGCGCGCCACCGGCGCGCTGCGCCACTCCAGGGTGAACATCGCCCCGTAGTCGCCGATGGCCTCGGCCGAGCGGTAGCCGCGGGTGGTGTACATGCCGCCGGCGGCGAACTGCTCGCCGGACACCAGCGGCTGGTCGGTCAGCTGCGCCGAGACCTTGGCGAACCACTGCGCCCCGCTGGCCAGGGTGAGGGTGTCGCTGACATCGGCCTTGAGCACGAAAAAGCTGGCATCGGCATAGGCCCGCTTCCAGTCGAACGCGTCCGCGCCGCTGCCGTAGCCCAGCAGGCTGCGCGCCCCGAACACCGCCTGCAGCCCCAGCGCGAACTGGTGCCGCTCGCCCTGCCGGAACCCGCTGTAGGCCAGGCTCACCGGCGCGTACTTCAGCGGCGCGAAGTCGGCCGCCATCCCGGTCAGGGCCACCGCCTCGTCCATGTCCTTGAAGTCCACCCCCACCGCGACCTGGTGCCACCAGGGCCCGCTCACCGGCAGGGTGCGGCTGAACTTGACCCCCAGCGCGTGGCCCTTGCCGGTGACCTGGGTCTGCCCGCTGGACACCACGTTGCTGTCGGAACGGTAGCCGGACACCTCCAGCGCCCCGTCCGGGCCGCCCAGCGGCAGCCGGTAGGACCCGGACCACACGCTGGCCTCGTCCCGGTCCTGCGGGGCGGCGAACCAGGTCAGCGAGGCGCTGTGCTCGCGCTGCCACAGGTTCTCGTGGCCCACCGTCAGAATGCTGCGGGTCGGGGTGGTGTCCACGCTGTGGTCGTTGTTGACCGTGGCGCTGACCCGCCACGGCGAGGCGTCCTCCACCTTCAGGTCCACGTCCATCGTCCCCTCGCCCGCCCCGGGCTTGACCAGCGGCACCACCTGCCGGCGCGCGGTGCGGTTGAGCGCGGCCAGTTCGGCCTGGGCGCGGGTGAAGTCCGGCACCTGGCCGGCCGCCAGCGCCGGCACCGCCGCGCGCAGCCGCGCCGGGTCGTGGTAACGCGCCCCCACCACCTGCACCGTCCCCACCCGGGTCTGGGTCACCTGCAGCAGCACCACCCCGCCGCTGACCTGCTGCCCGGGCAGGTCCACGTACACGGACTGGTAGCCGCGCTGCTGGTAGGCCGCCTGCAGCGCCGCGCGCGCGGCTTCCACGTCGGCCAGGGTCCGCCCCGGGCCCAGGTACGGGCTCACCGCCTGCTCGATGGCCCGCGCCTCCAGCACCGTGTTGCCCCGCACCCGGTACTCCTGGATGTTCACCCGCGCCACCGGCGCGCTCGCCCCCGCTCCCGGCTCGCCGGCCTGCGCCTGCGCCTGCGCGAGGGGGGGACTGCCGAGCATGAGCAGGCACATGCCCAGGGGCGCCAGCATCGGCGCGTTCTTGGTTGACGACATCGGTTCGGTTCTCAATGCGTGAAGAAGGACGAAAGCGGTGGGTGGATGGCTCTCGCCGGGTGACGCCGCCGCGTTCGCGGGAACGTCACGGAGTTCGTGGCGGCGGAATTGCCGGGGACGGCGCGTCGCACGGAAGGCGTCCGATCGCGACGCGTCGTCGTTTCATTCTCAGTGGCGTCCTTGACGTGGATTTGACGATGCGGGACGCCTGCGCGATTCGGTCGCCGGTTCCCCCATGCTCACCTGCACCACGCTGTTGGCGTCGTAACCATCGTCTTCGTTGCGACGCGGCGCCGCGCTGCCGGCGTCCGCGCCGAAACCGATCACCTGCACGCTGATCACGGAAGGACGGTTTTTCGCGGTCTGCCGTCTGACCACGTCCTGCGCCGCCTGCACCGCGTTGGTGGCGGCCGCGCTGGCGTTGGACAGCGCGTTGACATTCACCGTCGCGATCACCGGAATGCCCTTGGCTTCGCCCTGCACCTGGATGTTTTCCGCGTTGACCACCCGCAGGGCGGCCAGGTTGACGTTGCCGGACACCCGGATACCCGCTTCGCCCGCGTCGATCGTGCCCAGCGGCGCGATCAGATCCACGTCGCCCGGCGGCACTTCCGCGATGGGATTGAGCGTGGCGATGCCCGCGCCGGTGTTCGGCGTGGTCGGCGACAGCGACACATTGCCGATGTCGTCGTAGGCGCGCCGCTGCGGGGTATAGACGATGGTGGTCTTGCTGCCGCGACCGGCGTTGATGTCGCCTTCCGCCGACCACGCCAGGATGTTGCCGCCGAACGTGGTGAAGATGCGGCTCTGCCCCAGCAGGATGCTGCCCAGCGAATAGATGTTGATGTCGCCATCGCCCTGGGTCAGCACGCCGGAGCCTTCCGCCGGAGTGAATCCCCCGTCCACGCCGACCAGCGTGCGGCCACCCGGCACCAGCAGGTTGATGTCGCCGCCGAAGTCGGTGTGGATGCCGGCGTCGAGGACCTTGTAGAACGGCACGCCGCCGGGCCTGCCGCGGGCGAACCATTCGTCCTCGCGGATGTAGCTCTGTCCCTGCCGGGGCCGCGCGGAGGGGGTCTCGCCGAAGTTCTCGTAGTACAGGGCGCTGCTGAACATGGTCAGGCCGCCTTCGTAGCGGATGGCGTTGCCGGCAGCGTCCTTCGCCGGCAGCAGCGTGGCGATCGCTTCGCGTCCGCGCAGATAGCTGCCCTCGCGCGGGCCATCCGCCTGGTTGTATTCGCGGCCGGCGGCCTTGAGTTCGTTGTAGTAGGCATTGCGCAGGAACACACGCTGCTGTTCCGGCGGCAATGCCGCGAAGAATGCGCGTGCATCCATCTGCGCCGCATCGAAATGCAGGCCCAGGCCGTTGGCGCCGCCGAAACGCGCGGTGAGCCAGTTCACCAGATGCAGATCGCTCTCGCGCTGGAACTCGCTTGTCAGGTTGCGGTTGCTGGCGCTCTTGCCCGCCGCCAGCGCGGTGTTGCGAATCCGATCCAGTTCCGCCTGCTTCTCGAGCATGAATGTCGTCGCGCCGGCATCGTCTCCGCTGTAGCCGAACTCGCGTGCCAGCCATTGCGCCAGGGTCAGGCTGCCGTCGTAGATGCGCACCGCCTTGCCGGGCTGTTCGGCCAGCGTGCGTTCCGGATCGGCCTGGTTCGCCGGGTCAAGGTAGCGCGCGGCGAAAGCCGCCCAATCCGCGCCATGCTCGCCCACCCCGGCCATGACGGTGATGCCCGCGCCGCTGCCCCGATCGCCGGGAGTGACGTTGTAGACCGGACCGATGCTGCGCAACTCGGCCTTGTCGGCCATGTACACGTCGCGGCCGGCGGTGAGTTCCAACTGGCCGGGACCGGCGATGTAGAAGGTGCTGTAGCGGATGTCACGCCCCGCTTCGACCACCGATACGTCGTCGGCGCGGGTGTGCACGATCAGATTGCCGCGCGACGTGCCGGTGCCGACGTGGTCGGGCTTGTGGGGAGCGGAGAGGTCGAGGGTCGTCGGGACACCGAACCAGCCGAGCGCTCCACTCTCCTGCCCATAGGTCTGGCCAAGCGTATCGAACTGACCCAGCTGGGTGCCCGCGTTGACGATGTCGCGGCCCGCGCGGATCGCGACCGTGCCGCCCCCGTCGTACCACGACGGATACTTGCCGCGTTCGCCGGTATGCAGACCACGATAGACGATGCCGCCGAGTTGCAACCCCACCAGATCGCCATCCACCGCGTAGTAACGCGCGGGCTGGCGACCCGCATACACATGGCCCGACGCGGTGGGCGGCGTGAACGAGAACAGCGGATAGGCCTGCGATGTACCCAGCGGCCCGTCGCGGCCGACGCCGAACAGCGCCGCCGGCGCCAGCGCATCGGGACTGACGTTGTGCCAGACGCGACGCCCGTACCAGACGTTTTCATCAAAGCCTACGAAGCCGGGATTGAAGGGGCTGGGCAAGCGGGTGGGATCCGCGCCCGACATCGAGAATCCATTGCCACCCGCGTAGATGGAATCGCGTGCCAGCAATTCGAGTTGGCCGGCGCCTTCCACCGCGAAGCGCGCGTCCACGGGCGAAGGCGCCAGGACCACGCCGTTGGCGTTGTTGTTGATGCCATAGAACAAGCTGCCGCTGGCGGCGACCGCGCGCACGATCGAGGGATAGATGAAATTGCCGTCGGTGGCCTGGAAGTCGCTGTAGGCGCCCCGATCCAGTTCACCCAGCGTCGGGGTCAGGTTGCCGCCGGCGGCGAACAGATCGACCGATGTCGAAGGTGTCCACAGCGAGAACCAGGTCCAGCCGCCGCCATCGCGCAGCGTGTTGTTGATCCGGTACGGGGTGCCGCCGTGGAACTGCGGCACCCGGCCGCCGTCGGCGGCGCCGGTCAGGACCAGATCGCCGCGCGCGTCGATGCGCGCGGTCGCGTCGCCCAGCACCAGCAACGGGCCACCACCGGAGGTCGACGCCGTTGCCGTATACACGTCATTGGCGCGCGACTCCTTGGGATCCATGCCGCCAAAACGAAGTTCGATACCGCCGACCGATCCCGCCTCCATGCGCAGCGCGCCACGCAGATTGGTGAAACTGCCGTTGAGATCCAGGCGATGGACATTGTTGGCCGGGAAGACATTGGCCTCCGGCACCAGATTTCCGACCGGGAAACTGCGCTGGGACGGTTCCGGATTCAGGCCCCCGCCGATACGGATGTCCAGATCGCCGCCGCCGGTCTGCACCAGTTCACCGGACGCGGTCACCCGGCCCGTGCTGGCCACCGCCAGGTTCACGCCCTGGCTGCGGCTGATCACGTAGCCCATATCGCCACGCCCCTGCAGCATGCCGGCGTCACCCCCCGTTTCCAGCAGCAGATTGCCGCCACCCAGGGTGCCGAAACCGGTGAACGCCATCATCCGCGGCATGGCATCGAATCCGGACATGCCGTTGTCCCGGTTCGGCGCGACGTAGCTGCCGAAGTTGATCCACCACGCCGTAGCCACGTTGCCGCCGGCGTCGCCGACGCTGCCGCTGCCCTGGCGCCATAGCCAGTTGCCGATGGACGCGCTGCCGGTCAGCGGCATGGTCCGGTAGCCATTCGCATCCGGGCGGATCACGCTGGTCGGTTTGCCGAGGCTGTCACCCATGATGTCGCCGCGTGCGCGCAGCAGCAGATTGCCGCCGGCTTCCGGGAACCAAGCCTGGTACAGACTCCCGCTACCGCCATCGACCAGATGTTCGAAGAGGCCGCCGCTTGGCCCCAGTATCGTCCCGTCCACAACCGCGCCACGCGGCAGGTTGAACGGCTCGCCGCCATCGGCCGCGATGATGCGCGCCGACGGCGTGCCGGCGGTGTAGACGCCGTACAGCGAGGTGGTCAGGATGTCGTCACCGGACACCAGTTTCAGGTCGCCGGTGCCGGTACGCACCACGCTGGCCAGTTGCTCGCGCACCGGCAGGGTCACGAATTCCATGTCCGGAGGCGTGGCCGGGGTGACCATTGCGGTCAGGTCGCCGTAACCCCAGATGTTCAGTTCACCCGGGTCGACGCCGACGATGCCCAGCAGCTTCAGCTCCTCGACTTCCGCGGGCGTGATCACCGCGCCCGCGACGATCGGGAACGAATACCCGAACAACGACACCAGGTCGACGAATTCCGGGTTGGGTGCGTCGTCCCAGCGGTACACCGCCGGTGAGCCCGTGCCCGGCACCGGCAATTCCTGCATGCCCATGCCGTAGTGGTTGTCGGACAGGCGCAGGCCGCCGGTGCGTTCGCGCGCGACCGCCAAGCGATCCGCCGCCTCCGGATCCGCACCGCCGACCAGGGTGATGTCCCAGGACTGCGAACCGGCCGCGAGCATCGGCGCCAGCGTCCACTGGCGACCCTGATGGCCGTCGGCATCCTTGTCGCGCAGATCCACCAGTTGCACGTCGCCCGGCAGCTTGACGTCGGTCTCGCTGGGAATGAAGGCGCCCTTGGCGAGAATCAGGTCGGCCGCCAGGGTGACGCCCGAACCACGCGACGGTGCCGGCAAGGCGACGCCGGCCGGCCAGATCATTTCCTGTGCCCACGCGGCCACCGGCAGACGCAGTCCCGCACCCAGGCGCGTATCGGCCGGCAGCACCACCGCGTCCGCCAGCACCGTGCCCGCGGCGTACAACAGATTTCCACCCGCGTCGAACACCGGCGCTCCGAGCACGGTGCCGCGTGCCAGCGTCATCGGCTGCGCGAGCGTAACGTCGGCAGGCAAGCGGGTGCCCGCCGCCACTTCCATGCCGGCGATGCGCACGTCGTAGTTGAGTACCTTGCCGGAAGGGAACACCGTTCCGGCGACCAGGGTGACCATGCCGCCATGCGGCACCACGACGTCCGCGCCGTGCGGCTGCCGCCCCCGGGTCAGGATCCAGCCCTGATCATCGAAGCCAGGGGTCAAGCGCGAGCCGTCGAAACCGTCGCTGACGCTGCCGAATACTTCCAGATCGCCGCGCGCGCGGATCACCAGCGCGCCGGCTTCGCCGGATCCGCGTACGCCGGTCCGCTGCGAATGCGGATTGACGCTGGCATAGCGATAGCCGGACAAATCCAGATCGCCGTCCACGTGCAGGTTGCCGTCCGGATTGATGGCCGGATCGGTGCTGCTGACGATCTGCACGCCGGGGCGCAGGTGGAACTGGTCGCGATAGTCGCGCAGGCCCGCCAGGCGATGCTCCATCAAGTCCGCATTGCCCAGGGCGGCATTGATGAAGGTGGTGTTCTGCCCGTGCAGGCGATCCAGGTAGTCTTGATCGATGATCTGGTAGCTGCCGCCGTCGGTCGCGGCATCGGTGCCCGGCCGTGCGCTGTCGTCGCTGATGAAGGCATTGACGGTGATGGATTTGGCGCCTTCGATGGCGATGTCGCCACGGGCATCGATCGCGACATCGTCGCCGCCGACGCGCGGCGCATTGAGCGCCACCGTGCCGTAGCCGCGATCGGCGCCGGCCACGCGCAGGTCCATCCGCGCGCCGCTGTCGATCCGCAACAGGCCTGCGCCGGAATCCACTTCGATGACCGCGCGGTTGGGTGCTTCGATGACCTGTCCATAGCTGTCCCGGCGCAGCACGTCGGCGCTGGCATCCAGTACGGCGGTGCCGGCCAGGGTGATCCCGTCACGCGCGGCCAGGCGGATACTGCCGGCCTGTTCGCCGCTGGCATCGATCCTGCCGTTGACGGCGAGCTGCCCGCGATCGAGCGCGACATTGATCTCGTGCGCCTTCAGCTCGTCGCCGATGATCAGGTCGCCCTCGCCCAGCCGGAAGCCGCGGCCGCCGGTCACGCCGTCGGCGGTCAGCCGCGCATTGAGTCCGCTGAAATCGGCGATGTGGCGACCATGCACGTCGATGCGCCCGGCCATGAACGGCACGTCGGTGCCACCGGCGTCGTAATGGCCGCTGCTGGTACCGAGAATGCGACCTGCCAGATCCACCGTGCCGGCCTGCGCGATCGCGTCGAGCTTGCCGGCGCGGTTGAAGCGCGCGGACAGATCGATCTGCGCCGCCGCGGCCTGGCGCACGTCGCCGGCCCGGCTTTCCAGCACCACCTCGCCACCCCAGCTGTACTTGCTGACGTCGAAGAACTCGAGCCTGCGACCGGCCAGATCCAGCCGCGCGGCGTCGCCCAGCAATACATCGTCCCGCGCGCTCAGCGTGAGCTTGCCACTGGGCAGCCAGGCCAGGCCATCGAACGCCAACCGGCCGCCCCGGCTGTCCAGCGCGATCTCCGCGCCCAACGCGTCGCTGGCCGCGGTTTCCGGAACCGCGGCGGTGCCGGAGCCGGTCACGTGGATGTCGCCACCGGCGGTGATCCGGTTGACCGAACCCGCCGCGCCGGTCAGCAGCGGCGTGGTGATGTTCAGATCGCCACCGTGGTACGTGAACGCCTTGCCTGCCGGATCCCATTCGCCCAGCGACTGGTACACCGACAGCGTTCCCTTGTGCGAGGCGGTGACCCGTTCGCTCGCGTTGAGGTTCACGCCCGCGAAGCCGAGCGCCAGACGGTCATAGCTGCGTGCGGTGTCCGGCTGGCTCCTGGTCGCATGACCGAAATCGATGACGCGCGCGTCGATCACCAGTTGTCCGCTGCCGGTGCCGGGACCTTGCGCGACCACGCTGCCGCCCGCCAACCGCGAGCCGGTCCAGACCAGGGTATCGGTGTGGATGCGCGCCACATCATCCGTGTCGCCGTAGCCGAATATCGCGGGGGTACCGAGGACCAGCTGTTCCAGCGCGGACTTGCCGGTCTCCGGGTTGAAGGTGGACAGGGTGACCGACTCGTAGAAATTGATTGACTCGCGCACGGTCAGCGCCAGGTTCTGCAACGCCGGCGCGCCGTTGCGGGTATCGCCAAGCAGCAGCCGATCCAGAACCTGCTGGTTGAGGGTCATGCCCGCCGGAAGTGCGCCACGCTGTGCCGCGGCGGCCAGCGCGGCCTCGCTGCCGACATTGATGCCGCCCACCGCGAGCACCAGATTGCGGGTGCCGTAGCGGACCTCGTCGCCCAGCACGAAGCGGTTGTCGGTCGCGGTGGCGATGGTGCCTTCGGAATAGAGCCGGGTTTCGCCCTGGCAGACCTTGCCGATCGCGCAGACGCCGATCTCGATGGCCCCCGCACCGTCGCCCGATGAGTTGGCCGCCGTGGGCGCCAGCAGGTCGAGTCCGCCATTGGAGACGGCGAGCATCGAATTGGCACCCGGGCTGTACACGTACCCCTGCCCGGCCCCCTGCGTGGAAGCGCCCTTGCCCAGCGTGTTGATGCCGGCGCCCTGCTCCAGCGTGATCGCGCCATCGACCCGACTGGTGATCAGGAAGACGTCGGTGCCTTCCAGTACCGCGCCCTCGCGTAGCACGATGTTCGTCGTCGAGTTGCCGAAGATGCCGATCTGGTTGGCTCTCTGCTGGCTGCCGGTATGGTCCCGCTGCGTACTGACCAGGCGTCCGCCGATGACCAGGCGCGCGCCACCAAGGGCGTTCAGCTCGCTCGCATGGACCGAAACGCCGGTGAAGCCCTCGGTAGGCGCGGCGCCATCGGCGAGAATTTCGTAGCTCCGGGCGTACCAGAGGTTGGTCAGGCTGCCATGCCCGCCTTCTTCAGGCTTCGCCAGCACGGTGGCATCGAAACGCAACGAGGGCGCGCCGAGCGATCCTTCCTGGCTCATTTCAATCAGGCGAAGACTGATCGCCTTGGCGTCGCGTTCCAGCAGCGCACGCGGCACCCCGTCGCGCACGGCGCTGTCGATGGCGAACTGCGCGTAGGACGTCTCGTTGTACTGCGAATAGCTGCGCAGGGTATCGGCGGAGGTCAGGATCACCTGGGTCGGCAGCACGTCGCGCAGCCCGGTGTTGGCGGTTCCCAACTGCGCCGCGGTGCTCCAGGACCCGTTGCGCATCGGCGTGATGCTGCCGAACGTCGCCGCGGAACCGGCCAATCCGTTGACCTCGACGCGGAACGCGCCCGGCAGCAACGCATAAGTCGACGGCAGCAGCGTGTAGGTTCCCGGCGGCAGGCCAGGCACCCCCGCGCCGATGGTGATCTGGCGGCCCAGCGCGGGCGCGCCCGCCCCCATCTCTCCATCCGTCGGCGCCTGGCCGGCCTGTACCCCCGGGACGATCGCATAGACCGGATTGGTCGACAGGCCCGGCAAGGTGAAGCCGCCGCCGTCAGCCGCCATCTGCACCAGAGGATGCAGGCGCGCATCGGTGGAACCGCCACGTCCGGAAAGGAATGCCGCGCCGGCAAGTTCGCCGCCGCCGGACAGGTCCACCGTCGCACCGGCCTGCGCATTCACCGCATGGCTCTGGAATTCGACCTTGGGCTCGCTGCCGATGCCCCGGAAATCCACGTCGACGCCGTCGTACTGATAGACCAATCCATCGACCGTGCCGCCGTACGGCATGATCAGATCCCGGGCGCTGACCGAGGTGATGCTGCCCGGAAGCAGATTGACCAGGCCGGTCTTGCCGTTGCTGTCCGCGCTGCCGAGGGTGATGGCGCCCAGCGGCGCCCGCAGCACACCGCCCTGGTTGACGGTGGCGGCGGCGAAACTCATCGCGCCGAACACGCTGTAGGGCATCGGCGGCAGTTCGTTGCCAACCCGGGCGATGTCGAGACGACTGTCCGGATCGTAGTACTGCTCCAGATTGTTCCACTGGTTGACACGGGTGCGCAGGCCGACGACGACGCTGCCGTTGCCGTAGATCTGGCGTGCCGCCAGCCGCGTGTCGCCCGGCGAGAACAGCTTGGCGCCGCGCAGGCGCAGATCGCCGCGGCTGTGCAATTGCAGGGCTTCGAATGCGTCGCGCCGGACCTGCAGCGGCGTGCCGCTGTTGTGGATGATCTCGCCATTGACGCCCATGCCGACTTCGCCGACGAGATCAATCAGATCCGCTTCCAGACGCAGCGTGGAGCCTTCGGCGATGCCGGGGGTGCCGAGGGTACCGGCGCCGGCGCCGGCATTGCGGGAGCCGAACACCGGGTTGGGCATCATCTCGCCGTCGCCCTGCCGACGCGCGCTACCGGACACTCTCAGGTAGGGCGCCGCGAGCGTCACCCGGCTGTCGCGGGCGGCATCGGCGCCCAGGCCGATGCCGCTGGCGGTGAGATAGAGCGCCTGCCGCATGCGCAGATCAATGTCGCCGGCGAAGCTCAGCAGGCCATTGGCGTACAGCGAAGTGGTGTCGAATCCACCCGCATGGATGGCGTCCACGCCATAACGGGCGTTGCCGTACTGCAGGCTCTGGTGCGCCACCCCGGCTTCGGCGTCCGCGGCCAGGCCGCTGCCGCCGTAGATCTGTTCCAGCAGCAGTTCGCGCGGTACCCGCACGCCGTCGCGGACATCGTCACCCAGATAGTCCCAGCGTCCGACTTCACCGTAGCGCGGTGTCTCCAGGTTGAGCGCGAGCGTGCCGCCGGCCGCACCGGCGCCGCCGGCGGAGGCGCGCAACCGGCCATCGACGTACAGGCCGTTGCTCGCGCTGAGCGCGATGACGCCGCCATGGCTCGGGATGAGCGTGCTTCCCAGGCCCGGCAAATCGAGCGTCGCCTGAGCACCCGACGCCTCCAGGCGCGCACCGGGGCGAACCACCAGGAAAGCATCCACGGCATTGATGTCGCGCGACTCGAGATTGTGGCTCGCGCCTATTTCGATGGTGCCACCATCCAGCACCTGGCCAAAGCGGCGGCCCTGCGTATCGACGCCCGTGTAGGCGCGTCCGGAGACATCCAGAAGCGCCTGGTCGCCAATCCAGATGGACCGCGCGTTCGGCTGTCCATTCGGACGATTCCTTGCGCTCCCCTGCCCCGACTCGCCCGGCAGAATGGAAATGCGCCCGCCGTGCGCCCTCAACTCGCCCTCGACGGTGATCTGGTCATTGCCGACCATGCGGATCGACTGACCCGGGTCCACCGCGATCCGGCTGCCTTTTCCGATTTCAAGAAGGCCGTTGGCGTAGATCGAACCAGCAACCAGCGACAGGCTCGCACCCGAACGCAACGTGGTGCGCCCCTTCGCGGCGTCATCCTGCTGCAGCGGAGGAAGCCAGGCATTCAGGACATCGGCAGGATCCGCGCCGGTCAAGACCTGACGCGCGCGTTCACGATCGTAGTCGAGCACCGGCATCACCACCGACAGATCGGTGCCCGGCTGCACGATCACGCCGTCCCGACCCTGGACGGTGTACGACTTGAAGCCGGACTGGAACAGCGCGCCATCCAGGGTCAGGAACGACAGCACGTCGACGCTGTCCGGCCACACCGTGCCGGGTGGGATGCGTTGCCCGCGCGGCACCACGATCGATGTCGTGGCAATGCTGCCCGCGGTGTATGTCGCGGTGTACGAATTGATCGGCAGACCTTCCGGAAAGACGTCGCGTGGCACGACGAAACCGGCATCCAGCTCGGTGATCGTGTGCAGTACCGTGCCGGCGGGCAATACCGTGCCCGCATAGCGATAGACGCCGTCAGCCGTCATCACGGTCACCGGCACGCGCCAGTCGGCCTGCAACGTGACCGGATTGCCTTCATTGACGAGCGGGCGGGTGCGCGTGGGTATCGCCTGGCCGCCCATCACGCGGGTAAGGGTGACGCTGAAATCGAGCGGAATCCTTTCCCCGGCCTCGAGCACGTAGTCGTTGGCCAGACGCAGCGGAAGTTTGCTGGTCTCCCCTGCCGGCAGCGTCTCGACCGCCTGCGGCGCGTCGCCGCCGATGCTGATCAGGGTGCCGTTCTCGATCTCGAGCCGGCCGCCACCCTTGACGCCATAGCCACGCACCGCGCCATCCAGCGCGAGTACGCCGGCGCCGCCGTGCATGCCGGCGGCCAGGGTCACGTTGCCGCCACGTCCGCCCTGCAGGCGATCATCGACGGCGAGAGTGGCACCCGAGGACACATCGATCAGGCTGTCCTTGCCCAGCATCACATGGCCGTCGCTGCGCAGTGACACGCTGCCGCCATCCACATACGGCAGGCCGGAGATGTCGCTGCCTTCGCGCTGCCGGTTGTTCCAGATACCGCGCGCATCGAGCGTGACCCCATCGGCCAGACTCACCTGGCGGACATGGCCCTCGGGCGTGACCTCGCTTATCGCGAGATCCAGCCAGCTCCCTCCGCTACTGGTGGTGTGCTGGGTGACGATGTTGCCGAGCCGGATCTGACCGCTGCGCGCGGTCAGATCCGCATTGACGTCCACCTGGCTCGCGTGCAGGGCGATTGTGCCCCCCGGCGAAACCGTCAGCGCCTCGTCCACCCGCACGCCGCCACGCGCATGGACCTCCAGGCCGCCCAATCCCTGGCGGTTCAACCAACCCGCGTCCAGCGAGATCCGACCCGCTTCCGGTTCGGCGTCCTGCGCCGCTTCGCCGATGGTCACCGTGGTGACGACCGCTCCCGGCGAGTAACGCAGATCGCCGGTTTCCTTGTCGTAGACCGGGCGGTGGCTGCCAATCACCAGGGTCGAGCCGCGCGCGACCGCGGTCTGCGCCTGCTGGTAACTCTCCAGCGCGACGTCACGCGCCCGCTGCTGGCGGTCCCCCTGGAAGGTGCTGCCTTCGACGTCGCCTTCGAGCACGGCGCCGCGCGTGGCGACCACCAGCTTGCCCGCGTCGCGGCCCACGACGTAGCCGCTTTCGAGCCGCGTGCGCGGCGCGATCAGCGGGTTGTAGTAGTACGAGGTGGTCTGGGATCCCCAACGCTCGTGACGATCCTCGAAGCCCTTGTACAGGCCGGTGTAGAGCAGATCGCCGGGGGCGTTCGACGCGTTGTAGAGATTGCCGTCGGCCCCCTTGAGGAAGGTCTGGTTGACGTAGCCGGTCTGCACATCCAGGGTGCCGCCGGACAGATTGATCCGGGATCCCGCCCGGGTCACGACCTCGCCGCCGCTGAACTGCACGGTGCCACCCTGTGCGGACCATTCGCCGATGCCATGGCCGGTGACCCCCAGGTAACCACCGACTTCGAGCAGGCCGCCGGCGGTGTACCAGCGATCGGTCTCGTAGCCGTTGGTGCCGGCCGGGACCAGCACCAGATCGCGGCGGTCCAGCCAGATGTTGCTGTTGTTGAGGCTCTTGTCGTCGCGATTGCCGGACGCATCACGCTGTTCATTGCCCTGCACATTGATCAGGACGTTGTTGGCTTCCATCGCGATGCGCACGCCGACCGCGCCGGACACGTCGATGCGGGCGCCATCGGCCACCGTCGACCTGCCGGCGGCGTCCACCAGCACCTGGCCGCCCGTGGCCAGGGTCAATGATTGGCCCTGGAAATCGACGTCGCCGCCACTGCTGATCTGGATCAGCGACTGATCCCGGCGGTGGGTGATGTTGCCATCGGGCTTGTCGGTATCGCGCACCAGGGTTTCGCGCTGGACGTCCAGCGCGGTGGTCGCGCTTTCGTCCAGCACCACCGCGGTGACGCTGTCCCGATCCAGGACGATGCGTCCATCGGTATCGGCGGCCGCATTGGTGAGGTGGATGGTGCCGCGGGTGTGCACCGAAGTGGTCGCGACGGCGGTGCCCTGCTGGCGGATATCGTGGCCCACCAGGCTAATGTCGCCGGTGCTGGCCTGGATCAGGCCGGTATTGGTGACCTGGCCAGTCGCCGTGCCTTCACTGCCCTGCGAGCGCAGGACGGACACCAGGTTGCCGCGCGTGGTCGAGGCCTGGTTGCCATCGGTGTCCATGCCCTTGCGGATGACGAAGGCGTCGCCCGCGGCCAGCGTGGTCTGACCGTTGGCGGTGGCGATCTGGCCGTGGTTCTCGACCTGTTGGCCCAGCAGCAGCACATAGCCGCCGCCTTCGGTCACGGAAGTGGGCACATGCGTGGTGATCTGCGCGCCCTGCTCGACGATGACGGCGCCGGTCGCCGCGCCGTGCTGGAAGCTGCTGGCCGTGGACGTCAGATCGTTGGCGAAGGTGGGAATGAAATCCTTGCCCTGCGCCTGGCTGTACAGCCCGTTGCGGAACTGCGCGTCACTGATGTTGACCGCCGAAGCGGCGAGGTTCTTGACGTTCACCTGGCTGGTGCCGTTGAACACCACGCCGTTGCGGTTGATCAGGAACACCGTGCCATCGGCCTTGATCTGGCCCTGGATCTGGGACGGCCGCGCGCCCGGATCGTTGATCCGGTTGAGCACCGACCAGGCCGCGTCCTGTTTGAAATCGACCGTGGTGTTGCGGCCGACATTGAAGGTTTCCCAGTTGAGAATGGCCTTGTCGGCGGTCTGCTCGATGGTGACGGTGGTCTTGCCGTCCGCCACCTGCTGGGTCGGATCCTTGGCGTTGTGCCAGCCGCGGGTGAGCGCGTCCTGATCGACCTTCAACCCGCCCTCGCCCAGGCCATCGGGAATCGTCGGCGCCTGCAGGCGGGCCGCTTCGCGCGCGGCCTGCTGCAGGCGCTGCTGCATGGCGATGGCCTGCGCGGCGGTGGCGAGGTTGTCCACCGAGGTCTTGAGCTTGTCCCGCGCCTCGCGGTTCTGCTGCTCCGGGCGCGGCAGGTTGCTGGGCATGCCGTTGGGGAGCCGCCCGGATTGCGCGGCGGTCTGCTGGTTGGCGCCCTTGGTGGCGAACCAGGCCGCGCTGAAAGCCTGCTGGGCGCTGGCGGTTCCGATCATGCCGCCGGCCACCAGCAACGCGGTGATCGCATGGGCCAGAGGCTTGATGCCGAGGCCATCGGCCGTGGAAGGAGTGCCCGTGCGTTGCGCCTGCTTCACCATTGCTCTCACCCGTGGAATGTCGTTCGCTGGATGCGCGTCCCGTTTCCTCCCGTGCCTGCGATCATCACGGTGGAATGCGTTGCGCGCGTTACGATGGGTAAGACCGCCGCCGCCGACGACGACTGAACTCCTGCAACAAAAAATTCATCTGCGCGGCCAATCGACGGCTTCCGACGATGAATTTCATGTTTCCGTCATATCGACGTGCTAAGGCACCGCATGGACGTGCGAGGACTCGTCGTCGCATCCGCGTACTTTTGCGAAGAACCGCATGGGCGACGTGACGTCGCCCGCGCACTCAGCCGAGCAGGGTCACGCCACCGGGCATCTGCACGACGCGCGCGCCGTAGACATCCTTGACCAGGGCCAGGAAGGTATCCGCCTGACGGATCGGAATACGTGCCTGCACCTTCCTGCGTCCCAGTTCCGCGCGCGTGATCAGGATGCGTCCCGGCCGGTAGCGGTTGATCTCTTCGACGACCTGCGCCAGCGGTTCGTTGTCGAACACCAGGAATCCTTGCCGCCATGCATCGACGCGCGTCGCATCCACCGGCGCCACCGACGCAATCCGGCGTCCGGCCAGCCGCACCTGCCAAGCGGGTTGCAGCACCACCACGCGCCCACCCTGCTCCACCCGCGCCTGTCCGGACAGGCAGGTGACACGTTGGTCCTCGGCCACGCAGCGAAGATTGACGCGCGACCCCGCCGCAAGCGTGACCACGCCATCCCCCACCCGTACGCGCAGCGGTGACGGAGCCGCACGCGATGTGGTGATCTGGGCTTCTCCCTGCACCAGTTCCATCCAGGCGGAACCTGCTCGTTCCTCCCGGTTCAGGGCGGTACGCGCGCCCAGCGCCACCTGCACTCCCGCGATCTCCAGATCGCGCCGCTCGCCCACCGCGGTGCGGTAGTCGGCTGCCGCTTCCTCCCAGCCAGGCCACAGGCCCAGCGGAGGGCGCGCGATCAGCCAACCCGCGGATGCCGCGACCGCGCCACCGATGAACGCCCGCCGGCCCCGATTGATCGCCCGTGGCCGACGCGTGGCCTGCGCCGTCTTCGGGTGGGCAGGCGTGCGGACGGGATGATGGGCCAGGACGGCCGGCATGGGCGCGGCAGGAGCCGCCGCCAGTTCCGCCGCCGGCCCCAGCGCCGTCCACAGGCGGCGCGCTTCGCCGAACGCGCGCGCGTTCACCGGATCCGCGCGCCAGCGGCGGAACGCCTCCGCGTCCTCGGTGGTCGCGCGTCCGGAGAACAGGCGCAGCAACCAGTCATGGGCCTGGGCCTGCGCGGCGGATGCCTGGGGGGATTCTTCCGGCCTCATATCCATCACGACTGTTTTCCCGCGCCGGGACCGAACCGTTGCACGACCCGACGGTCGAGCCGGGTCGCGCAGTGCTGCAACGCCTTCTTCAGATCCTTGCCGATCATCCGCAGCGAAACGCCGTGGCGGCGCGCGATCAGATCCAGCGGTTCCTGCTCGACCCGCGCGGCCAGCAGGATGGCGCGCTGGCGGCGCGGCAGCTCCTGCAGGGCCTCGGCCAGCGCCGCGATGTCCGCCTGGCCGAGCGCGATACGGGCGGGATCCTGATCGTCGGCCACTTCGTCCATCAATGCTTCGATTTCCATCCCGGTGAGCACCCGCGCCTGCGCCACCCGCTGGTCGGTGGCGGCATTGACGGCCATGCGGAACAGGTAAGCCACCGGATTGCGGTCCGGCTGCGCGCTCTCGCGCATGCGTTCCACCCGCAGCCAGGTTTCCTGCAGGGCGTCCAGCGCCAGATCGTCCGAACCCAGGCGTCGGCGCAGGCGTCTGCGGAACTCCTCGTAGTGATCGAGCAGCAATGTGCGCAGGCCGGCGCTCATCCTCCGTTCCCCTGGCATGGCGGGGTTGACGTCGATGTCCGCGGCAACAGGGTCAGGGTGATCGGTTGCGGCAGATCATCCGGCAAGCCGGGCAGTGGCAGGCCTGTCACGCGGGCCAGGATGGCCCCATCGCGCGCGGCCTCGCCACTGGATTCGCGCAATTCCGGTTGCTGGATACGCCCTTGCCTGTCGAGGCGAAAGCTTATCGTCGCGCGATAGCCGCCCGGGCGCGTCAGCGGGTCGGCGCAGAGCGCGTCTTCCAGTCCACGCTGGAGCGCGCGCGCGCTCCGTCGGCGGCTTGCGGCATCGGCGACCGCATCGTGGCGAGCGGGCGCGATGACCGGAGCCGGAAGCGCTTCTTCCTCGCTCGCGACAACCAGGGTGAACGCATCGTCACCGACGAACCGGGGCGCGAGTCCCGTCCCCGCCAGCATCCGCCGCAGCGCCTCGTCGTCGCGGAAACGCCCGCGAACCTCGCGGGAATCCAGATCGACCAGCATGCGCGCATCGACCAGCACCGCCAGGCCCGTCATCTGGCCGTATGTCTGCAGGGCGCGCTCCAGCGGTTGCGCGGGCAGATCGAACCAGCGCGAATCGGATTCATTCGCGGACGTTCCCGCGAACGGCGACAACAGCGATGCCAGCAACATCGCGAGCTTCGGCATCATCGGATGCCGGCTCGCCGTGCGGCGTGGTCCCAGGGGGGCAGCGGTCGTCCCGCAAATGACTGTCATCAAACTGCAGGCAGAACGCGCCAGTATCGAAACGCCAGGCACGGCACACTATTCGGCCATCGTTGCAGTCCGGTGACACTCATGCCACGAATCCTTCTCCCTGCGGCGGCGCTGTTGATCCTCGCGAATGGCATCGCCCCCATCGCCTTGTCCGCCGGCGAACCGCAGGCTTCATCCACGCCCGCACCCGCGACCGTTCCCGCCGGGACCCGGCGCGACACGCGCTGCCTGGAGGTGGAGGTCAACGGCGAACGCATCCCCGACTATGCCTGCCTGGGCCAGTTGATGACCGCGACGCCCGCTACGTCGCCCCCCACGGCTCTTCCGGGCTCGGAACGGATCGCGCGACGTCCGCCTGCCGAACTCGGTCTGGCCAATCGGGCAGCCACCCAGCAGCGGATGGGCAATGCCTTCGGGGTCTCGACCCGACCGCAGCGCCCACCGCCACCACCGCCGCCGCCCGTGATTCCGGGACGCTGACGACGACCCGCCACTAGGGAGAAACGGTTTCCTTCGACGCCGCGCCGGTCGTGTCCGCTTCGCCGTCTCCCAGCGACAGGCCCAGTACCAGCGGCTGGCGCATGTCCGCGGGAGGCTGCGCCAGGCGGGTGCCCCGCAGCAGTGCCTTCAACGCCGCGTCGGCGCCGGCATCACCCAGCGAATCGAATTCACTGCGCTCGACCTCGCCGCCGGCGTCGATCCACAGTTTCACCACGATCGGATCCTGGCGCTGCGGCTGTGCCGCAGAACGCTCCATCCAGCCGTGCAGTTCGGTGGTGGTGACGTTCTCCTCGGCCAATCGCTGCTGCAAGGTCATGCCCGCCTGCTGCGCGTAAGCCAGCCAGTGCGCGGGAATCTCCGCCGGCGCGGCGGAGGCCGCGCCCACCGCGCTCCAGGCCAGCACCGCGGCCAGCCATCGCCGCAGCAGGCCGGATGCGCCATGACCGGCGGCATTCTTCGCATCCTTCATCGCATCCATCCGTTGCCCAAACCAACGGACTGTGCCCGTTCCAGATGACGGGATGATGGCACCCGCCGGGTATCGGGCGGCGGCATGGCCTGCTTCCGCCACGGCTTGCGTAGCTTCTCCCTGTGCGGCCCGGATCGCGGGCCGGG
Organism: Pseudoxanthomonas sp. 134C1; assembly: GCF_057773065.1. Classification (NCBI taxonomy): domain Bacteria; kingdom Pseudomonadati; phylum Pseudomonadota; class Gammaproteobacteria; order Lysobacterales; family Lysobacteraceae; genus Pseudoxanthomonas; species Pseudoxanthomonas sp. 134C1. The sequence goes on from NZ_JBYMTH010000005.1 coordinate 23,818, forward strand.
CGAGGCGATTCCGATGAGGAAGCCAATCCTTGATCACGCGAAAGGCACGTCGGCGTGCTGATCGACTATCGCCACGCCTCCGCGCCCGATGACTTCGACGCCCACCTGTGCATCGTGGGTGCGGGCCCGGCGGGCATCACGATCGCACGCCAGTTCGTCGGCACGGCGATCCGCGTTTGTCTGCTGGAAGGCGGTGGGCTGTCCGGTGACGCCGACAACCAGTCGCTGTATGCCGGTGACTCGATTGGCGTCCCCGAACTGGACCCGGGCGCCAGCCGGCTGCGTGCCTTCGGCGGCAGCACCAATGTCTGGGGTGGCGGCTGCATTCCGCTGGGCCGGCTGGATCTGGCGCCACGGGACTGGGTGCCCAACAGCGGCTGGCCGATCTCTTATGCGGAACTGGAGCCCTACTACGCGCGGGCACGCGACATGTTCGCGATCGAAGAGCACGAATTCGAAGCCGGCGGATTCCTGACCTCGCCGGCGCGGCAGCCGCCCGCCTTCGATCGGCAACATCTGGTCAATCGCAATTTCGTGCTCAGCCCGGTGTTCTTCGGCCGCACCTACCGGACCGAACTGGAGCGCGCGCCGAACATCCAGGTGGTGCTGCACGCCAACGTGCTGGAACTGCTGGCCGATGCGGAGGGCGAGCATGTGCGCCAGGCCAGCATCGGCACGTTGCAGGGACGTCGTGGACACGTGCGCGCGCATCGCTACGTGCTGGCCTGCGGCGGTATCGAGAATGCGCGCCTGTTGCTGCTGTCGAACTCGTCCCTGCCGCGCGGCCTGGGCAACCGCCAGGATCTGGTTGGACGCTACTTCATGGATCATCCGCGTGGGCGTCTGGGCACCCTGCGCGCCCGCGCGGTCACCCCGCTCACCCGTCCATATGATCGTTCCGGCGGCAAAGGCGCGGCACCCGCCTTTCCGGAACTATGCCTGTCCGACGACGCCATGCGCGTCCATCGTCTGCTGGCGGGACGCGTGCGGCCGGTCGCGGTGGAAGGCCCGGTGCCACGCGGCATCCATGCCGCGCGCAGGTTGCGCTCGGCATTGCGCAAACCGCGCCCCGACGAAGGCCGCTCGCTCGAGGGACAGATGTCGCAGTCGCTGAGCCTGCATGCGCCCTCGCAGGACGATGCGCCGGTCCGCGAGAACATCGCCCGCCTTGCGCTGGCGTTGGCGCCCGGCGTGGGCGACCTGGCGCGCGGTGTGCTCAACAAACTCGCCGACCGTCCGATCGTGCGTCCGGATCACGTCGACGTGATCGGCTACTTCGAGCAGGCGCCCAATCCCGACAGCCGCGTGCACCTGGGTCGGGAACTGGATGCCCTGGGGCAGCGCCGGGTGTGCGTCGACTGGCGGCTGACGCCGCTGGACTGGCACACCTACCGGACCGCCGCGCAGTTGTTCGGCGACCAGCTCGCGCGCGCCTGCGCGGGAAGCTTCCAGCTCGAGCCGTGGCTGCGCGGGGACAACACACCGCAGTTGCAAGGCACCGCGCATCACATGGGCACCACGCGGATGGCCGACGATCCCGCCGGGGGCGTGGTCGATCGCAATCTGCGCGTCCATGGCATGGACAACCTGCACGTGGCCGGCAGTTCGGTGTTCCCGACCAGCGGCTGGGCCTTCCCCACCTTCACCCTGGTCGCACTCAGCATGCGCCTGGCCGAGCACCTGCGCGACTGCCTGTTCCTGCTGTAGCGGCCGGCAGCCGTGTTCAGAAGGTGATCGGCACCCGCGCGGTGAAGGTCACGTCGGGCGTATCGCGGGTCAGCCCGGCACCCAGCGCCACGTTGAGCGAGACCCGTTCGTTGAACCGGTAGGTACCGCCCAGCAGCAGCGTGGCGAGGGTCACCCGCACCGCGCCCGCCACGTCCTGTCCGTTCTGCCGGGTCTTGTCGACCACGTTCATGTCGTAACCGATGCTGATGGCGGCCTTCTCGTTCAACGCCAGGCCCATGCCCAGGTTGAAGCCGATGATGTCACCGGCCTCGATGTCGCCCAGGGACTCGCGCTTGCCGTCGACCAGCAGACGCGACACGTTGCGGCGCTTGAAGTTGTGCAGATAGCTGAGACTGCCGAAGAACACCACCGGATCGGAGGGATACAGCCAGGTCACGCCGGGTTGCAGCGCCTCGAATCCGGAGCCGGTCGGCAGGTCCAGCGGCAGGCCGGTGCCCGTGGTGTTGGCGACGCAGCGGGTCACGCAATCGGTGACCACCTCGAACAGATCCTTGCCGGTGCGGCTCTTGTAGCGCAGCCAGCCGATGTAGAACGCCTGGTCGGGACCGCCCTGGTTGATCTGATACCGTGCCGTCAGCTCGACGTCGCCGATGCCATTGCCGCTGGCGTTGAACACCCGATCCTGTGCCGACCCGGTGAAGATCTCGCGACTGACCGTATCGCCGTTGATGTAGACATACGGCAGCTTGGCTTCCAGTTCGAAACGCCGGTTGAGTCCGTAGCGCCCGGTCAGCGTGGCCACCGCGGTGGTGGTCTTGACCTGGCGCACGTCGATCAGGCCGATCAGGATGGCGGGAATGACGGTGTAACCGACCAGCGCGACGCGATCGTTCGCCGAGTACCCGTACTGCAGGGAGGGTTCCAGCACGAACTTCCCGGGCGGCGTCAGCACGCCGGGCTGGTCGAAGATCTGCGCCACTTCCGGTGGGCGCGAATCCGATTCGGGAGCCTGCCCGACCGGCTGCGAAGCCGGCCGCGCGGGCGGTGTGGTCTGCGCCGGCGCGGCCTGCGCGGCCAGTACCGGGGCCTGGCCGAGCACCGGCATCACCACCGGCGCGGGCGCGCCGCGCGCCCGGGCATTGGCCAGCACTTCCTCGTTCAGCGCGGACTGCAGCCGGGCGAGGGTCAGCTGTTGTTGCTCCAGGGATTGCCGGGTCTGTTCGAGCTGACGGGTCTGCTCGTTGATCTGGCGTTGCAGGTTGTCCAGGCGGTCCTCGCCTTCGACGGATGCGGGTGATGCCTGCTGCGCCCAGGCCGGACAGGCGGCCAGCAGACCGGCGGCGAGCGGCAACGGCAGCAGGCGGGATAGCGACGTCCTTTTCATCGGGTTGTCTCCGTGGCGGAAGTGCGGATCAGCGGGTACCGGCCGAACCGATCAGCGCGTCCTGCAGGGCGCTGCCGGCATTGAGTCCCTGGAAGCCGCCCAGCACATGGCTGTCCACCTCCAGGCGGGTGATGGTGATGATGTGCTGGTCATTGAGCGTGTTCTGGATCACCACGCCGCCGGGCAGGTGCATCGGCTCGAAGCGGTTGCCGTCACCGCGCTGGACCACGATCCCCCGGTTGAATTCGCCGAGCGCGCGGGCCTCCTCCGCGGTCAGCCGCGACAGATCCGCGACCCTGACCGAGGTGCTGGCCGCCAGCTCGCCGTTGACGTACACCATCCGCTCGATCCCGAACGACAGCATCGCTCCGGAAGGCAACTGGAAGCCTCCCCGCATCGTATCCAGCCGCGCGGGATCGATCGGTGTCCATTCCGCGCCCAGGCCATCGCCGTCGTCACCGTTCCCGCCATGCGCCGCCAGCGAAACGGCGGTGCCGGAAATCAGGATGCAGAAGGCACCGAGACCGGTTTTCATGTGTCTGTTCATGTCAGATATCTCCCGGGCCGCGTCGCGGCACCGCGATGTTGCGCAGGCCGTCGCGATGCAGGCCGACGTCCAGCGGCGCCGGCGGCGCGGTGCGCCAGTCCTGCGCCTGGTTGAACCGCGCCTGCGCGCGGCGGTTGTGGATGACGAACAACACCCGGTTGTCCCACAGCGCCTCGAAGCGCGACTTCGGCATCGCGCGGGTGCCGCGCGCCGGGTCTCCCAGCAACACCCGGCCGTTCTTCAGACCCTTGACCACCACGAAGTGCCGATAGCCACGGTCATTGAGCAGCACGATCGCCGGCACGCCCTCTTCCTGCAGTTTTTCCAGCGGCAGCTCGAAGCCGTCCGCCTCGAAACCCTGCGACTGCAGGTAGCGGCGCATGTCCAGCAGCGAGAACCCCTCCTTGCGGATGCGCGCCTGATCGCCATAGGTGTACATCCGCACGAACACGTCCTGCTCGCTGACCGGATGCCCGTACTGGAACGTCAACAGGGTGGCGGTCGCGGCGGATCCGCAGCTGAAGTCGAACTGTTGCGGGATGGTCGTGCGGAAGCGCGCTTCCTTCAGGCTGGTCACCCGCAACTGGTACGCGCCGCTGACAGGCACCCTGAGATCCATGTCCGCCGCGGCGACGTTCATGGCGACGCAGGTCGCCAGGACCAGGCCCGCCACGGCGGCATGGACGGATCTCATCGAGCGGGATCCGCGAAGTTCACGGTCACCACCATCGCGTTCTGGATGAGCACGTTGGTGCCGGTGTTCTGGATGACCGTGTTGATGCCGTTGGCATTGTCGAAGGCGCCCTGGTTGATGGTGTTGCTTCCGCTGATGATCCGATCGGCGGTGTTGCCATCGACGGTACCGTCGACATCGATGATCACCGTGCTGCCGTGGTCGTCTTCGCCACCACGCATGCCGGCCAGCCGCGTCACGTCCACCGGCGCGCCGATCTCGATGACGCCGCGTTCGCGGACCTGCAACCAGCCGGGCGGTACTTCGGCCCGCAACGGCACCGCCATGCCCGGTTCCGGGGCTCCGGCGTCGGTCGGAATCGAGGACGAAGGCATCGGCTCACCGGCGAATGACGCCGCCGCGCCGAAGCACGACAGTGCAAACGCCACCCAGGACGCGGCACGGAAATGCCGCGTGAAACGATAACGGGGATGCATGGTCATTCTCCCTTGCCATGCGTTCCGTCCTGGCACGTCGCGCCACGCGCCCCCTGTCGATCCCGCCGCGGAGGCGGCGGGATCATCCTGCGCACGGCGCGCCGGATCGCCGCAGCGGTCCGGTGTGCCCGGGGAGCGCTTACGGACCTACGGTCAGGTTGGCCTGCACGGTGATGCCCTGCTGGATCAGCGACGCGAAGCCACTGTTCTGCGCAGCCACCATCACACCGGCGGCCGACTGGCCGACGCTGCTCATGGTGTTGGACATGTTGAACGTGCCCGCGTCGTTGGCCACGGAGCCACCCGCGCCACCGGCACCGCCCATCGCGCCGTTGCCGACGCCACCGTTGCCGACGCCGCCGTTGCCGTCACCGCCCACGCCACCTTCCGCACCGACCGCGCCCATCGCGCCGTCGCCGGCGGTGGCGTCGCCATTGCTGGCGGTCGAGGAAGCGTCACCGTTGGTGGCATCGCCGTTGGTGGCCGAACCACCCGCGCCGCCATCGCCCGCGGTCGCGCTCAGGCTGCCGCCCGCGCCGCCGGTCGCGGTGCCGTCGCCGCCGGTACCGGTGGCCGAGCCACCCGTGCCCGCGCCTGCGGTCGCCGTGCTGGAACCACCGGTCGCGCTCGCGCCGCCGGAGGTGCCGTTGCCGCCAGTCGCGGTGCTGGTGCCACCGGTGGCATCGCCCGCGCCGCGCTCACGCACGCGGCCGCTGTTGGCACCGGCATCGCCGCCCGCCGCGCCATCGGCCGCAACCGCGTCGCCACTGGCGCTGCCGGCGTCGCCGCCCCAGCCGCCACTGGCGCCACCGCCCCAGCCGCCCGCCGCACCGGCGTCGCCGCCGCGACCGCCGCGGTTGTGATCGGCGCGTCCGCCGTTCCCGCCGTCGCCGGCCACGGCGTCGCCAATGGACGCACCGCCATTGCTGACATCGCCCGCGCTGGCGCTGCCGTTGATGGCATCGCCGCCGTTGCCACCGCTGCCACCGTCACCGCCGTTGCCGCCACGGCCACCGGTGCCTTCGCCACCGTAGCCGTCGCCGCCGCGCCCGGTGCCACCGCGTCCGCCATTTCCGCCGTTGGCGTCGCCCCAGTTCTTGGCGACGTTGCCGATGTCATGCACGGTGATGCCGCTGACCGAGCCGATGAGCTTGGTTTCGGCCACCGCCTTGCTGTGATTGAACGCGTTGGAGAAAGTGGCGGTCGCGGTGCCACCGTTGTTGGCGGCCGCGGTGCCATAGCCATCGGCATAAGCGACGCCGTCGTTGTCGCGGTTGTCACCGTCGTGGGTACTGCTGTCGGTCGCATCGAAATCGACGGCGACGAGCGTATCGGCCCCAGGTCCGTTTTCCGTGTTGGTTGCCTGTGCGAAAGCCTGTCCCGTCAGACCAAGTCCCAGTAACACTGCAGATGCAATGAGAGTCTTACGCATGCACATGTTTATTCTCCTGTGCCGTTCTGGCGCCCAGGGGAGGCGCTAAAAAACGACGTCGGTCACGCTCACATACGAAACGTTAGTCAGCCGGGGGACGAATGTTATATTTTCGTTATCCATTGTGCCGCTCGTCTGCCGCCACCGGAACGCCTTCGCACGCCGACGATCGGTAGCCGGATCAAGGTGATGGGTGGCGTTCTTGCATCCCGAGTGAAGTCTTTTTCGCCCGCCGCGGGCGATGTAGGCTGTGTGCCCCGGGAGATGGCATTCCTCCCTGAACCGCCGGCATGACGGCTGATGATGCCTGCCGAGAAACCCGCAACCGGGACGGTGGGCATGCGCCATCGCTCCTTTTCTGGAGAAGTTGGCGATGTATTCCTTCCTGGCCATCGCGTTCGGCGCGGCACTGGGTGCATGGGCGCGCTGGGGCCTGAGCGTCTGGCTCAATCCGAACCATGCGCAATTGCCGCTCGGCACGCTGGCGGCCAACCTGATCGGTGGCTACGCCATCGGCGTGGCGATGGGCTGGTTGGCGCACCATCCTTCGATCGCGCCCGAATGGCGCCTGTTCGTGATCACCGGCCTGCTGGGTGGACTGACCACCTTCTCCAGCTTCTCGGCCGAAGCCATGCAGTTGATCCTGCGGTTGCAGTACGGCTGGGCGTTCCTGCTCATCGCGGTGCACGTGGCGGGTTCGCTGCTGATGACCGGCCTCGGGCTGATGACGGTGCGGTTGGCGCGCAGCCTGGCCGGCTGAGACGCATTCGGAGCGCCGGGCGTGGTCAGCGGCCCGGCTTGGCCGCCCTCGCCTCGCGCCGTTGTTCGCGCAGGCGATCGAGTTTTTCCTTCAACTTGATTTCCAGGCCGCGCTCGACCGGTTCGTAGTACACGCGTTCGCCCATGGCATCGGGAAACGCGGTCTGATCCAGGGCGATACCGCCCTCGGCATCGTGATCGTACTGGTAGCCACCGCCATAGCCGAGCTGCTTCATCAGCTTGGTCGGCGCATTGCGCAGGTGCAACGGCACGTCCTGCGTGCCATGTTCGCGCACGTCCTGCTTCGCCATCCCGAAAGCCTTGTAGCCGGCGTTCGACTTGGCGGTGCTGGCCAGATAAATCGCCACCTGCGCCAGCGCCAGATCGCCCTCCGGACTGCCCAGCCGTTCGTAGGTGTCCCAGGCGTCCACCGCCATCTGCAGCGCGCGCGGATCGGCCAGGCCGATGTCTTCCACCGCCATCCGGGTCAGCCGTCGCGCCAGATAGACCGGATCGCAGCCGCCGTCCAGCATCCGCGCCAGCCAGTACAGCGCACCATCCGGGTTGGAACTGCGTATGGATTTGTGCAGCGCCGAGATCTGGTCGTAGAACTGCTCGCCGCCCTTGTCGAAGCGGCGCGTGCGATCCGCCAGCACCTGCTGCAGGGTCTGCGGGGTGATGGTATTGTCCTCGCCGGCCGCCAGTTCGGCGGCGATTTCCAGCAGAGTCAGCGCGCGACGCACATCGCCGTCGGCCGCGCCCGCGATTTCGCGCAGGGCGTCATCGCTGGCCAGCAGGCCCTGCCCGCCCAGACCCCGCTCCTCGTCGTCCGCCGCCCGCCGCAGCGCATGCCGGATGTCGTCGGTCGAGACCGCCTCCATCACATGCACGCGACAGCGCGACAACAATGCCGAATTGAGTTCGAACGACGGATTTTCGGTGGTCGCGCCGACAAACAGGATGGTGCCGCGTTCGATATGCGGCAGGAACGCGTCCTGCTGGGCCTTGTTGAAGCGATGCACCTCGTCCACGAACAGCACGGTGCGCCGTCCTTCGGCGAAGCGCTGCGCCGCTTCGGCCAACACCGCGCGCACGTCCGGCAGGCCGGACAGCACCGCCGAGATGGCATGGAATTCCGCATCCGCATACTGCGCCAGCAGCAGCGCGAGAGTGGTCTTGCCGCAACCCGGCGGCCCCCACAGGATCATCGAATGCACCCTTCCGGACTCCACCGCGCGGCGCAGCGCGCTGCCCGGTGCGAGCAGCCTGCGTTGTCCCACCATCTCGTCAACGGTGCGCGGCCTCATGCGTTCGGCCAATGGCCGCATCGCCGAACGGTCGACACTCAGCAGATCGGATTCCTGGGGAAAGGGATTTCGGGTTTTGGGAGATCTCGCCACCGGTCGATTCTACCGTCCGCGAGACGGGATCGGCCCGTGGAAACGAAAGGACCGGGCTCCCGACGGAACCCGGTCCTCGATGCTCGATGGTCCTGCGGATGCCCGGCCGCGACGCTCAGGAACCGCCGACCACGTCCACGCCCGGACCCGGCGCGTACTTGAAGGTGCCGCCGGCGAACGACGGATTGCGTTTCCAGCCACTGAACTTGATGGTGGTGCGCTGGCCGACCGCGTCGATCACTTCCATCTGCGCCAGGCCCTTGCCATCGAAGCCAAGGCGCGCGGACTGGAAGTTCGCGTCGCCGTCGCGCTTCGGGGTCAGGGTCAGCCATTCCAGTCCGTTCTGGTTGCCGGTTTCCTTGACGTTGAACTGCTGGTCCAGCTTGCCGGGATCAATCAGCGCCGACAGCGGACTGTTCTGCTCCTCGATGCCCTGTTCGCGCACCGTGGCCTGCTTCAGATCCGGGTCGTAGACCCAGACCTGCTTGCCGTCGGCGACGATCAGCTGTTCGTAGGGCTTGTTGTACTCCCAGCGGAACAGGCGCGGCGCGGACAGCGCGACGCGGCCGTTGGAGGTTTCCTTGAGCTTGCCGCCGCCGTCGTGGACCTGCTGGACGAACTGGCCGTCCAGGCCCTTCAGGCCGGTGGTGAAGACCTTGAGCTGATCACGGGCGCCGGCGAAGGCGTTGCCGGCGAACAACGCGGCGGCGATGAGGAAGGCGGGACGGGCGATTGAGATCATGGTGTGGTGGCTTGGAGGGTCGGGTTCGGTGCCGAGTGTGCCCCGGCAAATCTGAATAGCGCACATCGCGACTGCCCCGCATCGCCGTGCCATGAATCGGCATTCAGGGACGCGGCGCCGGCGAGATGCGGGGTGGTACCGGCGGGCCCCGTGGCCCTCACCGGGGTGGTGGCGGCGCCAGTACCTGGCGGTCGCCGTTGTGTTCCGGCGGCGAGACCACGCCGGCCGCTTCCATCGCTTCGATCAGTCGGGCGGCACGGTTGTAGCCGATCTTCAGCCGGCGCTGCACCCCGGAGATGGAAGCGCGCCGGCTTTCGGTGACGATGCGCACCGCCTCGTCGTACAGCGGATCGCTTTCGTCACCGCCGCCGCCGCTGCTTTCCGGCAAGCCGGTCGGCCCGACCACCACGCCGTCGCCCATCGTCTGGATTTCCTCCAGCACGCCCTCGATGTAGTCGGCGCTACCGGTAGCCTTGAGATGCTCGACGACGCGATGCACCTCATCGTCGCTGACGAAGGCGCCATGGATGCGCTCGGGCATGGCGGTGCCCGGCGGCAGGTACAGCATGTCGCCGTGGCCCAGCAGCGTTTCCGCGCCGGACTGATCCAGGATCGTGCGCGAGTCGATCTTCGAGCTCACCTGGAACGCGATGCGAGTCGGGATGTTGGCCTTGATCAGGCCGGTAATCACGTCCACAGACGGACGCTGGGTGGCGAGGATCAGGTGGATGCCGGCCGCGCGGGCCTTCTGCGCCAGGCGCGCGATCAACTCTTCGACCTTCTTGCCGACGATCATCATCATGTCGGCGAATTCGTCGATGAAGATGACGATGAACGGCAGCGGCTCCAGCGGGCGCGGCGCCTCCTCCAGATCCGGATTGGGCTTGAACAGCGGATCCATCAACGGCTGGCCGGCGTCCTGCGCGTCCTTGACCTTCTTGTTGAAGCCGGCCAGGTTGCGCACGCCCACCGCGCTCATCAGCTTGTAGCGGCGCTCCATCTCCGCCACGCACCAGCGCAGGCCGTTGGCAGCCTCCTTCATGTCGGTGACCACCGGCGCCAGCAGGTGCGGGATGCCCTGGTAGACGCTGAGTTCCAGCATCTTCGGGTCGATCATCAGCATCCGCAGTTCTTTCGGCGAGGCCTTGTACAGCAGGCTCAGCACCATCGCGTTGACCGCCACCGACTTGCCCGAGCCGGTGGTGCCGGCGACCAGCAAATGCGGCATGCGCGCCAGATCGGCAACGGTCGGGCGGCCGGCGATGTCCTTGCCCAGCGCCAGGGTCAGCGCGCTGCCGGACTTGTCGTATTCCTTCGAGCGCAGCAGCTCGCTGAGGAAGATCATCTCGCGGCTGGTGTTGGGGATTTCCAGGCCGATCACCGACTTGCCCGGAATCACGTCGACCACGCGTACCGACTTCACGCTCAGGCCGCGGGCGATGTCCTTGTCCAGCGAACTGATCTGGCTGACCTTCACGCCCGGCGCCGGCTCCATCTCGAAGCGGGTGATCACCGGGCCCGGATAGGCGCCGACCACCTGCGCGTCGATGCGGAAGTCCTTGAGCTTGAATTCGATCTGGCGCGACAGGGTTTCCAGGGTTTCCTCGGAATAGCCCTTGGTCTGCGGCTTCGGATCGTCCAGCAGCGACAGCGGCGGCAAGCCGGACGCATCGCCGCCGGTGCCATGGAACAACGGGATCTGCTGCTCGCGCTTGGCCCGCTCGCTCTTTTCGATCACCGGCGCCGGCGGCGGCTCGATCTTCACCGGCTCCCGCTTGGCGCGCAGCACCGCGTCGGCGCGGCGCACTTCCTCGCGTTCCTCGCGCATCACCCGCGTCTGCTGCCATTCGGCCGCCTGCTGGCTGCCCTTGCGGAACATGCCCGGCAGCGCCAGCACGCCCTTGCCGATGCGCTCCATCACCGCGAGCCAGGACAGGCCCGTGGCCAGCGTCACGGACACCAGGAACAGCGCCAGCAGAAACAGATTGCCGCCCAGTCCACCGAAACCGCTGAGCAACGATTTGCCGACCAGGGTGCCGAGGATGCCGCCCGGGCCATCGGAGAAATGCTCGGCCGGCACGCCACGCAGGAACAGCAGGCCGGTGGAGGAAATCAGGAAGCCGACCATGCCGATCAGCCGCAGCGCCGGCCCCAGATCCGCTTCGCCGTCGCCGTCGGTGTCCATGCCGAACAACGCGATCCAGGCGACCGCGCCAAGGATCACCGGCAGCAGGAAGGCCACGTAGCCACACAGCGACAGCAGCAGCGCCGACAACCAGGCGCCGACCTTGCCGCCCCAGTTGTGGATAGGCGCGGTGACGCTGCCCGCCTGCGACCAACTGGGATCGTCCGGCGAATACGAGAACAGGCTGGCGAACAGATAGAGCAGCAGCGGCGCGATCACGATCAGCGCCAGATCACGCCACAGGCGCTGCCGGCGTGGATTCATCGCCGCGGTGGCCTGCTTGCGCGCGGCCGCGTTGGCGCCTTTGCCCTTGCCATTTTCGGGTGCTGGTTTTGCCACCTTTCGATTAGACCTTAGGAATATGCCATTAGTCTTTGATAATAAACGAAACATTGGCGAATTTCAGCCCTCGGAATCGCATCAGCCTGGCGCCGCGTCATGGAAGGCCCGCAGAAAAAAAGGCGCTACGGTGGCGCCCTGTCGCAGATCGCCGGCATCACGCCGACCTGTCGCTCGCATGTTGTTCCGCATCACCGCATTCCATCCGCGCGCCTTGATCGAACCTGATCACACCCGCACTCTATGTCGCCTGCGATGGCGTGCCAGCCGTTGCGATCGCAAGGCCAATCCACCTTCTCCGCGAGTATACATGAGCACTTCGAAGCACTGCCGCCTGTTGATCCTGGGCTCCGGCCCGGCCGGCTGGACCGCCGCCGTCTACGCGGCCCGCGCCAATCTCAAGCCCGTCGTCGTCACCGGCCTGCAGCAGGGCGGCCAGCTGATGACCACCACCGAGGTGGACAACTGGCCCGGTGACGCCCACGGCCTGATGGGCCCGGATCTGATGGCGCGCATGCAGGCGCACGCCGAGCGCTTCGACACCGAAGTCATCTTCGACCACATCCATACCGCCGACCTGGGCCAGCGTCCGTTCAAACTCATCGGCGACAACGGCGAGTACACCGCCGACGCCCTGATCCTGGCCACCGGCGCCACCGCCAAGTACCTGGGCCTGCCGTCCGAAGAGGCTTTCAAGGGCCGCGGCGTGTCCGCCTGCGCCACCTGCGACGGTTTCTTCTATCGCGATCAGGACGTGGCCGTGGTCGGCGGCGGCAACACCGCCGTGGAAGAGGCCCTGTACCTGGCCAACATCGCCCGCAAGGTCTACCTGGTCCATCGCCGCGACACCCTGCGCGCGGAGAAAATCATGCAGGACAAGCTGTTCGCCAAGATCCAGGCCGGCAAGATCGAGCCGGTGTGGCACCACACCGTGGACGAGGTGCTGGGCAACGAGGCCGGGGTGACCGGCCTGCGGGTCAAGTCGGTGCAGGATGGCAGCACCCGCGACCTGGACGTGCACGGCTTCTTCGTGGCCATCGGCCACACCCCCAACACCAGCCTGTTCGAGGGCCAGTTGGGGATGAACAACGGCTACCTGACCATCAAGTCGGGGCTGGATGGCGGCGCCACGGCGACCACCGTGCCGGGCGTGTTCGCCGCCGGCGACGTGGCCGACCAGCATTACCGCCAGGCCATCACCTCGGCCGGCTTCGGCTGCATGGCCGCGCTGGACGCCGAGCGGTTCCTCGACAAGGACGCCTGATCCCCGCCCCGGTCCGAGGTGGACAAGATCCTGCTCAAGCAGGCGCTGTTCTACGGCAGCTACCTGGCGTTCCCCTGTCTGGCTTGGCTGGCCTGGCGCCTGCGCAGGCCAGGCAGGCGCTGGTTCACCGCCTGCGTGCTGGCGGCGGGCCTGGTGTTCGTGTGGGCGCGGTTCGTCGAACCACAGATGATCCGGGTCAGGGAAACTACCCTCCCTGGCACTGGTGCCACAGCGAACATCGCGCTGATCAGCGATATCCATCTCGGCATCTACAAGGACTCGCGGTTCCTGCACCGATTGGTGGATCGGATCAATGATCTGCCCGTCGATGCCGTCGTGATCGCGGGCGATCTGACCTACGAACCACAATCCCGGCCGCAGTGTCCGCGGGAGTCCGAACCCCGGCAGGCGCAGCAGTGTGCGCTGGAAGCGATGTTCGCACCGCTGTCGCGCATGCGCGTTCCGATCCTCGCGGTGTTGGGCAACCATGACCAGCAGGCTCCCGGCCCCGATATCGATCAGGCACTGCGGGCCGCGCTCGGCCACCATGGCGTGAAGATCATCGAGGGAAAACTGTTGACCACCGCCGCCGGCTATCGCTGGGCCGGACTCGGTGATCGATGGGCGGGCAAGGACGATCCGGCATTCCTGGCCGCCGCCCCGTCCTCCCTGCCCACCTTCGTGGTTGCGCACAATCCGGACAGCGCCGTGGATCTGGATCCGGCGAGTACCCGCCTGCTCCTGGCCGGCCATACCCATGGCGGACAGATCCGCATTCCCGGACTGTATCGCCGGGTGATTCCGAGCGCGCACGGCTTCGACCGGGGCGAACAGTTCGCATCGACGCCGCGCGGACGCATACGCGTGTTCACGACGTCGGGCGTGGGCGAAATCGGATTGCCCATGCGCCTGTTCAATCCGCCGACGATCGACGTCCTGCATCTACGCCCCTGATACTCGCGACATGGCGAAATTCCGCACGCTGGCCTCTCTGGCAGAAATCGCCCCGGTAGCGTGGGACGCGCTGCATGATGGCCGCAACCCGTTCATTGCCCACGCCTTCCTGGCCGGACTCGAACAGCACGGCTGCCTGCGCGGGGACTGGGGCTGGACACCGCATCACGCCACCCTGTGGGAAGGCGACACACTGGTCGCCGCCGCGCCGGGTTACCTGAAGAACAACTCCCACGGCGAGTTCGTGTTCGATCACGCCTGGGCGCAGGCCTACGCACGCTACGGACGCGAATACTTCCCGAAATGGCTGTGCGCGGTGCCCTACTCGCCCGTGACCGGTCCGCGCCTGCTGGCGTCGACGCCTGCGCGGCAGCGACAACTGGTCGCGGCGCTGGCCATGCAGGCGGCCGAAGCGGGCCTGTCCTCCGTCCACGTCAACTTCCATCCAGAAGAGGAAGACGGCGCATTCGATGGCGACTGGCTGTCCCGCGCCGACATGCAGTACCACTGGCGCAACGACACCGGCTGGACGGATTTCGATGCCTTCCTGGCCGCCTTCGACCACAAGCATCGCAAGAACATCCGCCAGGAGCGCGCGCGGGTCGCGCGCGCCGGGGTCACCTTCCGGACCGTCCACGGCGACGAAGCCAGCGATGCCGACCTGGAGGCGATGTTCGGCTTCTACCTGCAGACCTTCCAGGACTACGGCAACTCACCTGCCCTGACCTTCGACTTCTTCCGTCATCTGGCCCGGGCCCTTCCGCGGCAACTGGTGCTGTTTCTGGCCGAGCGTGACGGCGAAGCCATCGCGGGCGCGCTCTGCCTGCGCGGTGGTGACACCCTGTACGGACGCTACTGGGGCTGCCGGCACAACCTGCCCGGCCTGCATTTCGAGACCTGCTACTACCAGGGCATCGAGTACTGCCTGCGCGAGGGCCTGCGGGTGTTCGAACCCGGCGCACAGGGCGAGCACAAGATCGCGCGCGGCTTCCTGCCGGTGTTCGTGCGCAGCCGGCACTGGATTGCCGACCCCGCATTCGCCGAGGCACTGGGACGCTGGTGCGAGGAGGAAACGCTGGCGGTGCGCCGCTACGCCACCACCCTGGCCACGCATTCACCGTTCAAGGCCGCCGCGACCTGACCTCGACACGTGGCGATGCGCCACGCCGGATGCCGATAATGCCGGCATGAGCCAGCGCCCCTTCCTGCTTGCCCCCGAACCCGACGCACCGTTTCCACCGGCGGAGCTCGCCCTGCGCCAACCCGACGGCCTGCTGGCGGTGGGCGGCGATCTGAGTCTGCCAAGGCTGCTCAACGCCTATCGGGGTGGCATCTTCCCCTGGTTCTCGGAGGGCCAACCGCCGCTGTGGTGGTCACCGGATCCGCGGCTGGTGTTCCGGACTGATGGCCTGCGCCTGGCATCGCGGTTCCGGCGCAGCCTGCGCTGCTCGACCTGGCGGATCCGCGCCGACACCGCTTTCGAGGCGGTGATCGCCGAATGCGCCACCCGTCCGCGGCCGGGTCAGGACGGTACCTGGATCACTCCTGCCATGCAGGAGGCCTACGGCGCTCTCCATCGGGCGGGCCATGCCCATTCCATCGAAGTCTTCGACGGCGCACGCCTGGTCGGCGGTCTCTACGGCATCGCCATCGGCCGGATGTTCTTCGGCGAGAGCATGTTCAGCGCGGAAAGCGGTGGTTCCAAGATCGCCATCGCCGCGCTCGCCCTCACCCTGCGCGAATGGGGCTGGCCGCTCATCGACGCGCAGGTGGAAAACCCGCACCTGCTGAGCCTGGGCGCGGAGCGCTGGCCGCGCCACGTGTTCCTGGAAAGGGTGCGGGAGCTCGTGGCCGTCCCCGAACCGGTGGCAGGCTGGACCACGCGGTTCGGCGACCTGGCCGCCTCACGGCTGGCCCGGTTGCCTGGGGATTAACGGGATTTTTGCGCCGGAAGCCGCGGCGGCGTACAATGGCGGACTTTATCGCCCTGGCCTTCCGGCCGCACAGCACAGGTCTGCATGTCGAAAGACGATTCCATCGAGTTTGAAGGCACCGTCACCGAAACGCTGCCGAACACCATGTTCCGGGTCAAGCTGGAAAACGGGCACGAAATCATCGCCCACATTTCCGGCCGCATGCGCAAGAACTACATTCGCATTCTGACTGGTGACAAGGTCAAGGTCGAAATGACCCCCTACGACCTGACCAAGGGTCGTATCACCTATCGCATGAAATAACTGCGATAACGCATTGATTGAAAAGGGCGACTTGGTCGCCCTTTTTGTTTGTGCGTCCGGCAGCCGGTGTCGGGATGCAACGGCGGGGCAAAGGGTCGCGGGATCGCCTCCCTCTGGTCGTCAGTCATGGGCCCTTTCGCCAGATTCCGTGCCCGGCCCGCCGACCTAAGGTGGTGGCTTTCCACCACACCGGAGATTCCGATGACACGTTTCCCGCCACGGGCCGCCATCGCCCTCATCCTGCTGCTGCCCGCGCTCGCGCAGGCCCAGGACACCCCGTGCGTCGATTTGGCCGCAGGCCACGAAATCGTCCGCGGCGGTACCCAGTCCTTCCTTCTGAAAGATGGCGAGCGGCACTATCGGGTCAAGCTGCGAGGAGCCTGCGACAAGCTGCCCCTGGCCTCGCGCCTGCGGATCACCACGGCGGGCCAGGACAGTCGCCTGTGTCCCGCGGGCAGCCGGGTCGAAACCAATCGCGGCACGTGCGATATCGCCGGTCTCGAAAACATCAGCGCGGAGGAGTTCAGCCGCCAGAAGGCCCGTCTCCGCCGCTGAGCCTTCCCTGTCTCTGAGCAGAAAAAGCCGGTGCAGCAAGGCACCGGCTTTTCTCGTTTCCACGGGGTTCCCCACCGCGCGGGCGCCCCGGCCCGCCGGACAATCAGACCGTCGCCGGCAGCAGCTTTTCCGGTTCGGCCTGGCTTTCCACCACCAACTCGCCATCGCGCACGTCGATGCTGACCCGGCCTCCGTTGATCAATTTGCCGAACAGCAATTCGTCGGCCAGCGGACGCTTGACCTTGTCCTGGATCAGGCGCGCCATCGGGCGCGCGCCCATCAACGGATCGAAACCGTGCTGGGCCAGCCAGTCACGCGCGGCCGGCGTGGCCGACAGGCTGACGTGCTTCTCCTGCAGCAGCATCTCCAGTTCGATCAGGAACTTGTCCACCACCCGCAGGATGTGCTCGAAGCCCAGCGCCTGGAACTGCACCACCGCGTCAAGACGGTTGCGGAATTCCGGCGTGAAGCTGCGACGGATGACTTCCATCGCGTCGGTCGAATGATCCTGCTGGGTGAAGCCAATCGAGCGCCGCGACGCCTGGGCCGCGCCGGCATTGGTGGTCATCACCAGGATCACGTTCTTGAAGTTCGCTTCACGGCCGTTGGTGTCGGTCAGCACGCCGCGGTCCATCACCTGCAACAGGATGTTGAAGATGTCCGGGTGCGCTTTCTCGACCTCGTCCAGCAGCAACACGCAATGCGGCGTCTTGACGATCTTCTCGGTCAGCAGACCACCCTGATCGAAACCGACGTAACCCGGGGGCGCGCCAATCAGGCGGCTGACCGAATGCGGCTCCATGTACTCGGACATGTCGAAGCGGACCAGTTCGATGCCCAATTGCAGCGCCAGCTGCTTGGTCACCTCGGTCTTGCCCACGCCGGTGGGACCGGCGAACAGGAAATTGCCGATCGGCTTGTCCGGATTGCCGAGGCCGGAGCGGGCCAGCTTGATGGCCGAGGCCAGGGTCTCGATGGCCGGATCCTGCCCGAAGATCACCATCTTCAGATTGCGCTCCAGGTGCTGCAGCACGTCCTTGTCGGACGAAGTGACCTGCTTGGCCGGGATGCGCGCCATCTTGGCGATGATGGTCTCGATTTCCTCGATGTCGATCAGGTCCTTGCGCTGGCCTTCGGGCAGCAGCCGCTGGCGCGCGCCGGCCTCGTCGATCACGTCGATGGCCTTGTCCGGCAACAGGCGGTCGCCGATGTGCTTGACCGACAGATCGACCGCGGCCTGCAGCGCCTCGTCGGCATAGGTCACGCCGTGGTGCGCCTCGTACTTCGGCTTCAGGCCCTGCAGGATCTGGAACGCCTCGCCCACGGTCGGCTCGACGATGTCGATCTTCTGGAAGCGCCGCGCGAGCGCGCGATCCTTCTCGAAGATGCCGCGGTATTCCTGGAACGTGGTCGAACCGATGCAGCGCAGCTCGCCGGACGCCAACGCCGGCTTGATCAGATTGCTGGCATCCATGGTGCCGCCGCTGGCGGAACCGGCGCCGATGATGGTGTGGATCTCGTCGATGAAGAGGACCGCCCCCGGAATCTTCCGGATCGCCGCCAGC
This sequence comes from Pseudoxanthomonas sp. 134C1, assembly GCF_057773065.1. NCBI lineage: Bacteria > Pseudomonadati > Pseudomonadota > Gammaproteobacteria > Lysobacterales > Lysobacteraceae > Pseudoxanthomonas > Pseudoxanthomonas sp. 134C1. Next base: position 42,040 of record NZ_JBYMTH010000005.1, read on the forward strand.
ACGCCCTTCAGGCGCTTCTCGAAATCGCCGCGATACTTGGTGCCCGCCACCAGCGCGCCCAGGTCCAGCGAATAGATGGTGGCGTCCAGCAGGACGTCCGGCACCTCGCCTTCCACGATGCGCTTGGCCAGGCCCTCGGCCAGGGCGGTCTTGCCCACGCCGGCCTCGCCGACGTAGAGCGGATTGTTCTTGCGGCGCCGGCACAGGACCTGGATGGTCCGTTCGACCTCGTCCGCGCGGCCGACCAGCGGGTCGATCTTGCCCTGCCGGGCCAGGTCGTTGAGGTTGCTGGCGAACTCGGTCAGGGCATCGCCCTTGCCGTCGCCCTCGCCGGCCTCGGCCTTGCCGCCCTCGCCCTCGTGCGCGCCCTGACCCTCGCCTTCCTCGCCCTGCTTGGCGATGCCGTGCGACAGGTAGTTCACCACGTCCAGGCGGGTGACATCCTGCTGGTTGAGGAAATAGACCGCGTGCGAGTCCTTCTCGCCGAAGATCGCCACCAGCACATTGGCGCCGGTGACCTCCTTCTTGCCCGAGGACTGCACGTGGTAGACCGCGCGCTGGAGCACGCGCTGGAAGCCCAGGGTGGGCTGGGTGTCGCGGCCGTCATCCTCGGCCAGGCGGGACACCGACGCCTCGATGGCCTGCTCCAGGTCGTGCTGCAGGCGGGCCGAGTCCGCGCCGCAGGCCTTGAGCACCGCCTGCGCGGACGGGTTCTCCAACAGCGAGAGCAGCAGGTGCTCCACCGTCATGAACTCGTGCCGTGCTTCGCGGGCGCGCTTGTAGCACTGGCCGATGGTTTGCTCGAGATCTTTGCTGAACATGGTCGCCTCCGGGGCCGATGCCGACAATATGCGGCCTGAGGGGTGGATTTCCATCACCCGCCCGGATTTCAGTGTTCAGGAATCGTTGCCTTGCAAGGGCCCGACGGCGCCCCAACACCGAAACCTCAGGATTTTTCCATCGTGCACAGCAGCGGGTGCTGGTTCACCCGCGAAAACTCGTTGACCTGGGCCACCTTGGATTCTGCCACCTCGCGGGTGTAGACCCCGCAAATGGCGCGCCCCCGGGTGTGGACATGCAACATGATCTGGGTGGCCTTTTCCAGGTCCATGGAAAAGAACTGCTGGAGTACGACCACCACGAAATCCATCGGGGTGTAATCGTCGTTGAGCAGTACCACCTGGAAAAGCGGCGGCGGCGCCACTTCGGGCTTGCTGGTCTCCACCAGCACGCCGTGGTCGCGTTCGTTTTCGGTCTTGCGGGACATGTGCCAATTATACGGATTGGACGCCCACCGAGGTTGCACGCACAATTAACTCCTTTCCCCCAATGGATTGAAACCCGATGAAACCAGCCGCTCTCGTCCTCGCCCTCGCCGCCGCCTTTGCCGGCGTATCCGGCGCGCATGCCGCCGAGGCCGACCCGACCATCGCCAAGCAATTGAAGGCGCTGGGCTATGAATACGAAGTGGACGAGGACGGCGACTACAAGCTGCTGATGGCCACGGGCGACAACGAAGAGCGCAGCCAGATCGTCTATATCCGTTCCACCGTGGAAACCTACGGCAAGCACCGGGTCCGCGAGCTGTGGTCCTATGCCTACCGGTCGCCGAGCGATTCGCTGCCGGCGGTGGTCGCCAACCGCCTGCTGGACGCCTCCAACGCGCTGATCATCGGCTCCTGGGCCAAGCAGGATCGCAGCGCGGTCTACGTGGCCAAGATTCCGGCCGACGCCAGCACCGAACTGCTGGAGGACGCAATCTCCGCCGCCGCCGTCTCCGCCGATGCGATGGAAGTCGAACTGGCCGAAGATCCGGCGTCCGACGACTACTGAGCCGGGAATCCACCATGAGCTACCGCGAAGGCCGGTTCTGGCAGCCCGACGTGACCGTCGCCACCATCGTGGTGCGCGGCGGCCGCCTGCTCATGGTCGAAGAACGCGCCCAGGGCCGGGTGGTGTTCAACCAACCGGCCGGGCATCTGGAACCGGACGAGACCCTGCTCGACGCCGCCCTGCGCGAGACCCGCGAGGAAACCGGCTGGGACGTGCGGTTGACCGCATTCGTCGGCGCTTATCAGTGGAAGGCCACCGAGACCGGCCGGCACTACCTGCGCTTCGCCTTCGCGGCCGAGCCGGTGCGGCATGACCCGGGGCGGCCGCTGGACGACGGCATCCTGCAGACCCACTGGCTGACCCCCGCCGAACTCCAGCAAGCCCGCGAGCGGCACCGCAGCCCACTGGTCTGGCAGGTGGTCGAGGACTATCTGGCCGGCCGCCGCTACCCGCTGGACATGCTCCACCAACTGGCATGAGCACGCCCCGCGTCATCGTCGGTGTCTCGGGCGGGGTCGACTCGTCGGTGGCCGCGCTGCGCCTGGTCCAGGCCGGAGAATCCGTGGCCGGCCTGTTCATGCAGAACTGGGCCGACGACGGCAGCGGCGAATGCCGGGCCGAGGAAGATCGCCGCGACGCGGTCGCCGTATGCGGCCGGCTCGGCGTCCCGTTCCATTTCCGCGACTTTTCGAGCGAGTACTGGCAGGGCGTGTTCGAACACTTCCTCGCCGAGTACGCCGCCGGCCGCACGCCCAATCCCGACGTGCTGTGCAACCGCGAGGTCAAGTTCAAGCACTTCCTGGACGCCGCCCGCGAACTGGGCGCGGAAAAGATCGCCACCGGCCACTACGCGCGGGTGGCCTTCCACGCCGGCCGCTGGCAACTGCTTCGCGGCATCGATCGCGGCAAGGACCAGAGCTATTTCCTGCACCAGTTGGGACAGGAGCAGTTGTCGGCGACGCTGTTCCCGATCGGCGACATGCGTAAACAGGATCTGCGCGGCGTGGCCCGCGAGGCCGGACTGCCGACCCACGACAAGAAGGATTCGACCGGCATCTGCTTCATCGGCGAGCGGGATTTCCGCGAATTCCTGGGCCGCTACCTGCCGGCCCGTCGCGGCGAGATGCGCGACCCGCAGGAGCGGCGCATCGGCGAGCACGCCGGTGTGTTCTATTTCACTCTCGGACAGCGCGAAGGCCTGCAGATCGGCGGCGTGCGTGGTCGACCCGCCGCGCCCTGGTACGTGGTCGGCAAGGATGTCGCCAACAACATCCTGTATGTGGACCAGGACACCGCAAGTCCCTACCTGCAATCGCACCGGCTGTGGTCGGAAGCCGCCCACTGGACGTCCGGCAGCGCGCCGGCGGCACGTTTCGAATGCACCGCTCAGACGCGTTACCGGCAGGCCGACGAGCCCTGCACGGTGACGGTCGCCGACGATGGCCGGCTCGAAGTCGCGTTCGCGCGTCCGCAACGCGCGGTCACGCCCGGCCAGTCGGTGGTGCTGTATGACGGCGACATCTGCCTCGGCGGCGCCGTCATCGCCACCACCGACGCCCCCCTGGAACGAAGAATCGCGGAGCAAGCCGCTTGAGCAATCAGTTTTCCGAACGCGTCCTGGCCCTGGCCGGCCTGGCGCAAGCCCTGCACCAGGTCCGCCGCATCGCCGAGACCGGCCATTCCGAAGCCGGGGTGGTACAGACTGCGCTGGACAGCGTGTTCCGGATCGACGCGGCCGATGCCGCCGGCGTCTTCGGCCGTATTTCCGAACTCAATCCCGGCCTGCGCCTGCTGCGTGGCTACCTGATTGGCGAGAACAAGGAAGACGCCCTGCCTCGTCTCGGCATGGCCGTGCTCCAGTTGGAGCGCCGGTTCATCCGCCGCAACGATCTGGGCGACGCCGTGAGCCAGGCGGTGGACCGGCTGGCGCCGCAGGCCCGGCAAGCCGGCAGCACGCATCCGGAGGTGATCGCCGCGCTCGGCAACGTGTATGCGGAAACCCTCAGCCAGTTGCGCCCCCGCGTGATGGTCCAGGGCAATCCGCACTACCTCGGCCAGCCCGGCGTCGTGGCCGAAATCCGCGCCATCCTGCTCGCGGCCGTGCGCGCGGCGGTGTTGTGGCGGCAACTGGGCGGCAGCTACTGGGATTTCCTGTTCTCGCGCCGCGCGATGGCCGCGGCCATCGACGGTTGGCTGAACTGATCGGCCAGGGTCCCGCTCACCCCGCTCACCCCGCGCAGGCCACCTGCGGGCTCCGGCGTGCATCCGCCGTCCCGAACACGAGCAGGCTGGCGACCGCCAACAGGCAGACGCTGACCCCGCCGTAGAGAGTGACCCAGCCGAATCCGTGCGCCAGCGCGACGGTCCCGGCCGGATCCCCGCCCACGTCACCGGCGGCGATCCGTTCGGCGAGCAAGCGCAGAGCCGTGTTTGGCGCCGCGCCGCCCGACAAGTCGCGCAATCCGGACTGGACGCCACGCAGCAGTATCAACCCCATCAGGGCGATGTTGATCGCCAGCGAGATCAGGCGCGCGCTCATGTCCAGTCCCGACGCCATGCCGGCGCGATCCGGCGACACCGAGCCCGTCGTCGTATTGGTCACCGGCGTGTTGGTGATGCCCAGTCCGATCCCCGCGACCAGCGCGCCCGGCAACACGCTCCACAGGCCCGGCGCCTCCTGGCCGGTGGCCCAGTGCATCCACAGCAGGCCAAGGCCGATGGTGAACAGACCCGCCGGGATCACCAGGCCGGGGCGATAGCGCAGCGAGAGGCGTTCGCCCACCGGCGGAAACACCAGCGCGGGCAGCGTGTAGGCGAGCAGCGCGACGCCCGAGGACAATTCGCCCAATCCAAGCACGCCATGGAAATAGATCGGCAAATAGACCATCAGCGGCCAGAAGCTGAAATTCATTCCCATCGAACCCAGCAACGCGCCGGAGAAAGCACGATGGCGCAGGACCGAGAAATCGAACATCGGATGCTCGACCCGGCGCTCGATCGCAACGAATGCCGCCAGGCAGATCAGCGTGGCCGCCAGCACGACCAGCGACAGCGGACGGGTGAAGCCCATTTCGCCGCCCTGGGTCAGGTAGAACGCCAACCCCAGCACCGCCAGCGACAGCGAGATCATTCCGCCCCAATCGAGCCGGCGCGCCTGGGGATCCCGTGATTCGTCCACGCTGGTGATCACCAGCACCAGGGTCAGCAGGGCAATCGGCCCATGCACCAGGAACACCCAGGTCCAATCGGACAGGGCGACGATCGCGCCACCGATCAGCGGACCGAAACCGAGTCCGAAACCGAACACCACGCCCCACGCCGCGAACGCCTTGCCGCGCTCGCGGCCATCGCGGAACTGGTGCGACAGAATCGCCAGCATGCTGATCAGCAGCACGCCGCCGCTCATGCCCTGCAGGGCACGCGCCAGGATCAACATCCCGACCCCGCCGGCCAGACCGCACATCACCGAGCTGGCGCCGAACAACACGCCGCTGACGAGGAACACCCGCCGTCGCCCGAAGCGGTCGGCAAGCGCGCCGGCGGCCATCAGCACCGTGGTGCTGGCGATGGTGTAGGCATTCATCACCCACTGCATCTGGCGGAAGTCCCCGCCGAGCACCCGCTCCAGAGTCGGCAGAATCACCGGCACACTGGAGATCTCCAGGCCGAACATCAGCGAGGCGAGGCAGACGGCGAACAGCGCCGTCCTGTTCCGGGAAGACAGGGAAGCAGACATGGGGGACTCCGATGGACTGGGGCCGCGGGCGGTCTTCGCGGAGGGGTGCGGAGCGGCCGGCGGGGATACCGCGGCATTGTCGGAAACCCCATTCAATGAGGGAAATGATTTAATTTATTCCCATTCAGTAATTTCCGTCATTTGTCAGCCATGGACTTCGACCCCGCCCTGCTGCGCGCCTTCATCGCGGTCACCGAGACCGGCGGCTTCACCCGCGCCGCCGAACGCCTGCACCTGACCCAGTCGGCGATCAGCCACCAGATCCGCCGCCTGGAGGAGCAGGTCGGACGTCCCCTGCTCCACCGCACCACCCGCCGCCTGACCCTGACCGAGGACGGCGAGGAGTTCCTCAGCCACGCGCAGCGCATCCTCGATGCGTCCGACGCGCTGACCCGGCGGTTCCATCTGTCGCCGGTGTCCGGCGTGATCCGTTTCGGCGTGGCCGATACCTATCTGGGCGCGCGCCTGCCTGCTCTGCTGGGCCAGTTCGCGCGCAGCCATCCATGCGTACGACTGGAAGTGAACGTCTCGTCCAGTCCGGATTTCCGCGCGATGGTCGCGGCCGGCGAACTCGACATGGCGGTGGTGCTGGCCGAACCGGGCCAGGAAGACGATCTGCTGTTGCGCAGCACCCAGTTCGTGTGGAGCGCGGCGGACAATTTCGCGCCACCCGCGGGCGATTCGTTGCCGCTCGCATTCGCACCGTCTCCCTGCCTGCGCAGGCAGATCGGCCTGGCAGCGCTGGAGCGCGTCGCCCGGCCCTGGCATTTCACTTTCACTTCGGCCAGCAACGAGGGCCTGCGCGCGGCGACGCTGGCCGGCCTCGGCGTCGCGGTGATGACGAAAACCGAGCTGGTGCCCGGCCTCAGGATCGTCAACGACGAACTGGGCCTGCCGGCGTTGCCGAAGGCCGAGTACGTGCTGGTGCGCCGTCCGGGTGAGCAGACCGCGGCGGACGAGGAATTCGTCCGGTTGCTGCAGGACCATTCGTGACGGCCCTTCGATGCGAGGCGGAAAGGAATGCCTTTCCAACAACGGGAAACCCCGGCTTTCGCCGGGGTTTCCATGCAGCGACTGCCACCGGTGTGATTACGCGGCGACGGTATCGGCCACGTCCTTGTAGTCCGCGATCTGATCGAAGTTCATGTAGCGGTAGATCTGATCGCCATTGGCGTTGATGACGCCGATGTCGGCCATGTATTCGGCCTTGGTCGGGATCCGGCCCAGACGCGAGCAGATCGCCGCCAGTTCCGCCGAACCCAGGTAGACATTGGAGTTCTTGCCCAGACGGTTGGGGAAGTTGCGGGTGCTGGTGGAGAACACCGTGGCGCCCTCCTTCACCTGCGCCTGGTTGCCCATGCACAGCGAGCAGCCCGGCATCTCCATGCGCGCGCCGGCGGTGCCGAAGGTGCCGTAGTGGCCTTCCTTGGTCAGCTCGGCGGCATCCATCTTGGTCGGCGGCGCGACCCACAGCTTGGTCGGGATGTCACGCTTGCCTTCCAGCAGCTTGGATGCTGCACGGAAGTGGCCGATGTTGGTCATGCACGAACCGATGAACACTTCGTCGATGACCGCGCCGGACACTTCCGACAGGGTCTTCACGTCGTCGGGATCGTTCGGGCAGGCCACGATCGGCTCATGCACGTCGGCCAGATCGATCTCGATGACCGCCGCGTACTCGGCGTCGGCGTCGCCCTTGAGCAATTGCGGATCGGCCAGCCACGCCTCCATCGCCTTGATCCGGCGCTGCAGGCTGCGCGGATCCTGATAACCCTCCGCGATCATCCACTTCAGCAGCGTGATGTTGCTGTTGATGTACTCGATGATCGGTTCCTTGTTGAGGTGCACCGTGCAACCGGCGGCCGAGCGCTCGGCCGACGCGTCGGACAGCTCGAACGCCTGTTCGACCTTCAGATCCGGCAGGCCTTCGATTTCCAGGATGCGGCCGGAGAAGATGTTTTTCTTGCCCTGTTTGGCGACCGTCAGCAGACCCTGCTTGATGGCGTACAACGGGATGGCGTTGACCAGATCGCGCAGGGTCACGCCCGGCTGCATCTGTCCCTTGAACCGGACCAGCACCGATTCCGGCATGTCCAGCGGCATCACCCCGGTGGCCGCGGCGAAGGCGACCAGACCGGAGCCGGCCGGGAACGAAATGCCCACCGGGAAGCGCGTATGCGAATCGCCACCGGTGCCGACGGTGTCGGGCAGCAGCATGCGGTTGAGCCAGCTGTGGATCACGCCGTCGCCCGGACGCAGCGAGATGCCGCCACGGTTGCTGATGAAGGCCGGCAGTTCGTGGTGGGTCTTGACGTCGACCGGCTTCGGATAGGCGGCGGTGTGGCAGAACGACTGCATCACCAGATCCGCACTGAAGCCCAGGCAGGCCAGATCCTTCAGCTCGTCGCGGGTCATCGGGCCGGTGGTGTCCTGCGAACCCACCGAGGTCATCTTCGGCTCGCAGTAGGTCCCCGGGCGGATGCCTGTCTGCACACCGTTGACTTCGGGCAGGCCGCAGGCGCGGCCGACCATCTTCTGTGCCAAGGTGTAGCCCTTGCCGGTGTCGGCGGGGTTCTGCGGCAGGCGGAACAGGGTCGACGCCGGCAGGCCCAGCGCCTCGCGCGCCTTGGTGGTCAAACCGCGACCGATGATCAGCGGGATGCGGCCACCGGCGCGCACCTCGTCGAACAGCACGTCGCTCTTGACCTGAAACTCGGCGATCACCTCGCCGTTCTTCAGCGCCTTGCCTTCATACGGACGCAGCTCGACCACGTCGCCCATGTCCATTTTCGACACGTCGAGTTCGATCGGCAGCGCACCGGCGTCTTCCATCGTGTTGTAGAAGATCGGCGCGATCTTGCTGCCCAGGCAGACGCCGCCGAAGCGCTTGTTCGGAATGAACGGGATGTCCTCGCCGGTCCACCACAACACCGAGTTGGTGGCGGACTTTCGGCTGGATCCGGTGCCGACCACGTCGCCGACGTAGGCGACCGGATGGCCTTTCTCGGTCAGCGACTGGATGAACGCGATCGGACCGCGCTTGCCGTCTTCCTCCGGGGTGAACGGCGCGCCATCGCGCTTGTTCTTCAGCATCGCCAGCGCGTGCATCGGAATGTCGGGACGGGTGGTCGCGTCGGGCGCCGGCGACAGATCGTCGGTGTTGGTCTCGCCCGGCACCTTGAACACGGTGACGGTCAGCGACTGCGGCACTTCCGGGCGGCTGGTGAACCATTCGGCGTCGGCCCAGCTCTGCAGCACCGACTGGGCATTCGCGTTGCCTTTCTGCGCTTTTTCCTGCACGTCGTGGAAAGCGTCGAACATCAGCAGGGTGTGCTTGAGCGCGTTGGCGGCGATGGTGCCGACCTGGGCGTCATCCAGCAGTTCCACCAGCGGATGGATGTTGTAACCGCCGAGCATGGTGCCCAGCAGTTCGGTGGCGCGCTCGCGGCTGATCAGCGGGCATTGCTCGCTGCCGAAAGCGACCGCGGCCAGATAGGAGGCCTTGACCTTGGCGGCGTCGTCCACGCCGGCGGGCACGCGATTGGTGATCAGGTCCAGCAGGAAGTCGCCCTCGCCGGCCGGCGGCGCCTTCAGCAGTTCGATGACCTCGGCGGTCTGCTGGGCCGACAGCGGCAGCGGCGGGATGCCCAGCGCGGCGCGCTCGGCTACGTGGTGGCGATAGGCTTCCAACATGGTGACTCCGGAATGCGGTGAGGTGACGGGAAACAACGGGTGGGACTTATTCCGCGGCGGGAACGATCAACTTCAGGCCCTTGAAGTATTCGCGGTAGAACCGATCGTCGCGGGTGATCAGGCCATTGCACTGGAGCAGCGCATGCGCGCCGATCAGGAAATCGGGCGCGGCGCGGTGGCTGCCGCCATCGCGCTGGCGATGGCGGCGCTGCATTTCGCCGGCGCGCAGCGCCGACTTGGCTTCCAGCGGACTGAAACGGATGCTCATTTCCTCCAGCACCGCCAGCGCCTCGGAACCATCGCGCAGCGCGCTGCACACTTCGGCCAGGGCGACTTCGCAGACCACCACCGGCCCGGCGCTCAGGCACTGCCGAAGGCAGGCCTCGGCGGCATCGGCCTGCGGGCCGTCGGCCAGCAGATCGATGAGGACGGAGGAATCCAGGGCGATCATCGCGTCGGCCTCACTGTTCCGGCGTCTCGCCAGGCGCGTGGCCGCGCAGGGCGCGCATGGCCGCGTCGGTGCTGTCGAAACCGTCCAGCTTGAAGCGGCCGCGGGCACGCGAGATGGCGTCGTCCACGCTCTTGCGCAGGATGATCCGGCTGCCTTCCAGTTCGACCTTGAGCACGCTGCCCTTGGTTAGCCCCAGGGCGTCACGCACGGCCTTGGGCAGGGTGATCTGGCCACGTTCGGCGACGGTCGCTTCCATCCGGGGCTCCTGCAAAGTATGTACGGATTATACATACTTTCCTCGGCATACCCTAGCCGCCAGCTTCGGGAAACGATGGCCGGGGCCCTTCCGGGTCCCGGCCGATGCCGTCTCAGAAGGAGACCTGGAAACGCATGTTGACCGTATACCCGCGGTCGTCCCCGGCGTACCGCCCTGTCGGCTGGCGGGTCCGCCAGCGCACGGCATCCAGCATCAGCCGGCTCCAGTTGTTGAGATACCAGTTGGCGCCTACGGTCCACGCGTTGCCCCGCCCGCCGCCGGCTATGTCGGCATAGTCGGTGGACTCGTAACGGGTCTTGAGCTCCCAGGCACCGCTGCCGCCTTCGCTCACCGGCGTGCCGACCTTGACCCGGCCCCAGGTTCCGGACCTGGCCGAGTACGCCGGCCGTGCCTCGCCCAGGAACCAGCCGGCACCCAGCGCATGGGCACGGTGGATGAAGGTCCCGCGCTCTCCCGACTCCCCGCCGTGCACCCGCCGCGCGCCCCACTCGCCCTGGACCCACGCCGGTCCGGCCAACGCTGCCAACTCCAGTCCCAGCGCCTCACTCCTGTCGGCACCGGCGACGCGACCCGGGGCTATCCGCAGGTTGTCGTTGAAGGTGCCGCCGATGGCGGCACCACGTACGGCCCGGGCCGGCCCCCGGATCTGCTCGCGGAATCCCCAGCCGCCCAGATGGATCGTCGTCCGCTCGGTGCGCACCGGGTTCCAGTGGCCGCGCAGCGTGTAGGCCAGCGCGCCATTGCCACTGCCCTGCTCATCCGGTCCGTCGCCGCTGACATGCAGCGCGGCATGCCAGCCCTCGCCCTGCAGCCGCTGCATCATGCCGAGATCAGAGGCGCCGTGCTGCGGAATGATCACTGCCCCTACCACATTGCGGCTCTGGAACGGCGTATTGGAGACCCCACTGGCGCCGTCCATGCTCCGGTCGTTGAGGCGCAGGCCAATCGAGAATTCGGCCGGAATGCCGAACAAGTGGTGCTCGAACGCACCATAGGCCGACTTCCAACTGACCGCATCGCCGGCAAAATCCGCTTCCAACACGTAGCCCAGTCGCCCGTAGCTGCCTTCCGCACCGAGCCGTGCCGAGCTGATCTCGGTTCCGGACAGGTTGCGCGAAGCGGCGCCGGATCCGCCGGTGCTGGATGCATCCGCGAAGAAGCGGCCGCGCGGACGGAACCGCGCCTTGCCATCCGCACTGGTGAATTCGGGGGCACCCTTGGCCAGGCTGATTCTGGACTGCGTCGACGAGGCGGCTTCCAGCCGGTCCAGCCGCGTGGCCAGGGCATTGGCATCCACCGCTTGCGCGGGCACGTCGACGGCCGCATCCGCTGCGCGCACCGGCGTCCCGGCGAGACGAGACTCGATGTCGGCCAGACGCGCCTCCAGCGTCCGGATATGGACCGCCTGTTGCTTGACGATCTGCTCGAGGGTCGCGACCGGCGCATCCTCCGCATCGGAGTCGGACTGCGCCCAGGCCGGTGCGCACAAGGACAGACAAGCCGTTGCCAACAGGGTTGGCATTCGTTTCGTATTCATCATGTTTCTCCAGGCAAAGCGGTGCCCTCGGCACCGATGCCGTTGGGTCATCAAGGAAGAGAAGCCGCCACCGGACGCGCGCCGGAGGCGGGAACCTGTCCGCTAGCGGGTGGCTTCCGCCCCGCGTGGACGCCATGTGATCAGGCGGTGTTCGGCGACATCGAGCACGCGGTCGATGAGCAGCACGAACATCGCCAGCACGACGATGCCGGCGAACACGCCCACCGCGTTGAAGTTGCCCTCGGCCTGCGCGATCAGGTATCCAAGCCCCGCCGACGCGCCCAGGTATTCGCCGATGATCGCGCCGACCACGGCGAATCCCACCGAGGTGCGCAGCGATGACAGGATCCAGCTGGCGGCCGCGGGGAAATAGACATGCCGCAACAGATCACGCCGGTTGGCGCCGAGGATGCGGGCGTTCGCCAGCACGGTCGGATTGACCTCGCGCACACCCTGCATGGCGTTGAAGAAGGTGATGAAAAACACCAGCGTCACTGCCAGGGCCACTTTCGACCACAAACCCAGTCCCAGCCACAGCACGAAGATGGGCGCCAGCACCACCCGCGGGATGGCGTTGAAGCTCTTGATGAAGGGATCCAGGATGCGGGCGACGGTGGTGTTCAGGCCCAGCCAGACACCGGCCGCAACGCCCAGCACGGTGCCGATGACATAGCCCAGCGCGGTCTCGGTCAGGGTCACCGACACGTGCTTGTAGAACCCGGTATCGCTCAGCCATTCGTACATCTGCCGCACGATGTCCCAAGGCGCCGGGAAGAAGAAGGGATCGATGACCCGTGCGGCCACGCCGGCCTGCCATCCCCCGAACACAACCACCACCAGGGTGGCCTGGATCAGCCGCTCAGTCCCCGTACGCATAACTCTTCTCCACTTCGCCGCGCAGGCAGGCCCAGATGTCGCGATATAGATCGGTGAAGCGCGGATCCAGCTTGATCTCGGCCACGTTGCGCGGCCGCTCCAGCGGTACGTGGAAACTCTCCACCACACGGCTGCCCGGCCCCGACGCCAGCACCACCACCCGATCCCCCAGCGCGATGGCCTCTTCCAGATCGTGGGTAATCAGGATCACCGAGCGCCGATCCTCCTGCCACAGGCGCAGCAGTTCGTTCTGCATGAGATGACGGGTATGGATGTCCAGCGCCGAGAACGGCTCGTCCATCAGAATCACCTTCGGCTCCACGATCAGGGCCTGCGCCATCTGCACGCGTTTGCGCTGTCCGCCGGAAAGCTGGTGCGGATAGCGGTGCTCGAAACCGGACAGCCCGACCTTGGCCAGCCAATCGCGCGCGCGCCGGCCACGCTCGTCGGCGGGCACGCCGCGGAAACGCAAGCCCAGTTCGACGTTTTCCAGCGCGGTCTTCCACGGCAGCAGCGCGTCCTGCTGGAACAGGTAGCCCACGCTGTCCTGCACGCCGGCCACCGCGCGGCCATCGATGGTCACGCCGCCCGACGCCGGCGCCAGCAGTCCCGCCGCCGCATTGAGGATGGTGCTCTTGCCGCAACCGGTGGGACCGACGATGGCGAGGAACTCGCCGTCCCCCACCCGGATGTCGACGTCGCGCACGGCGACGAAGTCGCCGAACGCCATCGTCATCCGCTCGATCGCGACCATCATGCGGACCGGTTCCGCGACCGCGATACCCGCCGGTGGCGCCTCCTGGCGCGGACGCGCCTGTGCAACTGCTGTCATGACATTGCCCTCCCAGACAAGGCGTCAGTGTTCGGCCGAGGCCTGCTCGACGAATCGGTTGGTATAGGTTCGCGCCAGATCGACCTTGGTCGCGGCGACATCGGCATTGAATTCGCGGAGCACCGCCAGCGGCGTGGCCATGTCGGCCTCGGCGAACCGGCCGTCCGCGGAGAAGATGGCGCGGGCCGCCTCCACCGCCTTGGCATAGGTGGCGCGATCGCCGGAGACATAACTGTCGGGAAGCGCGGCGACAATGGCTTCGGCGCTGCTTTCGGCGATGAACTTCAGGGCGCGTCGTTCGGCGCGGACGATCTTCCCGATGGTTTCAGGATTCGCATCGATGAAGGACTGCTGGGCGTACAACACCGAGGTCGGATAGATGCCGCCGTAGACCTCGCGCGCGCCCGCATCACTGCGCGCATCGATGAGGATCCGGCCGACGCCGCGTTCCTGGATCAGGGTCGCCGCCGGGTCGTAATTGACCAGCAGGTCCACTTTGCCCTGTTGCAGCGCAGCCACCGCGGCCGCACCGGAACCCACGCCGATCAGCGATACATCCGACACCGGGATGCCATGCCGTTCCAGGTAGTAGCGGACGAAGAAATCCGAGGACGATCCCGGCGCGGTGATGCCCACGCGTGCGCCACGGATGGTGTCCGGCCTGGCCGGTTCGAAGCGGCTGCCGTTGCCGCCGGCCAGCACCAGCCCGGAATTGCGCGACAGCAGCACGAAGGCGGTGACCGACTTGCCCTTGGCCTGCATCTGGATGGTGTGATCGTAGAAACCCACCGCGACGTCGGTGGAACCGGCCACGAGCGCCTGCAGCACCTTGGATCCACCCTGGGCGAAGTTCTCCGTGCGCACGTTCAGGCCTTCGTCCTTGAAGTAACCCTGTGCATCGGCGATGAAGAACGGCAGATTGTTGAGGTTGTAGGAACCGACGCTGATCCGCACTTCCCGCGCGCCCTGCGCCGGCGCGCCTCCGCCCGCCTCGTCGCCCGGCGCGGATGCGCCACCGCAACCACCCAACAGCAACAGCGCGGTCGCGCCGATACCCAGCATTGCCTTGTACATGTTCCCCTCCCGGAGAGTTCGTGAATCGGAGTACGACCGTCCGTGGCGCCAGCCGGCTCAGGCCGCCTGGCTGCGCCGCGCGTCCTGGCGCAGTTCGCCGGCAAATACGCGGCCCTCGAACAGGCGTCGCGCCGTGCGCACGACGCTGGCCACGACCGGCGCGTCCGGAGCGTTGCGCTCCAGTACCACTTCCATGCATCCCCCCGGATGTTCCAGCAGCAGCGGGCCGACAGTTTCCTGCCGTCCCGCCAACGCATGCGCGACGGTACCGGCGGTCACTGTGGCGGTCGCTATGCCAACGCCACCGGTAATGGCCAGTGCGCTGTGGCATTGACGCGGCATGAAGTAGCGCACCCGCAACGCGGCGCCGGAGTCCGAACGCGACAGCAGCACCGGCTTGGGGATCACCCGTTCACCGGCATCGGCGATGCCCATCCGCCTGCCCGCCTCGATCCGGATGGCTTCCAGCCGGCGCAACAGCGCGGCATCGGCGTTCAACCGCGCCGGCGATTCATCGCCCGACAGGCCAAGGTCCGATGCCTGCATCATCACCATCGGAATCGCGCAATCCACGCAACTGATGTCCACGCCATCGATGCGTTCGCGCGGCGTGCCGGTGGGCAGCAACGCGCCGGTGCGGGTTCCCGCCGCGTCCAGGAATGTCAACGTGATCGGTGCGGCCTGCCCCGGAACCCCTGCGATGCGGGTATCGCCGCGATAGGACACCCGGCCCCGCGGGGTCTGCACGGTGGCGCGGATGAGCTTGCCGGTGTTGACGTTGTGGATGCACACCTGGGTCTGCGGATGACGGGCGGCCACCAGGCCGGCCTCGATCGCGAACGGCGCCACCGCGGCGAGCATGTTGCCGCAGTTGGGGCTGGTATCGACGACCTGACGATCGCTCACCACCTGCGCGAACAGGTAGTCGACGTCGGCATCCTGGCGACTGGCACGATCCACGATGGCGACCTTGCTGGACAGCGCGTTGCCGCCGCCGACGCCGTCGATCTGCAACGGATGGCCCGCGCCCATCACCGCCAGCAGCACGCGGTCACGCAATGCCGGCTCGGCGGGCAGATCCGAGGCCAGGAAGAAGGGGCCCTTGGAGGTCCCACCGCGCATGAGCACGCACGGCAGGCTGAGCAGGTCGTTCGAACGGACAAGCGAATCCATGCAAAAATCACATTAATTCAGGAGCACGATTCGATACTGGCATGGACCCCATCCATTTGAGAATTGCAAATTTTTCGATTATTGATAGGCCATGAGCATCAATTGCGAAATCCTCGACCTGCGTGCGTTTCTGCTGGTCAGCGAGACCCGCAGCTTCCATCGGGCCGCGGAAACCCTGCATCTTTCCCAACCCGCGCTCAGCCGTCGCATCCAGAAGCTTGAGCAGAACGTCGGCGCTCCGCTGCTGGAGCGGACTACCCGCCACGTGGTGCCGACCGCACTAGGACAGGATCTCCTGCCACTGGTGAGGCGACTGATCGAAGAGTTCGATGGCTCACTTTTTTCCCTGCGCGACACCGACCAGCATCGCGGTGGCCAGGTCACCATCGCCTGTCTGCCGACCGCGGCGTTCTACTTCCTGCCCAGCGTGATTGCGCGCTTCCAGCAGGATCATCCGCAGGTGCGCTTCCGCATCCTGGACCTTCCGGCCACCGAGGGCCTGCAGTCGGTGGAACGCGGCGAAGTCGAGTTCGGCATCAACTTCATGGGTGCGTCGGATCCGGATCTGATCTTTGACACCCTGGTCGAGGATCCCTTCGTGCTGGCCTGCCGGCGCGACCATCCGCTCGCCCGCAAGCGCAAGGTGAGCTGGAGCGACCTGGCGCCACACCGGCTCATCACCGTGCACCGCACCAGCGGCAACCGCACGCTGCTCGATGGCGCACTCGCGCGCGCGAACCTGCGGCTCAACTGGTTCTACGAGGTGACCCACCTGTCGACTTCGCTCGGACTGGTCGAAGCCGGCGTCGGCATCTCGGTGTTGCCGAGGATGGCCACTCCGCGCGGCGAACACGCCACCCTGGTGACGCGCCCGCTCGCCAATCCGGTGGTTTCGCGGACCATCGGCGTGGTGCGTCGCCGCGGCGCGCAGCTGTCACCGGTAGCGGAGGATTTCCTGCATACCCTCAAGCGCCTCTGGAAGGGAGGGTGAGCCTTCCCGCCCCACCACGCGACCGTCCGGCCACATGGCAAGCCCCTTCCGGCAACACTGCGGTCCACCGCCGGCCCTTGCCTGATTCCATCCGCAACACCATTTGAGGGACAATCCCGTGTGCCGCCCGCGGTTCCCCACGCCGGCGCCTGCGTTCCGCAAGCATCCGGTCCATGGCCGTTGCCATCGCCAGCATTCGCAAAGGAGTACCCCGCATGAGCGACTCTTTCTCCACCCGCAGCCGTCTCGACGTCAACGGCAAGTCCTATACCTACTTCAGCCTGCCCACGCTGGGCCGGCGCTTCGACATCGCCCGCCTGCCCTACTCCATGAAGATCCTGCTGGAGAACCTGCTGCGCTGCGAGGACGGGGTCAGCGTGACGCCCGAGCACATCGAGGCGGTCGCGAAATGGGACGCCACCCGCGAGCCGGATACCGAAATCGCGTTCATGCCGGCGCGCGTGGTCCTGCAGGACTTCACCGGCGTGCCCTGCGTGGTCGACCTGGCCGCCATGCGCGACGCGGTGGTCAAGCTGGGCGGCAACCCGGGCCAGATCAACCCGCTGATCCCCTCCGAGCTGGTGATCGACCACTCGGTGCAGGTGGACGTGTTCGGCAAGCCGGATGCGCTGGATCTGAACGGCAAGATCGAATTCGATCGCAACAAGGAACGCTACAGCTTCCTGCGCTGGGGCCAGAAGGCGTTCGACAACTTCAAGGTGGTGCCGCCCAACACCGGCATCGTCCACCAGGTGAATCTGGAGAACCTCGCCCGTGTGGTGATGACCACGCAGAGGGACGGCGAGGCCGTCGCCTATCCGGACACCGTGTTCGGCACCGACTCGCATACCACGATGATCAACGGCATCGGTGTGCTGGGTTGGGGCGTCGGCGGCATCGAGGCCGAAGCGGCCATGCTCGGCCAGCCTTCCTCGATGCTGATTCCGCAGGTCGTCGGTTTCAAGCTGACCGGCAAACTGCCCGAAGGCGCCACCGCCACCGATCTGGTGCTGACCGTCACCCAGATGCTGCGCAAGCTGGGCGTGGTCGGCAAGTTCGTCGAGTTCTACGGTGACGGCCTGCAGCATCTTCCGCTCGCCGACCGCGCCACCATCGGCAACATGGCGCCCGAGTACGGCGCCACCTGCGGCATCTTCCCGATCGACGCCGAGTCCTTGAATTATCTGCGCCTGTCCGGCCGCGGCGAGGAGCAGATCGCGCTGGTCGAGGCCTATGCCAAGGCCCAGGGCCTGTGGCACGACGCCGACAGCCCGCATGCGCAGTACAGCGCCACCCTGCATCTGGACATGGGCGATGTGAAGCCGTCGCTGGCCGGCCCCAAGCGTCCGCAGGACCGCGTGCTGCTGGAAGACGTGCAGCAGAATTTCCGCGACAACCTGCAGCCGTTCGCCGAGGCGCGCGACAAGCGCAGCGACGCGATCTCCGATTTCGTCGCCGAGGGCGGTGGTTCGGCGGTGGGCAACGAAGCGCTGAGCCGCGGTTATGCCGACATCGAGACCGAAGGCCAGAAGGTGCGGCTGAAGGACGGCGCCGTCGTCATCGCCGCGATCACCTCCTGCACCAATACCTCCAATCCCGCGGTGATGATCGGCGCCGGCCTGCTCGCCCGCAATGCCGCCGCGAAGGGTCTGAACCGCAAGCCGTGGGTCAAGACCTCGTTGGGACCGGGCTCGCGCGTGGTCACCGACTACCTGGAAAAGGCCGGCGTGCTGGATGACCTGGAGAAGCTGGGCTTCTACGTGGTCGGCTACGGCTGCACCACCTGCATCGGCAACTCCGGTCCGCTGCCGGTGGAAGTCAGCGCGGGCATCGCCACCGGCGACCTGGTGGTGACCTCGGTGCTGTCCGGCAACCGCAACTTCGAAGGCCGCGTGCACCCGGAAGTGAAGATGAACTACCTCGCCTCGCCGCCGCTGGTGGTCGCCTACGCGATCGCCGGCACCACCGACATCGACCTGACCACCGAGCCACTGGGCATCGGCAGCGACGGTCAGCCGGTCTACCTGAAGGATATCTGGCCGAGCAACGGTGAAATCGGCGACTTCATCGCCCGCACCATCGGCCCGGAAATGTTCACCAAGAACTACGCCGACGTCTTCAAGGGCGACACCCGCTGGAACACCATCGCCTCGCCCGACGGCGAGCTGTATGCCTGGGATTCGGATTCGACCTACATCAAGAATCCGCCCTACTTCGACGGCATGACGATGGCGACCGGCGGCATCGACGACGTGCACGGTGCGCGCGTGCTTGGCCTGTTCGGCGATTCGATCACCACCGACCACATCTCGCCGGCCGGCAACATCAAGAAGGATTCACCGGCGGGCCGTTTCCTGATCTCGCGCGGCGTGCAGCCGGTCGATTTCAACAGCTACGGCAGCCGCCGCGGCAACGACGACGTGATGGTGCGCGGCACCTTCGCCAACATCCGCATCAAGAACCTGATGTTCGGTGGCGAGGAAGGCGGCAACACTCTGTACCACGCGCCCGGCGGCGGGACGCCGGAGAAGCTGTCGATCTACGACGCGGCGATGAAGTACAAGGCCGACGGCGTGCCGCTGGTGGTGCTGGCCGGCAAGGAGTACGGCACCGGCTCCTCGCGCGACTGGGCGGCCAAGGGCACCAATCTGCTGGGCGTCAAGGCGGTGTTCGCCGAGAGTTTCGAGCGCATCCACCGCTCCAACCTGGTCGGCATGGGCGTGCTGCCGCTGCAATTCATCGAGGGGCAGAACGCGCAGACCCTGGGACTGGATGGTTCGGAGGTGTTCGACATCGCCGGCCTGCACGATGGCGCATCCAAGGTCGCCACCGTCACCGCGCGCCGCGCCGACGGCCAGGAAGTCCGCTTCCAGGTCAAGGTGCTGCTGCTGACGCCGAAGGAAGTCGAGTACTTCCGCCACGGCGGCCTGCTCCACTACGTGCTTCGCCAGTTGGCGGCGCGCAAGGCCGCATGATCGAACGCTGATACAACGGAAGCCCCGCCCCGCGAAGCACGCGGGGCGCTCTCCCGGCGCGCGAGCCGATGGCTCGCAAACGCGCCGGTTTCGCCCGCCACGGCGGCCTGCTCCACTACGTGCTTCGCCGGTTGGCGGCGCGCAAGGCTGCATGATCGGACGCTGATACAACGGAAGCCCCGCCCCGCGAAGCACGCGGGGCGCTCTCCCGGCGCGCGAGCCGATGGCTGGCAAACGCGCCGGTTTCGCCCGCCACGGCGGCCTGCTCCACTACGTGCTTCGCCGGTTGGCGGCGCGCAAGGCCGCATGATCGAACGCTGATACAACGGAAGCCCCGCCCCGCGAAGCACGCGGGGCGGCGTGACGGAAAGAGCGCCCGGTCCTTCAGCAGGATCGGGCGTCACCTTGTTCCCTGTGGGAGCGACGTAAGTCGCGACAGGCGCTGGTGGACGAATGTTCCCGTCGCTCCCACACAATGGGCATGGTCGGGCTCCGCCGAAGGATTGAATCTCCCCAAGCATCCGCCCGGCGGTTGCCGGTTCCTGACGGCGCCAACGTGGCACCTGGTGAAGGACCGGATCCGCCGGTTCGCCCGGGGAAACACCATGCGCGCACTACTGTTGTCCGGCGGGCTCCTGCTGCCGGTGCTGTCCTGCGTCCCGGCGGCCCACGCCGTCGAGATCACCGGCATGAAGGACTTCGCGCCCCTGCAGGGACGCTACGCGCCCGGTGGCGACTGCGGCCGGCAACCGCGGATCGTCATCGACGCATCCGGCATGGGCTTCGAGGTCGAGGGCCGCAGCGAACGGGTGACGCGCCTGGAGTACGCGGCCAGCTATGGCGGCAATTTCTACGAAGGCAGCAGCCAATGGTTCTTTCCATTCGGGCGCGACGGTGCCTATCCGGTGTTGATGACCTTCAACGCGGACGAGAAACCCGGCGTGCTGACCGTGACCCCGCACGACGAGGGATATGCCGGCGGTCCGCCCTTGTCGCTGCGCAATCGGGCGCTGGTCGCGGGATCGCCCTACCTGCGTTGCCGCTGACCCGGCCGGCTCAGGGACCCGTCTGCCATTCCGCGTAATGGAGTCGCCATTCGTCGTCTTCCCTGCGCCAGCCGGTGGTGACGCGATACGCCTGCGCGCTATCCGGCAGCCAACGGCCACGGCCGGCGCCGGTGAGCAGGGCATCGAAACGAACGGTCGCGGTGTCGGCCTGCAGGCTGACATCCAGCTGTCCCGTGGTCACCCCGACGCTCTCGCGCGCCAGCAATTGCGCGCGCAGCAGGTTGTGCAACGCAGCACGATCCATGCCCGCGGGGCCGGAGAAATCCTCGGCGACCCCTTCCATCGCGTCCGCCGGCTGGCGTTGTTCGACCGCCCGCTGCAGGGCCGCGAACTGATCACGCAGTTGTTGCTCGGGTGTGGGTCGGGCGCAGCCCGCCAGGTGCAGCGACAGGACCAGCAACAGGCATGTTCGCCAGAGCCTGGCGCGGGTGGATTCGGGCTCCCGGATTACGTTCTTCACCCGCCCTTCGCCTTTTCCATCCGGAACGGTATGCTCACTCTCGTGGACCCCACACGGCGTTCGCGCCGACATTGCATACATACCCGAAGCATGGCCCTGGGGAGGGAGTAGAAGATGAGTCAAGACCGTCCGTGGTTCAAGAGCTATCCGGAAGGCGTTCCGCACGAAATCGACCTGGATGAATACCGTTCCATCGTGTCGGTGCTGGAAAGCGCCATCGATCGTTATCGCAACCGTCCGGCGTTCTCGAACTTCGGAAAGAGTCTTACCTATGGCGAGATCGACACCCTCAGCAAGCAGTTCGCCGCCTACCTGCTCGGCGAACTCAAACTGAAGAAGGGCGATCGCGTCGCGATCATGATGCCCAACTGCCTGCAGTACCCGGTCGCCATCTTCGGCGTGCTGCGCGCCGGACTGACGGTGGTCAACGTCAATCCGATGTACACCCCGCGCGAACTGCGCCACCAGTTGTCCGACTCCGGCACCAGCGTGCTGCTGGTCGTGGACAACTTCGGCAAGACCGTGCAGGAAGCCATTCCGGGCCTGACCTCGCTCAAGCAGGTCATCACCACCGGCCTGGGCGACCTGCTGGGTTTCCCCAAGGGACCACTGATCAACTTCGTGCTGAAGTACGTCAAGAAGATGGTGCCCGACTACGACATCGCCGGCACCGTCCGCTTCAAGGACACCCTGACCCTGGGCCGCCTGCAAACCTTGCCCGAGATCGAGATCGCGCCGGAAGACATCGCTTTCCTCCAGTACACCGGCGGCACCACGGGCGTGGCCAAGGGCGCGATGCTGACCCATCGCAACATGGTCGCCAACATGCAGCAGGCGTCGGCGTGGATTGGCCGTGACGTCAAGTCCGACGGCGAGTTGATCGTCACGGCGCTGCCGCTTTACCACATCTTCGCGCTCACCGCGAACTGCCTGGTGTTCATGAAGTTCGGTGCGTCCAATCACCTGATCACCAATCCGCGCGACATGCCGAACTTCGTCAAGGAGATCAGCAAGATCCAGTTCACCGCGATCACCGGCGTCAACACGCTGTTCAACGGCCTGCTGAACACGCCCGGCTTCGATCAGGTCGACTTCTCGCGCCTGCATCTGACCCTGGGTGGCGGCATGGCGGTGCAGCGCGCCGTGGCCGACCGCTGGAAGAAGGTCACCGGCGTGACTCTGGTGGAGGCCTACGGCCTGACCGAGACCGCGCCGGCGGCCTGCATCAACCCGATGGACCTGAAGGACTACAACGGCGCGATCGGCCTGCCCATCCCCTCGACCGACGCCTGCCTGAAGGACGACGACGGCAATCTGGTCGCGCTGGGTGAAGTGGGCGAACTCTGCATCAAGGGACCGCAGGTGATGCGCGGCTACTGGCAGCGTCCGGAGGAAACCGCCAAGGTCGTCGATGCCGATGGCTGGCTGCACACCGGCGACATGGCCAAGATGGACGCCGAAGGTTTCTTCTACATCGTCGATCGCAAGAAGGACATGATCCTGGTGTCCGGCTTCAACGTGTACCCGAACGAAGTGGAGGACGTGATCGCCGGTCTGGAAGGCGTCCTGGAAGTGGCGGCGATCGGCGTGCCGGACGAGCGCTCCGGCGAGGTGGTCAAGGTGTTCGTGGTCAAGAAGGACCCGTCCCTGACCGAGGAGAAGATCAAGGCCTACTGCCGCGACAACCTGACCGGCTACAAGCAGCCCCGCTACATCGAATTCCGGACCGAGTTGCCGAAAACCAATGTCGGGAAAATCCTCAGGAAGGAGCTCCGCGAGCCGCCCCCGACCGGGGCATCCCGCTGAGAATCGAAAGGCCGGCGAAAGCCGGCCTTTCTTTTTCCCTGAAAACTTTAGGGTTAAATTTGAGAATATCATCACATTTATGAACAACGGGAAGGGATAAACCCTGTCCCCAGCGGTCCAGTCAGTGTGCGTCGTCTTTTCACTATCCGTTCAGGTGTAGCATCGCGCCGTGCCCAGCACGTCCCCAATACCAATCCCCACACCATCGGCCACAAGCCACCAGGAGTCATCATGAACAACGTCGAAAAACTGCAGCGCACCCGCAATTTCTCCACCATTCGCGTGGAATCCGCGCCCGATGGCAACAGCCATTGGATGTACATGCACAACGACGCTGGCAAGGGTTCCCGGCCGTGCTTCCGCAGCGAACTGCTGGATGAAATGTGGAGCTTCACTTCTTCGATCACCCTGCGCGAGAGCGAGCGCCAGTCCGGCCGCCTGCGCCACTTCGTGCTGGCCTCCTCGGCGCCGGCCTTCAATCTGGGCGGCGACCTGGAGCTGTTCGCCAAACTGATCCGCGCCAATGACCGCGAACATCTGCTGGCCTACGCCCGCCGCTGCATCGATGGCGTGTACACGCTGCACACCGGCCTGGGCGGTGATGTCCGCACGATCGCGCTGCTGCAGGGCGACGCCCTCGGCGGTGGCCTGGAAATGGCGCTGGCCTGCCACACCATCGTCGCCGAGGAAGGCGTTGAAATGGGCCTGCCGGAAGTCCTGTTCGGCCTGTTCCCGGGCATGGGCGCCTATTCGTTCCTGTGCAAGCGCGTGTCGCCGCAGCTGGCCGAGCGCATCATCCTGGAAGGCAACATGTATTCGAGTGACGAGTTCTACAAGATGGGCGTCGTCGACATCCTGGTACCGAAGGGTCAGGGCGAAGCCGCCGTGCAGGATCTGATCCGCCAGCAGCAGCGTGCGCCCTACTCGCATCTGGCGATGAACACGGTCCGCGGCCTGGCCCAGCGGGTCAGCTACGACGAACTGATGAACATCACCGAAGTCTGGGTCGACACCGCGCTGGCGCTGGGCGACAAGTCCCTGCGGATGATGGAGCGCATCGTGCGGGCGCAGGAAAAGCGTGCCATGCAGGCCGCCTGATCGAAGTTCGAATCGCAGCCACCACAGGGGGCGGGGACTGCGCAAGGCACCCCGGATGGCGGGCAGGCCATGGCCGCCCGCCCGAGCTTTACCCCCTGATATCGCGCAACCGGTTCAATTGCGCTCGTGGCTGCCGTGATCGGGTGAATGGCGTGCCCGCTCGCGCGCTTCCAGAGCCGCCCTGCCTTGGGCCAGATAGGAATTCACCGCGGCCAGCCGTTGCCGCCACTCACGCGCGACCTGCCAGTCGGCCAGCCGCATCAGCTCACTCGCGGCCGCCGCCAGTTTGATCAGGCCGAGGTTGCTGGCGACGCCCTTGAGCGCATGCGCGTGATCGCGGAGATGTTCGCCCTGGCCATGCTCCATGGCATGCGCCATGGCGCCGATGCAGCCATCGGCATCGTTGAGGCACTGCGCGATGAATTCGCGCTCGAAGGCTTCGCCCATGCCCAGCGCGCTGAGTTCGTCCAGCACGGTCATGTCGAGGATCTCGTCGCCCACCCGCACCGCGGTGGTCGGCACCGGCGTCTGCGCCTGCGCGGTGACCGCGCCATTGGTGGCGATTTCGGCGAGCGTATCCAGCAGGCGGGTCGCGACCACCGGCTTGGCCAGGAACGCGCGGGCACCCGCGCGCTCGCAATTGCGGATGGCGTCCGGGGTGACGTCCGCGCTCAGGATCACCACCGGCGTGCGCTGGCCGGAACCGGCTTCCATCACCCGCAGTTGCTTGAGCAGATCCAGGCCGCTGACGTCGGGCATGTGCAGATCGCAGATGACCGCATCGTAGTCGAATGAATCCAGCGCATTGAGCACGTCCTCGCCGCCGTTGACGCAGGTCACGCGATGGCCGGCCTTCTGCAGCAGGCGCTGCACGACCATCCGGTTCGCCTCGTGATCGTCGGCGACCAGGAGCTGCATGCTGCGCACCCGCGCGCGATGGCGCAGGAACGGATCGGAGAACGCGATGATGTTCTCGGCGCCGGGCTTGCCGGTGCCTTCGTCGAGCCAGTGCGCGGGCGCGTGGATGGCCGGCGTGACCTCGCGGGGCTGGACCGGTTCGAACGGCAGCTCCACCCAGAACGAACTGCCGCGCTGCTCGCTGCTCTCGAAACCGATGGTGCCCCCCATTGCCTCGGTCAGGCCCTTGGCGATGGTGGTGCCCAGGCCGGTGCCGCCATAGCGGCGCGCCAGGCTGACGTCGGCCTGCTCGAACGCCTCGAACAGGCGTTCGCGGACAGAGGCCGGGATGCCGATGCCGGTATCGGTCACGGTGAAGCGCAACCGGTTCGGACTGCCGGCCAGGGCGACCTGCAGGCGCACTTCGCCCTTGTCGGTGAACTTGACCGCGTTGCCGGCCAGGTTCAGCAGGACCTGGCGCAGGTGCCCGGAATCGCCGCGCAGCACCGCAGGCACGTCGTCGTCGAACTGCACTTCGTAATTGAGCTGCTTGCCGCGCGCCTGCGGCAGCAGGATCAGGCCGATGCTCTCGACCAGCTCGCGCGGCGAGAACTCGACCACGTTGAGCTTGAGCTTGCCGGCCTCGATGGCCGAAATGTCCAGCACGTCCTCCACCAGCGCCAGCAGGCTGCGGGTGGAAGCCTGGATGGTCGACAGGCACTCGCGCTGTTCGCTGTCCAGACGGGTGGTCGCCAAGAGCTCGGACATGCCGGCCAGACCGTTGAGCGGCGTGCGGAACTCGTGGCTCATGTTGGCCAGGAAGCGGCTCTTGGCCTCGTTGGCCCGGCGCGCTTCCTCGGTGGCGCGGGTCAGATCCCGCAGCAGGCCGGACAGGTACATCGGCACCGCGATCAGACCCACCCACAGGCCCAGGCCGAGATCGAGGTTCTGCTGCCAATACGGGCTGATCGTCAGCACGATGCCGAAACTGATGCAGGCCGAGGCCACCGCGCCGAGCAGATAGCGGTTGCCGTAGCGCAGGCCGTTGCCGACCGTCACCCACATCAGGATCACGTACAGCCACGCCAGCGGCTCGCCCTTGAGCACCATCGCCACGGTCATCAGGCCGTAGTCGGTGAGCATGCCGATGACCCGGCGCACATGCGACTTGCCGGGCTCCAGCAGGATCGCGATGAACAGCATCAGGCCGATCGCGGCGCCGACGCCGCTCATGGTCGCCGACCAGCGGTACACGTCCGGCGGCAGCGCCCCGTACAGGGCGGCGATGCCCATGTACACGATGACGCCGGTGAAGATGATCACGCGGATCGCGGTCTGGCCGTGCTCACTGTCCGGCCGGTTGGCCAGACGGTTCTTGATCCAGGAGGCCAGATTGCGTTCCATGACTCATTCCATCCCTGGACGGCTCTGCACCGTCGAATAGCGCTCGCAGATGTCGTCCAGACGTTCCCGCCCGCGGATGAGCGCATCCACGCAGGAGGGGTCGAACAGGCGGCCGCGCTGCGCGTACAGGTACGCCAGCGCCGCATCCTTCTCCCAGGCCTTCTTGTAGGGCCGGGGCGAGATCAGGGCATCGAACACATCCGCGACCGCCACTATCCTCGCTTCCAACGGAATCTCGTCGCCGACCAGGCCATCCGGGTAGCCGCTGCCGTCGTAGCGTTCGTGATGGCGCAAGGCGATGATCGCGCCGGTCTGGATGAAGCGGTTCTGGCTGCCCGACAGCAACTGATGGCCGATCTTCGGGTGCCGGCGCATCACGTCGGTCTCGTCCTCGGTCAGCGGACCGGGCTTCATGAGCACCGAGTCGGGAATGGCGATCTTGCCCATGTCATGCAACGGCGCGGCCAGTTCGATCGCCCGGACCTCGTCCTCCGGCAGTCCCAGCTCGTCGGCGATCAGCGCGGCCACGTGGGCCATGCGCTCCAGATAGGCGCTGGTGCCGCTGTCGCGGTACTCGATGGCGCGGGCGAGCCGCGACAGCGTTTCGCGTTCGCGCTCTTCGACCTCGTGCATGCTGGACAGCAGGCGCTGCTCCAGCGACAGGGCGCGCTGCTTGACGTTCTCGGACTGCTGGCGCAGCTGCAGCAGGTTGCGGCAGCGGGCGCGCAGTTCGCGCGGACGGACCGGCTTGACCAGGAAATCGATCACGCCCGCTTCCAGCGCCGCCTGGCGGATCGGCTCGTCGCCGACCACCGTGATCAGGATGATCGGGATGTCGCGGTGCAGCGGCAGGCGGCGGAACCGGCGGGCGAACTCCAGCCCGTCCATGCCCGGCATGCGGTAATCCAGCAACAGCAGATCGGTGCGGTTCTTCTCGCACCACTCCAGCGCGACCTGGGGATCCCCGAAGTCGTGCACGCTCAGTTCCGAGGCGATGTCCTCGATTACATGGCGCAGCATCGTGCGCGCCGAAGTCTGGTCATCGACGATGACGATATTCAAAGCGCTTCCCGCCCCTTGTGGCCACATGAAGTGACTGTCGGGCAAGGATACTCCGGCGATGGCTGCACTGGCATCTAGCATCGGAACCGTTTCCTGCGTGTATCGATGGCGTCTGGATCCCTCTCCTGCCCCGGCTCTCGCGTGTGGACACGAGGGCGTGGACGGGAAACGTGGGATTTTTGACGCAGGAAGCGTGCCAGTGTGATGACAGGCCTCTACCATGGGTCGGAACCGCGAAGGCCATCACGCAAAAAAGCCCGCGATAGCGGGCTTTTGACGCCGGAATCCGGCGGGCGGCCTGGGCGCTCCAGGCAGGTCGCGCCGGGAATCCGGCATCCCGGGCGGGGCGCGGTGGGTGCCGGTAACCGACCCGGTGCGTCACCCCGCTTGCCGCGCTGCGGCGGTTCCGGCTCAGCCCTGGTGTTCCGGCCGCATGTAGGGGAACAGGAGCACGTCGCGGATCGAGTCCGAGCCGGTCAGCAGCATCACCAGCCGGTCGATGCCGACCCCGAGGCCGCCGGTGGGCGGCAGGCCCACTTCCAGCGCCCGGATGTAGTCGGCGTCGTAATGCATCGCCTCGTCATCACCGCCTTCCTTGGCCGCCACCTGGGCCTGGAACCGCGCGGCCTGGTCTTCCGGGTCGTTGAGCTCGGAGAAGCCGTTGGCGAGTTCCTTGCCGTTGATGAACAGCTCGAAGCGATCCGTGTAGCCGGGGTTCTGATCGTTGGCGCGGGCCAGCGGTGATACCTCGACCGGATGGTCGGTGATGAAGGTCGGCTGGATCAGCGTGTGTTCGACGGTCCGCTCGAAAATCTCCAGCAGCAGCTTGCCCCAGCCATGGGACGGCTTGACCGTGATCTTCAGGCGCGCGCAGTGGCGCGCCAGTGCCTCGCGATCCGTGCAGTCGGCCAGGCTGATTTCCGGATTGTGGTGGCGCACCGCCTCGTCCATCCGCCAGCGGCGGAAGGCGGGCTCCAGATCGATGGCCTGGCCTTCCCAATTGACCGCGCCGGTGCCCAGCACCTCGTGGGCGACATCGCGGATGACCGATTCGGTCAGGTCCATGATCTCGTTGTACGTGGCGTAGGCCTCGTACAGTTCGAGCATGGTGAATTCCGGATTGTGGCGGGTACTGACGCCTTCGTTGCGGAAGTTGCGGTTGATCTCGTAGACCCGCTCCAGGCCACCGACCACCAGCCGCTTGAGATACAGCTCCGGCGCCACCCGCAGATAGAGATCCATGTCCAGCGCGTTGTGATGGGTGACGAACGGCTTGGCCGCGGCGCCGCCGGGGATGTAATGCATCATCGGCGTTTCCACTTCCAGGAAGCGGCGCGCGTCCAGCCATTCGCGGATCGCGCGGATGATGCGCGAGCGCTTGATGAAGACGTCGCGCGCTTCCGGGGTGACGATCAGATCCACGTAGCGCTGGCGGTAACGCTGCTCCACGTCGGAAAGGCCATGCCACTTGTCCGGCAGCGGGCGCAGTGCCTTGGTCAGCAGTCGCAGATGCTCCGCCTTGACCGACAGCTCGCCGGTCCTGGTGCGGGTCAGCGCGCCCTCGGCGGCGACGATGTCGCCGATATCCCAGCCCTTGAAGGCCTCGTAGGTGTCGCCCAGCGCATTGGACTGCAGGAACAGCTGCAGGCGGCCGGACTCGTCCTGGATCTGGACGAAGCTGGCCTTGCCCATCACCCGCTTGGCCATCAGGCGGCCGGCGACGCTGACGCGGCGGCTGGCCGCTTCCAGGCTCTCGGCGGTCCACAGATCCTGGTCGGCGTACTGGGCCTGCAGGTCGCCTGCGTAGTCGGCGCGGCGGAAGTCGTTCGGATAGGCGATGCCCTGCCCGCGCAGCGCCGTGAGTTTCGCGCGGCGCTCGGCGATGAGGCTGTTCTCGTCGGCGTGGGGCGTCTGCGCGGGGGTCTCGTCGGTCATGGCGGGTACGGGTCGGTGGGAAATATGGAGGTGCGGCCGGGCCGCGGAATCGGGTCGGGGCCGCGGCCCCGTGCCCGCGGATTATGCGTCGATGCGTTTGGCGCCGGCTTCCAGGCCGGTCTTCAGGCTGGCTTCCAGGAATTCGTCCAGATCGCCATCCAGCACCTTCTGGGTGTCGGTACGTTCGATGCCGGTGCGCAGATCCTTGATCCGGCTCTGGTCGAGCACGTAGTTGCGGATCTGGCTACCCCAGCCGATGTCGGCCTTGGTCGCTTCCAGTGCGCTCTTCTCGGCGTTGCGCTTCTGGATCTCGATCTCGTACAGCTTGGCCTTCAGCATCTTCATCGCGCGATCGCGATTGGCGTGCTGGCTGCGTTCGGTCTGGCAGGCCACCACCACGCCACTGGGCACGTGGGTGATGCGCACCGCCGATTCGGTCTTGTTGACGTGCTGGCCACCGGCACCGGAGGAGCGGTAGACGTCGGTCTTCAGATCGGCCGGGTTGATGTCGATGTCGATGTTGTCGTCGACTTCGGGGGCCACGAACACCGAGGTGAAGCTGGTATGGCGGCGGTTGTCCGAATCGAACGGCGACTTGCGCACCAGCCGATGCACGCCGATTTCGGTCTTCAGCCAGCCATAGGCGTAATCACCCTCGACCCGGAACGTCGCCGACTTGATGCCGGCCACTTCGCCGTCGCTGGCTTCCATCAATTCGACCTTCCAGCCGCGCGACTCGGCCCAGCGCAGGTACATGCGCAGCAGGATTTCGGCCCAGTCCTGGGCCTCGGTGCCACCGGCGCCGGCCTGGATGTCGACGAAGGCGTTGGCGCTGTCCATCTCGCCGGAAAACATCCGCTGGAACTCCAGCTTGTCCACCCGGCCGGCATAGCGCTCCACGTCGTCGACCACCGCCTGCGCGGTTTCCTCGTCGTTCTCGCCCTCGGCCAGTTCCAGCAGTTCGCTGGAGCCGATCAGCCCCTCGTCGATCTCGCGGATGCCATTGACGGTCTTGTCCAGCAGCGAGCGTTCGCGGCCCAGTTGCTGGGCGTATTCGGGATTGTTCCAGATGTCGGGGCTTTCCAGCTCCCGGTTCACTTCTTCCAGGCGTTCGCGCTTGGAATCGTAGTCAAAGATACCCCCGTAGCGAGGCCAACCGGTCCTGCAGGTCGGCGATGCGCTGGCGGATGGGATTCAGTTCGATCATGGCGGGCGGTGGGGCACACAGAGGAACCGGGGATTGTAACAAGCGGATGCCCTCCTCGCCCGCCGGGGCATGCGGAAAGGCGGTTCCCTGCAATCGGGGAGGATTCCTATGGCCTTCGTCATCCCCGCAAGCAGAATGGTCCGCTTTCCCTGCCTGGACCCGTATGAGACCCGTTACCCTCCCTGCCCTCGCGTGCGTGCTGCTGGCGCTGTTCCTGGCCGGCTGCGCCGGAAACGTGCGCTGGAAGCATCCCACGCCGGATCCGGATCTACTGCGTCGGATGCTGTCGGACATCCGGGGCTTCCACGTCACCGGCGACAATGACCGGGAGGACCACTCGCTGCTGTCTCCCGAAAAGGCCCGGGCCATCCTGGCCGGCCAGCAAGCGCCCGACGAGGACACGCCGGCGTTCCAGTTCATCGAGGTCAGTGGGCGAACCCTCACCCTCAGTGGCTACGGCCGGTACTTCATTCCAGGAGACGACCTGTCCCTGCCCCGTCGCCGCTATGTGTACCGCTACGTCGGCGAGCTGACCCACGCGGCCTACGCGCTTCGGCACATGGCACCCACGGTATGCGATCTGAAGCTCTATTCGCGGCCCACCCAGGCGCTGGCATTCACGTGGGTGGACGGCGGAGCGGATCACGGCGTCACCCAGCTCATGACATTCGACGGCCAGCTGAGCGCGGACTGCCGCTACACGGAAACGCCCGAGGGCGGCGTGACGCCGCGCTACGGCAGACTGTCCGGCCATCAGCCCTACGCCCGCGGGTCACTTCGCTCCGTGTGGATGTTCTGATCGCCCGTCCGTGGCGGCATATGTCCCTGTCGTCCTGAACGCCGGGAGGAAAGCATGGAGACGCTTTCCGCCCGACTCATGATCTCGATACTTGCCCATCACCGACATGCCCGCCACGTGCGGGCTCACCAACGAGGCAGTCCCATGTCCATCAGGCGCCCATTTTCCGGACCCGGGATCGGCGCCGCGGTGCCGGCATCGCCCAACGGCCCGCATCCGCCAACATCCGGAGCCAGGCCGTTGGCGGCGATGCCGCAACCCGTTCCCGCGCGCCGGTTCTACCCGGGGTCGGTGCTGGTACGACTACGCAGATCCGCGCGGTAACGACGGCTGCACGGCAACGCGGTCGCGTCCTTGAGATGGATGCGCGCATCGCCGGTGTCCAGCGGTTCGATCGAGACGACCTGATCCAGGTTGACGATGTAACTGCGATGGATGCGGGCGAACCGCGTCGGATCCAGTTTGGCCTCGATGCCGGCGATGGTGCTGCGCAGTGGGTAGTCGTGGCCGCGTACCCGCAGGTTCACGTAGTTGCCGGCCGCCTGCAGCCATTCGATATCGCTGGCCGCCACCAGGAATTCGCGTCCGAGCTTGCGGACCAGGAAGCGTTCCGGGCGCTCCACCGGTTCCAGCGGCGGGCCCTCGTCGGGCACGTCGAGCAGGCTGGCCTCGCCCTGCCAGCGGCGCAGCAGGAACCGATAGACCTCGATGGTCAGGACCACGCCAATGAAAGTGCGCACGTCCTTGAGGTATTCGTAGAGCAATTCGCGCGGCCAGGGACCGAAGTCATACTCCGCCCCCTGCCAGCGGTAAGCCAGGATGCGCAGCGCGACCATGCCGGCCACGTGCAGCAGCGAGTACGCCACGCTGGCCAGCAGGTACCACGGCAGTTGCCGCCGCAACGTATCCCAATGGAGCGGAAACCGGCGGGTGAACACGACCACCGCCGGCACCAGCGCCAGCAGCAGGATGCCGCTGGAGGTCTCCCAGACCACCGGTTCCCAGTCCGCGAATCCCAGTCCGCTCCGGTGCACGTCCATCACCGCGGTGATGCTGTTGCCCACCGCGTTGACCAGCATGCTGATCACCCAGAAGCCGACTTCGAAGCTGCGGCGCCATGGCTGGAAGCGGCGATGAAGTGTGTCCGAGGAAGAGCCCATCCGCGCATTGTAGGTGCGCAAGGCACTCCCGCGTCCGCCCACGCGCACCCGACGCCTCGGTGGACGCCCCCGCGGTCTGGCGGGGGCGCAGGCGCTCAACGCACTTCGAACTCGCCGACCAGGACGGTTTCGCTGGCCTCCTTGAGGCGCAGGGTGACGATCTGCCGCTGCTCGCGCGGCGTGCCGAACCGGGTGATGAAAGCCAGTTGCAGGGTGGTCGCGCCGGTCACCAGCGACTGGTGGTCACCGAAGAAGTTGGCTTCCACCCGGTACCTGCCGGGCTTGGCCACCCGCAGCGCGAATTCCTCCGGACCATAACCTCCAGTGAAATCATCCGACAGGCGACCGCCCTGGTAGGTTTCCGGGTGGCTGTAGAAACATTTCTCGCCGTTGGGATCGGTGACCCACAGATCCATGTCGCTGTTGTCGCTGTCCCAGGTGAGCACCGCGCGCAGATCCAGCGGCAGATTGCCCAGCAGACGCGGATCGATGGCATGGGTATCCAGCGGCTTTCCGGCGTTGGCGATGATGGCGTTGAGTTCGGTCAGCGCGATCATCTTGACCCCGTCGAAACGGTCGTCCCAGTCACGCCGCACCACTTCGTACAGCGACGCGATGGCGGCCTGCGGATCCCCCGCCTCCGCCTGCGCCAGGCCCAGATCGCGGAAGCTCTGCGGTTCTTCTTCGGCCATGTCGCGCACCCGCCGGAACTGCTCCAGCGCGAGCGCCGGCTCCTTCGCCTGCATCAGGCGATAGGCCAGTACGCGCAGGATGTGGCGGTTCTCCAGATCCAGTTCGGCCAGATTGGACAGAACGCGCAGGGCAAGTGCGCGCTGCCCCTTCTCGAACAGGATGTCGGCCACGTCTAGGTAGAACGCGGTGCTGGCCGCATGCTCGTCGCGCTCGTCGAGATAGAGCGCGTAGATGTGATCCGCGGGCGCGGCGCGCAGGCGGCGGGCGTAGGGGGAATCCGGCTGCCAGGGTTGCAGGGTCACCTGCACGCTTTCCGCGCCGCCGGTCACCGCCACGCTGTCCAGCGTCGCTCTCTCCCTCGCCAGCGCCAGGTTGCCTTCCGGCATCGGTTGCGTGACCGACGCAGGCGCCGACGGGGGTGGAGGCGCGGCGGCCACCGGTGCCGCGGCAGCGTCCGCGGCCGCGTATCCATCCGTGACGCGATCCGCTTCGCCCCGGCGACGTTCAAGCTTCGGCGGCGCCGGCGGCCGGCCCTTGGGCCAATCCCGATTCCACCATTCCCGACGCTCCTCGAACGCGATCGCCACTTCATCCAACCGTTCGCGCTGGCCGCGTTCGCGGTCCCGCACGCGCGACGCCCAGGCCTGTTCGTAGGCGGCGCGCAATTCGACCGGCGGGACGATCTCGTGCTCCACGTAGTCTTCGATGGTCTCCAGGACCATCAACGAGGTCTCTCCGGTGACCAGCCCGAACTGCTGGCCCATCCGCCGGATCCGGCCCGCGTTGGCCGTCGTGTCCTGGCTCCAGCGATCCACCCAGTAGCCCGCCCACAGTTGTCCCACCGGACCACTGAGCGCGGCGCGCGTGCCGTCAACCGGCACCTGGACGCGGTGCAGGCGGCCGTCCGGGGCGCGGTAGGTGACCCGCAGCTGCGCCGTCGACACGGTCAGGCGACCGGCGATGCGCAGCAGTCCGTCCTGGGGCGTGGCCGAAGGCGCGATCCATTCCTCGCCCCCCTCCATTTCGATGGACTGCAACCTGATCCGCTCGCTGAGCAGATCGTGCGCGGCCGCTTCCACGCCGGCCGCGTCGAACAGGATCGCGCGCCCGCCGCGCGCATCGGCCCAGCCACGCAGGCGACGCCCGTCGGCGTGCGGGCCGGCGGCACTCAGGGCGAACAGGCGCTGCCCGGCCTGCAGTTCGGGGAACTCGGCGGACGGGCCGTAGTTGTCCACGCCATCACTGACCAGCAAGTATTCGCCGATGTCGGACCGTGGTCGCCACGCGCCCAGCCGACTGGCGCCATCGTAGACCGTGGCGCGCAGTTCCTCGCGCAGGCGCGACCAGTCTCCCCGCCGCACCGGATAGCGCATCGCGGGTTCGGCCACGTCGCGCAGGCGCACCAGGCTGACGTCGATGTCGCCGGCCGCGCGCAGGTAACGATCCAGCACCGCCAGTTCGGCCTCGTGATCGCGTCCGCGCGCCGACCCCGAACTGTCCCACAGCAGCATCATCGCCTTGGGCAGGAGGCGTGCGACCGGAGCGTCCTCCACCGGCAACTCGGCAAGGAAATACAGCTGTTCCTCCAGCCGCTGCACGTGGCTGCGGGGGCCATCCGCGCGCGGGATGCGCACCTCCAGGCTGCCCTGCCCGCTGAAACCACGGCGCGTGAAGCGGGCGTCCCACCCCCCCGCTCCCTTGCGCCGGGTCAACGTGCCCGCCAGCGTTCCGCTCGCCTGCGGCGAGGTGGCGGCGCCGTCGACATGCATGTCCCACGTCAGCTCGTCCGCGCCGCGCGCGAACGCCAGCGAGACCGGCAACCGGTAGTGGTCGCCATCCCGCGCCAGCGTCTCGCTGTAGACCAGGCGCACCCGGCGGCTGCCGGTGGCCGGAATCGGAAAGATGCGCAAGCGGAAATGGTTGCCCGCGGTCTGCTCCAGCAATGCGGGATCCACGCCCTGGCGTGCGATGGCTTCGAACACCTGCCGGCCCTTGGCCTTCTCGACCGGCACCGCCGCGCGCATGTGCCCGTCGAAGTCCAGCGCGAACGCGGTGATGCGTTGTCCCTCGCGCAAGGGGAACGCCAGTTGCCCTTCCAGTGCGCGCCAGTTGGGATTGTGGAATTCCAGTTCGATGGTGGTCTGGGCGACGCCGCCGACCACCATCGTCTCCACCTGCGCCTGTCGCAGCCGCACCGGAAGATCGGCGCCGGCGACTTCCAGCAGCGGCAGGGCATCGCTCGACAGCCGCTGGGAGCGCAGGTCCCCGCCCCCGCCGCCCAGCCAGATCACCAGCGCTGCCAGACAGGCCGCCACCGCGGCCCATTGCTTCCCCTGCATGTGCTTCCCCTTTTGTGTTCTGGACTGGAACAGGCAAACGTCCGGCGCCGCCCAATGGGGTTGGCCGCATTCACCGTGTTACGGCACGGCCACCCAATGACGGATCAGCAACTGGATGCCCCGGCGGTCCTGATAGTCGTCGGTGTCCAGCTGGTAGACGGCGTGGACGCGCCTGGGCCTGGCCTGCTCGCGCCAGCCGCCGAACTGGATGGCGCCCAGGGGTTGCGCGCGTCCGGGCAGGCGCAGCGAGAACTTCAGATGCTTCGCGCCGACCACGCGCCAGTCGATCACCTCGAACTCGCCGTCGAACAGCGGCTCGGGAAAGCCCTGTCCCCAGGGCCCGCCGTCACGCAGCGCTTCGGCGTGGACGCGGTCGAATTCCTCGGGAAGGAGCTCGCCGTCACTCAGCCACTCGGCCTGCAGCAGGCTGTCGTCCAGCCATTGCGCGGCGATCTGGCGGAAAGCGGACTCGAAGGCAGGCAAGTGCGCCTGCGCCAGGCTCAGGCCCGCGGCCATCGCGTGGCCGCCGAACTTCTCGATCATGCCCGGATTCGCCGCGTCGACCGCCGCCAGCGCGTCACGCATGTGGAATCCGGGAATCGAACGCGCGGATCCGCGCAACGAATCCGCGCCGGGTTCGGCCGGCGCGAAGGCGATCACCGGGCGATGCAGGCCGTCCTTGATGCGCGAGGCGACCAGTCCGACCACGCCGGGATGCCACTCGGCGTCGAACAGGCACAGCGCGAGCGGGGGTTCGGCTTCGAGCGCTGCCAGTTTCGCCAGCGCGATCTGTGCCTCATCCACCATCTGTTGCTGGACGCCACGTCGTTCGGCGTTGATCTCGTTGAGCGTGGCGGCCATTTCCCGCGCCTGCGCGGGGTCGTCGCACAGCAGGCATTCGATGCCCAGCGACATGTCTTCCAGGCGCCCGGCGGCATTGAGCCGGGGGGCAATCGCGAAGCCGATGTCGGAGGCGGTCAGGTGGCGGGCGTCGCGTCCCGCGATTTCGATCAGGGCCTGCAGGCCCGCGCTGCCCTGCCCGCCGCGCAGGCGGCGCAGGCCCGCCCCCACCAGCGCCCGGTTGTTGTCATCCAGCGGCACCAGATCGGCCACCGTGCCAACCGCGACCAGATCCAGGAGCGTGGTCAGGTCCGGCTCGCTGCCCTGCGGCCAGCGGCCGGCATCGCGCAGCGCGCGGCGCAGGGCCAGCAGCACGTAGAACGCCACGCCGACGCCCGCCAGCGCCTTGCTGGGAAAGCCGTCCTCGCGCAGGTTCGGATTGACGATGGCGTCGGCCACCGGCAGCGCTTCACCGGGCAGATGGTGATCGGTCACCAGCACCTGCCATCCGTGTTCGCGCGCGCGCGCGATGCCCGCGTGGCAGGCGATGCCATGGTCGACGGTGACCAGCAGTTCCGGCGCCAGCGCGACCAGTTCGTCCACCAGTGAAGGCGACAGGCCGTAGCCATGCGCCATCCGGTTGGGCACCGTCGCGGTGACCCGCTCCGCGCCAAGCGCACGCAGGCCACGCACCATCAGCGCGCAGGCGGTCGCGCCGTCGCAATCGAAATCACCGACCACCACGATATGCCGGCGTTCGTCGATGGCCGCCCGCAGCAGGCGGCAGGCGGCATCCAGGCCGCCCAGCGCATCGGGCGGCAGCAGCTGCGCCAGCCGCGGCTGCGCGCCACCGGCCTCGACAATCCCGCGACCGGCGTACACACGCCGCAACAGGGGCAGCACCCGGGATGGCCAGTCGCCGGTCGCAACGGCTTCGCGCCGGCGAATTCGCGTGGCGGTCATGCGGTCAGGCCGGCGTCCACGCCGCCCAGGCGCGTCAACGGGCGACGCCAGAAGCGCCAACGCTGATCGCGACGCAGGATGAACCGGTCGCCATCCTCGAAATCCAGTTCCAGTACGCGCAGTTCGCTCCGCGCCAGCGCGGCCAGCAGCGGCTGCAGGGCATCGCGGACGAGTACGTCCAGTTGCCGCAGGTGGCGCAGGTCGATGAGTGCGTCGACCGCTCCGCCCTCGCCTTCGGCGGTCACGCCGGCCGCGTGCGCAAGCGCCCGCAGCAGGGCGTCCTGGCCTTTCACCTGGCGGAACCGGGTGGTCACCGACTGCGGCAGCCGGCCACCGCCCCAGAACCACAGCGAATTGACCGGCGCCTTGCCGGCCGCGACGCGACGCGCGTTCCAGGGATGGTTGTGCAGCACGATCTGCGCCTCGGTCAGCAACGCGCGCCAGCGGCGACCGTCATCGCCCTCGGGCAGGTGCGCGAACAGATCGTCGCCCAGCACGTCGTTGATCGGCGCAAATGCCGGCAGCCGCGCTTCCGCGGGCAGACGCAGATACCAGCGCGAGGGTTGCGGTGCGTCGAGCAGGAAACCGGCGTCGCCGAACAACGGCTTCAGCGCCGGCAGCAACTGGTCGGTGTCCTCCGCATCCAGTGCCAGCGCCTCGCCATAGGCGAGCATCCGCGCGCCGTTCATGTCCGGCGAGACCCGCGCCGGATCCGCGCGCAGCCAGTTGGCGCCTTCGGCGTCGCCGGCGTCCAGTTGCCGGGTCAGCGCGGCCACCGGCCAGTGATCGGGCACCAGGCGGAAATGCCGGCGAAGCTGTTCGCGTTCGCCGGCCTGCCCGCTCTGGCGATCGGCCCGTCCCAGGGCGCGGGCGACATCGACCGGCAGCGGCTGGCCCGCCAGCCGGTGGCGCGCGGGCAGCAGCAGGGTGGCCGTCGCCATCGCCGGGTCAGTCGGAGTAGCTGACGCCGACGATTTCGTACTCGCGCTGTCCGGCGGGCGCATCGATGGTGACCGCGTCACCTTCGTGCTTGCCGATCAGCGCGCGGGCCAATGGCGAGGAAATCGCGATCAGGCCCTGCTTGATGTCCGCTTCCAGGTCGCCGACGACCTGATAGCGCTTTTCCTCGTCGGTCTCCACGTCGGCCAGGGTCACCGTGGCGCCGAACACGATGCGCGTACCGGCGTTGAGCTTGGTGATGTCGATGATTTCCGAGTGCGAAAGCTCGCTCTCCAGCTGCTTGATGCGGCCTTCGATGAACCCCTGCTGCTCACGGGCGGCGTGGTACTCGGCGTTCTCCTTCAGATCGCCGTGTGCGCGCGCTTCGGCGATGGCGGTGATGACCTCGGGTCGCTTCACCGTCTTCAGCAGATCCAGTTCCTGGCGCAGCCGCTGCGCGCCCTTCATGGTTAGTGGTGCTCTCACCCTTGCAGCTCCTTGTGCAGTTCCTGCAGGGCCCAGACCGGGCCCGTACCGCGGAATTCCAGCGAATGGACCAGCGCCTTCGCGCCGGCAATCGTGGTCGAGTAGGTGACGCGGTGCTGGAGGGCCTCGCGCCGGATGGAGAAGGAATCGGCGATGGCCTGCCGTCCTTCGGTGGTGTTGACGATATACACGATCTCGCCGTTCTTGATCAGGTCGACGATGTGCGGACGCCCTTCGACCACCTTGTTGATCTGCTCGCAGGCGAAGCCATGCTCGCGCAGCCATGCCGCGGTGCCCTGAGTGGCGACCAGGCTGAAGCCGCGTTCGACCAGCGCCTGGGCCACCGGCAACACGCGCTTCTTGTCCGGATCACGCACCGACACGAACGCCTTGCCCGGCTGCGGCGCCTTGATGCCGCCGGCTTCCTGCGCGCGCGCCATCGCCGCGCCGAAACTGCGGCCCACGCCCATCACTTCGCCGGTGGAGCGCATTTCCGGACCCAGGATCGGGTCCACGCCCTGGAACTTGGCGAACGGGAAGATCGCCTCCTTCACCGAGTAGTAGTCGGGCACGACTTCGGCGGTGGCGCCCTGCTCTTCCAGGCTGCGGCCCGCCATGCAGCGGGCGGCGATCTTGGCCAGCGCCACGCCGGTGGCCTTTGACACGAAGGGCACCGTGCGCGAGGCGCGCGGGTTCACTTCCAGCAGGTAGACGGTGTCGTCGCCGTCGTCGTTGGACTGAATGGCGAACTGGGTGTTCATCAGGCCGACCACGTTCAGCGCCTTGGCCAGCTCGACCACCTGTCGGCGCAGTTCGTCCTGGGTGGCGGCCGACAGCGAGTACGGCGGCAACGAGCAGGACGAATCGCCCGAATGCACGCCGGCTTCCTCGATGTGCTCCATCACGCCACCGATCAGCACCTTGCCGGTGCTGTCCGCGATGATGTCCACGTCCACCTCGACCGCGTTGTCGAGGAAGCGATCCAGCAGCACCGGCGAATCGTTGGATACCTTGACCGCGTCACGCACGTAGCGCGCCAGGTCGGATTCGCCGTAGACGATTTCCATCGCCCGGCCGCCCAGCACGTAGGACGGACGCACGACCAGCGGATAGCCGATCTCGCGGGCCAGGGCCAGCGCCTGCTCGTCGGTGCGGGCGGTGCGGTTCGGCGGCTGCTTCAGGCCCAGTTTCTCGACCAGCTGCTGGAAGCGCTCGCGATCCTCGGCCAGATCGATGGAATCGGGCGAGGTGCCGATCACCGGCACGCCGTTGGCTTCCAGCGCGCGTGCGAGCTTCAGCGGAGTCTGGCCGCCGTACTGGACGATCACGCCCTTGGGCTGTTCCAGCTCGACGATGGCCAGCACGTCTTCCAGCGTCAGCGGCTCGAAGTACAGACGGTCGGAAGTGTCGTAGTCGGTCGAGACGGTTTCCGGATTGCAGTTGACCATGATGGTCTCGTACCCGTCTTCGCGCAGCGCCAGCGCCGCGTGCACGCAGCAATAGTCGAACTCGATGCCCTGGCCGATGCGGTTGGGACCGCCGCCGAGGATCATGATCTTGTCGCGCGAGGTCGGCTCGGCTTCGCACTCGTCCTCGTAGGTCGAGTACAGATAGGCGGTGCCGGTGGCGAATTCCGCCGCGCAGGAGTCGACGCGCTTGTACACCGGCTTCACGCCCAGCGCCTTGCGCAGCACGCGCACGGCGGCTTCGTCGGTGCCGGCCAACTGGGCCAGGCGCGCATCGGAGAAACCCATGCGCTTCAGGCGGCGCATGCGGCGCGCGTCCAGCGAACCCAGGCCATCGGCGGCAATCTGCTTCTCGTCGGCGATGATTTCCTCGATCTGGTCGAGGAACCAGGGATCGATGAACGACAGCGCGTGCACCTGCTCCACGTTCATGCCGGCGCGGAAGGCGTCGGCCACATGGAACAGGCGTTCCGGGCCCGGCGACTTCAGTTCGCGGCGCAGTTGCGTCAGATCATCCTCGCTGGACAGATCCAGGCCGGTGGGGTCGAGGCCGACCTTGCCGGTCTCCAGGCCACGCAGGGCCTTCTGCAGCGATTCCTGGAAGGTCCGGCCCATCGCCATCACCTCGCCCACCGACTTCATCTGGGTGGTCAGGCGGGCGTCGGCCTGCGGGAACTTCTCGAACGCGAAGCGCGGGATCTTGGTGACGACGTAGTCAATCGTCGGCTCGAACGAGGCCGGGGTCTTGCCGCCGGTGATTTCGTTCTTCAGCTCGTCCAGCGTGTAGCCGACCGCGAGCTTGGCCGCGACCTTGGCGATCGGGAAGCCGGTGGCCTTCGAGGCCAGCGCGGAGGAGCGCGACACGCGCGGATTCATTTCGATGACCACCACGCGACCGGTCTCGGCGTTGACGCCGAACTGCACGTTGGAGCCACCGGTGTCCACGCCGATCTTGCGCAGCACGGCGATGGAGGCGTCGCGCAGGCGCTGGTATTCCTTGTCGGTCAGGGTCTGCGCCGGGGCGACGGTGATCGAGTCGCCGGTGTGCACGCCCATCGGATCCAGGTTCTCGATGGAGCAGACGATGATGCAGTTGTCCGCGGTGTCGCGAACCACTTCCATCTCGAATTCCTTCCAGCCCAGCACCGATTCCTCGACCAGCACTTCGGTGGTCGGCGACAGTTCCAGGCCGCGGGTGACGATGTCGACCAGTTCCTCGCGGTTGTAGGCGATGCCGCCACCGCTGCCGCCCAGGGTGAAGCTGGGGCGGATGATGGTCGGGTAACCGACGCGGGTCTGGATCTCGATCGCCTCTTCCAGCGTGTGGGCGACCGCGGCGCGCGGGCATTCCAGGCCGATCTCGCCCATCGCCACGCGGAACAGTTCGCGGTCCTCGGCCATGCGGATAGCCTCGCGCGAAGCGCCAATCAGCTCGACGCCGTACTTTTCCAGCACGCCGTGGTCGGCCAGGTCCAGCGCGCAGTTCAGCGCGGTCTGGCCACCCATGGTCGGCAGCAGCGCATCGGGCTTTTCCTTGGCGATGATCTTCTCGACCGTCTGCCAGTTGATCGGCTCGATGTAGACCGCGTCGGCCATTTCCGGGTCGGTCATGATGGTGGCCGGGTTGCTGTTGACCAGCACCACCCGGTAACCCTCCTCGCGCAGCGCCTTGCAGGCCTGGGCGCCGGAATAGTCGAATTCGCACGCCTGGCCGATGACGATCGGGCCGGCGCCGATGATGAGGATGGTGTTTATGTCGGTGCGCTTGGGCATGGGCTTACTCGAAGAATTTCGGGGGGATGCCGCAGGCATCGGAGATTTCGGTGGCCAGCGCCTTCAACTGGAGATCGCTGGCCGAAGGCTGGTCCTCGTCCTGCTCGGTGAACTCGCCGTAGCCCGACAGTTCGCGCAGGCGCCGGTACGGCGGGCCGTAGGCGAAGGTCATGAAGGAAACGAGTCGATCCGGGGCCATTCCGGCCGGGTCGAAGCCGTGCCCGTCGCCGGACAGGGCGTTGTCGATTGAAAACCCGCCCAGTTCCTTCATCGCATCGCCGGCGCCCTCGTCCAGCAACTTCAGCGCGGCCTGGAACTCATCGGGAACCTCGTCGGCGTAGGCGTCGACCGCACGCCGCTTGCGCGCCACGAAAGCCGGCCGCGCGACCTGCTGGTTGAAGCAGGCAATCTGCTTTCCGTCCAGTTCCGCCTCCAGGGCCTCCGGATCCTTTTCCATCAACTGCGCGAAGATGCGGTGGATCGGGAACATGTCGACCAGGTACTCGGTCATCCGCTCGCGGGCCACGACATCGATCGTGGCCGGCGCGGCCGTGACGGCGCCGGCGCTGGCCAGCAGTCCCGCCGCCAACAGCAGGCGCGGCCGCAGGCGGCTCACGCCGTGCGTTCCATGCTGGCAACGAAACGGTCGAACAGGGGCGACACGTCGTGCGGGCCGGGCGACGCTTCCGGATGTCCCTGGAAGGAGAACGCCGGCGCATCGGTCAGTTCGATGCCCTGGTTGGTGCCGTCGAACAGCGAGCGGTGAATGACCCGCACGTTGGCAGGCAGGCTGCTCTCGTCGACCGCGAAGCCGTGGTTCTGCGAGGTGATCATCACCCGGCCGCTATCCAGATCCTGGACCGGATGATTGGCGCCGTGGTGGCCATGGCCCATCTTGAGAGTCTTCGCGCCGGCGGCCAGCGCCAGCAACTGGTGACCCAGGCAGATGCCGAAGGTCGGGATCTTCTTCGCCACGAATTCGCGGATGGCGTCGATCGCGTAGTCGCAGGGTTCCGGATCGCCCGGTCCGTTGGACAGGAAGATGCCATCCGGATTCAGCGCCAGCGCCTCGGCGGCCGGGGTCTGCGCCGGCACCACCGTCACTTCGCAGCCGCGTTCGGCCAGCATGCGCAGGATGTTGTGCTTGACGCCGAAGTCGTAGGCCACGACCTTGAACTTCGGTTCGGCGTGGACGAACTCGCCGCGATCCAGATCCAGCTGGCCGTCCTTCCAGGCGTAGCGGTCGGTCGTGGAAACCACCTTGGCCAGATCCATGCCCTTCAGGCCGGGGAACTTGCGGGCGGCTTCCAGCGCCTTCTCCACGTCCACGTCCGCGCCGGCCATCAGCGCGCCGTTCTGCGCGCCGCGGTCACGCAGGATGCGGGTGAGCTTGCGGGTGTCGATGCCGGCGATGGCGACGATGCCGCGGGCGATCAGCCATTCCGGCAGCGCCACCTGGCTGCGCCAGCTGCTGGGCCGGCGCGGCACGTCGCGCACGATCAGGCCGGCGCCCCAGACCTGGCGCGCTTCGTCGTCCTGGTCGGTGCAGCCGGTGTTGCCGATATGGGGATAGGTCAGGGTGACCAGCTGGCGGGCGTAGGACGGGTCGGTCAGGATTTCCTGATAGCCGGTCATCGCGGTGTTGAACACCACTTCGCCGACCGAAAGGCCGTCTGCGCCTACGGATTCGCCCTCGAATACGGTGCCGTCTTCGAGTACGAGGATTGCGGGTTGAGTCACGGGGTTCGCCTTGGGGTGAAGGAACCCTGCCCCTCCAACTTGCGGCTGCAAGAAACCGCGGACTCGGTGATTTTCCGGTCCGGGGCGGTGGGTAACAGGCGAGCGGGAATTATACGGGCGAGCCCCCTCCCGCGCTACAGTTTTTTGACCGATCCATTCGCAGTCCAGTGGTGTCCCGGTCGCTGTTCAGGCGGCGGATGCGCGGGTGGACGCCTCATTGGCGAGCGCGCGCCGGCCGCCGCGAAGGCGGCTTTCTTCGCCTCAGTGCGGGGACGCCGTGGCCTGGCCCGCGCGCCCCAGGCGCGAACGTTCGAACCACCACAACGCGACGCTGAAGCACAGCCACGCCAGCCACCAGGGCCAGGCATCGCCGCGCCGTGGCGGTGCGGCCATCGCGGCGGCAGGCGCGGTGGCGGGCGCCCCCACCCGTTGCCGGGTGGCTTCCCGCAGCGCCATGGCCCGCAGGCCGGGGGCCTCGCCGGCGGCGCGCACCGGGAAAGCCGATTCCAGGTCGCCCTGGCGAAGCCGGTGCCAGCCACGGTGACGCGGCCAGTAGGCGGCGCACGCCCGGCCGCCGCTGGCGGGATCCGGCAACAGGGTCGCGGTCGTGCCATC
Source organism: Pseudoxanthomonas sp. 134C1 (assembly GCF_057773065.1). Lineage (NCBI taxonomy): Bacteria > Pseudomonadati > Pseudomonadota > Gammaproteobacteria > Lysobacterales > Lysobacteraceae > Pseudoxanthomonas > Pseudoxanthomonas sp. 134C1. The sequence continues at coordinate 86,237 of NZ_JBYMTH010000005.1, forward strand.
CGGCGCGACGACCCTGGCGTCTCCGCCGATGCCGCACAGGCGCATCCCACGCCCCGCCCGCGCCTCCGATTCGAGGGTCGGGGGCGACCCGCTTCTTGCGCGTGCCAACGTGGCGAAGGCTTCGCTCCACAGCGCCGCGTGGCGATCATCGCGACCGGCCAGGGTCAGCCGGAAAGTGTCGGTCAACGGCCACACGCCGATCCGGCCACGGCCCACGGCATGCCAATCCGCCACCGCGACACCGTCGGCGTCGCGCAACAACGGCAGTGCGTCCACCGAACCGTCGCGCAGGCTTCGCCGGCTCAACAGAGGGACGCCAGTGGCTTCCGCGTCGATGGGCGCATCCCGGCTGCCCGCGCCGCGCCTCGCACGCAGGCTGTGCTCGTCCTCGCGCGTGGATGCCAACCGGAAGTCCTTGCTTTCGCCGCCGCCGGATACGACGACGCCCAGTTCCCGCAACTGGCGGCGGGTGGTTTCCGGCAACGGTCCCTCGACACGCAGCAGTACACCGAGTCCACCCCGCAACGCGGACGCAAGCGCGGCGCGCGACGCGCCATCCAGCGTGGCCCAGGCGCGATCGTCCAGCACCAGCAGATCGAAGCGCGCGAGCGTGGCCGCGTCCAGCGGCAGCGGCGCATCGCCCAGTTGCAGGCCGGCGCCGACCTGGATCTGGACGTGCGGCTCCATCCCCGCATCGGTCATCCAGCGGCGCAGGTACTTCCATTCCGGATTGGGCGCGCCGGCGAGCACCCGGACCCGTGGCGCGGGCTCGGCGACGATCCGGATCGGTACGTCGACGTCCTCCACGCGCCTGCGCTGCCGATCGGATACACGCAGCCGGAACTCCACCAGTCCGGACGCGCGCGCGGCGCCATCGAGGGTGAAATCACCGATCCGGTCCGGGACGACCGCATCGAGCCGACGGCCGGCAGGATCCAGCAGTTCCACGATCGCGCCATCGACCTCATGCACGCGACCCGTGAGCGTGAACGGCGCGCCCGCCATCACCTGCTCCGGTACATCCAGGCGTATCAGGCCACGCGGTAGCGGCGCCGCCGTGAACGTCAGGCCGTATCCGCGCGTGGCGTCGCGATCGCGCGCCTCCAGGCCCGCGCCGATCACATGCAGTTGCCGCATGCCGGGATGCCGGCGCAGGGCGGTCGCCAGATCCGGGACGCGTTCGGCACCCGTCGCGGCGGGCGCCTCGGGCAGCGCGATCAGGACGTCGCCGGCGGCCGGGTCCGGGATGCGTGGCGCCTGCGCCCCCGCGGTCAACACCGTCATCGTGCCGGCTCGACCCGGCGACGTGGGCGGTACCAGGACGAAGTACAGCAGCAACGCGTACACCGGTTGGGCCAGCAGCAGCACGACGAGGCGCCATGCGCGCGCCGGTTCCACCGCGCGCCGCTGCCACCACAGCAGGCGCACGATGCCCAGCACGGCCGCGAACGCAAGCACTCCCGCCAGCAGCACGGAGAGGTTCATGGCGCGCCCTCCCGCCGCAGGGCGTCGAGATAGCGTTCACCCGCCGCGTCGGTGGTACGGCGCCGGACCTGCGCGGGCGGCCGCGCCAGCACCGTCCACAGCAGGCCGCGCAGGCGCTGCCGGCAATCGTGGCAATCCGGATCGCCGCGCACCGCGTCGATGGCCGCGAACAGGGACAGCGGATCGGCCACGCGCGCTTCGTTGTCGTGCAACCAGCGCTGCAGGGCATCCAGGTCCACCGCATCGGCCTCCGCCCCGCCCGGAATCTCTTCCAGCGCTTTCCAGGCGGCCGCGGGCACCGCCTCGGTGGGCGTCGCAGGCGCGAGCGCCAGCTCCCGCCGCGCCAATCCCTCGCGCTTGCCGCTCAGCCTGCGGGTCTCGTCGATGCCCGGCAGTTCCGGTCCCACCCTCGCCAGATAGATGCGGGTGGCCTGCTGCACCTGCTTGATGAACCCCAGTGCCTTGTAAGCGAACGGCAGCGCCTGATCCGGACGACCCTGGCGCAGATGCAGTTCGGATTGCCACATCTGGTCCAACGCCTGCTTGAGCGTCGCGCGCGTATCCGGATCCAGCAGCGTCGCCGCTTCGGCGTGATCGTGGGTATGTCCGTACTCGGCCAGCACATCCTGTTCCCTGCCGACGCCCTGCGCCGCGGTGTCGCCGGCAACCGGCGCCTCCGCATGATCGTGCCCGTCCCCGTCGTGATGGGCGGCTTCGCCGCCCGCCTCCTTGCCCTGGGCATCTTCCGCATCGTTGGTCGGCGGCGGCTTCGGTTCGCCCTCGGCTTCCTCGCCCAGGAACTGACCGTAGCGCAGGCGCAGGATGCGCTGATCCACACCGATCGCATCCGATCGCGCGAGGAAACGATCCCCGGCGAGCCGGCGCTTTTCCTTTTGCAGGGCCTCGGCATCGAGAATGATCTGGCGCTGACTGCGGAAATACGCCGGCAGCACTTTCTTGACCATGCCTTCCAGCCCGCTGGCCTCGCCGCCCGGATCCGAAGACCAGCGCAGGATCAGGCTGGGACTGCGCGCGGATTGCGGCCGGGGGGCGCGATTGTCGGCGACTTCCAATTGAACGATGAGATCGTCGCCGATGGCGAAGCCCTGCGCCGCCAGATCCAGGGCGATGTCGAACCGACGCGCGGTCGCGCCGCCCCTGCCCGGCACCGGCAGGATCTGTTCGCGAAACTGGATGTTCTCGCCACTTCCCTGCGCCAGCGTCACCCGCAAGCGCGCCTGTGACGCGACCCCGTGATCGTCCCGGGCCTCGAACGAGAGCGGCCAGCGCCGTTGGCCCGGCGCAAGCAGACTGAGCCCGCGATCCGGCGCCAGCACCGTGATCTGCGGAGGGCGATCCGGAATCGCATCGATGCGATGCAGGCGCGGCGCCGGTTGCGCCGGCGCACCACGCGGCAGCACGCGATACAGCACCGATTGATCCAGCGTGGTCGAAGCGGTCCAGGTATCGCCGGTCCGCGCCAGCGCGAGGCGCCGGCCTTGATGGAACACCAGTTCGGCCGCCTCGGGTTGCGGTGCGAAACGCAGGGTCCATTGCAGACGCGATCCCTGCGGCGCGCACGCGTCCAGGCTGGCCTCGTCACGCGCGGGCTGGCGTGTGTAAGCCGGTGCAACGACACGCAGGTGCTGCGCCACCAGCCGGGGCACGCCGGCCACGGCGGGCAGTTGCTCGTCGCTGGGCGCCAGCGTCACCGTCGCGGGGTGATCCGGTGGCCGGACCAGCAGCACGGCCACCACCAGCGCGCCCACGGCCCAGCTCGCGGCCAGCCCGCGCCGCGACCAGCCCGGCCGCAGCCCGGACCCGCCGCGCGCGTCCAGGCGCTGTTGCATGCGCGCGCGTTGCAGGCGCTGCAGGGCATTCAGGCGTGCCGGTTCGACGAACAACAGATCACTGCTGTCCTCCATTTCATGGCGCGCATCCAGACGCGCCACCAGCCAGGACCGCCCGAACGAACGCGCACGCCATCCTGCCAGCAGCGCCACGATGAGGATCGCGGGCAAAGCACCGACCACTGCCGCCGGCCATCCCCCTCCACGCCACCCGGCGACGGCGATGGCGGCCACCCACGGCACCCCCATCAACGCGATATCGGCGATCACCCGCCGACGGATCGCCGCCAGCCATGGACTCAGCGCGTGCGTGACGCTCATGGCGCCGCGCTCCGTCGGCGACGGGTCGCCCACCAGCGCTCCAGTACCAGCACCAACGCGATCAACAGCGCCAGCCCGGGTCGCAGATCACGGGGCGCCTGCGGATAGGCGGCAGCGCCGGCTTGCGGTGCGTAGTCGCGCGCCATCACCCGGGCGGGTGCGGACTCGGGTGGCGCGAACAGGCTTCGCAGCCGCGCGGGGAATGCGGGTTCCAGCAACTGCGGCATCGCCGCCGGTTGCAACGGGCGGGTCAGCCGCAGCACGCGTCCCCGTCCCCATGCGCCGCCTTCGACCAGTACCGCGCCGGCATCGGACCAGTACGGCGTCATCGCGACCGCCGGATCGACGCGTACGCGCGCGTCCAGCAGGGCGACGCCACCATCGGCGATCCATTCGCGGATTGGCGCCGGCAGGTCGCCCGATGCCAGCCAGACCAGGGCGCGGGCATCCACCGGAAGCGGCTGTTCCGGCGGGCCCACCGACAGTCGCGTCTTCACCGCGGGCTCGGACCAACCGCTTTCCACCGCGGCGCGCAGGTAGCGCACGCCATCCTGCCGATCCGCGGCGTGGCGTATGGCCAGCGCTTCCGGTGCGATCACCGCGACGCGCTCCGGGCTGGGCGCAGGACGTTCCACAATGCGCCAGTCCACCGTGCGTGACAGTCGCGGGCGCTCGGCATCCGCGCCGTCGAACCACGCCGGCACCACCATCGTCAGCGTCGCGCCGGATGGCAAGTCCGCATCCAACTCCCGCAACAGGCTGGCCATCGGCACGCGTCCGCGCGGCGCGGGCGTATCCAGGGCCGGGAAACCCGGCGCCAGCCAGCGCAGTTCGGCGCGACCGTCGGCATCGCGGCGCAGCGTTTCTGCATCCACCCCGGGCAGCACCACCGTCCACGGCCGTTCGCTGGCGCCGCCCTGCAGCACCGGCCGTGCCAGCCACAACGCGATCAGCGCCAGCAACAACAACCGCAACACCAGCAGCCAGCGCTCGTCGAACCGGATCCGATGGCGCGGCCGGGGTTTCTGCCGCAGCCAGCGCAACGCCGCGAAATCGGTCGGCCGCTGTTCGCTGCGCCGGGCCAGGTGCACCAGCAACGGCAGCAGCAGCGCGCCCAGCGCCGCCAGTGCGACCGGCACCAGCAGGGCCAGGCTCACGCGTACTCCGCGGCGTCACGGGCACCGAACAGCCGTCGCAGCGGCAGATCCAGCGGCTGATCCAGGAAGTAGTCGGCGTGACGGATGCCGCTGGCATCCAGACGCGCCTTGAGTTCGCGCCGGGCTTCGGCGAAACGCGCCAGATATTCGGCCCGCATGGCCGCGCCGTCGCCGAGCAGTTCCTCGCCGGTTTCCGGATCCCGGAAGCGGTGGCCGCCGGTGAAGGTGAAGTCGCGTTCCTCCACCGTCAGCAGCGGTATCACCAGCACTTCGCGACGCGCGGCCGCCAGCCGTTCGGCCAGGGCGACGCTGGCGTCGTCGAAACAATCGCCCAGCAGGATCACCAGATCTCCGGCGCCGATGCGTTCCCACAACGGCGCGAGTGCCTGCGGTCCGGGAAAACCGCCCCCGGCGGACAGGCCATGCAGTTCCAGCAGCAGGCGATCGCGCTGGCGCACGCCCGTCGCGGGCGCCACCACCCGCAGGCCCGCCTCGTGCAGCGCGACCAGACCGAAGCGATCGCCCTGGCGCAGCGCCAGTTCCGCCAGGCAGGCCGCCAGCGCCCTGGCCGCATCCAGGCGTGATCCTTCCGGACGGTCAACATCGGCCTGCGTCATCGAGGCGCTGGCGTCGATCAGGATCCACACCGCCAGGGGACTCTCGCGTTCGGCTTCGCGCACGAAGAAGCGATCCGAACGCGCATACAGCTTCCAGTCGATCTGGCGCGGCTCGTCGCCCGGCTCGTAGGCGCGATACTGGGCGAACTCCAGTCCGGCCCCCCGGCTGCGGCTGCGATGCAGGCCGATGCCCTGCCCGCCGACGGCGCGACGCGAGGTCAACCGCAGGTCCTTCAGGCGGCTGCGCACCTCGGGCGGGATCGGGTCGTACGACATCGCGCGTGGACGGTCAGGACCGCGCCAGCGGCACGTCGCGCAGGAGCGCGGCAATCACGTCGTCGGCGCTCTTCTGCTCGGCCTCGGCCGCGAACGACAGCAACAGGCGATGACGCATCACCGGCGCGGCCAGCGCGGCGACGTCATCGCGGGTGGCGGCCAGGCGCCCGTGCAGCAAGGCGCGCGCCTTCGCCGCCAGCACCAGCGATTGGCCCGCGCGCGGGCCGGCGCCCCATTTCACGTACTTGCGCACCTCTTCCGGCGCACCCTCGCCCGGTCGGCTCGCGCGTACCAGGCGGGTGATTCCGCGCAGCAGATCCTCGCCCAGGTGGACCTGTCGCACGTACTGCTGCAGCGTCAGCACATCGCCCCCCCGCATCACCTGCGGCACTTCGCAGGTCTGGCTTCCGGTGGTCTGCGACAGGATGTCGTGCTCCTCCTGCTCGCTGGGGTAATCCACGCGGATGTGCAGGAGGAACCGATCGAGCTGCGCCTCCGGCAAGGGATAGGTGCCCGCCTGTTCCAGTGGATTCTGGGTGGCGAGCACGAAGAACGGCGATGGCAGCGCATGGGTGACGCCGGCATAGCTGACCGTGCGTTCCTGCATGGCCTCCAGCAGGGCGGCCTGGGTCTTCGGCGGCGTGCGGTTGAGTTCGTCCGCCAACAGCAGATTCGTGAACACCGGGCCGGGCTGGAAACGGAATCGGCGATGGCCGGTGCCGTGTTCCTCTTCGAGCAGTTCGGTGCCGAGGATGTCGCTGGGCATCAGGTCGGGAGTGAACTGCACGCGCCGGAACTGCAGTTCCAGCGCCTGTCCCAGCGTCCGCACCAGCAGCGTCTTGCCGAGGCCCGGCACGCCTTCGAGCAGGCAATGACCACCGGCGAGCAATCCGATCAGCAACTGCTCCACCACGGCTTCCTGGCCGACGATGGCGCGGCCGATGGCATTGCGCAGGGAGACCAGCCGATCCAGTTGCGTCCGGATGTCGGTTTCGGAAAGTTCGTTCATCTGAAATCCCGTGAAGAAAAAAGGCGACGGGGCCGCGATCGCGCGGCGGCGGGCGTCCGGTTCATGAATTCAGCGCGTACATGACGATGTTGACCGCGAACTTCGTGTTGTCCTCGGCCAGGAACCGCTTGTTGCGCCAGTCGTAGTCCCATTCGCAACCGTAGTCCTTGTTGCTGTAGAGCACGCCCAGGCGGCCGTTGATTTCGATCCCCTGCAGGTACTCGTGGACCAGGTCGTCACCCCAGCCATTGAGCTCGAAGCCGGTGGCCGGCGGCCCGTCGAAGCGGAAGAAGCTGCGGTACAGCGGATGACTGTCGGGCAGTTTCTTCATCGCCTTCGCACCGAAGAGGGATGCCATCTGCGCTTCGAACGACTTGGCGAACAGGCCATCGATGTCGTGGTTGCAGTCGTCCACGAACACGAAGCCACCATTGCGCACGTAGCGCTCGAAGTTGCGCCGCTCGGCCGGATTGAATTCGACCAGCTTGTGACCGGCCAGGTAGCAGAACGGCGCCGACAGCACGCGCGGATCCGACAGCGCCAGCACATGCTCCTTCGGGTCGACCCGCAGGCCGGTGTAGTCGATCAGCGACGTGATCAGGTTGGACGGCATGCGCTGGTCCACGTCCCAGTCGCCCGAGTCATAGCGCAGGCGGGTGAACCAGAAGTCGTAGGCCGCCGCCGCCCGCGCCTCGCGCGGCGTCCCCAGCAGCGCGCCGGCCATTCCGCCCAGCATCAGGCGCAGGAATTCGGCCCGGGTCACCCGTCGGCCCTGCCCGTTCCGGTCCGCGACGGGAACGAACCACGCGTGAGCGGGAAGCGCGACGACATGAACAGGGAATCCATCAACGGCACAAGCATCTCGGGGGCGAACGGTTGCGCGGACAGGGCGTGGCCGCATGGGCGCGGTCCGCCCGCCCAGTCCCTTCCCGTCACCGGGAAGGGACGCGAACGGATCAGACCGCGTCGGACAGCGAGGTGAAGGTGAAGTCGCGCAGTTTCATCGGTGGAATCATCATCACGAACGAGGACTCGTCACCGGCCACGCGCACCGGCTTGCCCAGTTCCTCGATGTTGTTGAGCATGATCACCGGCGACTCGTTGAAGCGGAAATTCTTCACCGGGTACTTGATCTCGCCGTTCTCGATGTAGAAGGTGCCGTCGCGGGTCAGGCCGGTCAGCAACACGGTCTGCGGATCGACCAGGCGGATGTACCAGGTGCGGGTGACCAGGATGCCCTTCTGGGTGCTTTTCACCAGTTCGGCGGTGGACTTGTCGCCGCCGGCCATCAGCAGGTTGCCGGGCGAGCCGACCACGCGCTTGCCCTGCTTCTGCCCCCAGAAGCGCGAATAGTCCAGGCTGGCAATCTTGCCCTTCTCGACGATCGCCATTTTCTCGCGCGGCAGGTTCTCGCCATCCCATGGCAACACCGGAGCCTCGGGATGCCAGGGATCGGCGGTCAGGTTGACCCGCGGGTCGTAGACCTGCTCGCCGAGCTTGTTGCCGCCGCCCTTCTTGGACAGGAAGCTGCGGCCTTCGTCGGCCTGGCGGGCGTCGAAGAAATTCATCATGAAGGAAATCAGGCCCGCGGCCGCGGCCGGTTCCAGAATCACCGTGTACTTGCCCGGTTCCAGCGCCTTGGCGTCGGCCGATTCGCTGGCCTTGCGCATCGCGGTGCGGATGTCGCTGTCGGCCTTGAACGCGCTGGCGTCCTTCAGGTTGCGGCCCACCCAACCCGAGCCGCGCCCGTCCTCGGTGCGCACGGTGCAGGTGTAGTCGAAGCTGGTGGCGCGCTGGTAGCCGAAGTTGCCCTTGCTGTTGGCGAAGGCGACGAAGCTCTGGCCGTCCTCCAGGAAGCCGGCGGCGATCAGTTTCTCCGCCTTGCACGGCGCGATCGACGCGGCGGCCACATCGGCGCGGAACTCGGGCGTGATCGCGGCGGTGGACTCGCTGAAGGTCGGGCTGGCCTGGTAGGTCTGCTTGTCGATGGCCGGCATGAACTCCGGATTCTCCGGCGCCAGTCGCGCCAGATCCTCGGCACGACGGACCACGCGCTCCAGCGCGGCATCGTCGAACTCGTTGATGGTGGCGACACCCACCCGCTTGCCGAACGCCACCTGCACCGCAAGATCCGCGTTGCTGACGATGCCACTGGTGGACACATCGTTGAGCGCGAACCGGATGTTGCCGCTGATGCTGCCGCTCAGGCTGGCCGTGCACTCGTCGGCCTTGGACAGCGCGATGACCTTGTCCAGGATGGCCTTGGCCTGCGCTTCGGTAAGGATGCTCATGTTCTGGGATTCTCTCGTAAGGCGGAGCGCGCTCCGCTGCCGTTCGCTATCGGGAACCTCGGGATTCGGTGGAACCGGGCAGGCCCGGCTCGACGCCTCACCCCAGGCTGCGGGCAGTGTTGATGACGTTGATGCCGTTGAAGCGCGCGGTCGAAGAACCGTGCGACACCGCCGACACCTGGCCGGGTTGCCCCTTGCCGTCGAAGAACGAGCCGCCCAGGCGGTAGTCGCTCTCGTCGCACACCGCCGCGCAGGCGTTCCAGAATTCCGGCGTGCGGATCTGGTAGGCCACGTCCTCGATCTGCTGCGTTATCTTGCCGTTCTTGATTTCGTAGAACAGCTGGCCGCCGAACTGGGCGTTGTAGCGCTGCTGGTCGATGGAGAACGAACCGTCGCCGATGATGTAGATGCCGTTCTCGACGTCCTTGATCATGTCCGCCACGCTCAGCTTCTGCTTGCCGGGCTGCAGCGAGACGTTGGCCATGCGCTGGAACTGCACGCTGGACCAGGAGTCGGCGTAGCAGCAGCCGTCGGATTCGGTCTTGCCGAGGATGTGGGCCTGGTCGCGGATGGTCTGGTAGTCGACCAGCTTGCCGTCGGTGATCAGGTTCCAGCGTTTGGTCTTGACGCCCTCGTCGTCGTAGCCGACCGCGCCCAGGCTGCCGTCCTGCACCTTGTCGGCGAAGATGGTCACCTTGTCGCTGCCGTACTGGAAATGCGACTCACGCTTGTCCAGCGTGGCGAAGCTGGTGCCGGCGTAGTTGGCTTCGTAGCCGAGCACGCGATCCAGTTCCAGCGGATGGCCGACCGATTCATGGATGGTCAACCAGGTATGCGAGGGATCCAGCACCAGATCGTACTTGCCCGGCTTCACCGACGGCGCCTTGAGCTTGGCGCGCGCCTGCCTGGCCGCCGCGATGGCGTCTTCCTTCATGTCGTAGGACAGGCCGTAGTTGATCACGCCGTTGGGCGAGGCCATTTTGCCCGAGGCGTCGCCATCCAGGTACTCGAAACCCATGCCCATCGGCGCCGACAGGCCGTCGCGGGTGCGGAACTTGCCACTCGCCTTGTCGATGGCGGTGACGGTCATCGGCACCCAGATGCGGTGGATGTCCTGATCGATGTAGGAGCCGTCGGTGCTGGCGAAATACTTCTGTTCGTTGACCAGGAACAGCATCGAGTTGACGAAGTCCGCGCCGGCGTTGATCGCCGCCGCGTTGACGCCGAGCAGCAGGTCGGCCTTGTCCTTGATCGGCACGGCCATCGCGTTCTTGCGGATCGGCGTCTTCCACGCCACCTCGCCCACGCCCGGCGTGGCCGCCAGTTGCACCGGCCGGCTCTGCACCTTGCTGTTGGCCTTGGCGATCGCGGCGGCCTGCTGCGCGGCCCGGGCCACGCCCTGCGCGGTCAGCTCGTGGGTGGCGGCGAAACCCCAGGCGCCGTTGGCGATCACGCGGATGCCGACACCGGTGGATTCGGTGTTGACCACGTTCTGCACCTTGTCTTCGCGGGTGATCACGAACTGGCGCAGATAGCGCCCGATGCGCACGTCGCAGTAGCTGGCGCCGGCGTCCTTGGCCGCCGTCATGGCGGTGTCGGCCAGGCGCTTCTTCAGGCCGACATCGAGGGAAGTCTGCAATTCCTCGGCGGCGATGGCCTTGCCGAAGTACGCCGGCAGCATCAAGCCGCCGAGGCTGAGGCCGCTGTAGGCCAGGAAGTCACGTCTGCGCAAGGCTTGCTCTCCAGCGATGAGCCCCGCAGCGCGGAGCTGGAACGGAACGGACGGAATGAAGCGGGATGACGCGGGATGACGCGGGATGACGCGGATGAAGACGATGTTCGCGATTGCGGTGCGTGCCGGATTCTTGCCGGTGGCTGAACGCTCCGTCAAATGACTTTAGACATATAGGGCGCACATTCGGACGCATGTCCATGCGAGGCCGGCTCCCTGCGTTCGCACGCTCCCTCTCCGGGTTGCGTCGCCTATCGCGCCGCAACATCCACCGGGGTCCGCGGACGCGGACGTCCATCGCCCGGTGCGAAGCAATCGCCTGACGCGGCGATGCGGAAGCAAGGTTCCATCAAGACTTCGTTTGTCCGCGTCCTGCCGCCTGCCCGTGGCGGACCACCACGGACACGCGGGAAAGCCGTCCTAGTCGAGCAGGTCGCGGACGCGATACTGCCCGGGCGCACGGCCGGCCAACCGGTGCGCCACGTGCAGCGCGCCGCGCGCGAAGATGTCGCGATTGGTGGCGCGATGGACCAGTTCGATGCGCTCCCCCGGCCCGGTGAACTGGACGAGGTGTTCGCCGACGATGTCGCCGGCACGCAGGCTGGCATAGTGGACCGGCGCACCGGCCGACCCGGCCGCCTCGCCCAGGGTCAGTGCCGTGCCCGAGGGGGCGTCCTTCTTGTGGACGTGATGGGATTCGACCACGTCGCAATCCCAGCCACCCAGCGCCGCCGCGGCGCGTTCGACCAGTTCGGTCAGCACCGCGACGCCCAGACTGAAGTTGGAGGCCCAGGCCAGCGGTATCCGCGTGGCCGCCTGCGCCAGCGCGTCCTGCTGCGCCTCGCCCAGGCCGGTGGTGCCCGAGACCAATGCCGCGCCACGTTGCACGCACAGCGCCAACACCGGATCGAAGCCTTCGGGCAGGCTGAAGTCGATGGCGACATCGAACGCCGGCACCCCCGCCAGCTCGCTGGCCGCGAAGTACGGCACGCCCTCGACCACCCGCTGCGCGGGCGATTTCCGCATCACCGCCGCGACCACCTGGAGCGGCTGCGGCTGTTCGGCGGCCAGGCGCAACAGGGCCTGGCCCATGCGCCCGGAAGCGCCGTGGATGAGGATGCGGGTGGGCGTGGTTTCCATGCCCGGCATGGTAGCCGAGCCGGCCCCTTCGGCGAAGACGGCGGCCTTCTTTCCTTTGCGGGAGCGACGTGAGTCGCGAATGAGCCGCCATGATTTCCTGGGTATCGCGACTCGCGTCGCTCCCGCAAGGCGCCCGACAGGGATGTTTCAGGCCACCGCGGCGGCGATTTCCTCGCGCACCAGGGCGCCCAGCCGCGCCATGCCCTGCTCGATCTTCTCGGCCGACACGGTCACGAACGACAGCCGCAGCGTGTTCGGCTGCGGGGCGACGGCGAAGAACGGCGCGCCCGGCACGAACGCGACGTTCTGTTCGATCGCCCGTGCCAGCAGCGCACTGGCGTCGATGCCTTCCGGCAGCGTGACCCAGATGAACATGCCACCGGCCGGTCGGTTCCATTTCGCTTCCGCCGGGAAATGACGCTGCAGCGCGGACAGCATCAGTTCGCACTGATCGCCGTAGAGCTTGCGGATCTCGGGAATGTGCCGGTCCAGGAATCCGCCCTGCACCGCCTCGAACACGATTCGCTGCGAAAACGACGGCGTATGCAGGTCGGCCGCCTGCTTGGCCTGCACCAGCTTGGCGTGCAGCGGCTCGGGTGCAATCAGGTAGCCCAGGCGCAGGCCGGGCGCGAGCACCTTGGAGAACGAGCCCATGTAGACCACGTTGTCCGGATCCATCGACAGCAGGCTGGGCAACTGTTCGCCCTGGTAGCCGAGCTCGCCGTACGGATCATCCTCGACCACCAGCACGCCGGCGGCGCGCGCGCGCGCGATCAGCGCCCGGCGGCGTTCCAGCGGCAGGCGCCTGCCGGTCGGATTCTGGAAATTCGGCAGGCAGTACATGAAACGCCCGCCGCGCAGCTGCGCTTCGTCCAGCGCATCGACCACGATGCCTTCGTCATCACTGCGCATCGCCGAGAACGCCGGCTGGAACAGCGAGAACGCCTGCAACGCGCCAAGATAGCTCGGGGTTTCCACCAGCACCTTGCTGCCTTCGTCGATCAGCACCTTGCCCAGCAGATCCAGGCCCTGCTGGGAGCCGGTGGTGACCAGCACCTGGCCGGGCCGGACGGTCACGCCGTCGCGGCTGTGGCGCGCGGCAATCCATTCGCGCAGCGGCGTGAAGCCTTCGGTCGGTCCGTATTGCAGTGCGGCCTGCGGCGCTTCGGCGAATACCTTGTCGGTGGCCTCGCGCATGCGCTGGATCGGGAAGGTCGCCGGAGACGGCAGGCCGCCGGCGAAGGAGATCACCTCCGGACGCTCGGTGACCTTGAGAATTTCGCGGATCGCCGAACTGGTCAGCGCCTGCGCACGACGGGACAGGGTGAAATGGCTGCTCATCGGCGCAGTGTAACGGGGATATCGGCGCGCATCGTTTCGCACTGCGCCAATACGCCCCCGTACCCGCGCTAGCGGCCACTCCCCAGCACGCGTCCGATGCCGCTGGCATCGATCTCCGCCGCCGCCCGCCGCAGGCCATCCGCGTCCACGTCCACGTCGAAACCGATGCGGAAATGCACTTCGCCCCCGGGCGTGCGCGAGGAATGGATCGACGACAGGCTGACGCCGTGCCGTTCGAATACGTGCAGCAGCGCGCGCAGCGAACCGGGACGATCCTCCGGCAGATGCACGCTCATCGATTGCGCGCCGGCCAGATCGGCCAGCAGGTAGCCCAGTCGTTCGTAGCTGTAGTTGCCGTCGGCCAGCGCCTTCGCGCCCAGAGCCTCCCGGTTGCCGGACAGGAACTCCGCGCGGAACGCCGCGCGCGCGGCGTCGCCGCCCTCGCCCACCAGCGCGGCCATCCGGCCGATCTGGGCATGCAGCGCGGTCAGGATTTCATGCGCATGCGGATTGCCGAACTGGATGTCCTCGTAGATGGCCGGATTCAACGACAGGATGCGGGCCAGGATCGCCGCATCCATCTCGAAGGATGCGGAGCGGAACGGCAGCAGTTCGGCCAGTGCGCCCACCTGCGCCTCCTGTCCGCGCAACACCCCCGCCTGCGCCAGGTGGGTGGCGTGCACCATCGCCTGCACCAGCGCCATGATGCGATCGTGCTGCTCGGGTTCGGCCTGGACATACTCGCCCTCCAGCGCGCGCAGCAGGTCGTCCAGCCAGGGCCGCCACCGTTCCAGCCGGGCTTCGCACACCACCGTCACCCTTCCCTTCAGGGTCGGCGCCTTGGGCGGCGCGGTCATCGGATGCAGGCCGACCACCTCGGCGCGCGACCGCAGCATCGCGGCGATCGGCGCGGCCTTGACCGAAGTGACGTCCAGCCAGAGCCGGCCCTCCTCGTTGCCGCCGGCCAGTTCGACGTATCCCTGGATGATTCTGGCGGTGTGCCGGATCGGCGCGGAGAAGATCAGTACGTCGGCACGTCGCGCCAACTCCGCTTCCGGCAACGAATCCGGATCCGCGGGATCGTGTCCGATCACCGTCAGCCCCATGCGGGTCTCGAAGAAGCGGCGCAGCCAGCGCCCATAGGCGCCGGCACTGCCGACGATGCCGATCAGGGGGTGGGACACGAAAAAGGGCTCCTGGTGGGAGCCCTCATTCTAGGTCAGACCTTCGTGACGGGTCAGGACGTCATCCGATCCCAGAAACCCTTCACGCCGTCCAGGAAGGTCGCCGACTTGGGCGAATGCTTGCGCGCCTCGTCGCCGATGAAGGTCGCCTCGAACTTTTCCAGCAGTTCGCGCTGTTCGTTGGTCAGGTTGACCGGCGTCTCCACCACCACGCGGCAATACAAATCGCCCTCGCTGCGGCTGCGCACCGACTTCACGCCCTTGCCACGCAAACGGAACAGCTTGCCGGTCTGGGTTTCGGCGGGAATGCGGATTTCCGCTTCGCCCTTGAGCGTGGGGACGCGCACGGTGTCGCCCAGCGCCGCCTGCGAAATCCGGATCGGCACCTCACAATGCAGGTCGTCGCCGTCACGCTGGAAGATCTCGTGCTCGCGCACGCGCACTTCCACGTACAGATCGCCCGGCGGCGTGCCGGGAGGGCCAGCCTCGCCCTCGCCGGTCAGGCGGATGCGATCGCCGCTGTCCACGCCGGCCGGAATCTTGACCGACAGGACCTTCTCTTCCTCCACGCGACCGGCGCCATGGCAGGTCTTGCAGGGATTCTTGATGGTCTGGCCACGCCCGCCGCAGGCCGGGCAGCTCTGCTGCATGGCGAAAATGCCGCGCTGCATGCGCACGTTGCCGCGTCCGCCGCAGGTCGCGCAGGTTTCGACCTGGCCGTCTTCCGAACCCGAGCCATGGCAGGGTTCGCAGGCCACCAGCGTGGGAATCTCGATGCGCTTCTCGATGCCGGCCACGGCTTCTTCGAGATCCAGCTCCATCACGTAACCGATGTCGGCGCCGCGACGGGCGGCGCGCGCGCCACCGCCGCCGAAAATGTTGCCGAAGATGTCGCCGAAGATGTCACCCATGTCCGGCCCGCCGGCGCCACCGCCCCCCATGCCGTGCTCGAACGCGGCATGCCCGTGGGCGTCATAGGCGCGGCGCTTGGCGCCATCCGACAGTACCTCGTAGGCCTCCTTGCATTCCTTGAACGATGCTTCGGCCGCCTTGTCGCCGGGATTGCGATCCGGATGGAACTTCATCGCGCAGCGGCGATAAGCCTTTTTCAGCTCTTCATCGCTGGCGGTGCGGGCCACGCCCAGGACTTCGTAGTAATCGCGTTTCATCGGCAAACAGGGATTGGAGATTCGGGATTGGGGATGGCGGACAGCATCGGAATTTCAGATACCGGAAGGGGATCCGGAAACCGGAAACGCTGTTCCGAATCCCGAATCCCCATTCCCGATTCCCGGCTTACTTCTTGTCGTCCTTGACTTCGGTGAACTCGGCGTCGACCACGTCGTCGCCACCGGACTGCGCGCCCGGGGCGGCGCCGTCATCGGCACCCGGCTGCTGGCCCGAAGCGGCGGCCGCGTAAAGCGACTGGGCCGCCTCTTCCAGGGTCTTGGACCTGGCGTCGATCT
Organism: Pseudoxanthomonas sp. 134C1; assembly: GCF_057773065.1. Taxonomy (NCBI): domain Bacteria; kingdom Pseudomonadati; phylum Pseudomonadota; class Gammaproteobacteria; order Lysobacterales; family Lysobacteraceae; genus Pseudoxanthomonas; species Pseudoxanthomonas sp. 134C1. The sequence goes on from NZ_JBYMTH010000005.1 coordinate 102,106, forward strand.
GGGCCTTGTCGTCGCTCTTCATCGCCGTTTCCAGTTCGGCGATGGCGCCCTCGACCCGGCCGATCACGTCGCCCGGCACCTTGCTGCCATGCTCGGTGATGGCAGTGCGGGTGGCGTGCAGCAGGCCGTCGGCGTGATTGCGCGCCTGCACCAGTTCGTGGAACTTCTTGTCCTCGTCGCGATGCGTCTCGGCGTCGGCGACCATGCGCTGGATCTCTTCCTCGGACAGGCCCGAACCGGCCTTGATCTCGACCTTCTGTTCCTTGTTGGTCTTCTTGTCCTTGGCCGAGACATGCAGGATGCCGTTGGCGTCGATGTCGAACGACACCTCGATCTGCGGCAGGCCGCGCGGCGAGGGATCGATGCCGGCCAGGTCGAAGCGGGCCAGCGACTTGTTGAAACGGGCCTGTTCGCGCTCGCCCTGCAGCACGTGCACGGTCACCGCGGACTGGTTGTCCTCGGCCGTCGAGAAGGTCTGCGAAGCCTTGGTCGGGATGGTGGTGTTCTTCTCGATGATCTTGGTGAACACGCCACCCAGGGTCTCGATGCCCAGGCTCAGCGGGGTCACGTCCAGCAGCAGCACGTCCTTTACATCACCGGCCAGCACGCCGCCCTGGATCGCGGCGCCCAGCGCCACGGCCTCGTCGGGGTTGACGTCCTTGCGCGGTTCCTTGCCGAAGAACTCGGCCACCGCCTGCTGCACCTTCGGCATGCGGGTCTGGCCGCCGACCAGGATCACCTCGCCGATCTCGCTGGCGCGCAGGCCGGCGTCGTTCAGTGCGATGCGGCACGGCTCGATGCTCTTCTTGATCAGGTCTTCCACCAGCGCTTCCAGCTTGGCGCGGGTCAGCTTGATGTTGAGGTGCTTCGGACCGGAAGCGTCGGCGGTGATGTACGGCAGGTTGACTTCGGTCTGCTGCGAGCTGGACAGCTCGATCTTGGCGCGCTCGGCGGCATCCTTCAGGCGCTGCAGGGCCAGCGGATCCTTGCGCAGGTCGATGCCCTGGTCCTTCTGGAACTCTTCGACCAGATAGTCGATGACGCGCTTGTCGAAGTCCTCGCCGCCCAGGAAGGTGTCGCCGTTGGTGGCCAGCACCTCGAACTGCTTCTCGCCGTCGACGTTGGCGATCTCGATGATCGACACGTCGAAGGTGCCGCCGCCCAGGTCGTACACGGCGATCTTGCGATCGGTGCCGTCGGCCTTGTCGAGGCCATAGGCCAGCGCCGCGGCGGTCGGCTCGTTGATGATGCGCTTGACGTCCAGGCCGGCGATCTTGCCGGCGTCCTTGGTGGCCTGGCGCTGGCTGTCGTTGAAGTAGGCCGGCACGGTGATGACCGCTTCGGTCACCGTCTCGCCCAGGAAGGCCTCGGCGGTCTTCTTCATCTTCTCCAGGATGCGCGCGGAGATTTCCTGCGCGGACAGCTTCTTGCCGTCGGCGGTGGCCACCCAGGCGTCACCGTTGTCGTGCTGGACGATGGAATACGGCACCAGGCCGATGTCCTTCTGCACTTCGGCGTCGGTGAATTTGCGGCCGATCAGGCGCTTCACCGCGAAGAAGGTGTTCTTGGGGTTGGTGACGGCCTGGCGCTTGGCCGAGGCGCCCACCAGGACTTCGCCGTCCTTGGTGTAGGCGACGATGGAGGGGGTGGTACGGTCGCCTTCGGAATTCTCGATGACGCGTGCCTTGCCGCCTTCCATGATCGCCACGCACGAATTGGTCGTGCCCAGGTCGATGCCGATGATCTTGCCCATTGTCGGGTTCGCTCCCTAAAAGTGTCTGTCTTGGTCCGGCGCTGGGCCGGGGATGGTCTGGATGTGGGGTCCGGCCGGCGCGGTTCAAGCGCCGCCGGCCCGGGCGTTCAGTCCTGCCTCGCCACCACCACCAGCGCGGGGCGCAGCAGGCGGTCGTTGAGCAGGTAGCCCTTCTGGAACACCTGCACCACGCTGCCGGGCGCGGCGCCGGGAACGTCGGCCTGGCTGATGGCCTGGTGGTGTTCCGGGTTGAACGGGGCGCCGACCGGATCGACCACGGTCAGGCCGTTGTCGCCGGCAACCTTGAGCAGTTGCTTGTAGGTCAGTTCCAGCCCCTCGCGCAGCGGATTGGCCTCGCCGCCGGCCGCGGCCAACCCGGCGTCCAGGCTGTCGAAGACCGGCAGCAGGTCGCCCAGCAGGCGTTCGTTGGCGAATTTGCGCGCCATCTCGATGTCGCGCGCCACCCGCTTGCGCTGATTCTCCAGGTCCGCCCGCTCCAGCAGCGAGGTGGCCCGCAGCTGGTCCAGCTCGTTGCGGAGCGTTTCCAGTTCGGCGATCAGGGGGTTGTCGGCTTCTTGCGGTTCGGGCGTCTGGCCCAGTTCGGAATCGTGTTCGTTTTGGCTCATCTCGGGTCCCGTCGCGGCGGTTCCTGCCGCATGACAGGCAACTTATTGGGCCGGGCTGTCCGGATTCAAGGCGGCCCCCAGCGCATCGGCGGCCGCCTGCACCACCGGAATCACCCGGTCGTAGGCCATCCGGGTCGGGCCGATGACCCCCAGCACCCCCAGCACCTGCCCGCCGGCCATGTACGGCGCGGTGACCACCGAAACGCTGTCGTGGCGGGCCAGCCCGGTGTCCTCGCCGATGAAGATGCGCACGCCCGGGGCGCGCAGGGTGCGCTCCAGCAGCTGCAGGATCTCCCGCTTGCGGGCGAAGGTCTCGAACAGGTCGCGCAGGCGCTCCAGGTCGGACAGATCCTGCACGCTCATCAGCCGGGTCTGCCCGGCCAGCACCACGTCGTCACCCGGCGGCGCCAGCGCCTGTTCGGCCAGATCCACCGCCTCCGCCAGCAGTCCTTCCATCTCGCTGCGGGCCGCGCGAAGCTCCCGCAGCAGGGTGGCGCGGATGTCGGCCAGCGGGCGCCCGGCGAAATGGGCATTCAGATAGTTGGCGATCCGCTCCAGCTCCGAGCGGTCGTAGACCCGCCGCGGCTCGATCACCCGGTTCTGCACATCGTTGTCGGCGAACACCAGGATCGCCATCACCCGGCGCCCGTCCAGCGGCACGAAATCGATGTAGCGGAACGCGAACTGCTCGCGCCGGGGCGCACTCACCACCCCGACGAAATGGGTCATCGCCGACAGCAGCTCGGAGGCGTTGCCCAGCAACGCCTGGGTGCCCGCCCCGGCTGGCAACTCGGCGCGCAGGCGGGTGATCTCGCCCTCGCCCAGCGACTTCACCTGCACCAGACTGTCCACGAACACCCGATAGCCCTGGGCGGTCGGCACCCGCCCGGCGGAGGTGTGCGGCGAGCTCAACAACCCCACTTCCTCCAGCTCGGCCAGGATGTTGCGGATGGTCGCCGGGCTGACGTCCAGACCGCCATGGCGGGCCAGGGTCTGCGAGCCGACCGGTTCGCCGTCGCGGATGTAACGGGAGATCAGCGCCCGCAGCAATTGGCGGGCGCGGGGGTCCAGCGGGGTGTCGGCGGATGCGGCCATCATCGACGAATAGATAGCGGTATCGCCCGGCGACCGCAAGCATTGAAGTGACTTCCGGCCACTTGGCGACGGCTGGCGGATGCGGGTCAATGGCCATCCCTCCGGTTCCTCCCGCCGCCATGATCTATCTGCTGTTCAAACTGTTGCACGTCGTCGCCGTCGTGCTGTTCCTCGGCAACATCACCACCGGCGTGTTCTGGGTCCGCCACGCCGCCCGCCACCGTTCCCCGCCCCGACTGGCCGAGGCGATGGCGGGCGTCATCCGCAGCGACCGGGTGTTCACCGTGCCGGCGGTGCTGGTGATCATCGCCAGCGGCGGCCTGGCGGCCTGGCAAGGCGGCTGGCCGGTGCTGCGCACCGGCTGGATCGCCTGGGGCATCGGCCTGTTCGTGCTGTCCGGATTGGTGTTCGCGGCGCTGGCTCCGCTCCAGCACCGCCTGCGGGTGCTGGCCGGTCGCGAGGACATCGGCTGGGACGACTGCGCTCCCCTGTTGCGGCGCTGGAACCGCATCGGTGTCGCCAGCCTGCTGCCGGCCTGGCTGGCGCTGGCCGCGATGGTGCTGAAGGTGCCCGCGTAGGGCTGTCGCGGTTTCTGCGACGGCCCCCGCCGATGCTGCCGCCGCGTGCCATGCGCGTCATGGCTGGCCCTTACAATACGTGCATGCTCAGACACCTCGCGATCAAGGATTTCGCCGTCGTCCGCGCCACCGAACTGGAATTCGGCCCCGGCATGACCGTCATTTCCGGTGAAACCGGCGCCGGCAAGTCGTTGCTGGTGGATGCCCTGGGCTTCCTGTCGGGCCTGCGCGCCGACAGCGGCGTGGTCCGCCACGGCGCCGAGCGCGCCGAACTGTCCGCCGAATTCGCCATCGAGGCCAACGCGCCGGCGCTGGCGTGGCTGCGCGAACAGGAGCTGGACGACGAACTGGCCTGCCAGCTGCGCCGGATCATCCGCGCCGACGGTGGTTCGCGCGCCTGGATCAACGGCCGCAGCGTCACCCTCGGGCAATTGTCGGATCTGGCCGGACGGCTGGTGGAAATCCACGGGCAACACGAACACCAGGCGCTGATGGACAAAGCCAGCCAGCGCGAGCTGCTGGATGGCCACGCCCGCAACGCGGCCGAACGGCAGGCGGTGGCGGCGGCCGCGGCGCGCTGGTCCGAGCTGCTGCACGAACGCGACCACCTGTCCCGCCAGGGCGATGTCTCCGATCGCATCAACTATCTGGAACACCAGCTCGGTGAACTGGCACGCGAGGACCTCGCCCCGGCCAGCATCGAGAACTTGGTCGCGGGTCATCGCCGCCAGGCCCACGCCACCGGCCTCATCCAGGCCTGCGAAGCGGCGCTGACGCGTCTGGGCGGGGACGAATCCCCGTCGTTGTCGCGCCAGCTGCAGCAGACCCGCGGCGAACTGGCCCGGCTGGCGCAACACGAACCGCGGCTGGCCGAGATCGACGGCATGCTGGAAAGCGCGAACATCCAGATCGACGAGGCGCTCGGCCTGCTTGGCCAGGTCCGCGACGATCTGGACGCGGATCCGGAGCAATTCGAGGAACTGGAACAACGGCTTGGCCGCATCCACGACCTGGCCCGCAAGCACCGCACGACCCCGGACGATCTGGCGCGGGTACGCGACACCATCGCCACCGAACTGGACGGTCTGCGCGGCGCCGGTGAGCGCCTGCTCGGCCTCAACAAGGAGATCGAGGCCGCCCGCGACGCCTGGAAGACCAGCGCCGCCCGGTTGACCCGCAGCCGCCAGCGCGCCGCGCGCGAACTGGGCAAGACCACCACCGCCCTGATCGGCGAACTGGGCATGGGCGGCGGACGGTTCGAGATTGCGCTGGAGCCCAACGAGGGGGACCGCCCGGATCCGGCCGGCGCCGAGCGGGTCGAATTCCTGGTCGGCGCCAATGCCGGCCAGCCGCCCCGGCCGCTGCGCAAGGTCGCCTCCGGCGGCGAGCTGTCGCGCATCTCGCTGGCCATCGAGGTCGCCGCGCTCGGTGTGGACACGGTGCCGACCATGGTGTTCGACGAAGTCGACTCCGGCATCGGCGGCGCGGTCGCCGACATCGTCGGCAAGAAGCTGCGCGCCCTCGGCGCGCAGCGGCAGGTGCTGTGCGTGACCCACCTGCCCCAGGTGGCCGCCCAGGGCCATGCCCACTACCGGGTCAGCAAGGCGCCGGTGGACGGCATGACCCAGAGCGCGGTGGAAGTCCTGACCGCCCGCCAGCGCGAAGAGGAACTGGCACGCATGCTGGGCGGCGTCGAGGTCAGCAAGGAAGCCCACGCCGCGGCCAAGCGGCTGCTGGCCGACGTCGCAGGCTGAGGATTCCGATCACGGCCAGCTCTTTTCGAGTCTTCCCCCCATCGCGATGGGAAGCCTCGGGCGGGCAGGAACGTTCGCGGCCGGGAGGCCGCTCGCACGTACGGGTTGACGGCTGGATCAGCGCTTCTTGCGCACGTACAGGACCAGCGAATGCTCTTCCAGCAGGTAACCGTGCTTGGCGGCGATTTCGCGCTGGAGCTTCTCGATTTCCGGGCTTTCGAACTCGATGATCTTGCCGGTGTCCACGTCCACCATGTGGTCGTGGTGACCACCGCGATCCAGTTCATAGACGGCCTGGCCGCCCTCGAAGTTGTGCTTCAGCACCAGCCCGGCGGCTTCGAACTGGGTCAGCACCCGGTACACCGTGGCCAGGCCGATTTCGTCGCCGTGCTCGAGCAACTGCCGATAGATGTCTTCGGCACTGAGGTGGTGCTGTGCGCTTTTCTGCTCCAGCAGTTCCAGGATGCGCATCCGCGGGTGGGTGACCTTGAGGCCAACCTTGCGAAGTTCTTGGGATTCCATATCGGCGTCTCCGTTCATAACCGGTTTAGCGCCGGCTGCCTGAAGCTGGGTTGCGGCGGTCGCCGGAAGTGTATCATCGGCATGTTTTCCACCTGTAGCCGTCCCATGCGCAAACTCCTGCTGGTCGCCGCCCTCGCCTCCCTGACTGCCGGCTGCGGCATCCTCTACAAGCAGCCGATCTACCAGGGCAACCTGCTGGACAAGGCGGCGGTGGATCAATTGCAGGTCGGCCAGAGCAAGCAGCAGGTGCAGGCATTGATCGGCAGTCCGTCCATCGCCGATCCGTTCCATTCCCAGCGCTGGGATTACGCGGCCAGCGAACGCACCAACCGTCGCGGCACCACCGAGATCAAGACGCTGACCCTGCATTTCCAGGGCGATACGCTGGCGAGCTGGGAAGGCGAATACTTCCCCGAAAACGACCTGCAGCTGGCCTCGGACGTGCGCAAGTTCGGCCCGAACCTGGCCAAGGACAAGAAGAAGGGCGGTCGCGGCGGCCGCTGAGCCGGCCTAGGCCTTGCGGGCGCGGCGTCGCCGCGCCTCCTTGGGGTCCAGCGTCAACGGCCTCAGCAGTTCCACCCGGTCCCCGTCCCGCAGTTCCGCATCGGCCCGCGCCACCACACCGTGGACGGCATGGCCGGCAATCTCCGGATCATCGGCGAATCCCGACGCCTGCAGCGCGTCGGCCACCCGCGCGCCTTCCGGCAACTCCAGCACCACGGAATCGAACCGGTGCGGCCAGGCGCGGATGACCTCGATCCGCATGCTCATTCCCCGCGGTCGGCCACGCGCACGAAATCGTCCACCATGCGATCGGCCAATCCCTGGAAACCCAGGGTCAGCGCCGGCAGCAGCAGGCGGCTGGTCGGCTCGAATTCCAGGGTCAGGCCGACCTTGCAGGCGCTTTCGTCCAGCGCGTGGAATTCCCACTGGCCGTGCAGCTTGCGGAAGGGTCCGGCGACCAGCTTCATGTCGATACGGTGCGGACGGTCCAGGGTGTTCTCGGTGGTGAACCAGGTGCTCAACGAGCCCAGCCCCAGATCCAGCCGGGCCACCAGCCGCTGTTCGCCGGCCTCGATGACTTCGGCGCCGCGGCACCAGTCGAAGCGGCGGGGATAGGCGGGGACATCGTTGACCAGGTCGAACATGCGGCTGGCGGCGTGTTCGACCAGGGCGCTGCGGCGGATGGTTGGCATTTGACTCGCTTGTGGTTCCGCCTTCGGCGACAATAAACGGATGGGCAAGAAACCGGACAAGAATAAAGCAACTGGCACCATCGCGTTGAACAAGCGCGCCCGCCACGAATACCACCTGGAGGAACGCCTCGAGGCGGGACTGGCGCTGCAGGGCTGGGAGCTCAAGGCGATCCGCGCCGGCCGGGCCAACATCACCGAGGCCTACGCGACCATCCGCCATGGCGAGATCTTCCTGTTCGGTTCCCAGATCACTCCGCTCATCCAGGCCTCCACCCATGTGGTGGCCGAGGATCGCCGCACCCGCAAGATGCTGCTGCACCGGCGCGAAATCGATCGCCTGATCGGCAAGGTCGAGCGCGACGGCTACACCCTGGTGCCCACCTCGCTGTACTGGAAGGGCAACAAGGTGAAGGCCGAAATCGCCCTCGCCAAGGGCAAGCAGTCCCACGACAAGCGCGCCGCCAGCAAGGAACGCGACTGGGCCCGCGAAAAATCGCGCGTCATGCGCCAGCACAACCGCGACGCCTGATCCCCCGGTTCTTCCGTAGGAGCGACGTCAGTCGCGACCGCGCGAACAGAACTGCACGGCACAAGCCCTACGAACGGATCACGCCCCTGCCGGGACATCCCGGCTCGGGAATCCCGGTCGCGACTGACGTCGTTCCTATCTGGCGGCACGGCGCCCTCCCCGCGCTAACCGCCGGTTGACCGCCGGTTGACCGCCGCGCCGTCACGAGCTTGTAACCACCCCACCCCGCCCCTACACTGTCGCGGTCAGGAAACATTCTGGCTCCCGGGGGTGCACTGGCTTCGACGGGGGTTGCAAAGTTGCCTGGTGCATGCCGAGGGGGCAGCTTTCCTCGTAAATCCAGCGGCAAAACTCTAGTTGCCAACGACGACAACTACGCTCTCGCCGCTTAAGGCGTAAGCCCCGAAACTGCTTGTGTCCGTGTTCGCAGCGTAGGGTCACTATCACGGAATCGCCGGGAGCCGCTGCCTGTCAGCTCCCGGTCAACCTCTAACAGGCTGGTCCTGCGGTGCGCTTTGCCCACCGTGCTGCCGCAGGACGAGACTCAACGGGGGGATAAGCATGTAGTACCGGGGATGGAGTGCCTTCGGACGGCGGTTCAATTCCGCCCACCTCCACCATTTCAAGAAAAGGCCCGCTTCGGCGGGCCTTTTTCTTGGCGATGCGCGGATCGGGAGTCTTGACAGCCTTTTGGCGTGCAATCGAGGGGCTTTGCTCCCGCAGAGCTACCGCGCCTTCTGGCGGGATTCGTGCCGCTGCCGGCGCGCATCCTTCGCCTTCTGCGCCATCGCTTCGTAGTGCTCGCGCAGTCGTTCCAGTTCGGACTCCTCCAGTTCCTCCAGATCCAGCAGTTCGTTGTTGGCCCGCGAGGTGACGTGGATCAGTTCGTCCAGTTTTATCTGCATCGCCTGGGTGTCGCGGTTCTGGGTGTTCTGGATCAGGAAGACCATCAGGAAGGTGATGATGGTGGTACCGGTGTTGATGACCAATTGCCAGGTGTCGCTGAAGCCGAACACCGGCCCACTGATCGCCCAGACGATGACCACGGCCAACGCCAGGCCGAAACAGGTCGGCCGCCCGGTGAACGCGGAAGCATGCTTGGCCAGGCGGGTGAAGGTGGAAGTCGAATTGTTCATGACGCATGTCCCGGCTACCGATGCTGGCTGGACTGTGAAGGCACCCGCATGTGCAGCCGGTGAAGGGGCCGCGTCTCTCGTCCGCCCTCCATCCGCGATACGAAAGCAGCCATCCCAAGGACGACTCCAGGTTCCGCTCAAGCCGGCAAGTCGGCATCCTGGTCGAGAAAGTCCAGGAGCGCATCGGGCATGTGGACCACCTTCTCGCGGGGCGGCTCGTCATCGCGAAGGTCCACGTAGATCGCGGCCGCCGCCGACAACGCCCCGCGAATCGCCCTGGCGTCGTGAATGGCGACCGTGCGGGCCAGCAGTTCTCTCTCGGGACCGCCCGACATTTCCATTCGCCTCACTCCGCGCTGCGGGCGTCCGGCCCGGCGATGAAGCATCGGACCCAATACCTGATCCCGAAAGAAGGCGAGCATGCCCATGGCTTCGAACAGTTCACCCCGCCCCAGCTTGACCGCACCGTAGTGCAGCCAGACCCAGGCCCGCTGTTCGAACCATTCCGGGGTTCGATCCGGCCAACGGATGGCCGCGGCATCCAGGCGGGCTTCGATCCCGCTGCCGTCACGGGCGAACAGCACCACGGGACGTTCGACGAGCTGGTCCAGATCACCCGAAACGACGAACTTGAAATCCACGTGGAGCAAGGGCGGCCCGTACAGGCAGATGAGCAACCTGGGCTCGCCGACGTGCTCGCCGGTGAAGGCGGACAAGAGCTCGCCCAGGCTTTCGGCGAACGACCTGCGCGATGCCATCACTTCCGCGTAGGCGTCATCGTCCACCACGATGACGAAATCAAGATCCGAATAGCGATCAAAGCCGCCATGGAGATAGGAGCCGCCCGCGAGCAGGGCCTTCAGCCGCGGGTCGCTGGGGACCGCGGCGCGCATCCTTTCGAGAAATGCCTGGTGCGGTTGTGGAAGCACGCGGGTCATGTCGGTTTTCCGGGCTGGCTGTCCAGACTACTGGAGTGCCCGCGGCGAGGCCAACATGTCATTGTTTCCGCGAGCCCGGAAAGGCTCCAGGGGCATCGTGGGGAATGGGACTTCCCTCCACTGCCCATGCCACGACGGGCGTCGCCATCCATACGTCTTCCCGGAGACCGTTCCGGGAGTCTAGGCCATCGCCTATTCTCTCCAGCATCTTCCATCCCTGCCCGGAAAACCGCATGTCGCTTTTCGATCTGACGGATGCCGTGGATCTGTTTCTGTCCTGGCGGTTCCATCTCGGTCTCGCGCTCACCGTGGCGGCTTGCCTGAGGGTATTTCAGCTGATCGAAACGGACGTCCTGCGTTGGGCATTCTGCACCCCGATCGCTGTTATCGGGGTTTTCCTCAGTTTCCAATGGAAGCACCGCGCCGAATCCGACAGATAGCCGGAAGATCGCGTCGAGGCGTTGTCCGGATTCGCAGGGGTTCCCTTGCCAGAAGCCGCGCTGCAACCGCGGAGTACCTAGAAGGAAAGTCCGGCTCGACATTGCAGGTCGGAGCCTGCTCGCCTTCAGACCGATTCCGGTTCAAGTGCTCCTGATGCCACGCGCGATTGCCCGCGACGCACCTCCGACCGGCGTCCCCCGCGGCTGGCCACGCCCACGCCATACACCAGCAACGGCGCCGCCCAGCTCAACCACAGCAGGGTCGGAATCATGACCATCGGCGAGGCGATTTCCATCATGCCGGGTATCCGGATCATCGCCCGGAAGGTGATCGGGGCGAGCGTCACCAGATAGCAACCGATCATCCACCGCCGGTGCGTGTCCACCCGTCCGCGGCGGATGGCGCGATAGCCCATGAAGGCGGTGACGAGCCACGCCAGCGCGGTGGCGCCGAAGGCGGTGCGGATCGAACCCGGCGCGGGGCTGGTCAGGATCAGGCCCACCGCGCCCACGCAGGCGACCAGCATGCCCAGCAGGAAGATCCGCCCTGTCCAGCGATGCAGTCGCGGATAGCCGCGGCGAAGCCGTGGCACGAACTGCAACGCGCCCAGCAACACCGTCAGCACGCCACCACCGATGTGCGTCCAGAGCCATTCGCGCCGGGTCCAGAACATGCCATAGCTGCCGGCATCCAGTTCCGTGTACTTCTGGTAGGCGATGGACAGGAACTCGCCGGCTCCCAGAGCGACCAACAACCAGGCCATGGTGAGCGACGCGATCTTCAGAAGGTGGCGATGCAGGTATGGAGTCCGGACCTGGGTTGCGGAAGACATGCGGATGCCATCAACGGGATGCCGCGGACAGCCTAGCGCAATGCCCCCGAACCAGACAGCGGCGTATTCAGGCGGCAGGCCGATGCGGATTTCCTGGCTCTGTCCGTTGTTGGCGCCGTCGTGCCGACGTAGGATGAGCCGCGTCAGGGGAATCGCGAGGGACAAGGTGTTCGCCCGGACGTCCTGTTCTGTCAACGGATGGTGCCCGCTTTGGACGCAACATCATTGCCCATCGTCGCTCTGGGGGCCATTGCCCTATTGACGGTCGCTGCCTGGCCCGCCTGGTTCGCCTGGATCGTTGCATGGCGCTCCGGCATGCCGATGAATGCCCGCCGTTCCTTCATCTTGGTTTGCCTGCTGTTGTCATTCGGATTTTTCACGCTTGCAGGCGTGGCCTTCCTGCCACTGGGCCTGGCGGATGTCTTTGTTGTCCCTCAATGGGCCGCGGGCGGTCACGAACGCACGGCCATCGCGATCCACTTCCTGTCCGAGTACGGTTCGATCACCGCATGCCTGACGGCGGGCTTGCTGGCATCGTTCATCGTTCCGCTGAAGTTGCGGCGTGTCTGGCCGCAGATGCGTCTCGTCATGCGCGGCGGCAAATAGCCGGCGGACGAGGATGGCCCCGCGCAGTCAGTCCCGCCAGGAGGCGGAGCCTGGACGCCCTTCCATTCCGCTGGGATCGGCCGACAGCAGATCCTCGTGCAGCATGAAGACGTCGTTGCCGTCCACACCCGGATCGCCGATGGCGTAGAGCGTGGAGAACACCGCCTCGTAGGTGGTGTTGCGCATCAGCAGGCAGATGTCCCCGGGATCGGCGCCAAGGGCAAGCAGGCGCTCGAGGGCGGGCCCGCTGTCGGCCAGGGGATCATCCGGTCGCTGCTTCGCGTAGGCGATCACCTGGGCCAGACCTTCCGGCCTGAGCTGGAGGTTGATCACTTCCGTCCAGAGGTGTGCCAGAAGGTTTTCGCGAGTGGACATGATGTTCCTGCGATGGTGGGGTTGGCTCATGCCGGACCACGGCAGGCCTGGCATGCAATTCATCGGTCTCGGTTCTGCCGCGAAGGGCAAACTCCCCTCGCTCCCCTTTTTCGAAGGTGGACGCAAGGCGGAGGGGTGCCGAATTGAATGGACATCCTGATAGGGGTGCGAACGCGAACCGCGATATCCCATCCTTGCATAACGGTTCATCCGCGCAGGGATGCGCGTCCGCCTATCCGCCCTTGATCTCCCCGCGCAGCTGCGACAGCAACCGGCGCAGTCCGTGGATCTGATCGATGAGGTGCAACGCGACGTCGATGCCCTCCTCGTTCACGCCCAGATCATCGGACAAATCGCGGACCAGATAGGCGCGGGCCACATCCACTTCGGTCAATTCGACATGCGCCGCGCCCTGCGCCGGCGTGATCCATGCTTTCTCGATCCAGACGGTCAGGGTTTCGCGCCGGATGCCGGATTGGACCAGGAAGTCTTCGATATCGACGTTCATGCCGGATGCTCCTCGCGCGGCGTGTGGGTCCGGCCCGCGCTCCATTGCGAAACGAAATCCTTCAACTCGGCATCGCCGCCCTTGGGCAGCACGATGCGCAGGCGGACATACTCGTCGCCACGGCCTCCGCCGCGACGCGGCATACCGTGGCCCTTCACCCGCAGCCGGCTGCTGCCGTCCGAGCCGGGCGGCACGGTCAGTTCGACATGGCCGGTCGGCGTGGGCACGCGCACCGGTCCGCCCAGCACCGCTTCGCGCAGCGAAATGGGCAACTCCAGGCCCAGATCCTCGCCATTCTGGCTGAAACGCGGATCCGGCAGCACCTCCAGTTCGATCAGCGCGTCGCCGGCCCGCCCCTGCTCGCCGCCTGGCGTCCCCTTGCCGCGCAACCGCAACGTCTGTCCAGGCACGACACCTGCCGGCACGGTGACGTCCAGGGTTTCCCCGCTCGGCAGCGTCAATCGCGTGCGGGTGCCGCTGATGGCGTCGGCGAGGCTGATCGGCAACCGGTAGTGCATGTCCTGGCCGCGCCGGTGCGCACGCGCCTGTGCGCTCCTGCGCAGCAGTTCGGCGAACGGATCGTCGCCTTCGGCGAAATCCGCGTAGCCGGCATAGTCGGCGTCATCTCCGTAGGACGCACCGTGATCGGCGCCGGCATAGTCGCGGTAGTAACGGTGCCGTGGTCGCTCGGCGCCGGTTTCGTCGATCTCGCCGGCGTCGTAGCGTTTGCGCTGTTCGGAATCCCCTAGCAGGCGATAGGCGACCGCCACATCCTTGAAACGTTCCTCGGCGGCCTTGTCGCCGGGATTGAGATCGGGGTGCAGTTTGCGCGCCAGCCGGCGATAGGCCTTCTTGATGTCATCGGCCGAGGCGGACGGATCCACGCCCAGCACTTCATAGGGATTGCTCACAGGTCCGCCTCCGTGGACGCCGCGATGGATTCCATCGCGATCACCCGGACCGGAATCGACTTGGCGGCGGGCGTGCCGCTGATGCGGTCGTAATGGTCCAGCGGCAGCAGCGGATTCAGTTCCGGGTAGTAGCCGGCCACCGCGCCGCGCGGCATCGGGTAGTCCAGTACGGTCAGTCCTTCCACCCGGCGCGTGTGGCCGTCGTTGCTGAAGGTTTCCAGCGCCACGCGCGCTTCCTTCGCCAGCCCGCGGGCGCGTCGGTCTTGCATGTTCATGAACAGCACCATGCGATCGTTGTACACGCCGCGATAGCGATCGTTGTAGCTGTAGATGCTGGTGTTGAATTGATCGTGCGAACGCACGGTCGCCAGCCTCAGCATCGATGGGTCGTCGATGGGATCGTTGACCTCCAGCCCTTCCAGCAACAGGAAGTTGGCCTTACCGTTGGGTGTCAGCCAGACCCGCCGGCGCGGCGCGACATCCAGGTGGAATCCCTTCGGATCGCGGATCCGCTCGGCGAACCCGCTGTAGATCGCGGGATACACCGCCGCGATCCGATCCCGGATGAGTCCGTAGTCCATGCTGTATTCCTCCCACGCAATCCGGCTGTCCAGCAGCGTCGCCCGCGCCATCCGGCAGACGATCTCCACTTCCGGCAGCACGTCCGCGCTGACCGGTTCCAGTACCCCGCGCGAAGCGGTGATGTTGGACATCGAATCCTCGATGGTGACGAACTGTTCGCCTGCCGAGGTCCGGATGTATTCCGAACGCGCCACCACCGGCAGGATCAGCGCATCCCTGCCATGCACCAGGTGGCCCCGGTTCAATTTGGTGGCGATGCCGACCGTCAGGTCGAGCTTGCGCATGGCCGCATAGGTGCGGTCCGTGTCCGGTACCGCCCGCACGAAATTTCCGCCCAGGCCGATGAACACCTTGGCGCTGCCATCCATCATTGCCTCGATGGACTCGATCGTGTGGTGGCCATGCCCACGCGGCGGTTCGAAGCCGAACACCTCGCGCACCTTGTCCAGATACGCAGGCGAAGGCTTCTCGTCGATACCGACCGTGCGGTCGCCCTGCACGTTGGAATGCCCGCGGATCGGCGAGATGCCCGCGCCCGGCCGGCCGAAATTGCCGCGCAGGAACAGCAGGTTGGCGACCTGCTGGACCAGTCGCGAACCCTGCTGGTGCTGGGTCAACCCCATGCCGTAGCAGATGATGGTCGCCCTGGCGCGGATGTAGATTTCGGCACAGCGGCGGATCTGTTCCTCCGATACGCCGGAGACCCGGACGATGTCGTCCCAGTCCTGCGCCAGCGTGTCGGCGCGGACGGCCTCCAGCCCTTCGGTGTGCTCGCGCAGGAACTCGTGATCGAGCACCGTCTCGCCGGCCGCCTCCCGTTCGAACACGACCTTCATCATCCCCTTCAGCAGGGCCAGATCGCCGCCGATCCGGATATGCACGAACTCGCTGGCGATCTCGGTGGACCCCAGCGTCGCCATCTGCACCACGTCCTGCGGCTCGGTGAACCGGATCAGGGCGCGCTCGGGCATGGGGTTGACCGCGACGATGGGAATGCCGCGTTTCCGCGCCTCGACCAGATGGGTCATCATCCGCGGCGAGTTGGTGCCGGTGTTCTGGCCCATCACGAAGATCGCGTCGGCGTGTTCGAAATCCTCCAGCACCACCGTGCCCTTGCCCACCCCGATGGCCGGCGGCAGGCCGCGGCTGGTCGGCTCGTGGCACATGTTGGAGCAGTCCGGGAAATTGTTGGTGCCGAACTGGCGGACGAAGATGGCGTACAGGAACGCCGCCTCGTTCGGCGTGCGGCCGGAAGTGTAGAACTCCGCCTGGTGCGGGCTTTCCAGCGCCCGCAGATGACGGCCAATCAAGGCGAACGCGCTGTTCCAGTCGCAGGGCACGTAGTGATCCGTCGCGGCGTCGTAGCGCATCGGTTCGGTCAGCCGGCCCTGCATCTCCAGCCAGTAATCCGACTGCTCCATCAGTTCGGACACGCTGTGCCGGGCGAAGAACTCGCGGGTGACGCGCGCCTTGGTGGCCTCGAAGGCGAGCGCCTTCACCCCGTTTTCGCAGAACTCCAGCTTCTTGGTGTGGTCGGCATCGGGGAAGGCGCAACTGGGACACTTGAAGCCGCCGGGCTGGTTCATCGCCAGCAGCGCACGCGATCCCTTGGCGACGACGCTCTGTTCCAGCAGCACCTTGGCGGTGGCCGCCGCCGCGCCCCAGCCACCGGCGGGCTGTTCGTAGGGCTTGTAGCGGGGAGGCTTCTGCTCGCTCATGACCGGAGGCTCCCTTCATGCACTGACGCGACCAGTTAAGCACTTTAGGGCGTCGCGCTCCACCTCGCCGTGAGGGTCGATGGAATCGCCAGTGGCCTCGCAGGCGCGGTGGCGGATGAGCTACGCTGCCGCACGCCCACCAGCCGTGGCGCCGCGCCCACCCACCATCCACCGGAGATGGAGAGCCATGCCCGATCCTGGCGAATCCCAGCCGCCGTCCGCGCCCGGAGGCGTGGCCCGGCGCATCCAGCGCCGGCACGGTGAAATCGCGGAAACGGTGATCGACCAGGTGGCCGAGGAAGTGCCCGTCGCCATGCTTTACAACGGGCGCGCGTTCGCGGTGATGATGGCCACGCCTTGCGATCTGGAGGACTTCGCGCTGGGGTTCTCGCTTGGTGAAGGACTCATCGCGCATGCCGGCGACTTGCTGGATGTGGACGTGCACACAAGGGTGGAAGGCATCGAACTGGCGATGACGGTGTCCGCGGATGCGGCCGGCGCCCGTTTCCGCGACGAATCGGTCCGCGAGCTGCCGGGACGCGGCGGCTGCGGACTGTGCGGCACCCGCGAACTGGAAAACCTCCTCCACTCCCCTGCCCCGATCGCCAACGCGACCAGGTTCGACGCCGACGCCCTGCGGCGTGCGCTGGCCGCGCTGGCGCGCCACCAGCCCCTGAACGCGGCCACCGGCGCCACCCATGCCGCCGCCTGGGCCGACGCCGAAGGCCGGATACACCGGGTCCGCGAAGATGTGGGCCGACACAACGCGCTGG
Organism: Pseudoxanthomonas sp. 134C1; assembly: GCF_057773065.1. Classification (NCBI taxonomy): domain Bacteria; kingdom Pseudomonadati; phylum Pseudomonadota; class Gammaproteobacteria; order Lysobacterales; family Lysobacteraceae; genus Pseudoxanthomonas; species Pseudoxanthomonas sp. 134C1. Next base: position 118,979 of record NZ_JBYMTH010000005.1, read on the forward strand.
ACAAGCTGATCGGCGCAATGACGCGCGCGGGCGACGATCCGGCCGCGGGCATGCTGCTGATTTCCAGCCGGGCCAGTTACGAGATGGTGGTCAAGGCGGCCCGCGCCGGCATCGGTTTCATCGCCGCCGTCTCCGCGCCCACGGCCCTGGCCATCGAGCTGGCGCGCGGCGCCAATCTCTGCCTGGTTGGCTTTGCCCGCGCGGACGGCTACAACGTCTATACCTTTCCGGAGCGATTGCGGGCATCCCCGTGACGCTCGCTTCCATCCCTTCACCCAGGAGATTCCGTGCAAGCCGTTCTCGCCCAGTCCGTGGCCGCCCCCGTGACCCGTGCGGCCATCTTCCTCGTCGTCACCCTGGCGCGTGGGCCGCAACACGCGCAGGCCTGCCGCGCGCTGTGCGGCGACATGGCGGGGTTGGTGCGCGCCATCGGTTCGCGCGCGCCGGAGGCCGGCCTGTCGTGCGTGATGGGGTTCGGCTCGGACATCTGGGATGACCTGTTCGGCACGTCCCGTCCGCGCGAACTGCACCCTTTCCGCGAGATCCACGGTCAGCATCACGCCATCGCCACACCGGGTGATCTGCTGCTGCACATCCGCGCCGCGCGCCAGGATCTGTGCTTCGAACTGGCGACCCAGGTCATGCGGCGGCTGGGCGATACCGTCACCGGCGCGGACGAGGTGCATGGCTTCAGCTATTTCGACAACAGGGATCTGATTGGCTTCGTCGACGGCACCGAGAATCCCGTTGGCCAGGCCGCGCTGGACGCCACCCTGGTCGGCGTCGAGGATCCCGCCTTCGCCGGCGGCAGCTACGTCATCGTGCAGAAGTATCTGCACGATCTGCGCGGCTGGGATGCGATCCCGGTGTCCGAACAGGAGAAGATCGTCGGCCGCACCAAGCTGTCGAACATCGAACTGGACGACGCGACCAAGCCCGGCTACGCCCACAACGCCCTGACCTCGCTGGTCGAGGACGGCCGGGAGCTGGAAATCCTGCGCGACAACATGTCTTTCGGCGATGCCGCCAAGGGCGAGTTCGGCACGTACTTCATCGGCTACGCATGCTCGCCCTCACGCATCGAGAAGATGCTGGAGAACATGTTCATCGGCAATCCGCCGGGCAACTACGACCACCTGCTGGATTTCAGCCGGGCGGTGACGGGATCACTGTTCTTCGCACCTTCGGCCGGGTTTCTGGAGGAGGCGGCGGGAGCCGACTGAATGAAGGACGTTTGCTTCCGTTGCACAACCTTCGACAGGAACATCGCATGAAACGCTGGATCATCGCTTCGCTCGCGCTTCTTTGGTTTGGCATTTGCGTGCATGCACAGGCCCGGGAAGCGCTGGCGCCGGTGGAAGTCCGCGTCCCCTTTGCGCCCAACCCCGTCGCCGGGAGCGACGGCAAGGTTCATCTGGCCTATGAACTTCATGTCACCAACTTCTATGCCGATGCCGGAGCGCTGCGGCCGCTGGGATTGAAGGTGTTTGGCGACGATGCCGCCACGCCACTGCTCGACGCGGGAACCGCGGTGCTGCCGGAGATGACGAAACCCATGCCCGCCGATGGCGCCACGGTTTCCATTCCTCCCGGCAAACGTGTCGTCATGCTGGTCTGGCTGACGTTGCCGGCTGGCGCCGCACCCCCTCACCAGTTGCATCACCGGATGGAGTTTTCGACCGAAAAGAACGCCCTCCAGGTGCTCGATGGCGCGACCGTTGATGTGGGTTCTGCAACCGCGATCACGCTCGGCGCGCCGCTGTCCGGCGGTCGCTGGTTGGCCCATGAGGGTCCGGGAAGGATGCAGTCGCATCACTGGGGAAGTCTGGTGGCGGTGAATGGCGCATTGACCATTCCGCAACGCTATGCCATCGACTTCGTTGGCGTGGATGACAAAGGCCACGTCCTGCGTTCGAACGGGAAGAACATCCAGGAATCGACCTATGCGGACTGGTTCGGCTACGGGAAAGACGTGCTTGCCGTGGCCGACGGCGTGGTGCGCGACACACGTGACGGCGAGATGGAACATCGCCCGCTGAGTCCCCAGCCGGAGCCCCCGTCACTGACCGCCAACGGCCTGTTCGGCAACTACGTCGTCCTGGAGCTGAAGCCCGGCGTGTTCGCCAGCTATGCCCACCTGCAACGTGACAGCGTCAGGGTCAAGCCGGGAGACCACGTGCGTCGGGGCGACGTGCTGGGGCGTGTGGGCCAGTCCGGGAACTCGGCGGCGCCGCACCTGCATTTCCAGCTTTCCAATCGCGCCACTTTCGAAGGCTCGGAGGGCGTTCCCTATGTATTCAACCGTTTCGATACGTTCGGCACGGAGACCGAAGGGCAACTTTTTGGGCAAGGGGAACCCTGGAAAGCCGCCCCCGTTGAACACCATCGGGCACGACTGCCGCTGAATGATGTCGTGGTCCAGTTTTCCGACCGCTGATCCGGTTTCGGACGGCTCCGTCGGCTGACCGCCGTGAAGCCCTCCGCGTGATTGCCCACCCGGGCGACCCGAAAAGAATGGAATGCGAGGCTGGACCATGCTCGCCCTGTACCCGGCTGCGCGCATGGCCTGTGCCCCGAAGCTTCAGGATGCGGGATGGAAAACCCGGCCCCCGGACTGTTCATCCTCTCGATGGTGGGCGGCAGGTCCATGTCGCTGGTCTTCCGTACCGATTCTCGGCGTCACGCTCAGCATCCGCCCCGGCGCGATCACCTGCAAGCGATGCCAGGTGCCTTTCGGGATGACGCAGGCGCCGGGCGCGGTCACTCTGGCTGTGGTTTCTTCCGCACTTTCCAGGGCCGGGGCCAGCGTCACCGCGATCCCGCCTTCCAGCACGTAGAGGATCTTGTCTCCGCCCGGGTGGCGTTCCCAGAACCCCGCGTCCACCGAGTGGTCGTCGACGGTGTCGATCAACGCCACCAGCCATTCGGGATCGGCCCGGCTCAGCTGGTCCAGCGGGAGGTCGGACGCGCGACGGGCAGCGTCGAAACCGACCACGCGCTCCTGTGGGTCAAACGTCAGCATGGTTTGTGCGCCTGGTGAAAGCATGCATAGAATGTGAGCCATCGCTCGCCTTGTCTACTCGCTTTCCCCTCCATCGCCATGGCCCGGAAACCCGCGACGAAACCGCGTAAAACCGCGACCCAGGAGCGTTCGCGCGCGACCGTGGACGCGCTGCTGGAGGCCACCGCTCGCATTCTGGTCAAGGAAGGCTACGACCGCGCCAGCACCAACCGCATCGCCCAGGCCGCCGGAGTGAGCATCGGCTCGCTGTACCAGTACTACCCGAGCAAGGAAGCACTGGTGGCCGGCGTGATCGGCCAGCACATGCAGGAAATGATGCAGCGCATCCGCGATGCTTTGGCCCGGGTGGCGCGGGAACCGCTGGAACCGGCCACCCGCGAGCTGGTGCGGGTGATGATCGACGCGCATCGCATCAATCCCCGCCTGCACCGGGTACTGGTCGAACAGACCCCGCGCATCGGATTGCTGGAGAACATCGAAGCCATCGATCGCGAGGTCTACGCGCTGGTCCGCCTGTATCTGGAAAGCCACCGGCAGGAACTGCGCATCCAGGATCTGGACACGGCGACCTTCATCGCCGTGTCCACGGTGGAAGCACTGACCCACGCCGCGGTGGTGCTGCGGCCGGAAATGGTGTCCGGCGATCGCGCGGACGCCTATATCGACGAGGTCACCGCCCTGCTGGTCCGCTACCTGCGCAAGGCGTGAGCTTCACGCCTGCCGCGCCGGCAGCACGCGCGGATTGCGCAGGATCGCGGCCGAGATCAGCGAGACCAGCAGGCCGACCGGGAAGATTTCGATGAAAGTCATCGGCAGCCGGATCAGCGGATTGGCGTACTGCACCTTGAATGCCTCCATGTCGGCGGCCAGTTTCGCCAGCGCCTCGGGGCTCGCGCCCTTGACCTTCTGCGCCTCGATCGTCGCTCTGGCATAGGTGCCGGCGAAATCCAGGCCGCTGATCGCCAGCGCCGCCTCCCAGGACAGCATGTAGATCACGCTGGCGACGAAGCTCACGCCCAGCCCCAGGCCGAACCCCGGCCAGAACCGGATCACCCCGCCCAGTTCGCGATCGCGGTGGCGCTTGATCGCCAGGAACACCAGGCTCAGCGCGACCAGCATGGTGAGGTAGCCGATCGCCATGCTGTAGCCGGACGGGGCGGCGTCCTGCACGGTCAGCACGATGAGGGACAGAACGCCGCCGGCAATCAGGCCGGCGAGCAGACCGTAGGACAGGATCCTGCGCAACATGGGGCACCTCTCGGGTCGGAGTTGGCGTCATTGGGCGGCCCGGCCCGGTCTGCGGCAATCGGCCAAACGGGTGATTCGGCCCGTTTCCGCCCAAGGATGGCACGCACTCCGCCTGTTCAGGGAACCAGCCCCAGTTCGCGTCCGCGTCGTACCGCCTCGGTGCGCCGGCGCGCGCCCAGCTTTTCGTACAGCCGCGCCACATGGGTCTTCACCGTGCTGGGCGCGATGTGCAGTTCGCGGGCGATTTCCTTGTTGGAGCGTCCCGCCGCCAGTTCCAGCAGCACCGCCCGCTCGCGATCGCTGATGCCCAGGCTTTCCTGCGCCCTCGGGTTGCCGTCGAAGGCCGGCGGGCGATGGCGACCGGCGAACAGGCGGGCGCCGACGAACACGCCCAGCGCGAGGAAGGCCAGCGCGATCAGGCCGATGTAGAAATCGTCCCAGTGGGTGCGCGCCAGCCGCTGGTAGTCCAGCCATTGCAGGCCGAGCGCGGCCAGCGCCAGGGCGACGCCGTATACGGCGGTCCGTTTCCCGTTCGGCGATGGAGTCCTGGCGTATCGGCGGCCCATGCCGGCGGATTCTCCGGCAATGCCGGCCCCGGCGAAAGGCGGCATGGGCTAGGGCCGGACCCGGAACACCGCGCTGATGCGCGGCGCCTGCGGGCGGCGGGTCTTGGGAATGCCGTGTTCGTGGGTGAGCTGGGAGGCGTGGCTCATGCTGAGCAGGCTGCCCGGCAGCAGGTCGATGGCGATGGCCTTGTGGCCCTCTCCCTTGCGCCTGATCAGCATGCGGCGCGGCGCGCCCAGCGAGACCAGGGTGATCGGATGCCCTTCGCGCAGGATATGCAGCTTGTCGCTGTGCATGGCGACGCTGTCGTGCCCGTCGCGGTAGAGATTCATGCCCACCCGGCTGTAGGGCGCGGGCACCACCATCCTCACCCGCGCCAGCATCTCGGCCAGCGGCAGATCCGCAGGCAGGTCGTCCAGATCGTAGCTGGCGAGCAGGCGCGGCACGTCCACCACCTTCTCGTACATGGGCCGCTGGAGACGGGTCCAGCCGGCGCCCGCCTGCAGGGCCTGGAACCAGCGCCACGCCCGCGCTTCATCGATGAAATCCGGCCAGTAGCGGATGCCACCCTGGGCGTCTTCGACCAGTTGCTGCATGGGCGTGGCGAACAGGTCCATCTCAATGGAAGTCCCGCGAGGTGGTGACCAGATCGCCCAGCCAGTCACTCCTGTCGGAAAGATGGGCCGCGATCAGATGCTGCACGCCGTCCACATGCTCCCAGCGCCCACGCACCGACAGCAGGCGCGCGCCCAGCAGCGCTTTGCGCTGGCGCGCGGCCAGATGCGGCCAGACCACCACGTTGACCACGCCGTGCTCGTCTTCCAGGGTCACGAAGATGACCCCGCTGGCGGTGCCCGGCCGCTGGCGCTGGGTGACGATGCCGGCGGCGTGCACGCCGCGGCCATGCGGCATGTCCTGCAACTGGCGCGAATCCAGCACGCGCTCGCCCTGCAACCGCGGACGCAGCAGCGCCAGCGGATGCGTGCGCAGGGTCAATCCCAATGCGCGGTAATCCGACAACACGTCCTCGCCGGTGCGTGGCGCGGGCAGCACGATGGCGTCCTCGTCCGGACTGCCGGGCAGCAGTGGCCGCTGGCGCTCGATGCCGGCCACCGCCCAGCGCGCGGCATGGCGGTTTCCGGCCAGCGCTTCCAGCGCGCCGGCTTCGGCCAGCGCATGCCGGGCCTTCTCGTCCAGCCCCGCGCGCAGGCACAGATCGCGCACATCGCGGAACGGCTGCCGCGTGCGGGCCGCGACGATCGCATTCGCCATCGCCTCCGACAACCCGCTGATCTGGCGCATGCCCAGCCGGATCGCCGGCTGGCCGGCGTCATCCTCGTCGCCCATGCGGAAACGCCCGCCTTCCAGCGTGCAGTCCCGGTCGCTGTGCAGCACGTCGACCGGCCGCACCTCGACCGGCAGGCGCCCGCCCCGCCCGCGTCGCGCGTCCTGCACGATCTGGCTGGGTGAATAGAAACCCATCGGCTGCGCATTGAGCAGCGCGCAGGTGAACGCGGCCGGCTCGTGCCGCTTCAACCAGCTGCTGATGTAGACCAGTTTGGCGAACGAGGCCGCGTGGCTCTGCGGGAAGCCGTAGGAACCGAAGCCCTTGATCTGTTCGAAGATCTGGTCGATGAATTCGGAGGAGTAGTTCTTCTTTTCCATCCGTTCGCGGATTTTCGCTCGGTGCGGCTCCATGTCTCCCCCCCGTCCCCAGGCCGCCATCGAACGGCGTAATTCGTCCGCTTCGGCTTCGGAATAACCCGCATGGATCATCATTTCCATCACCTGTTCCTGGAACAGGGGGATGCCCAAGGTCGGCCCGAGAATCTCTTCGATGCCCTCGGAGGGATAAACCACAAGTTCCTTTTCCTGCCGTCGTCGCAGATAGGGATGCACCATGTCGCCCTGGATCGGGCCGGGCCGGACGATGGCGACCTCGATGACCAGATCGTAGAAATTCTCCGGTTTCAGCCGCGGCAACATGCTCATCTGCGCACGCGATTCGATCTGGAATACGCCGACGGTATCGGCGGCCTGGATGAGGTCGTAGGTGCCGGCGTCGTCGCCAGGTATCCGAGCCAGGTCAATGACGCGACCACGATGTTTCTCGATCAGCTTCACCGCCTTTTGGATGCAGGTCAGCATGCCCAGCGCCAGGCAATCGACCTTCAGCAGCCCCATGGTTTCCAGATCATCCTTGTCCCACTGGATGATGGTGCGTTCAGCCATGGCCGCGTTCTCCACCGGCACCAGCGTGGACAGCGGCGTGTCTCCGATCACGAAACCGCCAACGTGCTGGGACAGATGGCGCGGATGCCCGCGCAACAGCGCGGTTACCGCCAGCACCCGCGCGATCAGCGGATTGTCCGGATCGAAACCGGCCTCGCGCAGGCGCTGCTCCATCGGCGTGTCGCCGTTTCCCCAGCCGTAGCAGTCGGCCAGCAGCGCAATCTGATCCGGTGGCAGGCCGAATGCCTTGGCCACATCGCGCACCGCGCTCTTGCCGCGATAGCGGATCACGGTGGCTGCGATGGCGGCGCGCTCGCGACCATACTTGTTGTAGACGTACTGAATCACCTCTTCACGCCGCGCGTGCTCGAAGTCCACGTCGATATCGGGTGGCTCGTTGCGTTTCTCCGACAGGAAGCGCGCCATCAGCAGGCGGGTCTCGTCGGGATTGACCACGGTGATGCCCAGCGCGAAGCAGACCGCCGAATTGGCCGAGGATCCACGTCCCTGGCAGAGGATGTCCTCCGATTTTGCAAAACGGACGATATCCTCGACGGTCAGGAAAAAAGCCTCGTAATTTTTACTGGTGATCAGTGCCAGCTCTTTCTCGATATCTTCCCTGACCTTTCCCGGCACGCCTTTCGGCCAGTGTTCGCGTATCCCACGCTCGGTCAGCTCGCGCAGCCAACTGGCTGGCGTGTGACCATCCGGCACGAGTTCGTTTGGGTAGCTGTATTTCACTTCCCTCATGCCGAAGATGCAGCGCCGCGCCAGTTGCACGGCCGCCTCCAGCAAGGCAGCCGGATGGATGTTCCCCAGCGCCCTGCGCGTGCGCAGATGGCGCTCGCCATTGCGGAACAGATGCTCGCCGCACTCACTCAAAGGAAGCCCGTGACGGATCGCGGTCATGGTGTCCTGCAGGGCGCGTCGGCGGCGCACGTCCATGTGCACGTCGCCGGCCGCCACCGGCGTCATGCCCTGTGCCGTCGCCAATGCCAGCAGTTGTTGCAGGCGGGCATCGTCGTCCTCGTCGCGGTGCAGTTCCACCGCCAGGAAGGCGCGTTCGCCGAATACCCGTTGCAGCCACCTTCCCTGTTCCGGCTCCGGCGCGCGTGCCGGCAGCCACAGCGCGAACAGGCCGCACGCCCCTTCGGCCAGCACGCTTTCCACGTCCTGGCGGGTGAGCCGGTAGCGTCCCTTGGTGGTGGCGCGGCGGCCCACGGTGATCAGCCGGCACAACTGCATGTAGCCGCGATGGTTTTCCACCAGCAGCACCAGCCGCAGGCCGTCGAGCAACTGGAACTCGCTACCCACCACCAGTTTCAAATCGGTGGCCTCCGAGGCTTCCAGCGCCCGCACGATGCCGGCCAGCGAGCATTCATCGGTGATCGCCAGTGCCTGGTAGCCGCATTGCCTGGCACGTGCGAACAAGGCCTCCGCACTGGCCGCGCCACGCAGGAAGGAGAAATCCGACAGGCAATGCAGTTCGGCATAGGCTGGCAAGCCGTCGTCGCTGACGGTGTCGTCGTTGGCCGCCGCCAGTCCCAGCCGTTGCGCGACCTCCCACGCACGCGGCGGACGGCCACCGGGCGAATCGGTGTCGCGTTCCTGCTCGCGGCTCATGCGAACCACCCGTGCAGCATCCAGTGATCGCGCTCACCCGGCGCCGCGAACGCCCAGGCGCGCTGGCCCTGCGAGGTTTCCAGCACGTAATAATCGCGGCGGGCATCGTCGCCATCCCACCAGCCGCTTTCCAGCCGTTCCGGTCCGGACAGGATGCGCGGACGCGGATCCCGCAATGGGATCGGCTGCGGCAGCAACCAGGCCGGGCGCGGTGGACGCGCGGGCGCCGGCGCGATATCCACGCGCTCGTCTCCACGCAGTCGCCGCCACGCCCGCTCCGGACGCGGATCGCCGGTGGGCGTCACCTGGTGGACCGCGTCGTCGCCCAGCCGCGCGCGCAGGCGTTCGCGCAGTTGCGGCCAGGGCAATGCCTGCTGCGCGCGCAGGTCGAACAGATCCCGGGTCGCCGGCACGAACGGCGGCAGTTCGCGCGCCAGCAGACGCATTGCCACCACCGGCACGGGAATGGACACGCGTTCGAGCCGGTTGCGGGTCAATTCGAACAGCATCGCCGGCTCGCGTTCGGCCGACAGCAGCCCCACCTCCACGTCGGTGTGGCCTTGTTCGTACTCCAGCCGCAGCAGGAACCGCTGCACGCCGCCGTCGCGGATGGACAGGTAGGTGCACAGATCGCCGATCAGGCGACGCAGCGGGAACAGCAGCGCGGTGTGGCTCTCCACTTCGTAACCCAGTTCCACCCGCTCGTCGAAATGGTCCGGCGGCGCGTAGTACGACAGCGGTTCGTCCGCCTCGCCGTACAGGCGATCCAGGTGTTCCAGCACGGACAGGCCGAAGCGTCGACGCAGGCTGTCGCGCGGCAGTCCGCGCAGTCCGCGCAGATCGCGGATGCCCATGCGATGCAGGCGCTCGCCGGCATCCCCGGGCAGCACGGCGCGCCGGATCGGCACCCGGTCCAGCACTTCGCCCATGGCCGGCGCCTGCATCAGCGCCAGGCCGTCGCGCAGGCCGGCGAACACGCGCGCCGCGCGCGGCGTCGGCGCCAGCGCGATGCGATGGCCGAATCCGAGTCCATGCAGTTCCTCGCGCAGGCGCGCCTCAAACCGCGGCCAGGGTCCCAGCAGGCGGAAACTCGCGCGCACTTCCATGACCAGGCAACCGGGCCACTGCGCGCTCACCAGCGAACTGTGGCGGTAGGCCCACGCGGCGAGGAAACGATGCCAGCGCGCTTCCGCCTGCGGGTCGTATTCGGCCAGCGCCAGATCCGGCGCCAGCGCGTGCGCGGCGGTCAGGCGCATGCCTGCCCGCAGGCCCGCCCGCGCGGCGGCGGTGTTGACGGCATGCAGCGTGCGCAACTGCGACGGCCCGGTCACCAGCGCCAGCGGCGCATCCGGATCCGGCGAACGGCGGAGGACGGCGTCCAGCGCCAGTTGCGGCAACAGCAGGCAGGCCCAGAGCATGCGCGCGCCTCAATGGCCCGTCCACGCGAACGCCTGCGCGGGCGGATGCCCGCCACGGCACTTGCGCACCTGCCAGGCGCCCGCCCGGCCGCCGCGCTCGCACGTGTATTCCAGCCGCAGCGCCGCTGGCGAGGGATTGAGCGCATGCCGGCGATCCCGCAGCGCGAAGCCCAGGCAATCGCCACTGCCGGCCGCCACCTGCAGGCGCCGCAAGGCGCGTCCATCGGCGGTCGGCGGCCAACCGATCACCGCGGCGCAGGCGCCGCTGCGCAGGCATTGTTCGAAGGCCCACAAGGCATCGCGCGGCATGGCCTCGACCAGGTGCAGATGCGCCAGCGCCACGCCTCCCGTCTGCCAGGCCGGCGCATAGGCAAGATAAGGCGGTGCGATCAGCACCACTTCGCCTCCCGCCTGCGTCATCCGCGCCAGCGTGGGCATCAGCAAACCGATTTCCCCCACGCCGTCGGCCGGCAGCAGCAGTTCGGTGAGCGCGCCACGCGGCCAGCCGCCCTGCGGCAGCAGGCGATCCAGTTCGTGGTGGCCGGTGCTCTCGCTGTCGGCGGGAGCGACGGCGCTGCGGCCCGCGTGCCACAGGGTCTGCGCGGCCAGCAGGGACTCCAGGGCGACGACACTGCCCATCAGTCCCGCCGGATCAAACCGCAGTACAGCCCCTCGATGGCGAAATCCTCGTCCGGATCCGGATCGATCGGCGCATGATCGGCGCTGCGTGGCAGCAGCCGCAGTTCGGTGGCGGTGCGGTGCAGCCGCTTGATGGTGATGCCGGCGTCGCCGAGCCTCGCCACCACTGTCTGCCCGTGGTGCGCGTCGGGCGTGATGCGCACGCCGACCAGATCACCGTCGAGGATGCCGTCGTCGCGCATCGAATCGCCCTGCACGCGCAGCAGGTAATCCGGACGCATGCGGAACAGCGCCGCGTCCAGGTGCAGGATCGTTTCGGTCTCGCCGTCGTTGAGGATCGGCTGGCCGGCCGCGACCCGCCCCACCAGCGGCAGGCTGATCACGTCGTCGCGATCCGGACGCGCCTCGACCAGCCGGATGCCGCGCGGCCGGCTGGGATCGCGGATCAGGTAGCCCTTCTTCTCCAGCGCTTCCAGATGCTTGAACACCGCGCTGACATGGCCGATGCCGACCGCCGCGCCGATTTCCTGCAAGGTCGGCGCGCTGCCGGTCTCGGCCAGGTGCAGGCGCACGGCGTCCAGGATGGCGGCTTGGCGATGGGTCAGGGTCAGGCTCACACAAGAATCTTTTCACCTAATCAGGTGAAAGCCAATAGTGAAAACCTGAACCGGCCTCCGGCGCCCTTCCTCAGGCGGCCCCGGCCGGGAACAGCGCCTGGTCCCACTCCGGTTCCTCGCCGAAGCGCCCGGCCAGGAAGTCCAGGAAGGAGCGCACCAGCGGCGGCATCAGCCGGCGGGTGGCGTAGACGCCGAAGATGCCCATCGGCGGAATGGCGTAGTCCGGCAGCACCGCGACCAGCTCGCCGCGCGCCAGATAACCGGCCGCCTGGTAGGTCGGCAGCATGGCGATGCCGCCGCCGCTGCGCACCGCCTGCAGCAGCACGCTGGCCTCGTTGGCGCTGATGCCGCCGCCCACGGCCACCGCCACGTCGCGGCCTTCACGGCGCAGGTGCCAGAGGCTCTTGCCGACGAAGTGATGGGTCAGGCAATCGTGCGCCGCCAGTTCCTCCGCGCGCACCGGCGTGCCGCGCCGGGCCAGGTAATCCGGCGAGGCGCACAACAGCGAGCGGCAGGTGGTCAGCCGGCGGGCGATCAGGTTCGGGTCCAGTTCGTGGGTGATGCGGATGGCCAGATCCACCCGCTCCTCGATCAGGTTGACCGTGCGATCCAGCAGCAGCATGTCGATGCGCACGCCCGGGTGCTGGCCGACGTAGTCCACCACCGCCGATGCCATCTGGCTCTGCCCGAACGAGGTGCTGCAGGTCAGGCGCAATTGCCCGTGCAGCGGCGTATCGGTGTCGCTGGCGACCGCGGCCTGCAGATCGGCGCCGAGTTCGAGCAGCTTGCGGCAGCGTTCCAGCGCCTGCTCGCCCGGCGTGGTCAGGCTGATCCGGCGGGTGGTGCGGTGGAACAGGCGCACGCCCAGCCACTCCTCCAGTTCGGCCAGATAGCGGGTGACCATCGCCCGCGACATGTCCAGCGCCTCGGCCGCCGCCGTCAGGCTGCCGCGCTCGGCGACCTCGACGAACACCCCCATTGCGCTCATCCGGTCCATGACTTGCTCGATTCATGCAACAAACAAGTGCCTTATACGCGGTTTTTCGTCCGCTTTCAGCGCCTTAGAGTGGCTCCACTTTCCCACCGGACCCGGAGTCCTCCATGAAAATCGCCCTCGCCGCCGCCACCGGCAAAATCGGCCGCCAGATTGCCGCGCATGCCATCGCCCGCGGTCATGACGTCACCGCCATCGTCCGCCGTGACACCGATCTGCCGCCGGAACTGGACGGCGCCCGCATCGTCATCGCCGCGCTGGACGACCACGACGCCCTGGTCGCCGCCGTGCGCGGCCACGACGTCCTGGCCAGCGCCTACGGTCCGCAAGCCGGTGCCGAATCCACCCTGGTGGACGTCGGCGACGCACTGATCGCCGCCGCCCGTGAAGCCGGCATCCCGCGCGTGGTGGTGGTCGGCGGCGCCGGCAGCCTGGAAGTGGCGCCGGGCGTGCAGCTGGTCGACGTGCCGGATTTCCCGGCCGCCTACAAGCCGGTCGCGCTGGCGCACCGCGACGCGCTCAAGCGCTACCAGGCCGCCGACGATCTGGCCTGGACGTTCTTCTCGCCCGCCGCTGAAATCGGTCCGGGCGAAGCGCGCGGGCAGTTCCGCACCCAGATCGGCGCGCTGCTGGCCGATGCCGATGGCAAGAGCGCGATCAGCCATGCCGACTACGCCGACGCCTTCGTCGCCGAACTCGAGCAGGCGCGTCATCCACGCCAAATCATCACCGCCGCCTACTGATCCCTGTGCGAAATGTCCTTCATCCGCGGCCAACGACCAGGAGACGAATCCCCATGCCATCCGTACTGAAACCCTTGAGCGCACTGGCGCTCGCCCTGTCGCTGGCGGCCTGCGGCGGCCAGGCGCCATCGAGCGCCGACACTCCCGTTTCTGAAGCGCCCAAGGCCGCCGAACCGGTCGCCGAACCGCTGAAACTGGAGATCTACAACCCCGGTCCGGCCGGCGTCTTCGCGGTGTCCTCGGTGCTGGTGACCGGCCGCGAGGACGCGGTGCTGATCGATGCGCAGTTCTCCACCGTCGACGCGGCGAAGCTGGTCGATCGGATCAAGGCATCCGGCAAGCGCCTGACCATGATCTACATCAGCCACGGTGATCCCGATTTCTATTTCGGCCTGGAAACGCTGAAAGCCGCTTTCCCGGACGCGAAGATCCTGGCTACCCCGCAGACCATCGCCCACATCCGGGAAACCGGTGCGGGCAAGCTGGCGCATTGGGGCCCGATCCTGGGCGCGGGCGCGCCGAAGCAGATCGTCATGCCCGAGCCGCTGGCCGGCGATCGCCTGGATCTGGAAGGCCGGGAATTGCAGATCATCGGCCTGGACGGCCCCACACCGGATCGCAGCGTCGTCTGGATTCCCTCGATTCGCGCGGTGGTCGGCGGCATCCCGGTGATCGCGGGCGAACATGTCTGGATGGCCGATACGCAGACGCCGCAATCGCACGCCGACTGGCTGGCCACGCTGGATCGGATCGCCGCGTTGAAGCCGGAGACGGTGATCCCCGGCCACTTCGAACCGGGTGCGCCGCAGGGTCCGGACGCGGTGCGCTTCACCGGCGACTACATCCGCGCCTACGACGAGGAAGCGGCGAAAGCGAAGGATTCGGCCGCATTGATCACGGCGATGAAGGCGCGCTATCCGCAACTGGGCGGCGTGTCCTCGCTGGAACTGAGCGCCAAGGTCAGCAAGGGCGAGATGCGCTGGCCTTGAACGGCGGCGCTCTTCTCCCGGTTGCGGAAGAAAGTGGCGCGAAGCGCTGGATAGGTGCCTTTCACGCAATGCCGCTTCGCCCGTTTGCCCCCATCCGCCTTCGGCACCTTCCCCCGCATGCGGGGGAAGGGAGCATCCAGCACTTGGTCGCAAGACCATCTGATTGCGGACGCACGCGGATCGCGTCAGGCATATCCACGCAACATGGCAATCCAGCTCTTCCCTCGCTTGCGGGGGAAGGGAGCATCCAGCACTTGGTCGCAAGACCATCTGATTGCGGACGCACGCGGATCGCGTCAGGCATATCCACGCAACATGGCAATCCAGCTCTTCCCTCGCTTGCGGGGGAAGGGAGCATCCAGCGCTTGGTCGCAAGACCATCTGATTGCGGACGCAGGCGGATAGCGTCAGGCATATCCATGCAACATGGCAATCCAACTCTTCCCTCGCTTGCGGGGGAAGGGAGCATCCAGCGCTTGGTCGCAAGACCATCTGATTGCGGATGCACGCGGATAACGTCAGGCATATCCATGCAACATGGCAATCCAACTCTTCCCTCGCTTGCGGGGGAAGGTGGCGCGAAGCGCCGGATGGGGGCGCTTTTCGCGCGGTGCCACCTCCATTGGCTTGTCCCATCCGCCTTCGGCGCCCGTATCAGGTGCGGGGCAGGCTCCTCCGTCGCAAGCAGGGGAAGGATTCATCTGTCCCCATCGCGGGTTCAGTCCTTCCCGCGTGCCCGTGCGAAAGCCGCTGCCAATGCGTTGTCGGCCGGAGGTGCGGACGGACGCGCTGCGCCGCCCTGCCCGCGCCCGCCACCGTCGCGGCCGTTGCGCGGACCATTTCCCCCCCCGCTGTTCCCGCGCGGTCCCTGGGCGCCGCGCGGCTCCTCGCGCACGGGTGGCGGCGTGTCGTCCAGCCGACGGGTCAACGCGATGCGCTTGCGCGGGATGTCCACTTCCAGTACCCGCACCTTGACGATGTCGCCGGCCTTGACCACTTCGCGCGGATCCTTGACGTAGCGATCGGCCAGCGCGGAGATGTGGATCAGGCCGTCCTGGTGCACGCCGATGTCGACGAAGGCGCCGAACGCGGCCACGTTGCTGATCACGCCTTCCAGGATCATGCCCGGCTTGAGGTCCTTGATGTCCTCCACGCCGTCGGCGAAGCGCGCGGCCTTGAACTCCGGACGCGGGTCGCGGCCGGGCTTTTCCAGTTCCCTGAGGATGTCGCGCACGGTCGGCACGCCGAACTTATCGTCGGTGTACTCCTCGGCGCGAACGCCGCGCAGGAAGCCGGCGTCGCCGATGATCTGCTTCACCTCCCGGCCGCATTTGGCCAGGATGCGCTCGACCACCGGATAGGCTTCCGGATGCACCGAGGACGCATCCAGCGGCTGGTCGCCGTCGGCGATGCGCAGGAAGCCGGCGCATTGCTCGAAAGTCTTCTCGCCCAGGCGCGGCACCTTCAGCAGGTCCTTGCGCGACTTGAACGCGCCGTTGGCGTCGCGATAGACCACGATGTTGTCGGCCACGCTGGAGGACAGGCCCGACACGCGGGTCAGCAGCGCCGCCGAGGCGGTGTTCACGTCCACGCCGACCGCGTTCACGCAGTCCTCGACCCTGGCGTCCAGCGCGCGCGCCAGGCGGAACTGGTCGACGTCGTGCTGGTACTGGCCCACGCCGATCGCCTTGGGTTCGATCTTCACCAGTTCGGCCAGCGGATCCTGCAACCGCCGCGCGATCGATACCGCGCCACGCAGGCTCACGTCCAGGCCGGGAAATTCGCGGGCGGCGAATTCGGAAGCCGAGTAGACCGAGGCGCCGGCCTCGCTGACCACGATCTTCTGCATCTTCAATTCCGGCGCCAGTTTGATCAGATCGCCGGCCAGCTTGTCGGTCTCGCGACTGGCGGTGCCGTTGCCGATCGAGATCAGATCGACCTGATGCTTCGCGCACAGCGCGCGCAGCACATGCAGCGACTGATCCCACTGGCGCCTGGGTTCATGCGGATAGATGGTCGCGGTATCGACCAGCTTGCCGGTGCGATCCACCACCGCCACCTTCACGCCGGTACGCAGGCCCGGATCCAGGCCCAGCACCGCTTTGGGGCCGGCCGGCGCGGCCAGCAGCAGATCCTTGAGGTTGTCGCCAAACACCGCGATGGCCTCGGCCTCGGCCCGCTCGCGCGCCTGATTGAAGAGGTCCAGCAGCAGATGCATATGCAGCTTGGCGCGCCAGGTCAACCGGCACGCATCCAGCAGCCACTTGTCGGCCGGGCGGCCCTGCGCGGCGACGCCGGCATGTCTGGCCACCCGCCCTTCGGCCAGCAGATGACCGGCCTCGGCCTCGTTGCCCGGGTCCAGATCCAGCAGCAGGATCTCCTCGCGGCGCGCGCGGAACAGTGCCAGCAGCCGGTGCGAGGGAATCTTCGCCAGCGATTCGGCGTGATCGAAATAGTCGCGGTACTTCGCGCCCTCGGTTTCCTTGCCGTCGGCCACGCGCGCGCGGATCACGCCGATTTCATGCATCCAGTCGCGCAGCTCACCCACCAGCGCGGCGTTCTCGCCCCAGCGTTCCATCAGGATGGCGCGCGCGCCTTCCAGCGCAGCCTTGGTATCGGCCACGCCCTTCTCCGCATCCACATAGGCGGTGGCGGCGGTTTCCGGCACCTGCGAAGGATCCGTCAGCAGGCCGTCGGCCAGCGGCTCCAGCCCGGCCTCGCGCGCGACCTGCGCGCGGGTGCGACGCTTGGGCTTGTACGGCAGGTACAGATCCTCCAGCCGCGCCTTGCTGTCGGCGGCCTCGATATCGCCGCGCAGCTCGTCGGTCAGCTTGCCCTGTTCCTCGATGCTCGCCAGCACCGCGGCACGGCGATCCTCCAGTTCGCGCAGATAGGTCAGTCGCGTTTCCAGGTTGCGTAGCTGCGTGTCATCCAGCCCGCCGGTGACTTCCTTGCGGTAACGCGCGATGAAGGGGACGGTGGCGCCTTCGTCGAGCAGGGCGATGGCGGCCCGCGCCTGCGCGGTCTGGGCGCCGATCTCGGCGGCGATGGTCTGGGCGATCTGCAGGGCCAGCTTCGGATTCTTGTCTTGCATTGCTTCCGTCGGAAAAGACCCGGAGGTCCGGGTGGGATGCCGATTGTGGCAACCCCGGACCGCGCGCGAAACGGGTTGACAGGCGTGGAAATTCAGCTAATGCACGCGGCCGATGACACGCCTGCGCTATCCTTCTCGCAAACGGAAAAGGATGACGCACGTGCGCGAGCTGTACCCGGAGATCGAGCCCTACCGTACCCGGCGGCTGGCCGTGGATGACCTGCATGCGCTGTACATCGAGGAATGCGGCAATCCCGACGGCCTGCCGGTGCTGTTCCTGCACGGCGGTCCCGGTGCCGGCCTGTCGACCTACCATCGACGCTTCTTCGACCCGACGCGTTACCGCATCGTCCTGTTCGATCAACGCGGCGCCGGCCGTTCGACCCCGCCGGCCGAACTGCGCGACAACACCACCTGGCACCTGGTCGCCGATATCGAACGGATTCGGGAGCATCTGGGCATCGAACGCTGGGTCGTGTTCGGCGGCTCCTGGGGTTCCACGCTGTCGCTGGCCTATGCGCAGGCGCATCCGGATCGCGTGCTCGGCCTGGTCTTGCGCGGCATCTTCCTCGGTCGCCCGGGTGAGCTGCGCTGGTTCAACGAACTGGACGGCGGCGCGCGCTGGATTTTCCCGGAGCGCTGGGAACGCTATCTGGCCTACATCCCCGAATCCGAACGCGACGAAATGGTCGAAGCCTACTGGCGGCGTCTGGACGGCCCGGACCCGGCGATCCGGCTCGAGGCCGCGCAGGCCTGGAGCGACTGGGAAGGCGGCAGCACCACCCTGCTCCACGATCCCGCCGAAGCCGGCAATTTCGAGGATCCGAAGGTCGCCGTCAGCGTCGCCCGCGCCGAGGCCCACTACTTCCGCCACAACGTGTTCCTGGAACCGGATCAGCTGCTGCGCGACATCGACCGCATCCGCCACATCCCGGGCACCATCGTGCATGGCCGCTACGACATCATCTGCCCCATGAAGAGCGCGCACGATCTGGCGCAGGCCTGGCCGGAGGCCGATCTGCGGGTGGTGCTGGCCGGGCACAGCGCCGCGGATCCGGCCATCGCCGATGCGCTGGTGCAGGCCACCGACGCGCTGGCCGATCGCTTCGCCTGAGGTCGCATGCGCCGGCATTTCAAGACACTCGCCGACGGTTCGCTGATCGAATTCGATCGCGGCCAGTTCGATGACTGGTGCGTCTACCTGACGCCGCCGGGCGCCTCCCGCTTCGCGCCGCGCGACGCCTGGTACTTCGATGAACTGCAGTCGCTGGCGGCGCGCCATGGCGCGTATCGCCTGTACGAGGATTTCGTCCGCGTCTACGACCGCACCAGCGCCGAGGCCAGCCCCGCCGTGCTGGCCTGGATCACTGGCCTGTCCGCCGCCTATGGCGAGGATGCGCTGCTGGTGGATCAGCTCTTCACCATCCTCTACGCCGGCATGGTGGCGGAGGAAAACAAGGTCCATGGCCCGCTGGGCCGGCGCATCAAGCGACTGGGGATGTACCAGGCATTGATCGAAGGCATGCCCGCCATCGAGGCGGCCAACTACAGCCGCAATGTCGACGCCAAACGGTTGGATGGCGAATGCCGGCGGCGGGGATTCTGATCCTCCGATGTGACGCACCGTTCGCATCGGACGACGCAAAAAAAGAAGGGCCGCTAACGCGGCCCTTCCTTTCACTCCACGGCTGTCGCGATGCTCAGGAACGCACCGGCAGCACCCGGATCTCGACGCGGCGGTTGAGAGCACGGCCCGAATCGGTGTCGTTGCTGGCAATCGGGTAGCGCTTGCCCATGCCGACAATCTCGAAGCGCTCGCGCAGCACGCCCTGGCCGATCAGGTAGTTGCCAACCGACGCGGCGCGCTGTTCGGACAGACGCTGGTTGACTGCGTCGCTGCCGACGCTGTCGGTGTGGCCGGTCACTTCCACGATGGTCTGGTTGTACTCGGACAGGGTCCGGGCGACGTTGTTGAGTGCCGGATAGAACTGCGGCTTCAGGTCGGCCTTGCCGAAATCGAAGGTCACGCCGTCCGGCAGGTTCAACTTGATCACATCGCCATCACGGCTGACATCGATGCCGGTGCCGGCGGTCTGCCGACGCAGTTCGGCTTCCTGGCGATCCTGATAGGCACCGATCGAGCCGCCGGCGAGACCGCCGACACCCGCGCCAATCAACGCACGCTGGCGGCGATCCGTGGCGTCCTTGCCGCTCAGCAGGCCGACCGCCGCGCCGATGCCGGCACCGATCAGCGCGCCGGTGCGGGTGCGGTTGGGATCATTGGGATCGTTGGTCTGGCCAGTGTAGCTGGCGCAGGAACTCAGCATCACCGCCGCGCCCAGCGCGATGAGCGTGGTCTTGATGGCGTAATTCTTCATGGACATCTCCTCGTCGTATGGGAACGCATCCCGGCAATCATCCAGCGCCGGCAAAAATACCGGCTCCGTTCTGTCTGATAGCTAAAGCGCCGTGAAGATCCGGAAAAGCATGCGTCTTCCTGTTCAGCTTGCTTGCGCCGTGTCTTCCAGCAGCGACACGGCGGCACCCGCATCGAGGGTGTAATCCCAGTTCCCCATCAACGCCAGATACAGCAGCTTCTCGAACTCCGGCGCGAAACGGCGAATCACCGCGTCGGGATCCGGCACCAGTTTGGCGTCGGCGATCAGACCGAAATGCACGCGGCCGTTGTAGCTGAGGATGGATACCCCGATGCCGATCGAACCAGTCTGCGGCACCCAGAACATCATGTCGCGGACCCGGCTGCCGCCCATGTAGAGCGGTTGCTGCGGCCCGGGCACATTGGTCGCCACCGCGGTGGCCTTGCGGCTGAAGAGTTCCAAGGCCACCCCCTGCAAGGCGGCGGGCGCCATTCCAAGCGCGGCAAGAAGTCCAAATGCAACAATAGCTTGCCGAGAATTCTTCAAGTCATTCATGCACCCGGCTACGCGTTCCAGCCGGCGGATCGGATTGGCCTCGCCTACCGGGAGATCCAGGAACACCAGTCCGAAATGGTTGCCCAGTTTGCGGGCATGCTCCAGCGGCCGCAGGTTGACCGGCACGGTCGCGCGCAGGGTCACGCCATCGACCTGTTCGCCGCGTTCGAGCAGATAGCTGCGCAGTGCGCCGGCCGCGGTGGCCATCAGCACGTCGTTGACCGTGCAATCGCACGCGCGCCCGACCGCCTTCACCTCTTCCAGATCCAGCGGCTCGGCCCAGGCCACCCGCTTGCTGACCCCCAGCGGGCCACGCAGCAGCGTGGGCGGATCATCGGACAGCGCCAATGCGGCGAGCAGTTCGCGGCCGATCTCGCCGCCCTCCCTCGCCAGCATCGTGGCCAGGGTCGGATCCCGATACATCTCCATGCCCTTGCCGAGCATCTTGCCGCCGAGCTTGACATAGCGATCAATCGCACCGACCCGGCGCACCACTTCCACGCCATCCTGCTTCAGCCAGGCCGCGCGCAGGTCGCTGCTGCTATCCGGCTTGCGGGTGGTATCGGTCAGCGAGAGCAGCACCTGCACCAGCGCGATGCCGTCGGCGTAGCTGTGGTGGATGCGCGCCACCAGCGCCGAACCGCCGCGGTAGCGCTCGACCAGATGGAATTGCCAGAGCGGCTTGGTCTTGTCCAGCGGCGTGGACGCCATCTGGCTGACGAAACGCTCCAATGCGCGCTTCTCGGAATCCGGATCGCTGCGGCCGGGCAGTGCCGACAGCCGGACGTGCCAATCGATGTCGAAATCGGGGTCTTCCACCCAGGCCGCGCCGGCCGCGGTGTCGACCGCCTTCTGGAGGAAGCGCGGATAGGCCAGGAAGCGCTTGCGCACGACATCCTTGAGCCGCTCCAGCGTGAGCGGCTCGTCGAACATGAGCACTCCGGTGATCATCATCGGATTGGTCGGCCGGCACATCCGCAGCCAGGCGGTATCGACCCGCGACATCGGTTCGCGCCGTGGCTTGCCCGGCCCCTTCTTCGTCGCCATGCTGCCCTCCGTTCCCTGCATCGAGTGAAGCACGCGGCCGCGAAAGGCGTCAACGCGATCTCAGCCCGCGCTGGCCCGATACGCGGCCAGCGCCGCTTCGCGGCCTGCGGCCAGATCCACCAGCGGGTTGGCGGGATAGTCCGGCGCCAGCCGCGCGGCCATCGCCGGCGACTCCCACGGCGCGAATCGCAGCGCAGGCGGCAGTTCGCGCAGTTCCGGCACCCAGCGGGCGATGTACTCGCCCCGCGGATCGAACCGGCGCGCCTGGGTCACCGGATTGAACACGCGGAAATACGGTGCCGCGTCGGCGCCGGTGCCCGCCGTCCATTGCCAGCCCAGCGTGTTGTTGGCCAGGTCGGCATCGACCAGGGTGTCCCAGAACCAGCGCGCACCGTGCGACCAGTGCAGGCGCAGATGCTTGGTCAGAAAGCTGGCGGCGATCATCCGTACCCGGTTGTGCATGTAGCCGGTCGCCCACAGCTCGCGCATGCCGGCGTCGACGATGGGCACCCCGGTCCGTCCGCGCTGCCAGGCTTCCAGTACGCCAACGCCCGGCGCCGCCCAGGCGAATCCGTCGAAGCGCGGATTGAGGTTCCGGTCCGCGGTATGCGGGAAGTGGTGCAGCAGGTGCCAGGCAAACTCGCGCCAGCCGAGTTCGCGCAGGAAGGCCTCCACCTCGGCGGCATTGGCTGCCGTCCGCGCCTGCTCCAATGCGGCGGCGATGCGCCAGGGTGCGATTTCGCCGAAATGCAGATGCGGGGACAACCGCGACGTCCCCACGCGATCCGGGCGGTCCCGATCCTCGCGATAGCCACGCAGCGCGCCGTCGACGAATACTTCCAGTGCTTCCCGCGCGCCGATCTCGCCAGGTTGCCAGTCGTCCCAGAAGCCGCGGTCCCACGGGGTGGACGGCGCCAGGCCCAGCGAATCCAGCGGCACACCGTCCCCGATGGCGCATGACGGCGGCAACCGGTCCGGCGCCTTCCAGGGCGCCGGCGGATTCCAGCGCGCCCGCGCCGTGCGCCAGAAGGGGGTGAACACCCGATACGGCGTGCCCTGCCCGGTCGCCAGATCCCAGGGTTCGAACAGCAGGCCGCCGTTCGCGCTTTCCACCCGCAGTCCCTGCTCACGCAGCTGCTTCTTCAGCGCGGCGTCGCGCGGCTGGGTGGCCGGTTCGTACTTGCGGTTCCAGAACACCGCCCTGGCACCGCTGTCGCGCAGGAGCGCCCGCAGGGCCGCACCGGTCGGGCCCCTGCGCACATGCAGCGCGGACCCACGCGCGCGCAGATCGGCGTCCAGTACACGCAGGGACCGATGGCGCCACGCATCGGAAGCGGCACCCGGCATCCAGCCGCCCTCTTCTTCCGGGGCGTGGATGTATACCGGCAAAGGGGTATATCCCTCGTCCAACGCCATCCGCAGCGCCGGGTTGTCGTCCAGGCGCAGATCGTTGCGGAACCAGACGAGGGCGACCGGCATCGCGACGCCTACTCGAAACTTCCGATGGAATCGTGCGCCAGGTTGTCGAAACGGGTGTATTCGCCGAAGAACTTCAGCTTGCACGACCCCGTCGGGCCGCTACGCTGCTTGCCGATGATGATTTCGGCCAGGCCCTTGTCCGGTGAATTTTCCTTGTTGTAGTAGTCATCGCGGTAGATGAACACGATCATGTCCGCGTCCTGCTCGATGGCGCCGGATTCGCGCAGGTCGGCCATCACCGGGCGCTTGTCGGTTCGTGTTTCCAGCGAACGGTTGAGCTGCGACAGCGCGATCACCGGCACGTTGAGTTCCTTGGCCAGGCCCTTGAGCGAGCGCGAAATCTCGGAGATTTCGGTGGCGCGGTTCTCGCTGTTGCCGGGGACCGACATCAGCTGCAGGTAGTCGATGACCACCAGGCCCAGATCATGTTCGCGCTTGAGCCGGCGGGACTTGGAGCGGAGCACTTCCGGCGACAGGCCAGGCGTGTCGTCGATGAAGATCTTGGTTTCCTTGAGCATCCGGATCGCGCTGGTGACGCGGCTCCAGTCCTCGTCTTCCAGCTGGCCGGTACGCAGGCGGGTCGCGTTGATGCGGCCGTTGGAGGAAATCAGGCGCAGCGCCAGCTGCGCGGCGGACATTTCCATCGAGAACACCGCCACCGCCTTCTTCGATTTGATGGCGGCGAATTCGGCGATGTTGAGGGCGAAGGTGGTCTTGCCCATGGCCGGACGCGCGGCCAGGATGATCAGGTCGGTCGGCTGCAGGCCGGCGGTCATCTGATCGAACTCCGTATAGCCGGTCGGCAGGCCGGTGACGTTGCCGCCATTCTCGAAGCGGCTCTGCAGGACCTCGAAAGCATCCTTCAGCGCCGAGTTCATGCCGACGAAGTCGGTGCGCCCGCGCGCGCCGGCTTCGGCAATGGCGAACACCTTCTGTTCGGCCACCGCCAGCAATTCGTTGCTCTCCCTGCCCTCGGGCTGGAAGGCGTCGTTGACGATGCCGGTGCCGACATCGATGAGCTGGCGCATCACCGCCTTGTCGCGGACGATTTCCGCGTAGGCGACGATGTTGGCGGCGGACGGGGTGCTGCTGGCCAGCTCGATCAGGTAGGCGCCACCGGCGACCTGTTCCAGATGGCCCTGCGACTCGAACCATTCGCCCAGGGTTACTGCGTCGTAGGGCCGGTTCCGTTCCGCCAGCTCGCTGATGGCGCGGTAGATCAGCTGGTGGTCGCGGCGATAGAAGTCGTTGTCGGTGAGCTTGTCGTTGATCCGATCGTAGGCTTCCGGCGCCAGCATCAGGCCGCCCAGGACGGCCTGTTCCGCCTCGATGGAGTGCGGCGGCACCCGCAACTGTTCGATACGCGCATCCTGCGGGTCGTTGCGGAAACCTGGGCGTGCGGACATGGGGGCGACGGACTCCTGTGGCCGATGCGGGGCGAACGGAACGGGATTGGCCATGGTAGTCGCTCCACCGGCGGGTGGTTGCAGATAACCATGTGGATAACCGGTGGGCATCTCAGCGGTTGAGACACCCGCGATTGGCTACGGTGATATGCCGACGGACGGCAACGCGTCCGCCGATTGACGCCCCGGGAAGGCAAAAACGGAAACGGGCGCCGCGAGGCGCCCGTTCCGGTGCGGCACGGCCCGGGTTATCAGGCTTCGGCTTCGACGACCACCTTGATGGCGGTTTCGACGTCGGCGTGCAGCTTGGCGATCACTTCGAACTCGCCGATGTTGCGGATCGGGCCTTCGCCCATCACCACTTCGCTCTTTTCCAGCGGCAGGCCGATGGCGGTGAACGCGTCGGCGATGTCGCGCGGGCCGACCGAACCGAACAGCTTGCCTTCGGTCGAAGCGTTGGCCTTGATGGTCACGCTGGCGCCTTCCAGCTTGGCGCGGCGGCTTTCGGCGTCGTCATGCACGGACTTGGCCTTGGCTTCGTACTCGGCGCGCTTGGCTTCGAACTCGGCCAGGTTGGCGGCGGTCGCCGGCACGGCCTTGCCCTGCGGCACCAGGTAGTTGCGGCCGTAGCCCGGCTTCACATTGACCTTGTCACCGAGAACGCCGAGGTTGGTCACTTTCTGCAGAAGAATCAGTTCCATCGTATTGCTCCGTATTCGTTAGCGGGCCTGGCCCGCAGCGTGGGCTGTCCGAATGACAGTGAAGAAAGAACCTCCCCTTGCGGGGAGGCCGGTTCGCCGGGGGCCTTGGCCCCCGGCGGTTCCACGATTACACGTCGTGGTTGTCCGTGTACGGGATCAGCGCCAGGAAACGCGCGCGCTTGACCGCCGTGGCCAGCTGACGCTGGTAGCGGGACTTGGTGCCGGTGACGCGGCTCGGGACGATCTTGCCGGTCTCGGTCAGGTACTGGCGCAGGGTGTTGAGATCCTTGTAGTCGATCTCCTTCACACCTTCGGCCGTGAACTTGCAGAACTTGCGGCGACGGAAGAACTTGGACATGGGTGTGCTCCTTAAGCGGCTTCAGCGTTGTCGGAGGATTCGGCGGGCGCTTCGGTGCTCTCGCCCTCGTCGTCGTCGCGACGGCGACGCTCGCCACGCTCCGACTTCTCACCCTTCTCGTCCTTGTTCTTCATGATCAGGGACTGTTCGGTGTCGGCGCCATCGCGCTTGACCACCAGGTGACGCAGGATCGCGTCGTTGAAACGGAAGGTTTCCACCAGCTCGTTCAGCACGGTCTGGTCAGCCTCGATGTTGAGCAGCACGTAGTGGGCCTTCACCAGGTTCTGGATCGGGTAGGCCAGCTGACGGCGGCCCCAGTCTTCCAGGCGGTGGATCTTGCCGTTGCCGTTCTCGATCAAGCCCTTGTAGCGCTCGATCATCGCCGGCACCTGCTCGCTCTGGTCCGGATGGACCAGGAACACGACTTCATAGTGACGCATCGTTTTTACCTTTCGGATGTAGGCCCGGCGGCCTCGCGGCGCCGGGCGGGACAGCCCCCCGTCGCCCGGATGGACGCGGTGGAGCAAGGACCCTGCCGCCCGCATGGGCGTCAGGGAGCTGGAAATTATGGCAGGTCAAGGACTTGCAGGCAAATGGGATGAAGGCGGACGGTGATGGCGGGAAGCTGCCGGGGCCGGGGGGCGCCGTCCGGCATGGACACCGGCTTCTGGGCAATCCGCCGAAGAACATCCGGTTACCCTTTGATTTTCTTTGGTTTCCGTCCATTCCGCATGGATTTGGGCATGGTCATGAAAATGGTTCCCGGCGATCGCTGGAACGACAGAGGGTGTTCCTTTCTTATCCTCTCGCCCTGCCGACCACCCTGCCCACCCGGCTCCCGACCGCTCCCGGAAACTTTGTGGAATCGTCACCCCGGCGAACGCCGGGGTCCCTTTCTACTCTGGCGGACCCCACACCCCCGGCGCCGACTGCGCAGGGCACGACTCCGAGCCTTCATCGGAGCAACAACCGGGGGCGCGCGTAATTCCAGCCTCAGCGGCCCTTCTGCTCCAGAATCCAGGCGTCGATGCGCTTCTCCAGCGCCTCCAGCGGAACCGAGCCGGTATTGAGGACTTCATCGTTGAACGCGCGGAGGTCGAACTCCGGTCCCAACGCCCGCGCCGACCGCTCGCGCAGCTCGGAAATCTTCAGCTGGCCGATCTTGTAGGCCAGGGCCTGTCCCGGCCAGGCGATGTAGCGGTCGATCTCGTTGACGATGTCCTGGTCGGTCTTGGCGGCGTTGTCCTTGAAGTAGGCGATGGCCTTCTCGCGGCTCCAGCCCATCGAGTGCATGCCGGTGTCCACCACCAGGCGCACCGCCCGCCACATGTCGTAGGTGAGCTGGCCGAAACGATCGTACGGATCGTCGTACAGGCCCATGTCGTAACCCAGGCGCTCGGCGTACAGGCCCCAGCCCTCGCCGTAGGCGACGAAGTAGGCGGTCTTGCGGAACATCGGCAGGTCCGGCAGTTCGATGCCGCGCGCCATCTGGAAATGGTGCCCGGGCACCGCCTCGTGCAGCGAGAGCGCCATCATTTCCCACTTCGGCCGGGTCCCGGGCTTGTACAGGTTGACGTAGTAATAGCCCGCGCGGCTGCCGTCGGCGGCACCTGGCTGGTAATAGGCGGTGGTGGTGTCGGGCGCGGCGTTGTCCGGGATGGGCCGCACGCCGTAGGGCAGCCGGGGAATGGTGTGGAACGCCTTCACCAGTTCCGGATCGATGCGCTTGGACAGGGCCTGGTAGGCCTCCAGCAGTTCGGCCGGGGTCTTGTAGAAGTACTTCGGATCGCTGCGCAGGTGATCGAAGAAGGCATGCAGATCCCCCTGGAAACCGACCTGCGCCTTGATCTTCTCCATCTCGGCGCGGATGCGCGCGACCTCCTTCAGCCCGATGGCGTGGATCTGCTGCGGGGTCAGCGGCGTGGTCGTGTAATAGGCGGCCATCGCCACATAGAAGTCCTGCCCGTCCGGCAGATCGGTGGCGGCGATGCTGGCACGGCTGGCCGGCAGGTAGGTTTGGTTGAAGTAGGCCTGCAGCTTGCGATACGCCGGCACCACCCGATCGCGGATCACCTGCTGCGCATCCTTCCGCAGCCCGGCGCGGTCGGCTTCCGGCACGCTGTCGGCGAACTTCAGGAACGGCCGGTAGAACGGACTCTTCGACGGGTCCTCGACGATCTGCGCGGCGATCTGCGCCGGCACCCGCTGCATCAACACCTTCGGCGGCAGGTAACCTTCGGCCACGCCACGTTGCATCAACACCAGGTTCTGCTCGATCACCGTGTCCAGCCCGCGCAGGCGGGCGATCCAGTTGCGATAGTCCTGCGTGCTGGCGAACGGCACCACCTCGGCCATGCCGTCGGCCAGCTGCACGCCGCCCTGATGGCCAATCGGCTGCAGGTATTCCTTGAAGCGCTGGCGGGCGACGGCCTGCTTCAGGTTCCACTCGAAGGTGTCGTAGTTGAGCTGGTCCGCCGGCGACAGGCCGTCGCGGCCGATGGCATGCAGTTTCTCCAGCGCCGCCCGGTCGCTGGCCTCGCTCCGGGCGATGGCGTCCAGGCTGCGGTCGCTCCAGCGGTCGTTGAAGCGGTTGTCGCCGTTGTAGCTGGCATTCTCCGGACTCTCCCGCAGGCCCCGCTCCCATTCGGCGGCGAACAGCGCTTCCAGCGCCGCATGCCTGTCGGTGACGATCTGCGCGCGCAGCGGCGCGCATACGGTGGCGGCCACCAGCGCGGCCAGCATCAGTGAACGGAACATCGAGGCTCCCCGGTGCGGAAAGCCTGGAAGCTTAACGTCTGCCCCGGTCGACCGGCAGTGCAGGACGGGCGCGGGCGTCAGGCGGCGTCGGCCTGGGTGGTGAAGCTCTCGCCGCAGCCGCACTCGGCGGTGGCGTTGGGATTGCGGAACAGGAAAGTCTCGCCCAGGCCCTGCTTGGCGAAGTCGATTTCGGTGCCGTCCACCAGCGCCAGGCTCTGCGCGTCGACATAGATGCGCACGCCCTCGAATTCGAACACGGTGTCGCCCTCGCGCTCCTCGCGGGCCAGATCGGCGACATGGCCCCAGCCGGAGCAACCGGTGCGGGCGACGCCGAAACGCAGGCCCAGCGTGCCTGGCGTCTGCTCGACGAAACGCTGCACGCGCTCCAGGGCGACGGGGGTCAGGGTGATGGCCATGCATTCCTCCAGGCGGGACGTCGATTATAGGCCGTGGGCGAGCCGCTGGGCCCGTCGCTCCGGTAAACTCCACCGTTCCATAAATAGTCCTGTTACGGAAGGATTCAAGTCATGACGGTGGTGAGCGTCGAACATGCGCTGGCGGGCAAGATCCCGGCTGGCGGCGAGGTCACGGTACGCGGCTGGGTGCGCACGCGGCGCGATTCCAAGGCGGGCCTGTCCTTCGTGAATGTCAGCGACGGCTCCTGCTTCGCGCCCATCCAGGTAGTGGCGCCCAGCGAACTGGACAACTACGAATCCGAGATCAAGCGCCTGACCGCCGGCTGCGCGGTGGTCGCCACCGGCACCCTGGTGCCCTCGCAGGGCCAGGGCCAGAGTTTCGAAATCCAGGCCAGCCGGATTGAAGTGGTCGGCTGGGTCGAGGATCCGGAAACCTATCCGATCCAGCCCAAGGCGCACTCGCTGGAATTCCTCCGCGAAGTCGCCCACCTGCGTCCGCGCACCAACCTGTTCGGCTCGGTCACCCGCATCCGCAACTGCCTGGCCCAGGCCGTGCACCGCTTCTTCCACGAGCGCGGCTTCTACTGGATCAGCACGCCGATCGTCACCACCTCCGACGCGGAAGGCGCCGGCCAGATGTTCCGCGTATCCACCCTGGACATGGCCAACCTGCCGCGCGACGGCAAGGGCGCGGTGGATTTCTCGCGCGACTTCTTCGGCAAGGAAACCTTCCTGACCGTGTCCGGCCAGCTCAACGTCGAGGCCTACTGCCTGTCGCTGAGCAAGGTCTACACCTTTGGCCCGACCTTTCGCGCCGAGAACAGCAACACCACCCGCCATCTGGCCGAGTTCTGGATGATCGAGCCGGAGATCGCGTTCGCCGATCTGGCCGCCGATGCGGACCTGGCCGAGGACTTCCTCAAGTACCTGTTCCGCGCGGTGCTGGACGAGCGTGGCGACGACATGGCGTTCATCGCCGAGCGCGTGCAGCCGGACGCGATCACGCGCCTGGAAACCTTCATCAACGCGCCGTTCGAGCGCATCGACTACACCGATGCGATCGGCCTGCTGCAGAAGTCCGGCAAGAAGTTCGACTTCCCGGTCGAATGGGGCCTGGACCTGCAGACCGAGCACGAGCGCTGGCTGACCGAACAGCACGTCGGCCGTCCGGTGGTGGTGATGAACTACCCCGAGCACATCAAGGCCTTCTACATGCGTCTGAACGACGACGGCAAGACCGTCGCGGCGATGGACGTGCTGGCCCCGGGCATCGGCGAGATCATCGGCGGCAGCCAGCGCGAGGAGCGTCTGGACGTGCTGGACGCGCGCATGGCCCAGTTCGGCCTGGATCCGGCCCACTATGGCTGGTATCGCGACTTCCGCCGCTACGGCACCGTGCCGCACGCCGGCTTCGGCCTGGGCTTCGAGCGGCTGGTGGTGTACGTGTGCGGACTGACCAACATCCGCGACGCCATCCCCTACCCGCGTGCGCCCGGCAGCGCCGAGTTCTGAGCAGGAGCGGATTGCAACGATGCTGCTGTTCTTCGCCCTGTGCTTCGTCGGCGTCGCCATCGCCGGTTTCTGCGCGTTCGTGATCTTCTGGCCGCTCACGCTGGTGCACATCCGCGATCGCCATGCCGCGCTCGGTGGCCAGTGGGGCGAAGGCGCCTTCCTCAAGCCGATCGCGCTGCGCTGGTTGCTGGCCCGCGGCTATCTGCCGCTGCGCGACAGTTCGCTCAGCGGCCTGGCCGCGCCGGCGCGGATCTCGCTGCTGGTGATCTTCGTCGCCCTGGTGTCGTCGGGGTTGCTGACCGTGTTCTCGCTGGTACTCAAATGAATGACCCCATCCATGACGCCTGGTACGTGGCCTCGCTCGGCCGGACCCTGATCTGGGCCCGTCTGCGGGTGCTGGAGGCCGGCACCGCGCAGGTCCTGGACAGCGACGGCAACACCCTGACCTACGACAGCGAGGACAGCGCCCGTGGCGCGCTGTTCGACGCCGAGTTCGTCGCCTACGACGGACTGGACGAGGAAGACGCGTTGCAGCGCGGTTTCTCGCTGCACGAAATCAGCCCGCCGCGCGCCGTCGACGACGACGCCCTTCCGGCGCTGATGGTGCAGCAGCTTGGCGGCCGCGCCTGAGTCCGCGGGCCATCCGTGTACACGCCGCGCGCCTTCGCCGAAACCGATCTTTGCGAACTGGATCGGCTGATCGCGCGTGATGCGTTCGTCACCCTGATCACGATCGGCACCGATGGCGCCCCCGCCGTCAGCCACCTGCCGGTGCTGTACGCGCGCGATGGCGACCGCGTCGTCATCGAAGGTCACTGGGCCCGGCCGAATCCGCAGGCGCGGCATGCCGGTCCGGCCCTGCTGATCGTTCACGGACCGCATGCGTATCTTTCCCCCGGCTGGTACCCGGACAAGGAGAGCGCCGCGCGCGTGCCGACCTGGAACTATGCGGTCGCCCATCTGCACGGGACGCTGGAACCCACCGAGGATCCCGCCACGCTCGCCGGCATCGTCGACCGCCTGAGCCAGCTCAACGAGCCACGGGTGGGCAACGACTGGCGGTTCGAGCCGGATCGCCCGGATCATGCCGGCCAGTTGCGCGGCATCATCGGTTTCCGCTTCCAGGCCGAGCGGGTTGAACTGAAGTTCAAGCTCAGCCAGAACCATCCCGAGGCCAATGTCCGCGGCGCCGCGGCCGGCCTGCGCGAACAGGACGAGGCGAACGCGCATGAAATCGCCACGTTGATGCTGGAGCGGCTGGAACGTCGCGACAGCTGAACGCGCCGCCGCGCCCTCCCTGCGGGAGCGACGTCAGTCGCGAACTCTTGATGGGGAAGAAAGAGAAAGTCGATGACACGATTCCGGTCCGGGATTTCCGTTTCCTTCATCGCGACTGACGTCGCTCCCACAGGGGGATCCGACGGGATTAACCATGGCGCTGCCTCTTGCGTGACGGTCGCGATTGACGTCGCTCCCACAAGGGGTAGCCGGTAGACTGCGGGTCCGGCATCTCGAGGAGTTCCGATGGATCTGAACCTGTCCGGTCGCCACGCGCTGGTCTGCGGCGCGTCCGAAGGCATCGGCCGCGCGGCGGCGCGCGAACTGGCGCTGCTCGGCGCCAGCGTCACCCTGCTCGCGCGACGGGCCGAGGTGCTGGCGGAAGTCGCCGCGGGCCTGCCGACGATCACGCCGGGCCAATCGCATGGCTGGCTCGCGGCGGATCTGGCCGAGCCCGCCGCGCTGCAGGCGGGCGTCGGGGCGCTGGTGGCCAAATCGCCCGTGCACATCCTGATCAACAACACGGGCGGTCCGCCGGGAGGACGTGCCATCGACGCCGGGGCCGCGGCCTACCTCGATGCGTTCCAGCGCCATCTGCTGGCGAACCAGCTGCTGGCGGGCCTCGTGGTTCCCGGCATGCGGGACGCCGGCTGGGGACGCATCGTCAACGTGATCTCCACCTCGGTGAAGGAGCCCATTCCCAACCTGGGCGTGTCCAACACCATCCGCGGTGCGGTGGCGTCCTGGGCCAAGACCCTGTCGCGCGAACTCGGGGCCGACGGCATCACCGTCAACAATGTACTGCCGGGCTACACCCGCACCCGGCGCCTGCAGCAGATCCTCGATGATCGCAGCGCCGCCAGCGGCAAGGACGAAGCCACGATCGCCGCCGGCATGCTGACCACGGTGCCGGCGGGCCGCTTCGCCGATCCGGGTGAAGTCGCCGCCGCCATCGCCTTCCTCGCCTCGCCCGCCGCCGGCTACATCAGCGGGGTCAGCCTGGCGGTGGATGGCGGCCGCATGCAATCCATCTGACCGGAACGCGCCGCGGCGGCGAGACCGCAATGCAGCAGGCGACCGGCGCGCGCCGGGTTAAGCTGGCGCCATGCAATCACTGACCCACTGGATCGATGGCCAGCCGCAGGCGGCCCGCAATGGCAACTGGCGGGTGGTGCACGCGCCGGCCGATACCCGGCCGTACGCCCAGGTCGCGGACGGAAACGCCGACGACGTGACCGTCGCCATCGATGCGGCCGTGCGCGCGGCGCCCGGCTGGGCGGCGCTGCGCAACAGCGAACGCGCCGCCTGGCTGGAACGGCTGGCCGCCGCACTGGAAGCACGCGTGGATGATTTCGCCGACGCCGAATCCCGCGATGGCGGCAAGCCGATCCGGTTGGCGCGCGAGGTCGAAATTCCGCGCGCCGCCGCCAACCTGCGCTTCTTCGCCCAGGCGGCGGGCCAGTCCGCCAGCGAATCCCACCACGGGGAAGCGGGCCTCAACTACACCCTGCGCCAGCCGCTGGGCGCGGTGGCGACCATCTCGCCGTGGAACCTGCCGCTCTACCTGTTCACCTGGAAAATCGCCCCCGCGCTGGCGGCAGGCAACACCGTGGTCGCCAAACCCTCGGAGGTCACGCCGCTGACCGCCACGATGCTGGCGGAACTGGCGGCCGGGATCGGTTTTCCGCCAGGCGTGTTCAACCTGGTCCATGGAACCGGCCCGCAGGTGGGCGAACCGCTGGTGGCCGACCCGCGGATCAAGGCGGTGTCCTTCACCGGCAGCACCCGCGTCGGCCAGCGCATCGCGGCGCTGGCCGCACCGCAATTGAAGAAGATTTCGCTCGAACTCGGCGGCAAGAACCCGACCCTGGTGTTCGCCGACAGCGACTGGCGCGGCCAGCTCGATACCCTGGTGCGTTCAGCGTTCCAGAATTCCGGGCAGATCTGCCTGTGCGGCTCGCGCCTGCTGGTTGAACGCGCGATCCACGACGAATTCCGCGAGGCGTTCGTCGCCCGCGCCAAGGCCCTGAAGGTGGGCAATCCCGCCGACCCGTCGACCGATCTCGGACCGCTGGTCTCGCAGGCCCATTACGACAAGGTGGTCGCGTGCATCGCCCGCGCCCGTGCCGAGGGCGGACGGTTCCTGCTGGGGGGCGACGCCTGCCCCCGGGGCGGCTGGTTCATCGAGCCGACCCTCATCGAAGGACTGGGTCCCGATTCGGCGAGCAACCTGGAGGAGATCTTCGGTCCGGTGGCGACCCTGCAGGCGTTCGACGACGAGGAACATGCATTGGCCCTGGCCAACGCCGGCGACTACGGGCTGGCGGCGATGATCTGGACCCGAGACCTCGGCCGCGCACACCGCCTGGCCGCGCGGGTCCACGCCGGCATCGTCTGGATCAACACGTGGCTGATGCGCGACCTGCGCACGCCGTTCGGCGGCATGGGCCACTCGGGGCTGGGACGCGAGGGTGGCCTGGAGGCGATGCGCTTCTTCACCGAGGCCAGGAATGTCTGCATCGATCTGCGCTGACCGGAGGCCGCCGTACCGCCCCGCATCCATCCGATGGCTGACGATCCACGCCGATCGGCGCAAACTACGTGGTGGACCGCCCAGCGCTCCCCCTCCCCCCGCCCGAACCGGATACCGCCGATGAGTGATAGCGAACTCGAGAACCTGTTGCGCAACAACCGTGAATGGGCCGAACGGATCAAGCACGAGGATCCCGGCTTCTTCAAGCGCCTGTCGCAGCAGCAATCGCCGCGCTATCTGTGGATCGGCTGTTCCGACTCGCGCGTGCCCGCCAACCAGATCCTGGGCCTGGATCCGGGCGAGGTGTTCGTCCACCGCAACATCGCCAACGTCATGTCGCACGGCGACCTCAATTGCCTGTCGGTCATCCAGTTCGCGGTCGACATCCTCAAGGTCGAGCACATCCTGCTGGTGGGCCACTATGGCTGCGGCGGCGTGCATGCGGCGATGACCGGCGCCCGGGTCGGACTGGCCGACAACTGGTTGCGCCACGTGGCCGACGTGGCGACCAAGCATGCCGTCCGCCTCGCCGAGGAGGACACCGAATCGCTGCGCCACGCCCGCCTGTGCGAACTGAACGTCATCGAGCAGGTATTCAACGTCTGCCAGACCACGGTGGTGCAGGATGCCTGGGCGCGCAACCAGCCCTTGACCGTGCACGGTTGGGTCTACAGCCTGTTCGACGGCCGTGTGCGTGAACTGGGCATGGACGTGGATGCCGCCGAGCGCCTGCACCCGACCTACGAACAGGCGCTGGCGCGGATGCCGGCGCGCGGGGATCGGCGCGATGGGTGAAGGCATCCGGACTACGGCGGCACCGGTGCCGGTCGGCGCGTATCCGCACGCGCGCCGGGTCGGCCAGTTGCTGTTCCTGTCCGGAATCGGTCCGCGGGATCCGGCCACCGATGCCATTCCCGGCAACGACTATTTCGCCGACGGCCGCGTCCGCGGCTACGACATCCAGGCGCAGGCGCGCGCGGTGTTCGCCAACGTGCGCACGGTGCTGGAAGCCAGCGGCGCGCGCTGGGAGGATCTGGTCGACGTGACCGTCTATCTCACCGACATGGCTCGCGACTTCAAGGTCTACAACCAGGTCTGGGCCGAGCATTTCCCGGACCCTGCGCGCGCGCCGTGCCGCACCACCCTGGGTATCACCGCGCTGCCCACGCCCATCGCCATCGAACTCAAGTGCGTCGCCGCCTTGCCCGAGGAACGCTGACATGCTGCCCGGACCGCTCAACCTGCAGGCCTGGATCGAGGAACACCGCCATCTGCTGAAGCCGCCGGTCGGCAACAAGGTGATCTACGCGGGCGACTTCATCGTCATGGTGGTCGGCGGTCCCAACCAGCGCACCGACTTCCACTACGACGAAGGCCCGGAGTGGTTCTACCAGCTCGAGGGCGAGATGGTGCTGAAGATCCAGGAAGATGGCGCGGTGCGCGACATCCCGCTGCGCGCCGGCGAGATCTTCCTGCTGCCGCCGCGCGTGCCGCATTCGCCGCAGCGGATGCCCGACTCGGTCGGACTGGTGATCGAGCGCCGGCGCCTGCCGCACGAGCAGGACGGGCTGCTCTGGTATTGCGAGCGCTGCAACCACAAGCTGTACGAGGAGTATTTCACCCTGAAGAACATCGAGACCGATTTCCCGCCGGTGTTCGACCGCTTCTACTCCTCGCCCGGGCACCGGACCTGCGCGCAGTGCGGACACCTGAACCCGGCACCCGGCAAGTATGTGATGGCGGATACCTGAGCGCTCCATGCTGAAGATCGATACACACGCCCATTTCCTCCCGCGCGACTGGCCCGATCTGGCCGGCAAGTACGGCGACAACCGCTTCCCGGTGATTCATCACGGCGACGACGGCCGCCACCGCATCTACAAGGACGGGCGTTTCTTCCGCGAGATCTGGCCCAAGACCTGGGATCCGGTGGAACGGATTGCCGACTACGCCAAGTTCGGCGTGCAGGTGCAGGTGATCAGCACGGTGCCGGTGATGTTCAGCTACTGGGCCAAGCCGCACCAGGCGCTGGAACTGCACCAGGCGCTCAACGATCACACCGCCGCCGCCTGCCGCGACTATCCGCGCCACTACGCCGGTATCGGCACGGTGCCGCTGCAGTCGCCGCGGCTGGCGGTGCAGGAGCTGGAGCGCTGCATGGATCAGCTGGGCCTGCAGGGCGTGCAGATCGGCAGCCATGTCAATGACTGGAACCTGGATGCGCCGGAGCTGTTCGAATTCTTCCAGGCCGCCAGCGAACTGGGCGCCGCGATACTGGTGCATCCCTGGGACATGATGGGCGCGGCGTCCATGCCCAAGTACTGGCTGCCCTGGCTGGTCGGCATGCCGGCCGAGCAGTCGCGCGCGGCCTGCTGCCTGATATTCGGTGGCGTGCTGGAGCGCCTGCCCGGCCTGAAGGTCTGCTTCGCCCACGGCGGCGGCAGCTTCCCCTACACCATCGGTCGCATCGAGCACGGCTTCAACATGCGTCCCGATCTGGTCGCCACCGACAATCACCGCAATCCGCGTGAGTATCTGGATCGGGTCTACTTCGATTCCTGGGTGGCCGATCCACGCGCGCTGCGCTACCTGCTGGACACCGTCGGCACCGAACGGGTGATGCTGGGCACCGACTATCCGTTCCCGCTGGGCGAACAGGAACCGGGCGCCGGCATCGCCGCGCTTGGCCTGGACGAACCCGGCCAGGCCCGCCTCTATCACGGCACCGCGCTGGAATGGCTCGGCCTTTCGCGGCAACGGTTCGACTGACCATGCCGCACCTGACCCTGCAATACACCGCCAATCTCGCCCTCGATGCGGAACCGCTGCTGCAACGTCTCAACGAGGCGCTTGTGGCCAGCGGCCATTTCGACGAGGAGGCGATCAAGAGTCGCGTGGTCGCGCTGGATCACTTCCGCGTCGGCACCGACGGACAGGCGCCACGCGCGTTCGCGCACGCCCGCCTGCGCATCCTGCCCGGCCGCGATGAGACCGTCTGCGCGGCGCTTTCCGAGATCCTGTCGCGAGCACTTCAGGCGCATCTGCCGGCGGGCCCGTACACCCTGCAGATCTGCACGGAAGTCAGCGAGCTTCCCGCCAGCTACCGCAAGACCACCCTCCTTCCCACCTTTTCTCCTGCCTCTTCATGACCGACGCGCTGTCCCGTACCCACGCCATCGCCCTCGACGCCGCCGATCCGCTGCGCGCCCTGCGCAACGAGTTCCTGATTCCGAAGCACAAGCACAACGAGCAACTGTATTTCTGCGGCAACTCGCTGGGCCTGCAACCGCGCGGCGCACGCAAGTACGTGCAGGAAGTGCTGGACAAGTGGGCCAACGAGGCGGTGGAAGGCCATTTCACCGAACCGGCCCAGTGGATGACCTATCACGAACTGGTCCGCGACGGACTGGCCGACGTGGTCGGCGCGCAGCCGGCCGAGGTGGTGGCGATGAATTCGCTGACCGCCAACCTGCACCTGATGATGGTCAGCTTCTACCGGCCCACCGCCGAGCGCCCGGCGATCCTGATGGAAGCCGGCGCCTTTCCGTCGGACCGTTACGCGCTGGAGTCGCAGGTGCGTTTCCATGGCTTCGACCCGGCGCGCGACCTGATCGAACTGGCACCCGATCAGGCCGACGGCACCGTGTCGATGCAGGCCATCGAACGCGCCATCGCCGAGCATGGGCCGCGACTGGCGCTGGTGCTGTGGCCGGGCATCCAGTACCGCACCGGGCAGGCTTTCGATCTGGCTGAAATCACCCGGCTCGGCCACGCGCAGGGCGCCGTGGTCGGTTTTGACCTGGCCCACGCGGTCGGCAACCTGCCGGTGCGGTTGCACGACAGCGGCGCCGATTTCGCGGTGTGGTGCCATTACAAGTACCTCAACGCCGGTCCCGGCGCGGTCGCGGGCGCGTTCGTGCACGCGCGCCATGCCGATACGGACCGGCCGCGTTTTGCCGGCTGGTGGGGACACCGCAAGGACACCCGCTTCCGGATGGGTCCGGAATTCGCGCCCACCTCCGGCGCCGACGGCTGGCAGCTCAGCAACCCGCCGATCCTGGGGTTGGCGCCGCTGCGCGCCTCGCTGGAGGTGATCGCGCAGGCCGGCGGCATGCGCGCGCTGCGGACCAAGTCGGAGAAGCTGACCGGCTTCCTGGAAGCGCTGATCCGCGCACGGGTCGGCGACGCGCTGGAGATCGTCACGCCGTCCGACCCCGCGCAGCGCGGTGCGCAGTTGTCGCTGCGTGTCGTCGGCGGCCGCGAGCGCGGACGCGATCTGTTCGAATACCTGGCATCGGTCGGCACGATCGGCGACTGGCGCGAGCCGGATGTCATCCGCATCTCGCCGGCCCCGCTGTACAACCGTTTCATGGATGTCTACCGCTTCGTCGAGGAAGTGGAGACCTGGCGCGGCGTCTGATCCGGAGCAACCTGTGAGCACACCCAACGACCGTTCCCTCACCATCATCGGCGCCGGCCTGGCCGGGGCCCTGCTGGCCACCCTGCTGGCCCGCAAGGGTTGGCGGGTGGACGTGTACGAAAAGCGCGGCGACCCGCGCCTCAAGGGCTACGCCGGCGGGCGGTCGATCAACCTGGCGCTGGCCGAACGCGGCCGGCATGCGCTGCGCCAGGCCGACGCCGACGAGGCGGTGATGAAGCAGGCGGTGATGATGCGCGGGCGCATGGTCCACCCGCGCGAGGGCCAGCCGCAGTTGCAGCGCTACGGCCGTGACGACTCGGAGGTGATCTGGTCGGTGCATCGCGGCGACCTCAACATCACCCTGCTCGACCTGGCCGAACAGGCCGGCGCCTCGCTGCATTTCCATCGCCAGCTGGACACGGTCGATTTCCAGGATCGCGTCGCCACGTTCATCGATGAACGCGACGGCGGCCGGCACCCGATCGATTTCGTGTCGCTGGTCGGCGCCGACGGCGCCGGTTCGTCGCTGCGCGCGGCGATGCGGCTGCGCACCGACCTTGGTGAGCGGACCGACTTCCTCGATCATTCGTACAAGGAACTGGAAATCCCGCCGACCGCCGATGGCGGCTTCCAGATCGAAGCCAACGCCCTGCACATCTGGCCCCGAGGCCACTACATGTGCATCGCCCTGCCCAACGACGAAAAGACCTTCACCGTCACCCTGTTCCTGCCCAACCATGGTGATCCCGGCTTCGATACCGTGCACACGCCGGCCCAGGCCCGCGCGCTGTTCGAGCGCGACTTCCCGGACGCGATCCCGCTGATTCCACATCTGGAGGAAGACTGGCATCGCAATCCGGTCGGCCTGCTCGCCACGCTGTATCTGGACCGTTGGCACATCGATGAACGCGCCGTGCTGCTGGGGGATGCGGCCCACGCGATGGTGCCGTTCCACGGCCAGGGCATGAACTGCGCATTCGAGGACTGCGTGGCGCTGGCCGAGCAACTGGAGCGGCACGAGGATCGCGCCGAAGCCTTCGCCGCCTTCGAGCGCGAACGCCAGCCCGATGCGCGCGCGATCCAGGAAATGGCGCTGGAAAACTACGTCGAGATGCGCGACAAGGTCGACGACCAGGCCTTCCTGCTCCAGCGCGAGCTGGAGCGCGCGCTGCAGGAGCGGCATCCGGGCCGGTTCGTGCCGCACTACACCATGGTCACCTTCATGCGCATTCCCTACCGGGTCGCGCTGGAGCGCAGCATCGTGCAGCGCGACCTGCTGGTCGAAGCCACCCGTGGCCGCGAACGGCTGGATCAGCTCGACTGGGCGCAGGTCGATGCCGAGGTGCTGCGCCGGCTGCCGCCGCTGGAGGCGGACGCGCGGTGAGCGCCAGCTTCCTGTTCTACGATCTGGAAACCTTCGGCGCGGATCCGCGCCGCACCCGGATCGCCCAGTTCGCGGCCCAGCGCACCGACGCGGAACTGAATCCGATCGAGGAACCGATCAGCTTCTTCGTCCAGCCCGCCGACGACCTGCTGCCCTCGCCAACCGCCACCCTGATCACCGGCATCGCGCCACAGCAGGCCTGGCGGGACGGCGTCAACGAAGCGGCCGCTTTCGCCCGCATCGCCGAGGAAATGTCGCGCCCGCAGACCTGCACGCTGGGCTACAACTCGCTGCGCTTCGACGACGAGTTCGTCCGCCACGGCCTGTTCCGCAACTTCCATGATCCCTACGAACGCGAATGGCGCAACGGCAATTCGCGCTGGGATCTGCTGGATGTCATGCGGCTGACCCATGCGCTGCGGCCGGACGGGATCACCTGGCCGCAGCGCGAGGACGGCGTCGCCTCGTTCCGGCTGGAGCATCTGGCCCTGGCCAACGACGTGCGCCAGGGCGACGCCCACGAAGCGTTGTCGGACGTGCGCGCCACCATCGGCATGGCCCGGCGGATGCGCGAGGCTCAACCGCGGCTGTGGGAGTACGCACTGAAGCTGCGCGACAAACGCTTCGCCGCCAGCCTGCTGGACACCGTTGCGATGACGCCGGTGCTGCACATCTCCCAGCGCTACCCGGCCAGCCGGATGTGCGCGGCGCTGGTGCTGCCGCTGGCCCGTCATCCCCAATATGACAACCGCATCATCGTGTTCGATCTGGACGCCGATCCGGAACCGCTGCTGCACCTGGCTCCGGAAGCCATCGCCGATCGCCTGTATACGCCGGCGGCCGACCTGCCGCCGGGTGAGTCGCGGATCCCGTTGAAGGAAATCCACCTGAACAAGGCGCCGGTGCTGGTCGCGCTGGCGC
Organism: Pseudoxanthomonas sp. 134C1; assembly: GCF_057773065.1. NCBI lineage: Bacteria > Pseudomonadati > Pseudomonadota > Gammaproteobacteria > Lysobacterales > Lysobacteraceae > Pseudoxanthomonas > Pseudoxanthomonas sp. 134C1. The sequence continues at coordinate 159,307 of NZ_JBYMTH010000005.1, forward strand.
ATCTGCGCGACGCCGACTTCGAACGGCTGCGCATCGACCCGCTGATCGCCGAAGCCAACTCCACCCGAGTACGCGCGGCCGGACCCGCATTGGCCGAGAAGGTCCGTCGCGTGTTCGCCGGCGAGCGCGAGTTCGCCGTGCCCGACGCGGATGCGTCGTTGTATGGAGGCTTCCTGGGGGACGGCGACCGCCGCCGGTTCCCGGAACTGCGCGCCACCCCGCCCGAACAACTGGGCCAGCATGATTTCGGCTTCCGCGACCCTCGCCTGCCGGAACTGCTGTTCCGCTACCGCGCACGCAACTGGCCAGGCACCTTGACCGCCGACGAACGCCTGCGCTGGGACGATTACCGCCGCCGGCGCCTGATCGGCGACAGTGGATTGTCGGAGTACGGCTTCGAGGGTTTCCACGCCGAAATCGCCGTGCTGCGCGCGGCCCCCACCACCGACGGCCCCAGGCAGGCCCTGCTCGATCAGTTGCAGGCCTGGGGCCGGGATCTGGAGCAGAGTCTGTGAGCAGTTATTTTTCCGACGCCAGTTTCAAGTTTCTGCGCGGACTGGCGCGGCACAACGACAAGACCTGGTTCGCCGCGAACAAGGCGAAGTACGAGGAACACGTCAAGGAACCATTCCTGCGCCTGCTGACCGATCTGCAGCCGGATCTGGCGCAGATCAGCGAACACTTCCGCTCGGATCCGAAAACGGTCGGCGGCTCGCTGTTCCGCATCTACCGCGATGCCCGCTTCTCCACCGACAAGTCGCCCTACAAGCCCTGGCAGGGCGCGCGCCTGTACCACGAGCGGCGCAAGCAGGTCGCGGCGCCTTCGTTCTACATCCACCTGCAGCCCGGCGAATGCTTCGTCGGCGCCGGTCTCTGGCATCCGGAACCGGACACCCAGCGCCGGGTCCGGCAGTTCATCTTCGACAATCCCGGCAGTTGGAAGGCGGCCGCGCATGCGCCGAAATTCCGCCGGCGTTTCGAGTTCGAGGAAAGCGAGATGCTGACGCGGCCGCCGCGCGGCTTCCCGGCCGATTTCGAGTTCATCGACGATCTGAAGCACAAGAACTTCGTGTTCTGGCGCTCGCTGGAGGACAGCGTGATGACCGGGCCGAAGCTGCGCCAGGTGGTGGCCGCCGATCTGGCCGTCCTGGCGCCGTTCGTCGACTACCTGTGCGCGGCCCTGGACCTGGAGTTCTAGCCATGAAGAAGTGGATCGCCCTGGTTGTCCTGCTGCTCGCCGGCTTCGTCGGCTACCTCGCCGCCGGCCCCTATCTGGCGATCCACGGCATCCGCCAGGCGTTGGCCGAACAGGACACCGCCAGGCTGGAACGCCACGTGGACTTTCCCGCTCTGCGGGTCAATCTGCGCGCGCAGGTGGAGGATCAGCTGGCCCGTCGCGCCGGTCCCGAATTCCAGTCCAGCCTGCTCGGCTCGTTCGCGCTTTCGGTCGCCAACAACCTGATCGGCAGCGGCGTCGACACGATGGTGACGCCACTGGGCATCGGCGCGATCCTGCAGGGCCGCTCGATGTGGAAGAAGGCGGTCGGCGATACCGTCGGCGGCGATACCCACGCGCCGGCGGTGCCCGCGGATCCACTGAAGAACGCCGAGCACCACTTCGAATCGCTGTCGCGCTTCACCGCGACCATCCACGACGAGAACGGCCGCCCGGTGGTCTGCGTGTTCACCCGCCAGGGACTGCGCTGGCGCCTGACCGACATCCGCCTGCCGCTGGACTGACGTCCCGCAGGGCGGGGCCCGCGCCGCTTTCACGGCTGCCGGGGATGTCCGAGTGCTCATGCCGCCCCAGTCGGGCAAGGTCGGCTTTACGGGTCAGCGCTCGCGCGGCCGCCAATCCTGGCGCGCGCGTGCCAGGCGCAGGAATCGCGCGGCCAGTTGCCAGCGTGCGGCGCGCGGCAGGCGCATCAGGGCTTCGCGCGGATCGGCCGGCTCGCCGCCGGGCTGCCAGGCGAAGGCGATCCGGTTGCCCATCCGGGGTTCCTCCAGCGCCAATGCGCGGCCGTCGAAGGCGCGACGCAAACGCACCAGGTGGCGCCGCGCATCGGTGGCGTACAGATTGATCGCCATCGCCCCGCCCTCGGCCAGCGCCTCGCGGCAATCGTGGTAGAAGGCCTGGGTCGATACCGCCGGGGAAATGCCTTCGGGCTCGTACGCATCCACCAGCAACAGGTCGTAGGCGCCGCGCCGCTGCCGCAGCATCGCGGCGCCATCGCCAAGGCGGGCCTGGAAGCGAGCGCCGTTGGCGGGAATGCGGAAGGTCTCGCGCAGACCCAGCACGCCTGCATGGCTTTCGAACGCCTCGATGTCGGCGTCCGGCAGATGCCGGTGGCAGAACTTGGCCTGCGAGCCTCCGCCCAGGCCGATGATGCCAATCCGGCGGGGCTGCGGTCGCAACAGCAACACCGCCAACATGGTGCGCGTATATCCGACCTGGAGTACGTCCGGCCACCAGGTCAGCATCCGGCTCTGGGTCACGTCACGGGTGAACTGGAGCGTGGTGTACCACCAGCCGCGATGAACCCGGGGCGCGCCGTCCTTCACGGCGCGGGATCGTTGGCGACCCCGTGGGGGACGTGGCCGGCAGCGACATGCGGACGCGCGCTGTCGATGTTGTGCTGCGAGTCGTCGAAGAAGATGTCGGCGCCGAACGCATCCAGGAACGGCCCCTTGTGGCGTCCGCCCAGGAACAGCGCCTCGTCCAGGCGCACGCCCCACTCGCGCAGTGTGCGGATGACCCGTTCGTGGGCCGGCGCCGATCGGGCGGTGACCAGCGCGGTGCGGATCGGCGAGTGCTCGCCGGCCGGAAACACCTGCTGCAACTGGTGCAGCGCCGACAGGAAGCCCTTGAACGGCCCGCCCGACAGCGGCGCGCGCGCGTTCTCGCGCTCGTGCCGGCCGAAAGCCTCCACGCCCTGTTCGCGCGAAATGCGCTCGCTCTCGTCGCCGAAGATCACCGCGTCGCCGTCGAAGGCGATCCGCAGTTGCCCGTCGTGGCGCTGCTGGTGGGCCTGCGCCGGCAGGATGGTGGCCGCGGCGATGCCGTGCTCCAGCGAGCGCCGGACCGAATCCGGGTTCGCGGACAGGAACAGGTCGGCGCCGAACGGCCGGATGTAGGGCCAGGTCGGCTCGCCGGACGTGAACACCGCGCGCACGATGCCCAGATCGTGATGCTGGATGGAATTGAAGATGCGCAGACCGGTATCGGCGGAGTTGCGCGACAGCAGGATGACTTCCACCCGCGGCGTGTCGGCGGACGCGCCGGCGTTGAGCGCCAGCAGCTTGCGCACCACCGGAAACGCGACGCCGGGCGCGAGTACATCGTCCTCGTGCTTGCGCTGGTAGTCGCTGTAGGCGTCAACGCCCTGCCGCTCGAACAGCGTGTGGCTGTCCTCGAGATCGAACAGGGCGCGCGAGGTCACCGCGACGGTCAACAGGCGGGGGGTGTTGTCGGCCATGCGCACAGTATCCGCCATATCCGCCATCACCGGGCCGTTTCGCGGCCCACGGCTTCGCCGCATCAGTCCTCGGTCGAATCCACGCTGAAACGCGCGGCTGGACCGCGCCGGTAGTCGCGGGTGACCGCCCGCACCTCGACTTCGATCCGCAGCGGCTTCTGCTGCCCCGGCGCATCATCGGGCCACAGGAACAGCAACTCGGCCCGGCGGCTGTCGCTGATCACCCGCACCGGTTCCGCCGGGAACAGCGCATACGGCGAATCGGCGGAGACGACCCGGAACTCGAAACCGATGTCTTCCAGCTTGTAGTCGCCACGCGGCCACTCCAGGCGCACCCCCAGCAGGCCCGAACCATCGCACGTGCCGGGTGCTCCGCCCAATCCGCGGGTTATCTCGGTGACCTTCAATTCGGGCGCGCGCAGGCTGTCTTCCGACGCATCCGAGGGCGTGGCCCCGGCCTGCAATTCGAACGGCGTCATGTGCGTGTTCAGACCACACGCTTCCACCGCCTGCGCGGGCAACAGCGCGCACAGTCCCCACAACCACCAGCGTTTCATCCCCTGACTCCTGTTCGGCATCGGACTACCCGCCCCGCACTCCTCCCGGTGCCGGACGGCCCTGACGTTGCTTGCTGCATGACGGCGTCCCCACGCCGCTTTCCCGCATCCGCCTTACAGCACGGCCTTACACCACGAACTGTTCGCTGAGGATACGTTCCTCCAGATTGTGTTCCGGGTCAAACAACAACGTCACGGTCCGGTCCTGCGATTCGCGAATGGTCACTTCCACCACATCGCGGACTTCGTGCGAGTCGGCGGTGGCGCTGACCGGTCGCTTGTACGGATCCAGTACCCGGAACCGGACCTCGGTGTTCGCCCGCAGGATCGCCCCGCGCCAGCGCCGCGGCCGGAACGGCGCGATCGGGGTCAGCGCGATCGTGCTGGAGCCCAGCGGCAGGATCGGGCCGTGCGCGGAGAAGTTGTAGGCGGTGCTGCCGGCCGGCGTGGCCGTCAGCACGCCGTCGCAGATCAGCTCGTCCAGCCGGGTCTGCCCGTTCAGGTCGATGCGGATATGCGCGGCCTGGCGGGTCTGGCGCAGCAGCGAGACCTCGTTGTAGGCCAGGGAACCGGTGCTGGCGCCGGATTCGGTCAGCGCCAGCATTTCCAGCGGACGCAGCTTGGCCGGCTCGGCCTGGGCGATCCGGTCGAGCAGATCGTCGCTGCGATACTGGTTCATCAGGAACCCGACCGTTCCCAGCTTCATGCCGAACACCGGTTTGCCCAGGCTGCCGTGCCGATGCAGGGTCTGCAACATGAAACCGTCGCCCCCCAGCGCGCACAGCACGTCGGCTTCGTGGGGATCGTGGCTGCCATGCAGGGCGGTCAGTTCGACCAGCGCCTGCTGCGCTTCGGCAGCCGGACTGGCGAGAAAGGCGATGCGGGGTGTCTGGCTCATCCCGGGTTCCTGGTGACTTGCCGGAGAGGATAACGGCAGAACGCCCGGATGGGATGACCGAAGCCGGCACGTCCCCCGTTCCGGGGCGGGGAAGCCGCCACGCGCGCGTGGCATGCCGCGGTCAAACCATCCGGCATCTTTCCGAAAACAAAAAGCGACAGGCCGGGTTTCCCCGGCCTGTCGTTGTCCTCACCTGCGATGTCGCTCAGCCCTGCGCGGCCAATTGGCCCAGTCGCTGCACCGCGACCGAGGCGGTCGGGTAGTCCAGCGTCTTCTGCGCGGCCAGCTCGTTGAGCATGGTCAGGGTGAACCGCAGGCCCGCATCACCGCGCTGCAGCCAGGCCTGGACCTTGGCGTCGGCATTGCCGCCCGGCATCGACAGCACCTGCGCGGTCAGGGTGCGCTGGTGGTTGGTCAGCTCGTCACGCAGCACGCCACGCGCCACCGCATGCCAGCGGCCATCCACCTTCAGGGCGTCGACCTGATCCACCAGCCAGGGCAGGTGAAGCGCTTCGCCCAGGCGATAGTGGACCTTCGACACCTCGACCGGCTTGAGCTTGCGGGCGCGCGCCAGTTCGATGATGTCGCAGGACGGCTCCAGATAGGGCAGCGCCGCCAGCTGGCCGGCCAACGCGACCGGCAGGCCCTTGTCCTTCCAGGTCTGCAGGCTGGCGTTGTACGCCGGGCGCAGCGAGTCCGGCAGCACGCCGTCGGCGGCCCGGATTTCGTTGAAGCCGTCGTAGTAGCGCTCCACCGCGGTCGCGATCGCCGGGATCGGTCCCTGCCGGGTCAGCAGCCAGCGGGTGAAGGTGCGCTGCACCGACCAGATCACCTGCAGCGCATCGATCTGCACCGACTCCGGCACCTTGCCGTCGAGCGCGTCGATCTGGTTCCACAGTTCGCGGGCGTCCAGGGTCTCGCGGGTGATGGTGAAGGCCTTGGCGACCTCCGCCGGGCTGCGGCCGGTGTCTTCCTGCATGCGCAGCAGGAAGGTCGCACCCATCCGGTTGATGGTGGTGTTGGTCACCGCGGTGGCGATGATTTCACGCTTCAGGCGGTGCTTCTCCATGTCCGCGGCGTACTTCTTCTGCAACGGCTTGGGGAAGTAGCGCTGCAGTTCCTTGGACAGGTACGGATCTTCCGGGATGTCGGAATCCAGCAACTGCTGGAACGCCACCAGCTTGGAGTACGACAGCAGCACCGCCAGCTCCGGCCGGGTCATGCCCTGCCCGCGCGCCTTGCGCTCGGACAGTTCCGCATCCGACGGGAGGTATTCGATCTGGCGGTCCAGCAGCCCCTGAGATTCCAGGGTCTGGATGAAGTGCTGCTTGGAACCCAGGCGCGCGGCGCTCATCCGCTCCATCAGGCTGAGCGCCTGGTTCTGCCGGTAGTTGTCCCACAGCACCAGCTGCGCGACTTCGTCGGTCATGTCCGCCAGCAGCTTGTTGCGGGCGTCCATGCGCAACTTCTTCTCCTGCACCACGCCGTTGAGCAGGATCTTGATGTTGACCTCGTGGTCGGAGGTGTCCACGCCGGCGGAGTTGTCGATGAAGTCGGTGTTGAGCAGGGTGCCGTGCTGGGCGGCCTCGATGCGGCCCAGCTGGGTCAGGCCCAGGTTGCCGCCCTCGCCCACCACCTTGCAGCGCAGATCGCGGCCGTCCACGCGCAGGCCGTTGTTGGCGCGGTCGCCGACATCGGCGTTGGTCTCGCTGCTGGCCTTGACGTAGGTGCCGATGCCGCCGTTCCACAACAGATCAACCGGCGACTTCAGGATCGCGCTCATCAGTTCGTTCGGTGACAGCGACTTCACGCCATCGGCCAGGCCCAGCACCTCGCGCACCTGCGGGGTGATCTCGATCGACTTGGCGGAACGCGGGTGCACGCCGCCGCCCTTGGAGATCAGCTTGGTGTCGTAGTCGGCCCAACTGGAACGCGGCAGCTTGAACAGGCGCTGGCGCTCCTGGAAGCTGCGCGCCGCTTCCGGCGACGGATCCAGGAAGATGTGGCGGTGGTCGAACGCCGCCACCAGGCGGATGTGCGGTGACAGCAGCATGCCGTTGCCGAACACATCGCCGGACATGTCGCCGATGCCCACGCAGGTGAAGTCCTGGGTCTGCGAATCGCGGCCCAGCGCGCGGAAATGGCGCTTGACCGATTCCCAGGCGCCACGCGCGGTGATGCCCATGCCCTTGTGGTCGTAACCGACCGAACCGCCGGAGGCGAACGCATCGCCCAGCCAGAAGTTATGGGCGATGGCCAGGCCGTTGGCGATGTCGGAGAAGGTCGCCGTGCCCTTGTCGGCGGCGACCACCAGGTACGGATCATCCAGATCGTGGCGGACCACGTTCACCGGCGGGATGATCTTGCCGCCGACGATGTTGTCGGTGATGTCCAGCAGGCCCTGGATGAACATCTTGTAGCAGGCAATGCCTTCGGCCAGCACCGCGTCGCGATCGCCTCCCACCGGCGGACGCTTGACGAAGAAACCGCCCTTGGCGCCGACCGGCACGATGACGGTGTTCTTCACCATCTGCGCCTTGACCAGGCCCAGCACCTCGGTACGGAAGTCCTCGCGGCGATCCGACCAGCGCAGGCCGCCACGGGCGACCGGGCCGAAACGCAGGTGCACGCCTTCCACGCGCGGGCCATACACGAAGATTTCCCGATATGGACGCGGCTTGGGCAGATCCGGCACCTTGGCCGAATCGAACTTGAAGGCGATCGTGTGCGCCGGCTGACCATCCGCGCCCACCTGGTAGTAACTGGTGCGCAGGGTCGCCTCGATGGCGCCGATGAAGCCGCGCAGGATGCGATCCTCGTCCAGGCTGGACACGCGATCCATCAGCTTCAGCAACGCCTTGTGGGTCGCCTCGACCTGCTCCTCGCGCTTGCCGCCGCGGGCGGCGAGCACCGGCTGCAGCGCCGACAGCGTGGCCTCGTCACCCTGCGCCAGCGCTCCCAGTTGGGCGGCGAAGCGATCCTGGCCGGCCTTGATGTCGGCCTTGCTCTCGCGGCCCACCGCCGGATCGAAGCGCGCCTCGAACAGCTCGACCAGCAGGCGCGCCAGCAGCGGATAGCGGTTGAGCGTCTCTTCGACATAACTCTGCGAGAACGGCACGCCGGTCTGCAGCAGGTACTTGCAGTAGCCGCGCAGCATCGCGATCTGGCGCCACGCCAGGCTCGCGCCCAGCACCAGCCGGTTGAAGCCGTCGTTCTCGGCGTCGCCGTGCCAGACCCGGGCGAAGGCTTCCTCGAACTGGGTGTGCAGGCGGTCGATGTCGATCGCGCCGCCCACGGCTTCCACCTCGAACTCCTGGATGTAGACCGGTTCGGCGGCCTCCAGGCGGAACGGGTGTTCGGAGATGACCCGCAGGCCCATGTTCTCCATCAGCGGCAGCGCGTCGGAGAGCGGGATGTCGGTCTGCTGGCGATACAGGTTCAGGCGCAGCTGGCCTTCGCCGGCGCGCGCGCGGCGCGAGCGGTGCAGGCTCAGGCGCAGGGCGTCCGGACCGTCGAGCGCGGCCAGGTTCTCGACGTCGCTGGCGGCGAACTCGGGCGACACCACTTCGATGTAGCCCGCCGGCAGCGAACGACCGAAGCGGCTCATCAGCTTCAGGCCTTCGGCTTCGCCGTGGCGCGCGATCAGCTTCTCGCGCAGGTCATCCTGCCAGTTGCGCAGCAGGTGGGCGATGTCGGCTTCCAGCGCGGCGGTGTCGACATCGATGTGCTCGCCGGCCTTGGGACGGATGGTGAGGTGAAGCTGCGCCAGCGGCGACTCGCCCAACTGGACGTTCGTATCGACGTACTCGCCGTGCAGGGCCTGCTTCAGCAACGCCTCGATGCGCAGGCGCACGTCGGTGTTGAAGCGATCGCGCGGGATGTACACCAGCGCCGAGAAGAAACGGCCATAACGATCGCGACGCAGGAACAGCTTGCTGCGCACGCGTTCCTGCAGGCCCAGGATGCCCATCGCGGTGCGATTGAGCTCCTCCTCGCTGGACTGGAACAGTTCCTCGCGCGGCAGGGTTTCCAGGATGTGGCGCAGAGCCTTGCCGCTGTGGCTGCTCGGCGACAGGCCGGAGTTGCGCATCACGAAGTCGTGGCGCTCGCGCACCAGCGGGATTTCCCACGGGCGGCGGTTGTAGGCGCTGGAGGTGTACAGGCCGATGAAGCGCTGTTCGGCGATCGGCGTGCCCTTGGCATCGAACTCCAGCACGCCGATGTAGTCCATGTTGCCCGGACGGTGCACGTTCGAACGGCGATTGGTCTTGGTCAGGATCAGCGCGTCGACCGAGCCGGACTGCGGCATGTAATGCGCAGCCAGGGTCTTGACGTTGCGCGGGGTCGAGGCGTCGTCGCCGCGCAGCAGGCCCAGCCCGCTGTCTTCCACCGCGCGCAGGGTGCCGTCGCCGTCGCCCTTCTCCACCCGGTATTCGCGATAGCCGAAGAAGGTGAAATGATCATTGGCCGCCCAGCGCAGGAATTCCTGCGCCTCGTGCCGGCCGGCATCGCTGATCGGCAGGCGGCGGGTGGCCAGGTCGTCGGCCAGCGAAAGCATCTTCTCGCGCATCACGCCCCAGTCGCGGACGATGGCGCGCACTTCTTCCAGCACGTGGCGGATGCGCTGCTCGATGCGCGGCATGTCGCCGGCCTGCTGGCGATCGATTTCCAGCACCATCAGCGATTCCGGCTTGCCCTCGCCCACCGCGGTCGCCTTGCCGGCCTTGTCGCGGGTGAAGCGCACCAGCGGATGGCCGAGGACATGCACGCCCACGCCCATCTCGGCCAGCGCCATGCTGACCGAGTCGACCAGGAAAGGCATATCGTCGTTGACGATCTGCAGCATCGTGTGCGGCGCTTCCCAGCCATTGGCCTTGGCCGTCGCGTTGAACACGCGCACGTTGGCGGTGCCGGGCTTGCGCGCGCGCGCGAAATCCAGCATGTCGGCGGCGATGGCCGCCCAAATGTCCGGGCCGTGATGCGGATACTCGTCATCGGCCATGCGCTTGTAGAACGCTTCGGCGAAAGCCTGCGCCTCGGCCTGGCGCCCGCCCGGCACGCGCTTGCGGATCGCGGCGTAGATCGGTTCGAGCGAGAACACCGCCGGGGTGGTCTTGCTGGTCTTGCTGGTCCTGGTACTGCTGCTGGCCGCGGCCTTGCCCGCTGCCCCCGCGGCCTTGGCCGCGCCGGTCTCCGGTCGGGCAGCCACCTTCTTGGTCGGGGTCTTCTTCGGCGTCACCGCCTTGGCGGACTTGGCCGCGGCCGGTTTGGGCTTCTGTTTCTTCGGGGCTTTTCTGGAGCTGCGCACAGCGTTCATGCAGATGGAGACTCTACGATTGGTAGTCGAATGGTTATTGTATCCCCCGTCGCCATGACAAAACTTGTTGCGCGGCGTCATAAGACGGGCTTGCAAAGTACGGGACGAACGACTAGGCGATTCACCTCATCGCGATCCTTTCCGCGGGTTTCACGCGGTCCGCGATCCGCGCCCGCGCCGCCCATGCGTCGGCCAATGGACAGGGCCATAGGCGAGCCATTGCGGCCCCGAGCATGAACGCTCCCCGCTGCCCACGTTTCCCACCGATTCGAAAGGCTGTTCAAATTCTGAACTGGACGGTATAGTCCAGCGCCTTATGTCGTCCGTTCTCCCCTCCTTCGCCGCGGTCCAGCGTCGACAGCGCGTGCATGCGGCTGTCCGCGAGCTGCTTGCGGAACAGGGATTCCGCATCAGCATGGACGCGGTCGCGGCCAGGGCGGGCTGCTCCAAGCAGACCCTGTACGCGCAGTTCGGCAGCAAGCAAGCGCTGCTGCGCAGCATGATCGACGAGCACCTGGACCTGACCACGGTGCGCCTGGAAGCCGATCCCGGCACCGGCAACGACGCCCGCGGAACCCTGCTCGCCTTCGCCATGGAGCATCTGGCCCACCTGTGCGATCCTTCGGTGGTCGCAACCAGCCAGTTGCTCACCGCGGAGGCCCACCAGTTTCCCGAAGAAGCGAAAGCGCTGTACCGGGACGGTTGCGAGCGGCTGACGGAACGGCTTGCCCGCTGGCTCGCCTCGGCCATGGAACGCGGCCTGCTGAAGCAGGATGACCCGCACCTGGCGGCCGAGCTGTTGCTGAGCATGATTACCGGCCTTGATTTCGAACGGCAGCGTTTCGCCGTACCGCATCGACGCAGCCTCGCGGCCCGCCGCCGCTGGGCCGAGTTCGCGGTCGACGGGTTTCTCCGCGCCTTCCCGCCCGCCATCGGCATGGCGGCGGCGGATATCCCGTTCCAAAACCCCCAAGAATTCCAAATCTGACACGGAGCTCCACCGATGATCGCCCCCGTCCGTTCCGTCGCCCTGTGCTGTGCCATCACATTGGCACTGGCTGCCTGCAGCAAGAACCAGGAACAGCCGCAGATGCCGCCACCCGAAGTCGGCGTGGTCAAGGCCAACCCGCAGACCGTGCCACTGGAGCGTGACCTGGTCGGCCGCCTGTCGCCGGTCCGCAGTTCCGACGTGCGCGCCCGTGTGTCCGGCGTGTTGCTCAAGCGCGTGTACCAGGAAGGCACCGACGTGAAGGAAGGCCAGGTGCTGTTCCAGATCGATCCGGCCCCGCTGCGCGCTTCGCTGAGTGGCGCCCAGGCCAACCTGGCCTCGGCCCAGGCCACCTACGCCAACGCCAAGACCGCCGCCGATCGCGCCCGCCAGCTGGCGCCGCAGAAGTTCGTGTCCCGGTCCGACCTGGACAACGCCGAGGCCGCCGAACGCAGCGCCGCCGCCGCGGTCCAGCAGATGCGCGCCAACGTCGAGACCGCCCGCATCAATCTGGGCTACGCCAGCGTCACCGCGCCGATTTCAGGCCGCGCCGGCAAACAGCAGGTGACCGAGGGCGCGCTGGTCGGCCAGGGTGAAGCCACCCTGCTGACCACCGTCGACCAGCTCGATCCGCTCTACGTCAACTTCTCGATCAGCGCCGCCGAGCTGGAAGCCCTGCGCTCGGCCCAGAGTGGCGGCAACGTGCAGTTGTCCGACACCGGCACCGCCAAGGTCCAGGTCAAGCTGTCCGATGGCAGCCTGTACGACCAGCCGGGCACGCTGGACTTCTCCGGCGTGGTGGTCGATCCCGCCACCGGCAGCGTTTCGCTGCGCGCCACCCTGCCCAACCCGGATCGCAAGCTGCTTCCGGGCGCGTTCGTCACCCTGCGCGCCACCCTCGGCCAGCAGAACAACGCCTTCCTGATTCCCCAGGGCGCGATCCAGCGCGACACCCAGGGCGCCTATGCCATGGTCGTCGGCCAGGACGGCAAGGTCGTGCGCAAGCTGGTCGATGCAGGCCAGGCCGTCGGTGCCAACTGGCTGATCACCAGCGGGCTGGCCGCCGGCGATCAGGTCGTCGTGGACGGACTGCAGAAGGTTCGCGAAGGCGCTCCCGCCAAGCCCGTGCCGGCCGGCGCCAAACCGGCCCAGCCGGGTGCCGCAGCGGGCCAGAAGCCCGCGGCCGAAGGCGCCAAGCCGGAAGGCAAGGCCGAATAAGGATCCGCCCCCATGCCCAAGTTTTTCATCAACCATCCGGTCTTCGCCTGGGTCGTGTCGATCCTGATCTCGCTCGCCGGCGTGATCTCGATCCTCAACCTGGGTGTCGAGTCCTATCCCTCCATCGCCCCGCCGCAGGTGACGGTCAGCGCGTCCTACCCGGGCGCCAGCGCCGAGACCACCGAGCGTTCGGTCACCCAGGTCATCGAACAGCAGCTCACCGGCATCGACAACCTGCTGTATTTCAGCTCCACGTCGAGCTCCTCGGGCCGCGCCTCGGTCACCCTGACCTTCCAGACCGGCACCGACGCCGACATCGCCCAGGTCCAGGTGCAGAACAAGGTCGCGCTGGCGACCCCGCGCCTGCCCTCCGAGGTGACCGCGCAGGGCGTGGTGGTGGCCAAGGCCAACGCCGGCTTCCTGATGGTGGTCGGCCTGCAGTCGGACAACCCGGCGGTCGATCGCAATCACCTCAACGACATCCTGGCCTCGCGCGTGCTCGACCAGGTCTCGCGCATCCCCGGCGTCGGCAGCACCCAGCACTTCGGTTCCGAGTACGCCATGAACCTGTGGCTGGATCCGGGCAAGCTGCAGGGCTACAACCTGTCCTCCAGCGAGGTGCTGGCCGCGGTCAAGGGCCAGAACGTGCAGTTCGCCGCCGGTTCGGTCGGTTCCGATCCGGCGCCGGAGGGCCAGGCGTTCACCGCGACCGTGTCGGCCGAGGGCCGGTTCACATCGCCCGAACAGTTCGAGAACATCATCCTGCGCGCCAACAGCGACGGTTCCACCGTGCGCCTGAAGGATGTGGCGCGAGTGGAATTCGGCGCCCAGAACTACGGATTCGACACCCAGTACAACGGCAAGCCGGTCGGCGCCTTCGCCATCCAGCTGCTGCCGGGCGCCAACGCACTGAACGTGGCCGAGGCCGTGCGCACCAAGATGGACGAGCTGCAGCCCAGCTTCCCGCAGGGCGTGTCCTGGTTCTCGCCGTATGACACCACCACCTTCGTGACCATCTCGATCGAGGAAGTCGTCAAGACCCTGTTCGAGGCGATCCTGCTGGTGTTCCTGGTGATGCTGATCTTCCTGCAGAACTTCCGCGCCACCATCATCCCGACCCTGGTCATTCCGGTCGCCCTGCTGGGTACCTTCTGGGGCCTGAGCGTCATCGGCTTCACCATCAACCAGCTCACCATGTTCGCGCTGGTGCTGGCGATCGGCATCGTGGTCGACGACGCCATCGTGGTGATCGAGAACGTCGAACGCATCATGGCGGAAGAGAAGCTGCCGCCGCGCGAGGCCACCATCAAGGCGATGGACCAGATCACCGGCGCGGTCATCGCGATCACGGTGGTGCTGGCGGCGGTGTTCATCCCGTCCGCGCTGCAGGGCGGCGCCTCGGGCGAGATCTACAAGCAGTTCGCGCTGACCATCGCGATCTCGATGGCGTTCTCGGCGTTCCTCGCGCTGGGTTTCACCCCCGCGCTGTGCGCCAGCTTCCTCAAGCAGCACGAACACGACAGCCACGAGAAGAAGAACATCATCTTCCGCCTGTTCGAGAAGTACTACGCCAAGGTCGAGAAGACCTACGTCGGCCACATCGGCGCCGCGATCCGCCATACCCCGCGCTGGATGGTGGTGTTCGCACTGCTGACGGTGCTGTGCGGCTTCCTGTTCACCCGCATCCCGAGCAGCTTCCTGCCGGAGGAAGATCAGGGCTACGCGCTGGCGATCGTGCAGTTGCCCCCGGGCAACACCATGAGCAAGACCAACGAGGTCTTCACCCAGATCCGCGGCACCCTCAGCAAGATGGAAGGCTTCGAGGGAATGATGCAGGTGGCCGGTTTCAGCTTCCTGGGCCAGGGCGAGAACGTCGGCATGGCGTTCATCAAACTCAAGCCATGGGACGAGCGCGACGTCGTGGTCACCGACTTCATCCAGCAGGCCAACGGCATGCTGTACGGCATCAAGGGCGCGCAGATCTTCGTGGTCAACCTGCCGACCGTGCAGGGCCTGGGCCAGTTCGGCGGCTTCGACATGTGGCTGCAGGATCGCAGCGGCGCCGGCGAGGCCGCGCTGCTGGCCGCCCGCAACACCCTGCTCGGCAAGGCGGGACAGGACAAGACCCTGGTCGGCGTCCGTCCGAACACCCTGGAAAACGCTCCGCAGCTGCAGCTCAACGTGGATCGCGTGCAGGCCCAGGCCATGGGCCTGTCGGTCGGCGACATCTACACCTCGATCCAGCTGATGCTGGCGCCGGTGTATGTCAACGACTTCTTCTACCAGGGCCGCATCAAGCGGGTGAACATGCGTGCCGATGCTCCGTACCGCACCGGTGCCGAGTCGCTCGGTCGCATCTACACGCCCAGCAGCCTGCAGACCGACGCCAGCGGCGGCCGCGCGATGATTCCGCTGTCGACGGTGGTCCACTCGGAAATGGGATCGGTGCCGCCTTCGCTGTCGCGCTACAACGGCTATTCGGCGGTGAACATCAACGGCGCCGCCGCGCCGGGCAGTTCCTCCGGCCAGGCGATGACCACGATGGAAAACATCGTGACCAACGATCTGCCGCAGGGTTTCGGTTATGACTGGAGCGGCATGTCGTACCAGGAAATCCTGGCCGGCAACAGCGCCACCCTGCTGATGGTCCTGTCGATCGTGGTCGTGTTCCTGTGCCTCGCGGCGTTGTACGAAAGCTGGTCGATCCCGGTGGCGGTGCTGCTGGTCGTGCCGCTGGGCGCCCTGGGCGCGCTGGCCTTCACCATGATGCGTGGCCTGTCCAACGACATCTTCTTCAAGATTGGCCTGATCACCATCATCGGCCTGGCCGCGAAGAACGCCATCCTGATCGTCGAGTTCGCGGTCATGGAGCGCAAGCAGGGCAAGACCCTGCGGGATGCGGTGATCACCGCCGCCCACCTGCGCTTCCGCCCGATCCTGATGACCTCGTTCGCGTTCATCATGGGCGTGCTGCCGATGGCGATCTCGTCCGGCGCCGGTGCCAACGCCCGTCACGCCATCGGCACCGGCGTGATCGGCGGCATGCTGGCGGCGACGTTCCTGGGCCTGCTGCTGATCCCGGTGTTCTTCGTCGCGGTGCGGCGCGTGCTCGGTGACAAGATGGACGAGCCCTCACGCGAATACCTGGAGGCGCACAACGCCCCCACCTCGCGCTGACGCCACAGGCGAGCAAAGCCCATCGGAACACATGGACACCCCGGCCTGGCCGGGGTGTCCTGTTTCCGGGCGTCGTTCAATGCGTACACGGCGTGATGAATTTTGTAATGGTCATTATTCAAAGCGCGGGAAGTGACTTCCTTCCCTTCCGGCCCCGCGTCTCATCCCGTGATAATCGCGCGATCCAAGATGTCGATCCGGGCCCCGCCCGTTCGTCGTCTTCCTGAATCCCCCCACCACCGATGCCCGCCATGACACGGAATGCCACTGCACGGAAACCCCCTTCCACCCTTCTTCGCATGGTGCTGATGTTGATCGCCGTCGCGCTGATCTTCGGCGGCGTGTTCCTAGCCAAGGCGATATTCGGCAAAGGGATGAACGACTTCTTCGACAACATGCCGCAGCCGGCCTCCACCGTGACCGACTGGACCTCCAAGCAGGAACGCTGGATCGACGCCCAGCAGGCGGTCGGCACGTTCGTCGCCATCCAGGGCACCGATGTGACCACCGAGGCCGGTGGCGTGGTGCGCGAGCTGTCCATCGACGTCGGCCAGCCGGTCAAGGCCGGCGCGGTGCTGGCGCGGCTGAACACGGCCAATGAACTGGCCGTGCTGCGCTCGCTGGAAGCCTCGGCCAAGCTGGCCGCGGTCCAGCGCGACCGCTGGCAGGCGCTGGCCCGCGACAAGCTGGTCTCGCAGGCCGACGCCGAGGAGCGCAGCACCCAGGCCGCCACCGCGCAGGCCCAGGTCGAGGCGCAGCGCGCCCTGATCGCCCAGAAGACCATCACCGCGCCCTTCAGCGGCGTGCTGGGCATACGCAAGGTCAGCCTTGGCCAGTACCTGAGCCCGGGCGACGCAATCGTCACCCTGCAGACGCTGGATCCGATCTACCTCGACTTCACCCTGCCCGAGCAGCGTGTCGGCCAGGTGGCCCGCGGCAGCCGGATCCGCGCCACCGTGGACGCCCTGCCCGGCCAGGTGTTCGAGGGCGAGGTCACCGCGGTGGAGCCGCTGGTCGACGCGGCCACCCGCAACTTCAAGGTCCAGGCCACCCTGGCCAATCCCGATAGTGCATTGCGCCCGGGCACCTTCGCGCATGTCGGCTTCGATACCGGCAGCGCCCAGAACGTGGTGGTCGTGCCGCAGACCGCGGTCAGCTTCAACCCCTACGGCAACGCGGTCTACGTGATCCAGGAAGTCGCACGCGCCAAGGGCGAGACCGACATGCAGGGCAAACCGTTGACCGGCAAGAAGCTCATCGTCAAGCAGCGCTTCGTCAAGACCGGCGCCACCCGTGGCGACCTCATCGCGATCACCGAGGGCCTCAAGGCCGGCGAACGGGTCGCGACCACGGGTCTGCTGAAACTGCGCAACGACGCCGAGGTAGTGGTCAACAACAAGGTCCAGCCGAGCGCGAACGCCGCGCCGGCTCCGGAAAACCGTTGACGGAGCCCGGCGATGAAATTCACCGACATCTTCATCAACAAACCGGTGCTGGCGGTCGTCGTCAGCCTGTTCATCCTGCTGTTCGGGCTGCGTTCGTTCACCGAATTGAACGTGCGCCAGTACCCCGAACTCCGCAACGCGGTCATCAACATCAGCACCACCTACTACGGTGCCGACGCCGACCTGATCCAGGGCTTCATCACCACTCCACTGGAACGCGAGGTCGCCAGCGCCGAGGGCATCGAGTACCTCAGCTCGACCAGTTCGGCCGGCGTGAGCCTGATCCAGGCCTACATCCGTCTGGACCAGGATCCGAATGAAGCGCTGACCCAGATCGCCGCCAAGGTCAACAAGATGCGCGGCCAGTTGCCGCCGGAGTCCGAGGACCCGGTGATCGACCTGCAGCAGGGTCAGCAGATCGCGGCGATGTACGTATCGTTCGCCTCCGAGACCCTGGACAACAATCAGATCACCGACTATCTGACCCGCGTCGTCCAGCCCAAGCTGGTCACCGTCTCGGGCGTGCAGCGCGCCGACATCCTCGGCGCCGGCACCTTCGCCATGCGCGTCTGGCTCAAGCCCGACCGCATGACCGCGCTGCGGGTCACCGCCAGCGACGTCGCCAACGCCCTGCAGAACAACAACGTGCTGTCGGCGGTGGGTTCGACCAAGGGCGAGATGGTCGCGATCGACATGACCGCGCGTACCGACCTGCGCAACGCGGACGAGTTCCGTCGCCTGATCGTGCGCGAGGAGAACGGCGCGATCGTCCGTCTGGGCGATGTCGCCGACGTGGTCCTGGGTTCGGAAAACTACGGCACCTCGGTGCGCATCAACGGCGAAGCGGCGACCTTCATGGGCGTCTTCGTCGCCCCGGACGCCAATTCGCTGGACGTGATCAAGGAAGTACGCAAGCTGTGGGACAGCGAAATCGTGCCGCAGCTGCCGGAAGGCATCAAGGCGACGATTCCCTACGACAGCACCGAATCCATCCAGGACGCCATCGACGAGGTGGTCAGCACGATCGTCGAGGCGGTGATCATCGTGATCGTGGTGATCTTCCTGTTCCTGGGCTCGCTGCGCAGCGTGCTGATTCCGGCGGTGACGGTGCCGCTGTCGCTGGTGGGCGCGCTGTTCCTGATGCTGCTGATGGGCTTCACCATCAACCTGCTGACGCTGCTGGCGATGGTGCTGGCGATCGGCATCGTGGTGGACGATGCCATCATCGTGCTGGAGAACATCCACCGCCACATCGAGGAAGGCATGTCGCCCTACGACGCCTCGATCAAGGGCGCGCGCGAACTGGCCTGGCCGGTGGTCGCGATGACCACCACCCTGGTCGCGGTCTATCTGCCGATCGGTTTCCAGGGCGGCCTGACCGGCGTGCTGTTCACCGAGTTCGCGTTCACCCTGGCCGGTTCGGTGTTGCTGTCGGGCGTGATCGCCCTGACCCTCAGCCCGATGATGTGCGCCAAGATCCTCAAGCCGCACAGCGCCGGCGGCAAGGGCAAGCTGGAGAAGTGGCTGGACGCCCGCTTCGAGAGCCTGCACCGCAGCTACCAGCGCCGTCTGCACGGCACCCTGGAAACCAAGGTGGTGATCGGCATCTTCGGCCTGCTGGTGCTGGCCTCGTGTGCCTTCCTGTACACCTCCGCGCCGCAGGAACCGGCGCCGCTGGAAGATGAAGGTTTCATCTTCTCCATCGCCAGCGCCGATCCCTACTCCACCCTGGACTACGTGGAGCGCTACACCGAGGAGGTGACCACGATTGCCAAGGGCGTGCCCGAGATCCAGGACTACTTCCTGTTCAACGGCGGCTTCGGTGGCAGCGGCGGCGGCGCCAGTCCCAGCGCCATGGCCGGCTTCGTGCTCAAGCCGTGGAGCCAGCGCGAGCGCTCGACCAAGGCGGTGCTGGAGCAGGAACTGCAACCGAAGATGAGCGGCGTCAGCGGTCTGAACGTGTTCGCGATGGTGCCTCCGTCCCTGCCCAGCGCGGGCGGCGACGGCGGTGGCGAGTTCATCATCGGCGGCGTGGGCGAACTGAGCCAGCTCAATGAACTGGCCGACGCCATCCTGCAGAAGGCCATGGCCAGCAAGCGCTTCATCTTCCTGGACAAGGATCTGAAGATCGACAAGCCGCGCATCGAGGTCGAGATCAACCGCGACAAGGCCGCCAGCCTGGGCATCGACATGCGGACGCTCGCGGCCGACATGTCGGCCATGCTGTCGGGCGGTTACACCAACCGCTTCGCCATGCAGAACCGTTCGTACCTGGTGATCCCGCAGGTGCAGCGCAACGACCGGCTCAACGCCAGCGATCTCGAGAACTACTACACCCGTACCCGTGACGGCGAACTGGTGCCGCTGTCGACCATCGTGACGCTCAAGGAAAGCGCGCAACCGCAGTCGCTCAAGCGCTTCCAGCAGCTCAACGCGGTGTCGATCACGTTCGCGCCGCGACCAGGCGTCAGCAAGGGCGACGCACTGGCCATCCTGGACCAGGCCGCCAGGGAAGTGCTGCCTCAGGGGTACTCGGTCGACTACGCCGGCGAATCGCGCCAGTTCAAGCAGGAGGGTTCGGCGATGCTGATGACCCTGGTGCTGGCTCTGATCGTGATCTTCCTGGTGCTGTCGGCGCAGTTCGAGAGCTTCCGCGACGCGTTGATCATGCTGCTGACCGTGCCGATGGCGATCTGCGGCGCATTGCTGACCCTCAACGTGCTGGCGCTGGCCTCGCAAGTCCTGCAGATGATGGGTATCGAAGCGTTCCCCGGGATGAGCATCAACATCTATACCCAGGTGGGCCTGGTGACGCTGGTGGGCGTGATTTCCAAGCACGGCATCCTGATCGTGGAGTTCGCCAACAAGCTGCAGATCGATCGTGGCCTGTCCAAGCGCGAGGCCATCGAGGAAGCGGCCGCCATCCGCCTGCGCCCGGTGCTGATGACCACCGCCGCGCTGGTGTTCGCGATGATCCCGCTGCTGATTGCCACCGGCCCGGGCGCCGCGTCGCGGTTCTCGATGGGCGTGGTGATCGCTTCGGGCATGACCATCGGCACGATGTTCACCCTGTTCGTGCTGCCGGCGTTCTACCTGTACCTGGCTCGCGACCATTCCCGTGAACGCGGTCATGCGCAGGAAGGCCAACCGGCGCTGTCCAACGAACCGGCACCCGGCCACTGAGCCGGAAGTTGCCAAGGCCCGCATGCAAAAGCCCCGGCCAAGCCGGGGCTTTTTTTGTCTCATTCCCAGTCCCCTCGGAAAGCGGTGGCCGTCGGGTGGAAGGAAGAACGGCCCTTCTCCCGATGCCCCCACATGCGATGCATGCCAATTGGGAATCGTCCTATGGAGCGCGTTTTCGCCAGCATGCAGGCTGACGCGCCCTGTCTTCCGGCCTGCCACATGCGCTCCCCGCTTCTGAGAACCCGCGCATCGCGCGCCCACGCGCTTCCCGTTTTCCTGGTCCCGGCCCTGGTCCTGTCCGTGCTCCCGTTCCAGGCGGCGCATGCCCGGATGATCTACGGCGCCGACTCCCGCAACGGCTATGAAGCGTTCTATGCCGAACAGGCCCGGCGCGTGTTCACCTGGCCCGCCTACTCGCAGAGGAATCAAACCGTACGCATGATCTATGTCAGCGAGGAAGAGTACGGGAAGGACAGAATTGAGGATCCGCGGGTCCGGTTCGAGATTCCCCTCGATGGCCAGGCCATGGACATCTGGCTCGCCTACGATCGCATCAGCGTAGGCGACAGGACATTCCGCTACGCCGACGCCATTGCTTTCGAGGGAGAAACGCTGGAACCGGATCATCCCATGTACGCCGTCCTGCATGTCGCCCCTTCCCGGCATGCACACCCGCCGCTGCTCTGCGTGGAGAGTCATCCCGGCGATGACGATGCAGCCGTCGACGCCGACCGGATACCGATCTTCCTGGTCATCGACCCGCTGTCGCCGCAAGCGAGGCTGTACCGGCTACCGGGTCTGTTGTCCTCGTGTTCGGCGATAACCATCACGCCGGACGGCCGGATAGCCTTTCCCGCCAACCGATACGCGAGCGATACCGATGGGCGTCTCGTTGGCGTGCGTTTTCATCGCTACCACCTCGACGGAGACCGTTTCGTTGACAGCGGGCAAAGCGTCTCCGCCACCTTCGTCGTTCCGGATGACGTCTCCCGGTTCAGCCTGGACACGCCCTGAGGCGTCCTCGCCCGCAACGGAACGTCGCTGATTTTGGGAAACATCCTATGGCCGGACAGGGCGCCGGGGACCATGCTGTCCGGATTTTCAACGACGCCGTCACTGCTGCATGAGCAGTGGCCCGCGTCCCGGCACAGACATCACGATGCGTCATCCGTTGTTCCTCCCGCTCCCCGCCATCGGCCTGGCGCTCTTGTCAGCATTCACAGGCCCAGTTCATGCCGCCACTTCCGCTCCACCTGGCGAACCGGACACCCGCGACTGGACGACACACTGTTTCGGCCGGCACCTGGTCATGCTTCCCACCGACGCGCGCGTCACGCGCAGTACCCGGCTTCAGGGGGAGCCCATCGCGCCCGTTGCCGACTCCTTCGTCGAACTGATGGACCGGATCGAACAACGGAGCGTGGAGACCGGCGCGCGGCGTGTCGACCTGGGCGACCGGTCGATCGGCCTGCTGTCACCACAACCACCGGGCGGCACTGGCGAGCGCTGGTTGCAGGCCTACCTGATCGCCCGTCCCACGTGGCGGGTCTTCGACTGGCGACAACCCGTCGGGTCGGAAGGCGAGGCCACGGACCAGGGCGTCGCGGGCATCCTGGCGCACCATCTGCGTTCACGCGAGGCGGGGGAAATACCGGCGGTTCCCGGCTATTGCATCGAGGGCGGCTTCATCGCATCCGATGCGGACATGGCCATGGAAACGCGCGTCGAATTCACTTTGCCTCGCTATCCCGGCATGGCGCTGTCTTTCCGGTCCGGCACCGCCTCCTCCCCGCTCGTCGGTCTCGCCGGCGCCCGCCCATTGCGCAGGGAACGACATGACGTTGGCGCGCTGCACGGAAAAGAACGTTTGCTGGCGGCGGGCGACAAGACGGACCGGAAGTATCTGTTCACATGGACGTCGCGGAACACCGGTCGCGCAAGCGGGACCGTAGCGTTGTGGCTGACGACGGTCCCCCACGGCCACGGGCAGATTCCCGCTGCTCCCGCCGGACCGTTCACGCCGTCATCGGCGGATCGCGACGTACTGGCATTGTGGGACACCATCGTTGGCACCATCCGCCTGCGTGCAGGTGCGGCGGAATCGTCCTCCGCCGCCACCGCGGGGACGAACTCCCGGGCACCTCGATGAACATATGTTTCGTCGGCTCACCTGGTTCGGCGCCGGACGACGCGATGGCGGTCTTCGCTCCGCGTGCGGATTGAAGGGACGGACGGAAGCGAGAACCCGTTCAGATTCCTCCACAAGGTGCCGGGCGCCACACACCTTTCCCCTATCCTCCACAGACACGCTCCGGAAACCCGACGATGCCCTCCACCCACAAGCGATTCGATGACGCGCCCTATCTGGCTCGATGCGAAGCCACTGTTGTCGCGGTCTGCCCCGAAGGCATCGAACTGGACGAGACCGTCTTCTACCCGCGCGGTGGCGGGCAAGCGGGCGACAGCGGCACGTTGACCCTGGCCGATGGCCAGATCCTGGCCGTGATCGACACCGTCTACGCCGACGACCGGCAGCGCATCCTGCACGTGGTGGACCGTGATGCCGCTCCGCGGGTGGGCGATCGCGTGGCAGTCGCCATCGATTGGCCGCGACGCCACCGGTTGATGCGTCTGCACACCTGCCTGCACTTGCTGGGCTCGTTGGTACCCGCCCCGGTCACCGGCTGCAACATTTCACCGGATTCCGCCCGGATAGATTTCGACCTGCCCGAATCCACGCTGGACAAGGACGACCTGACCGAACGGCTGAACGCACTCATCCATGCGCGCACCGATGTGTTCGTCGGCTGCATCACGCCCGATGAACTCGCGGCGCAACCCGATCTGGTGCGCACCCCGGGGGCCGCGCCCCCGGCCGGCACCGCCAGCATCCGCATCATCGAGATCCCCGGCGTGGACCGCCAGCCTTGCGGTGGTACGCATGTGGGCAACACCGGCGAAATCGGCGCCGTCATCGTGACCAGGATCGAGAAGAAGGGCCGCAGCAGTCGCCGGGTGGTCGTCGGCTTCGCCTGAGTTCCACCGACGAAACCAGACAAGAGGGGCCGCTTGCGCGGCCCCTCTGGCATTCGGCGTTCACGCCATTTTCCAACCGGTGATCAGCGCAGGCCAGTCTCGTTGCGGGCGATGACCAGGCGCTGGATTTCGCTGGTGCCTTCGTAGATCTCGGTGATCTTGGCATCGCGGAAGTAGCGTTCCAGTGGCATTTCCTTGGAGTAACCCATGCCGCCATGGATCTGCACGGCCTGGTGGGTGATCCACATCGCCGCCTCGGACGCGGTCAGCTTGGCGATCGCGGCTTCGTTGCTGAAACGCTGGTCCTGGCCCTTCACCCATGCGGCGCGCAGGGTCAGCAACAACGAGGCATCCAGCTTGCACTTCATGTCCGCGATCTTCGCCTGGGTCATCTGGAAGGTACCGATCGGCGCACCGAAGGCCTTGCGTTCCTTGACGTAGGCAAGCGTCGCTTCATAGGCCGCGCGGGCCACGCCAATGGCCTGCGAGGCGATGCCGATGCGGCCGGCGTCCAGCACGCCCATCGCGATCTTGAAGCCCTCGCCTTCGGCACCCAGCACCTCTTCGGCAGCCGCCACATAGTCGGTGAATTCGATTTCACAGGTCGCCGAGGCGCGGATGCCCAGCTTGGGCTCGGTCTTGCCGCGATGGAAGCCCGCCTTGTCGGTATCGATCAGGAAGGCGGTGATGCCGCGCGCGCCCTTGTCCGGCTCGCTCATCGCGAACAGCACGACGTACTTGGCGACCGGTCCGGAGGTAATCCAGCTCTTCTTGCCATTGATCACGAAGGATCCGTCGGCCTGCCTGACCGCGCGGCAGCGCATGGCGGTGGCGTCGGAACCGGATTGCGGTTCGGTCAGCGCGAAGGCGCCGATTGCCTCGCCTTCGGCGATCGCGCGCACGTACTTCTGCTTCTGCGCTTCGGTGCCGAACTTGAGGATGCCGTTGCAGAACAGCGAATTGTTCACCGACATGATGGTCGAGTGCGCGGCGTCGCCCGCGGCGATTTCGACCATCGCCAGCACATAGGCAATCGGATCCATGCCGGCACCGCCGTATTCGGTCGGCACCTCGATGCCCATCAGGCCGTTTTCACCGAGCAGGCGGATGTTCTCCAGCGGGAACTCGCCGGTCTTGTCGTGGTGTTCCGCACTGGGTGCGATCTTTTCCTGGGCGATCCGGCGGGCCACGTCCTGGATCATCAACTGCTCTTCGGTGAATGCGAAATCCACGGCTAAAACCCCTCACTCCAAAATATTTTGAATACCAATTGTAACCCGGCGCCCCCTGACCATGCGCAGGCGTATGTCGCGCTTGACCGGACGCCCTTCCGGGCGGAAAATATCTCTATATCGCGATAGGAAGATATTTATGGATCTGGAAGCCTGGTCCACCCGACTCAAGGTCTTCGCCGATGCCACCCGCGTGCGGCTGCTCGCGCTGCTGTCCGGCGAGGAGCTGACCGTGGCCGAACTCTCCGCCATCACCCAGCTCGCCCAGCCCCGTGTGTCCACCCACCTGGCCAAGCTCAAGGAAGCCGGCCTGGTACGCGACCGGCGCGCCGGCGTGTCCGCCTATTATCGCTTCGACGAGGACAAACTGGATCCAGCCCAGCGGGACTTGTGGCGGGCGCTGAAAGAAGGCAGCGACGATCCCCTGCTGCGCCAGGACGCCGAGCGTCTGCCGGCGGTGCTGGCCAGCCGCGCGGCCGATCAGAACTGGGCCGACTCGGTGGCCGGCGACATGGAACGCCACTATTCCCCCGGTCGCACCTGGGAAGCACTGGCCCGCACCGCCCTGCCCCTGCTGGAAACCGGCGACGTGCTCGACATCGCCTCCGGCGACGGCGTGCTGGCGGAACTGCTGTCGCCGCATTCGCACCGCTACATCTGCATCGACACCAGCGCGCGCGTGGTCGCCGCCGCCGGCGAGCGCCTGCGCCGCTTTCCGAACGTGGAGGTGCGCGAGGGCGACATGCACGCGCTGCCGTTCAAGGACGGGAGTTTCGATCTGGTCGTGCTGATGCACGCACTGACCTACGCCAGCAAGCCGGCCCAGGCGGTCGCCGAGGCCGCGCGCGTGCTGCGCAAGGGCGGGCGCCTGCTGCTGAGCAGCCTGGGCAAGCACGAGCATCGCGCCGTGGTCGAGTCCTACGGCCACGTCAATCTCGGTTTCACCGAGAAGGAACTGCGCAAGTTCGCCGAAAAGGCCGGGCTCGAAATCGCGAACGCCGAAACCGTTACCCGCGAACGCCGCCCGCCACACTTCGAAGTCATTTCCCTGCTGGGAGTCAAACCATGAATACCCTGCCCTGGCTGCATCCGCATCGCGTCCAGTTGCTGCTCGACGCCCTCGAGCAGCGCATCCTGATCATCGACGGCGCGATGGGCACGATGATCCAGCGCCATGGGCTGCAGGAAGCCGACTACCGCGGCGAGCGCTTCGTCGATGGCTTCGACCGCCAGCAGCCGGAGCATGGACACGGTCCGGGTTGCGGTCATGATCTGAAGGGCAACAACGATCTGCTGCTGCTGAGCAAGCCCGAAGTCATCGCCGGCGTGCATACCGCCTACCTGGAAGCCGGCGCGGATCTGGTCGAAACCAATACCTTCAACGCGACCGCGGTCAGCCAGGCCGACTATCACCTGGAACACCTGGTCTACGAATTGAACAAGGCCGGCGCCCAGGTGGCGCGCGCCTGTTGCGATGCCATCGAAGCGAAGACACCCGGCAAGCCGCGTTTCGTCATCGGCGTGCTGGGCCCGACCAGCCGCACCGCCTCGATCAGCCCGGACGTCAACGACCCGGGATTCCGCAACACCAGCTTCGACGAACTGCGTGCCACCTACCGCGAGGCCATCGACGGCCTGATCGACGGCGGCGCCGATTGCCTGATGGTGGAAACCATCTTCGACACCCTCAACGCCAAGGCCGCGCTGTTCGCCATCGAGGAAGCCTTCGATGCCCGCGGCGCACGCCTGCCGATCATGATCTCCGGCACCATCACCGATGCTTCCGGCCGCACCCTGTCCGGGCAGACCGCGGAAGCGTTCTATACGTCGATGTCGCACAGCCGGCCGCTGTCCATCGGGTTGAACTGCGCGCTGGGCGCCCGCGATCTGCGCGAGCACGTGGAGACCCTGTCCAACGTGGCCGACGGTTATGTCAGTGCACATCCGAACGCCGGCCTGCCCAACGCCTTCGGCGAGTACGACGAGACGCCCGAAGAGATGGCAGCGACGCTGAAGGAGTTCGCCCAATCCGGTCTGCTGAACCTGGTCGGCGGGTGCTGCGGCACCACACCCGCGCACATCCAGGCGATCGCCGAAGCGGTTGCCGGCATCGCACCGCGCCGGCTGAAGCAGTCGCTGGCCAGGGCGGCCTGAGGAGCGCGCGGTGAAGATTCTCATCGTCGGTGCCAGCGGCACGCTGGGACAGGCCGTCGCGGAACATCTGGGCCGGCACCACCAGATCATCACGGCCGGCCGCAACAGCGGCCAACACCGTGTCGACCTGCGTGAAGACGCCAGCGTGGCCGAATTGTTCTCCGTGGTCGGGCGCGTCGATGCCCTCGTCAGTGCTGCCGGAAACGTGCATTTCGGGCCGTTGGCCGACATGACCGCCGCACAGTTCGACATCGGCCTGCAGGACAAGCTGCTGGGCCAGGTCCGGCTGGCGCTGATCGGCCAGCACCATCTCCAGGATGGCGGTTCGATCACGCTGACCACCGGCATCCTGGCCGAACAGCCCATCCGCCTGGGCGCCAACGCCACCGCCGTCAATGCCGCGGTCGAAGGCTTCGTCCGCGCCGCCGCCTGCGAGCTGCCGCGCGGGCTGCGCATCAATGCCGTCAGCCCCACCGTGCTCAGGGAAGCCTGGGACGCCTACGCCGATTTCTTCCCCGGTTTCGAACCGGTTTCCGCCGCCCGCGCCGCACTGGCCTTCCAGCGCAGCGTCGAAGGCGTGCAGACAGGACAGGTCTACAAGGTCTGGTAAATGGACAACGCCACTTCACTTCCCCGTCATACCCGTCTCTCCGGCCTCGAGCCGCTGGTCATCACCCCCGACCTGCTGTTCGTCAATGTCGGCGAGCGCACCAACGTCACCGGCAGCGCGCAGTTCCGCAAGCTGGTCAAGGAAGAGCGCTACGAGGAGGCGGTCGAGGTCGCCCGCCAGCAGGTCGCCAGCGGCGCGCAGATCCTCGACGTCAACATGGACGAGGGCCTGATCGATTCCGAGAAGGCGATGACCCGCTTCCTCAACCTGATTGCCTCCGAACCGGATATCGCCCGCATTCCGGTGATGGTCGATTCCTCCAAATGGACCGTCATCGAGGCCGGCCTGAAATGCCTTCAAGGCAAGGGCGTGGTCAATTCCATTTCGCTGAAGGAAGGCGAAGCCGCTTTCATCGAGCATGCCCGCAAGGTGCTGCGCTACGGCGCGGCCGCGGTGGTCATGGCGTTCGACGAAACCGGCCAGGCCGATACCAGCGAGCGCAAGGTGGAGATCTGCACGCGCGCCTACCGGATCCTGACCGAGCAGGTCGGCTTCCCGCCGGAAGACATCATCTTCGATCCCAACATCTTCGCGGTCGCGACCGGCATCGAGGAACATGACAACTACGCGGTGGACTTCATCGAAGCCACCCGCATCATCAAGCGCACCCTGCCGCACTGTCATGTTTCCGGCGGCGTCTCCAACGTGTCCTTCTCGTTCCGTGGCAACGAAACGGTGCGCCAGGCCATCCATTCGGTGTTCCTGTACCACGCCATCCAGGCCGGCATGGACATGGGCATCGTCAACGCCGGCGCGATGCCGATCTACGACGACCTGGAACCGGAACTGCGCGAGCGCGTGGAGGACGTCATCCTCAACCGCCGCCGCGACGCGACCGAGCGGTTGCTGGAAATCGCCGACCGCTACAAGGGCAAGAAGGGCGAAAGCAAAGCCGAGGATCTGGCCTGGCGCGGCAAGCCGGTGCGCGAGCGCCTGGCGCACGCGCTGGTGCACGGCATCGATGCGTTCGTCGAGGAAGATACCGAGGAAGCGCGCCTCCAGGCCTCGCGGCCACTGGACGTGATCGAGGGACCGCTGATGGACGGCATGAACGTGGTCGGCGACCTGTTCGGCGCCGGCAAGATGTTCCTGCCGCAGGTGGTGAAGTCGGCGCGGGTGATGAAGAAGGCCGTGGCCTACCTGTTGCCCTTCATCGAGGCGGAGAAGCTGAGGACCGGCGACGCTGGCAGATCCAACGGCAAGATCGTGATGGCCACGGTCAAGGGCGACGTCCACGACATCGGCAAGAACATCGTCGGCGTGGTCCTGGCCTGCAATAATTTCGACGTGGTCGACCTGGGCGTGATGGTGCCGGCGCAGAAGATCCTCGACACCGCGCGCGCCGAGAACGCCGACATCATCGGCCTGTCCGGCCTGATCACGCCTTCGCTGGAGGAAATGACCCACGTCGCGCGGGAAATGCAGCGACAGGGTTTCTCCCTGCCCCTGCTGATCGGCGGCGCGACGACTTCGCGCGCGCATACCGCGCTGAAAATCGATCCGCACTACGACGCGCCGACCGTGTGGGTGAAAGATGCCTCGCGCGCGGTCGGCGTGGCGCAATCGCTGATTTCGCGCGACATGCGCGCCGCGTTCGTCGCCGCCAACGACGCCGACTATGCCGAAATCCGCCAGCGCCATCGCAACCGCGGCGATGCCAAGCGGCTGGTTTCACTGGAGAAGGCGCGCGGGCAGAAGTTCGCCGGCGACTGGGACGCATACGACCCGCCCGCGCCGCGCCAGCCCGGCATCACCGCGCTGGACGACTATCCGCTGGCCGAACTGGTCGAATACATCGACTGGACGCCGTTCTTCCAGGCCTGGGAACTGGCCGGCAAGTTCCCGGCGATCCTGACCGACGACGTCGTCGGCGCCCAGGCCAGCGAGTTGTACCGCGATGCGCGCGCGATGCTGGACCGGATCATCCAGGAACGTTGGCTGACCGCGCGCGGCGTGTTCGGCCTGTGGCCCGCGCAATCGAATGGCGACGATGTCGTCATCCAGACCGAGGGCGGCGCGCAGACCCTGCATTTCCTGCGCCAGCAGGTCGACAAGCCGGTCGAGCGCCCGGACTTCTGCCTGGCCGATTTCATCGCCCCCCAGGCATCGGGCAAGGCCGACTGGATCGGCGCGTTCGCGGTGACGGCCGGTATCGGCATCGACGAGCATGTCGCGCGTTTCGAGGCCGACCACGACGACTACAACGCGATCCTGCTCAAGGCGCTGGCCGACCGTCTCGCCGAAGCCTTCGCCGAGCGCCTGCATCAGCGTGTGCGCACCGAGTTCTGGGGCTACGCCGCCGACGAGACGCTGGACAACGACGCGCTGATCGCCGAAGGCTACCGCGGCATCCGCCCCGCGCCGGGTTACCCCGCCTGTCCGGAGCACAGCGAGAAGGCCAGCCTGTTCCGCCTGCTCGACGCGGATGCCAACGCGGGAATGATCCTGACCGAGAGCTTCGCGATGCTGCCCACCGCGGCGGTTTCGGGCTACTACTTCAGCCACCCGCAGAGCCAGTATTTCGTGGTCGGCCGCCTGTCCAAGGAACAGGTCGCCGACTACGCGCGGCGCAAGGGCGTGGACCTGGTGCAGGCCGAACGGTGGCTGGCTTCCAACCTGGACTACGACCCGGAATAAGGTCGGGAGTCGGGAGTCGGGAGTCGGGAGTCGGGAGTCGGGAGTCGGGAGTCGGGAGTCGGGAGTCGGGAGTCGGGAGTCGGGAGTCGGGAGTCGGGAGTCGGGAGTCGGGAAAGGCTCGGCTTTTACCTCCCCCTTGACCAGCCATTCGGCTGTTGAGGAGCGCTTGCAAAACGGGGATTGAAGGGGATTTGCTTTTGGCGCGAAGAGCCAATCCCGCGTCACCCGCTTCACAGGCACCCGCCCCTTTTTGAAAAGGGGCTATCCGAGCCTGTTTGAATGAAAGAGTCCGAAAAGACACGGCGTCACGCCGCCGCAGGCCTCGTCCCGTGCGGCATCGTTTAGGATCCGCGTTCCCCATCGCATCGCCTCCGCATGGACGCCGCCAGCAGCGCCAACACCGCCTTCCTGCTCAAGCACGCCGCACCGGGCCGGATCGGCCTCTCCGGTGGGCGCGACTGGATCAACAAGCTGATCCGCAAGGCCCAGGCGCCATTGACCGGCGACGGTCATCGCAGCCTGTGGTCGCATGCCTTCATCTTCATGGAACAGCACGTCGATGGGCACTGGTGGGTGCTGGAGTCGGATCTGGATCTGCGCTACCGCCAGATTCGCCTAGGCGTGCAGGAAAACCGGCTGGCCCGCTATTTCGATGAAGAGACATTCCCCAACCTCGCCGTGCTGGATTTCGGACTGGACGACACGCAGATCCGCCAAACGCAGGTCGCCGGGCTCGAACTGCTGGCCGGCCTGTCCAGCTATTCGCTGAGTGAGCTGGTCGGCACGCTGTTCGCCATGCACAGCACGAGGCTGCGCCAGCGCGACAACCTGCTGGCCAAGGAAGGCGCGCTGTACTGCTCGGCCCTGGTCCAGCACTGCTATGCCGCAGCCGGTGTGGAGTTCGTCCCCGGTGTGCCTGGCAAGAACGTGGCCCCGCACGATCTCTACGATTCGCCGCTGCCGCACCAGACCCATTCGCTGATTCGGGATCTGGGCATCTCGCATCTTCGGCGGCTGGCGCACGGGACACGTGAACGGCTGGACGATCCCGTGCGGGATATGCCGTGACATCGACCCGCGACTCCCTGCCCGTCGCCGTTCCAATGGCGCGCCTGTCGAGCTTCTATCTCGCCTACTACGCGGCACTGGGCGCATTCACGCCGTATTGGAGCCTGTTCCTGCAATCGCGCGGCATGCAGGTGGGCGCCATCAGCGTACTGATGAGTCTGTGGTACGCCACCCGCATCGTTGCTCCCAGCACCTGGACCACGATGGCGGCCCGATCGCCGCGCCCCATCCGCTGGCTGCACCTGGGCTGCTGGCTGACCCTGCTCGCCTTCGCCGCCTTCCTGCCGCCGCTCGGCTTCACCGGCCTGTTCGCGGTGATGTGCGCGTTCTGCTTCGCCTACAACGCGGTGATGCCGCAGTTCGAATCGATCACCCTGAGCCATCTGGCAACGCAACCGCACCGCTATGGCCAGGTCCGGGTCTGGGGCTCGATCGGCTTCATCGTGGTGGTCTCTTCGTACGGCCCGCTGCTCGACCATTTCGGCGCCGCCAGCCTGCCCTGGCTGATGCTGCCGCTGCTCGCGGGCCTGTTGGCTTCTGCCTACGCCAACCACTACGAGCATCCTCCGCGCGAAGCCGGTGCCGCGGACCAGGCGGGTTTCCGCACGCGCCTGCGCCAACCTGCGGTGCGCGCCTTTTTTGTCGCCGCCTTCCTCACCCAGATTTCATTCGGGCCCTACTACACGTTCTTCGCCATCTATCTGGGCGAGCACGGCTATTCGGCCTCCCGGCTCGGCCTGTTCTGGACGGTGGGCGTGCTGGCCGAAATCGGCGTGTTCTTCCTGTCGGCGCGGATCTTCCGCCGCTGGGACGCGGGCAAGGTGATGACCGTGGCCATGCTGAGCGCCGCGCTGCGCTGGTGGGCGAGCGCCCTGTGGCCGGAAAACGTCTGGCTGCTGGGGTTGGCGCAGGTCACCCATGCGCTGAACTTCGGCGCCTTCTTCGCCGCCGCGATGCAGCTGCTTGCACGCTTCTTCCCCGGCCGGCTCAATGGCCACGGCCAGGGCGTGTTCTACGGCCTTTCGTCCGGGATCGGCGGCGTCGCCGGTGCGCTGATCGCCGGCCAACTGTGGCGGTTCAGTGGCTCGACGGCGTTTGCGGCCGCCGGCGGTTTCGCCCTGCTTGCCGCAATCATCGCGTGGCGTTGGCTGATGCCCGCACAGGCCGGCGTCCATCGGTCGCCGGACTAGGTGATCCGTCGCCGCCTGAGGAAATCGACGATGGCGGCCGCCGCGGCCGCGGCCGAAACCTGGAACAGGAAATGCGGCGCATCGATCCGGCGCAGTTCCGCATCCCGCGCCCTGCGAAGCACCTCCCTTCCTGCATGACCGCCGATGAGCCGGTCATGCGCGCCGGCCAGATACAGTACGGGCAACTCCAGTTGTTCCAGCATCGAGCCGGCGTCACTGCGCAATGCGGCGAGTGCCCGCGCCCTCAGTATTTCCGTCGGGATGTCCCGGAGTATCGTCTTCAGTTCTTCGCGCAATTCCCCGCCGGCGCCGCGTCCGGCGAGCACGCGTTCCAGCAACAGGCCCGGTGGCAGCATCGCCGGCAGGCGCTCCAGCGCACGCGCCAGCGGGCGGCTGGCCGGCAACGGCGATGAGATGAAGCTCGCGGCCAGTATCAGCGCCCGCAATCCCGGCGGACGTCGCGCCGCCAGTTCGACCGCCAGGGGGCCTGCGAAGGATTCAGCGACCAGGACGAAGTCCCGGCCTTGCGGCAATTGCGGAGCGATGCGGTCGGCCAGCCCGACGTAACCGTCAAACCGGCGGCTGTCATAGGCCAGCGTGCGGACCTCGAAGTCCGCGTCCAATTGGCGTATCAGGTTGCGATACAGCCGCCCCGTCCCATCCAGTCCGGGCAACAGGCACAGCGTCGGTGCCCGTTCCATCACCGGGGCGGGTTACCAGACCAGATCGTCGGGCACCTGGAACTGGGGATCCGCGTAGGGATCCTCGGCCGCCGGCGCACCGGGATCGACCTTCAAGGCGACGGACGGCGCGAACGCGGCTTCCGCCTGCGCCAGCACCTCCGCGGTCACCAGCAGGTAGCGGCCGTTCAACTGCACCACGCCCAGTTCGCCGGCATTGAGCGCCTTGAGCTGGGTTTCGTTGACATAGATGCGCTTGATCTTGCCGCCGTACGGAAAATGCCGCGCGATCTCGGCGCCGGCATCGTTCAACGCCTTGTCCTTCAACAGGGTTTCCAACCGCAGCTTGGCCTCGCGGCGAAGACGGGCTTCTTCCTGCTTCAGGCGCTCGGCCTCGATGCGTTCGTCCTTTTCCTTCTGCGCGCGAATCGCGTACGCCTTTGCGAGATCGATATCCGCCTCGCGCTTGCCGCTCTTGCCCGCCCCTTGCCCGCCCGGCGGCCCATGCGGACGGCCGGAGCCCGGCTTGCCCTTGCCGCCGGCCGATCCCGGTTTGCCCGGATGCCGTGCCTGCGGTTTGTGTGACGACTGGCCCGGCTTGCCGGCCTGCGGCTTGCGTTCGGGCTTCGGCGCGGGCTTGAAGCCCAGGCCCAGGAGTTGATCGCGGAGGGAATCGCTCATTGCGGAAATTCGGCGGTGAACACAGCGCGCCCATGACGGGCGCGGTGCCAAGCGTATCAATAATGCGGCGGTGGTGGCTCGTCGGCGGGATCGGCGTACAACTCGCCCCGCAGCTTGCGCAGGTCCGACAGCAGGTTCATCAGCAGCGCGGTATTGCGCCCGCTCTCGGCGCGGGCGTCGGCCAGCGCTTCGCTGAGCTCGGCCATGGCCTGCTCCTGGAAGGTCAGACGCGTTTCCAGCTCGACGAGGCGCTGTTCCAGGCGATCCTGCGAAAACAGGTCATTCGGCATGGAGGGAACGTCCTCGTCCGATGCCGTAATAGGCGATGCCCGCCTGCTCGACCTCGGCCGGCTCGTACAGGTTGCGACCGTCGAAGATCACCGCGTCCTTGAGCACGCCCTTGAGGCGGGAGAAGTCCGGGCTGCGGAACTGCTTCCACTCGGTCACCACCACCAGCGCATCGGCGCCATCCAGCGCGGACGCCGCCGAATCGCACAGCACCAGATCATCGCGCTCGCCGAAGATGCGCTGCGCCTCGTGGCTGGCTTCCGGATCATAGGCCCGCACCCTGGCGCCGCCCTCCCACAACTGGGCCAGCAGGCGGCGGCTGGATGCCTCGCGCATGTCATCGGTGTTGGGCTTGAACGCCAACCCCCAGACCGCGAACGTGCGGCCACGCACGCCCTCGTCCTCGCCACGGTCGTAGTGGCGCTGGATCAGTTCGTACAGATGGCCCTTCTGGGCATCGTTGACCTCCTCCACCGCATCCAGCAGCCGTGGCGTATAGCCGTGCTGCTGGGCCGTGCGGGCCAGCGCCTGCACGTCCTTGGGGAAACAGGAACCGCCGTATCCGGCGCCCGGATAGATGAAGTACCAGCCGATGCGCGGATCCGAGCCGATGCCCTGGCGCACATGCTCGATGTCGGCCCCCACGCGCTCGGCAATGTTGGCAATCTCGTTCATGAAGCTGATCTTGGTCGCCAGCATCGCGTTGGCCGCGTACTTGGTCAGCTCCGCCGAGCGCACGTCCATCACCACGATGCGCTCGTGGTTGCGATTGAACGGAGCATACAGGCGCTTGAGCTTTTCGATCGCGGTCGGATTATTGGCACCAATCACGATGCGATCCGGGCGCATGCAATCCTTGACCGCGTCGCCTTCCTTCAGGAATTCGGGATTGGAGACCACGTCGAACGGAATCTCCACGCCACGCTTCTGCAGTTCCGCCTGGATCGCGTCACGCACGCGGTCCGCGGTGCCGACCGGCACCGTCGACTTGTCGACGACGACGGTGGGGCGCTGGATGTGCTGGCCGATGGTGCGGGCCACCGCCAGCACGTACTGCAGGTCGGCGCTGCCGTCCTCGTCGGGGGGCGTCCCCACCGCGATGAACACCACTTCGCCGTGCGCGATCGCTTCGGCCGCATCGGTGGTGAACCGCAGGCGGCCGGCGGCATGGTTGGCCTTCACCATCGGCTCCAGTCCCGGCTCGTAGATCGGGATGATGCCGTTGTTCAGCCCCTCGACCTTGGCCGCATCGATATCGACGCAGATGATGTCGTGGCCGACCTCGGCCAGACAGGTACCTGTCACCAGGCCGACATAACCGGTGCCGAAGATCGCTACTCGCATGCTGGAATTCCGTGAATGGGGGAATGCAGAGTTATTGCAGGATGCCCATCAACTCGACGTCAAAAGTAAGCGTCGCGTCCGGTCCAATCTTGCCGCCGGGCGCGCCATCCTTGCCGTAGGCCAGATCGCCCGGAATCCAGAAACGGTACTTGGCACCGACCGGCATCAGCGAAACGCCCTCGGTCCAGCCCGGGATCACCTGGTTCAGGCCGAACTCGGCCGGCTGGCCGCGATCGTAGGAACTGTCGAACACCGTGCCGTCCAGCAAAGCGCCGGCGTAGTTGACGCGCACGCGGCTGCTGGGGGTCGGACGCGCGCCATTGCCTTCGCGCAACACCATGTACTGCAGGCCCGACGGCGTGGTGATCACGCCTTTCTTGACCTTGTTCTCGGCCAGGAACTTGCTGCCCTCGGCGCGGTTGCGCTGCGCGCTCTCGCTCTGGCGACGGATCATGAACGCTTCCATCGTCGCCTTGGCCTCCTCGGCCGTCAGCAGCGGCTTGGCGCCCTTGTCCAACGCGGTGCGCATGGCCTGCATCACCACCGCCAGATCCAGATCCTGCTTCAACGGCGCCAGTGACGGACCGACCATGTAGCTGCCCAGCATCAGGCCGACCTTGTCCTTGGCCACGGCCGGCGGCTGGCTGCCCGGCGGCATGCCCGGAATCTGCTGGCCCTGGCTGGCCGCGAGATTGATGCGCAGCGCCTGATCGGTCGCCTGCGCCTCTTCCTGGCTGATCAGCGGCTTGCCACCATCCATCGCGTTCTTCATCGCGCGCTCGAACGAAGCCAGATCGATGAACTTGGCAATCGGCTCGAACGACTGGCCCAGATCCAGACCGACCGAATAGCTGACCTTCTCACGCTCATTCGCCAGCGCGGTTTTTTCCTGTGCAGACACGCTGCCTCCCAGCATCGAAAAAGTGATTGCCAAACACGCGGCGAAACCGCGAACCGACCGCTTCATCCCTAAACTCCTCGCAACTCGCCGCGATGGCGGCGCCAAACCCGCATTGTCGCATGCAAGCCGCGGCCGCGTGCAGGGCTCAACGCCGCGCGGCCTTCAGTTCGCGTTCGATCGCGGCGACCAGGGCCGGGTCATCCGGGGTGGTCTTGCTGGGGAAGTTCGCCACCACCCGGCCATCGCGGGAGATCAGGTATTTGTGGAAATTCCAGCCCGGCGCGACACCGGTGGCTTTCGTGAGCGCGCGATAGAGCGGCGTGGTTTCGGGTCCGATCACATGGACCTTCTCGAACATGGGGAACTTGACGCCGTAGGTCAGCGTGCAGAACTCCTGGATCTGCTGCTCGTCGCCGGGTTCCTGCCCCTTGAAATCGTTGGAAGGAAAGCCGAGTACCGCGAATCCCCGCCCGGCGTATTTCTGGTGCAGCGCCTCCAGGCCTTCGTACTGTGGCGTGTACCCGCATTTACTGGCCGTGTTGACGACCAGCAACACCTGTCCGGCGTACTTGTCGTTCAGGCGGACCGGTGCCTTGCCGGCCAGCGGCCGGTAGCTGACGTCCAGCAGTCCGGCCGCCCAGGCGCTTCCAGCCACCGCAAAAACGGCCATAAAAGCCATTAGTTTCAATCGCTTGCTTTTCATTCCAGGCTCCTGACCGCTGGGGACGACAAGTATGCCTTCAGTTGGGTTACGAAACCGCCTCACCCCGGTTGACGGCCTGTGTTTTGGTGTTATAGTTACATACAACACCACTCACCCAATGAAAGGGGGAGACGCAATGAAACCGAAACTGCTCAATACGCTGTCCGGCCTGGCGGCCAGTGGCGCCCTGCTGACCCTGGGTCTGCTGGTCGGCGCCACCGAAACCCGCCAGCGGAATGCCATGGAAGGCAGTCCCTTGGCCGGCGTCGATTCCACCATCGAAGCCACGTCCGCTACCGGGGAAGCGCAGGTCCACCCGCGCCGCCGCGCCCGCGCCACGCTGTCGATGCCCTACTTCTCTTTCGCGCAGTCGCTGCGCCCACGGGGTTGAGCCATGGTCAACATCCAGTGGAGCGACGGTGCTCCCATCTACCGCCAACTGAAGGACCGGGTGATCGCCATGATGCTAGACGGAGTTCTGAAACCGGGTGATGCCCTCCCCTCCGTCCGCCAGGTGGCGGCCGAGTACCAGCTCAATCCGATCACGGTCTCGCGCGCCTACCAGGAACTGGCCGACGAGGCGCTGGTGGAGAAGCGCCGCGGCCTGGGCATGTTCGTCACCGACGAGGCTTCCAAGAAGCTGCTCAAGAGCGAGCGCGAACGCTTCCTGCACGACGAATGGCCGACGGTGGCCGAGCGCATCGAACGCCTGGGGCTGTCGATCGAGGAACTGCTGCAAGCCAAGGGGAACAAGTGATGAGCGCCGTGATTTCCAATACCGTGGTATCCGCCCACGGCCTGCGCAAGGCCTACCGGAGCAAGCTGGCGCTGGACAACACCAGTTTCCAGATCGAGGCCGGCAAGATCATCGGCCTGATTGGCCCCAACGGCGCCGGCAAGACCACCGCGCTGAAAGCCATCCTGGGCCTGACCCCGTTCGAGGGCGATCTGAAGGTGCTGGGCCTGGACCCGCGCAAGCAGCGCGGCCAGCTGATGAACGATGTCTGCTTCATCGCCGACGTGGCGGTTCTGCCGCGCTGGATGCGGGTCCGTGAAGCCATCGACTTCGTGGCCGGCGTGCACCCGCGCTTCGACCGCGCCAAGTGCGAGCGTTTCCTCGCCAACACCCAGTTGCGCCCCGACCTGCGGGTCCGCGAGATGTCCAAGGGCATGATCGTGCAGTTGCACCTGGCCCTGGTGATGGCCATCGACGCCCGCCTGCTGGTGCTGGACGAACCCACCCTGGGCCTGGACATCCTGTACCGCAAGCAGTTCTACCAGCGCCTGCTGGAAGACTACTTCGACGAACAGAAGACGATCATCGTCACCACCCACCAGGTCGAGGAAATCGAACACATCCTCACCGACGTGATGTTCATCCGCGATGGCCGGATCGTGCTGACCGCGCAGATGGACGAGGTGGCCGAACGCTATACCGAATTGCTGGTTTCGTCCGACAAGGCCGACCTGGCGCGCACCCTGAATCCCATCGACGAACGCGGCCTGCCGTTCGGCAAGACCGTCCTGCTGTACGACGGCGTCGACCGCGGCCGGCTCTCCGAGCTTGGCGAGACCCGCAATCCCGGTCTGGCCGATCTGTTCGTCGCCATCATGAAAGGAACCTACGCATGAACACCGCCACCACTGTGCATGCCACCAAAGGCTCCGCCTTCAAGTGGCTGTTGAAACGGGAGTTCTGGGAAAACCGCGGTGGCTTCCTGTGGGCACCGGTCATCACCGGCGCGATCATCACGGTGCTGTCCTTCATCGCCGCATTGATCGGGGTCATCAAGTTCTTCCAGGTAAAGAGCGACGTCGCCATCAACATGGGCATGGACGGCGACATGGCCGAACACGTCCGCCAGATCGGCGCGGTCGGCGACGGCATCCTGATGGGCGGCATGGGTCTGACCCAGATCGTGCTGGCCTTCGTGGTGTTCTTCTATGCCCTCGGGACGCTGCATGACGATCGCCGCGACCGCAGCATCCTTTTCTGGAAGTCGCTGCCGGTCACCGATACCCAGATGGTCCTGTCTAAAGCAGTCTGGGCGCTGTTCCTGGCCCCGCTGCTGGCTGTCGGCATCGGTGTGCTGGTCGGCGTGGCGCTCTGGGTCATCGCGGCCGGCGCGATGGGCATCATGGGCATGCCCGGCGGCTGGGCGATGTTCACCCACTCGCATCCGCTGAGCGTCATCACCAACGTGCTGTCGACCCTGCCCATCTATCTGTTCTGGGCCCTGCCCGCGGTTGGCTGGCTGATGTTCTGCTCGGCCTGGTCGCGCAGCAAGCCGTTCCTGTGGGCGGTGCTGATTCCGGTGCTGGCCTGCGTGATCATCAGCATGCTGGGCATCCTGGGCATCGACATCCCCTATGGCCCGCTCTGGTACACCGTGGTCTATCGCGGCCTGCTGAGCGTACTGCCAGGCACCTGGTCGCCGCGCAGCCTCACCGAAAGCCAGCTGGCCGGCCAGGACGTGAACACGCCTGACGACCTGATGCGGATGATGAACCTGGGCAACAATTGGCACGTCTTCGGTACCGCCGACCTGTGGATTGGCGCGGTCGTCGGCGTCGGCCTGATCGCTGCCGCCATCTACCTGCGCCGCTGGCGCGACAGCGAGTAAGGTACGCGGGCGGTGGCGGTCCGCCACCGCCCCTTTCCGAGCCACCGCAGTCCATCCACCGCCCGCACGGAGATTCCCATGCATCGCGTTTTCCTGCCGCTGACCGTCCTGGCCCTGGCCGCCCTGTCGCCGGCCATCGCCCTGGCCGGCGACCACTGCAAGCACACCGAACCCCGCCAGCTGGCTCTGGACGTGGGGGATGCCAAGGCCGTGGTCTTCGACGTCGCCTCGCATGATCTGAAGCTGGTGGCGCGTACCGGCGGCAAGTCCGCCCTGCAGGGCCGCGCCTGCGCCTCGGAGGCGAAGCTGCTGCCGCAGTTGACCGTCACCCAGCAGCGCGAGGGAGACAAGCTGGTGGTGCGGTTGCGCCGCGAAGGTCAGTTCCGCGGCATCTTCTTCAGCGACCACTACGCCTATCTGGAAATGACCGGCAGCGTGCCCGACAACATTCCGGTGCAGATCAAGGTCGGTTCCGGCGATGCGGAAGTGCGCGGCGCCGCAATCGTGAGCGTGGATGTCGGTTCGGGCGATGCGATCATCCGTGAGACCCGCGGCCTGGTCGCATTCGACGTCGGTTCCGGCGATATCGACATCGACGGCGCGGGCTCGCTCCAGGGCATCGACATCGGTTCGGGCGACGCACGTGCGCGCAACATCCGCGGTGCGGTCCGGCTCGGCACCATCGGTTCGGGTGATTTCGAACTGGAGGACACCCAGGGCCCGGTGGAAATCGGATCCATCGGCTCCGGCGACGCGGAGCTCGCCGGGATCGGTGGTGATGTCGTGGTCGGCAGCGTCGGATCCGGCAACCTCGGCGTGCGCGAGGCACGCGGCAACCTGACGGTCCGCTCCGTCGGCAGCGGCTCTGTCGATCACTCCGGTGTCAGCGGCACCGTTTCCCTTCCCCGTCGCCATTGAGGAGTTCCGCCATGCGCATCCCATCCCTTTCCACCGGCCTGGGCATCGGCCTGGTGCTGGCACTCTCGCTGGCCGCCTGCAAGCCGCAGACCAGCATCGACAGTGGCAACGGCAAGGTCGCCCGCTTCGGTGACGGCGAACTCACCATCGACGCGGATGGCTATCCCAAGGCCAAGGTCGGCGCCAATGGCGACTTGATCATCGATGGCAAGGCGGTGGCGCTGACACCGGATCAGCGCAAGCTGGTCTCCGCCTATTACGGCGAACTGGAAGGCATCACCCAGGCCGGCATCGCGGTCGGCAAGCAGGGCGCCAAGATGGCGGGCAAGGCGGTTGGCGCGGCGATCAGCGGCGTGCTCAGCGGAAACACCGACGACATCGACGCGCGGGTGGAAGCCGAGGCCAAGAAAATCGAGGCCGAAGCCAACAAGATCTGCACCCGCCTGACCGGACTGCGCACCGCCCAGGACGCGCTGGCGGCGCAGGTGCCGGCATTCCGTCCGTACGCCAATCTGGACCAGAAAGACATCGACGACTGCGGCAAGGACTGATCCTTCCGCTTCCCGCCGCGGCGAGGGATTTGCCGCGACGGCTCCACGACAAGACGCGAGGCCGAACCATGAACGGGATGTGGTCGCTGCTGTTGTGCCTGTGTGCCGTCGCTTCCCCGGTTGCGGGCGTGTCCGCGGGAACCGCCCCCGACCCGGTCGAAGCATTGATGCGGGAGGCACGCGTGACCGGCCTCGCGCTGGCCGTCATCCATGATGGCAAAGTGACCGAGCTCAAGACCTACGGCCTGCGCGACGTCGAACGGAACCTGCCGCTGACACCCGATACCACGATGTACGCGGCATCGCTCACCAAGGGCGCGTTCGCCTATGCGGTGATGGGGCTGGTCGAGGATGGCCGGCTGGATCTGGATCGCCCGATCGCCGAGTACCTGTCCCGCCCGCTGCCGGAGTACGGGAAGTACGCCGACCTGGCCGGCGACGAGCGCTGGCGCCGGCTGACGGCGCGGATGTTGCTGGCGCATACGGCCGGCTTTCCGAACTTCCGGTTCTTCACTCCGCAGGGCTACGACGAGCATGCGAAGCTCGCCTTCGCGTTCGAGCCCGGCGGCCGCTTCGCCTACTCCGGGGAAGGCATCAACCTGCTGCAATTCGTGATCGAGCACGGCCTGGGCATCGATGTCGGCGTCCTGATGCAGGAAAAAGTGTTCGATCGCTTCGATATGCGGGGAAGCGGCATGACCTGGCGTGACGCGTTCGCCACGGAACTCGCGCAGGGCTACGACGAGACCGGGAAACCCCTCGGCCACAAGCGGCGCGGCGCGGTGCGCGCCGCCGGTTCGATGGATACGACCCTGCGCGACTTCGCCGCGTTCCTGGCCGGCCTCTCGCGCAGCGAGGGCCTGGATGCCCCCGCACGCGAACAATTGTTCGGTGATCAGGTGCGCATCGGCTCGGTGCAACAGTTCCCGACCCTTTCCACCGGGACCACCTCCGACAACGAAGACATCCGGCTGGCCTATGGCCTGGGCTGGAGCGTGTATCGGACACCGGAGGGGCGCGCGTTCTTCAAGGGCGGCCATGACGACGGCACCCGCAACATCGCCGTGTGCGTGCGCGATGGTCGCGACTGCCTCTTGCTGATGAGCAACAGTTCCAACGCCGACAGCATTTTTCCCTACCTCATCGAATACAAGCTGGGATCGGTCTGCTTTCCCTGGTACTGGCAGGCCTACCTGCCCTACGACCATCCGGAGCTGCGTGCGCCGGACGCCAACGCGCAGGCGCACCCGCCCTGCACCCGCTGGCCCTTGCCCGCCACGATCGTCCCCCACTGATTTCTTGCCAGCGCCGGGTCACACCCGTACTTCCCCG
Source organism: Pseudoxanthomonas sp. 134C1 (assembly GCF_057773065.1). Taxonomy (NCBI): domain Bacteria; kingdom Pseudomonadati; phylum Pseudomonadota; class Gammaproteobacteria; order Lysobacterales; family Lysobacteraceae; genus Pseudoxanthomonas; species Pseudoxanthomonas sp. 134C1. The sequence continues at coordinate 201,575 of NZ_JBYMTH010000005.1, forward strand.
CGCGTCCTGATCCCTGGACGCATTCCGCGCCGCTCCTCCAGGACATCCCATGAAACGCCGACTCCCGCTGCTGCTGTCCCTGCTCCTGCCCGGTTTCGCGATGGCCGGCGAGCCCATCGATTTCCACTACACCAATCCGCAGGTGCTGGCGGCCACCGATGCGGCCACCGCCGGCGAGGCCTGGTTCGCGCGTTGCGCGGCCGGCGGCCAGTTCGCGGATCTGGCGCGTGGCTATGCGCCGGATCCCCGCCTCACCCGCGAGCAGCGCGAAACGGCCGAGAAGGGGTTCGATCGCGCCCGCTTCGAGAAGATCGCCCAATCCACCTATGATCGCGTGATCACCGATCTGCCACAGGGGCGGTTGACCCTGTGCGTGGATTTCACCGCCCCCGATGACGCGTTCACCCGCGATCGCATGCAGGGCGTGATCGCGCTGACCGCCGGCAACGGCAAGATCGTCGTCAAGCTGCATCCGCAGGCCGACTGGGCGAAGCTTCTGCCCTACGTGCTCGCGCATGAGCTCCATCACAGCTACTGGGCAAAGGAACAGTTCCGTCCGGACGCGGCGTTCACCCTCGCCGACTATCTGGTGTTCGAGGGCCGCGCCGACTACTACGCCAACAACGTGTTCGGCGCGCATCCGGCGCCGTGGATCCGGGCGCTGGACGATGCCCAGCACACCGCCACCCTGGCCGCGTTCCGGCCCAATCTGGGCGAGACCTCGCCGCAGGTGTTGATGGGCGCCATGTTCGGTAACCCGCAGGCGGGCATCCCGATGTGGGCCGGTTACTCGGTCGGTTACCGGCTTGTCGCCGCGCGCCTGGATGGAAAACCACACGACTGGGCGGCCATCGCCGCGATGAAGGCCGCCGAGTTCATTCCCGCCGAATGATGGCGTGAACCGGAGGTGGCGGGCGGCTCAGCCGCCTCCACCGCCCGGTTTGCCGTGGATGCCGCCCTTGGCGAGCACCGCCGGATCCAGCAATGGCTTCAGCACCTTCTCCGGCAGGCCGGTGACCTCGCGTGCCACGTCCAGCACCGCGCGGTTCTCCTTGTACGCCTGCTTGGCGATGGCCGCGCCCTTCTCGTAGCCGATCACCGGATTGAGCGCGGTCACCAGGATGGGATTGCGATCCAGCGCGCGCCTGACGTTGTCCTCGCGCACCGTGAGCCCCTCGATGGCGGTGTCGGCCAGCAGGCGCGACACGTTCGCCAGCAACTGGATCGAATCCAGCAGGTTGGCCGCGATCAGCGGCAGGGTCACGTTGAGCTGGAAATTGCCGGTCTGCCCGGCAACGGTGATCGCGGTGTGGTGGCCCATCACCTGCGCGCACACCATCACGGTCGCTTCCGGAATCACCGGATTGACCTTGCCCGGCATGATCGAACTGCCCGGCTGCAAGGCCGGCAGTTCGATCTCGCCCAGGCCGGCCAGCGGCCCGGCATTCATCCAGCGCAGATCGTTGGCGATCTTGGTCAGCGCCACCGCCAGCGCGCTGAGCTGGCCGGACAGTTCGACCGCGTCGTCCTGCGCCGCCAGACCCTCGAATTTGTTGCCCGCGCTTTCGAACCGCGCGCCGGTCTGCTTCGACAGCGCCTTCGCCACCCGCGCGCCGAAACGCGGATCGGCGTTGATGCCGGTGCCGATCGCGGTGCCACCCAGCGGCAACCGGCGCAGCCGCTTGAGGCTGTCGGCGACGCGCTCCTCGGCCGAGGCCAATTGCGCCGACCAGGCCGAGAACTCCTGGGCGAAGGTCAGCGGCATCGCGTCCATCAGGTGGGTGCGACCGGTCTTGACGATCCTGCCGAGCGCCTTGCCGCGCCGATCGATGGTCCGGCGCAGGTGCTTTACCGCCGGCAGCAGATCTTCCAGCACGGCCAGTTGCGCGGAGACGCGGATGGCGGTGGGAATGACGTCGTTGGAGCTCTGGCCCAGGTTGACGTGATCGTTGGGATGCACGCCCTTGCGTCCGGCTTTGCCGGAACGGCTGGCGAGCGCGGCGATGACCTCGTTGGCATTCATGTTCGACGAGGTGCCCGAGCCGGTCTGGTAGATGTCGATCGGGAAATGCGCGTCGTGTTCGCCGGCGGCCACCTCCAGCGCGGCGGCGCGGATGACCCGCGCGGTGACCTGCGGCAACAGGCCCAGACCGGCGTTGACCTCGGCGGCGGCGGCCTTGATCAGGCCCAGCGCGCGGATGAAGCCGCGCGGCATCGGCCGGCCGGAAATCGGGAAGTTCTGCACCGCGCGCTGGGTCTGCGCTCCCCAGAGCGCGTCCGCGGGCACCCGCAGTTCCCCCATGCTGTCCCGTTCCACCCGGGTCCGTTCGCTGCGGGCCGCGCCCGCCGTGGTTTTCCTGCTCATCAGCGCCTCCTGTGGGGATGGTCTACGACTGGCGCCGGGTGGTGGAACCGGCTGCTTGCGAGGGCCGCCAGCATACGCCAGGCCGGCTGGTGGCCGTCTCGCGGTAAACTAGAACGCTCCTTTTCAACCCCCTCCCGCTCCCCATGTCGGAATCCGCCCTGCTCGCCCTGTCCCCGCTCGACGGCCGCTACGCCGCCAAGGTCGACGCCCTGCGTCCCATCTTTTCCGAGTACGGGCTGATCCGGGCGCGCGTCAAGGTGGAAGTGGAATGGCTGCTGGCGCTGGCCGCCGAGTCCGGCATCGTCGAACTGCCGGCCTTCTCCGAGGAGGCCATCGCCCGCCTGCGCACGCTGGCCGATGGCTTCTCGGTCGCCGACGCCGCCCGGGTCAAGGAGATCGAGCGCACCACCAACCATGACGTCAAGGCGGTCGAGTACTTCATCAAGGAGCGCCTGAAGGACGATGCCGAACTCGCCCCCGCGCTGGAATTCGTGCATTTCGCCTGCACCAGCGAGGACATCAACAACCTCAGTTACGGCCTGATGCTGGAGCAGGCGCGGCGCGAAGTGCTGCTGCCGTCGCTGGACGGCGTCGCCGCCTCGCTGCGCGCACTCGCGCATGTCCAGGCCGCACAGCCGATGCTGTCGCGCACCCACGGCCAGACCGCCTCGCCGACCACCCTGGGCAAGGAAATCGCCAACGTGGTCGCCCGCCTGGAGCGTCAACGTGGCCAGATCGCGGCGGTCGAGCTGACCGGCAAGATCAACGGCGCGGTCGGCAACTACAACGCCCACGTCGCCAGCTATCCGGACGTGGACTGGCCGGCGTTCGCCCAGCGTTTCGTCGAAAGCCTGGGCCTGGTCTTCAATCCCTACACGACCCAGATCGAGCCGCATGACAATGTGGCCGAAATCGGCGACGCCGCGCGCCGCGCCAACATCATCCTGATCGATCTGGCCCGCGACATCTGGGGCTACATCTCGCTGGGCTACTTCAAGCAGAAACTCAAGGAAGGCGAAGTCGGATCCTCGACCATGCCGCACAAGGTCAATCCGATCGACTTCGAGAACGCCGAAGGCAACTTCGGCCTCGCCAATGCGCTGTTCGAGCATTTCAGCGCCAAGCTGCCGATCAGCCGCTGGCAGCGCGATCTGACCGACTCCACCGTGCTGCGCGCGCTCGGCACCGCCTTCGGCCACAGCCAGGTGGCGCTGGACTCGCTGGCCAAGGGCCTGGGCAAGCTGGAAGTGAACCCGCAGCGCCTGGACGCCGATCTCGACGCCGCCTGGGAAGTGCTGGCCGAAGCCGTACAGACCGTAATGCGTCGGCACGGCCTGCCCAATCCCTACGAGCAGCTCAAGGCGCTCACGCGCGGCCAGGGCATCACCGCCGACTCGATGCGCGCCTTCATCGAATCGCTGGAGCTGCCCGCAGACGCCAAGCAGCGCCTGCGCGAAATGACCCCGGGCAGTTACACCGGCCTGGCCGAAGCGCTGGCCCGGAAGATCTGAGACCGCCCGGATCCCGCACGCCGACGCCGCAGGACCGCTCCCATGCAACTGCTGATCAACCTCGACGTGCCGGATCTGCAAGCCGCCGAAACGCTGTACCGGCAGGCGTTCGGCCTGACCACCGGACGCCGCTTCGGCGACGACGTGTTGGAACTGCTGGGCGCACAGGCGCCCATCTATCTGATCCGCGCCGCCGCCGATTCCGAGGGTGCTCCCGGCTCGCGCCGGCACTACGATCGCCACTGGACGCCGGTGCACCTGGACGTGGTGGTCGAGGATCTGGACGCCGCGCTCGCCACCGCCGTCCAGGCCGGTCTTCACCCCGAAACCTCCATCCGCGAAGCCCGCTGGGGCCGCATCGTGCGCCTGGCCGATCCCTTCGGCCATGGCTGGTGCCTGTTGCAGTTCATCGGCCGCGGTTACGACGAGATCACCACATGAAGCCATTTCCGCCGAGGGTGTCCATCCCGGCCGCCGTGTTCCTGCTGCTGTCCGCCCTGCCCGCCGGCCGGATCTGGGCGGATGAAGCCGCCGCTGGCACCACCACCTGCCCGGCCAAGCCGCGCTGGGACGATCCGGCCACACCGCTGCGACTGCACGGCAACACCTGGTTCGTCGGCACCTGCGGCATCAGCGCGTTGCTGATCACCTCGCCGCAGGGGCATGTCCTGATTGACAGCGGCACCGCCGCGGGCGGACGCCAGGTGCTGGCCAACATCCGCGCACTCGGATTCCGTCCGGAGGACGTGCGCGCCATCGTGATCTCGCACGAGCATTTCGATCACGTCGGCGGCCTGGCCGATCTGCAGCGCGCCACCGGCGCGCCGGTGCTGGCGCGCGAACCGGCCGCGTCCACATTGCGGCGTGGCGCCAATGACCGCAGCGATCCCCAGTTCGGGCAACTCGAATCCTTCACGCCGGTCGCCAACGTACGCGCCATCGACGACGAGGAAACCGTCACCGTCGGCCCGCTGTCGCTGAAATCCATTCCCACGCCGGGCCATACCCCGGGCGCGGCGTCCTGGACCTGGCGCTCCTGCGACGGCGACGAATGCCGCCAGTTCGTCTACGCCGACAGTCTCTCCGCGTTCTCCAGCGACCAGTACCGCTTCGGCGACGAGCAGGCCCATCCCGGCTATGTCGCCGCCTTCCGGCAAGCCCTGGATCGGGTCGCCGCGCTGGACTGCGACATCCTGGTGACGCCGCACCCGTCCGCCAGCCGCCTGTGGTCCCGCGTCGGCCCGGGCGCCAACGAACCGCTCGCGAACACCCGCGCCTGCCGCGACTACGCGCAGTCCGCGCGTGAAAGCCTGGACAAACGCGTAGCCGAAGAAGCCGCCCCCGCTCCCGCAATTTCCCCACGCCCATGATCGAAGTCCACGCCACCGCCAAGCATTTCCTCGGCATGCCCGCCGCGCGTTTCCTGCGCGAGTACTGGCAGAAGAAGCCGCTGCTGATCCGCAATGCGTTCGCGCATTTCCAGTCGCCCATACAGCCGGAGGATCTGGCCGGCCTGGCCTGCGAGGAAGGCGCGCTGTCGCGCATCGTCATGCATGACCGTGAGAACGATGCATGGACCCTGCGCACCGGGCCGTTCCAGGAAGACGAGTTTCCCCGCATGCCGCACCACGATTGGACCCTGCTGGTGCAGGACGTGGACAAATGGGACCCGGACGTGCGCGGGTTGCTGGCGCATTTCGACTTCCTGCCGCGCTGGCGGCTGGACGACATCATGATCAGCTTCGCCGCCACCGGCGGTTCGGTCGGCGCGCACGTGGATCAGTACGATGTGTTCCTGCTGCAGGCGCAGGGCCAGCGGCACTGGCTGATCGACGCCAGCGAGAATCCCCCGCTCGGGTTCCGCGAGGACGTGGAACTGAAGCTGCTGCGCGAGTTCACCCCCACCCACGACTGGGTGCTGGAGCCGGGTGACATGCTGTACCTGCCGCCGGGTGTTCCCCACCATGGTGTGGCGGTCAATCCGTGCCTGACCATCTCCGTCGGGATGCGCGCGCCATCCTCCGCCGAGCTGATCAGCGACTATCTGGACACTCTGGTCGCCGACGCCGACGACCGCCTGCGCTACCACGACGAGGACCTCGCCCCGCCCCGCGATCCCAACGAGATCGATGCGGCGGCGATGGCCCGGGTGGTGGAGGCACTGAATGCCCTGCGCATGAATGATCCGGATCGCCTCGGCGACTGGTTCGGCCGTTTCATCACCACCTACCGGGCCGCGGGCGACGTGGCTCCGCCGCCGGAGCAGCGCTCGCGCATCGAGCTCGAATGGGATCTGGAGCATGGTGCGCGGCTGTACCGTCACCCGTTCTCGCGCCTGGCCTGGCGGCGGGCGCGCAAGGGCGCCACCCTGTTCTGCACCGGCGTCGATTACGCCCTTCCGGTGGCGGACGCGCGCTGGCTGGCGGCCGCGGAAGCCATTGATGGAACCGGTTATGCCGGCCTTTCCGGGGAGGGGCGCGACACCGTGATGGCACTGGTCGCCCAGGGCCACTATCAGTTGGGCATGGCGGAGGACGAGGATTGAATCCGCGCGGATTCCAGGTCGAAGCGGTCGAGTACGCCCGCCAGCGGGATGATCTGCTGCGGGTGCGCGAAACCGTGTTCGTGCAGGAACAGCATGTCCCGCTCGAGGAAGAACGCGACGCCCTGGATCCGCTGTGCAGCCATGTCCTGGCCCGCGACGACGCCGGCCAGCCCATCGGCACCGGTCGGCTGACCCCGGAACACCGCATCGGCCGGATGGCGGTCCTGCGGGAATGGCGCGGGCGCGGGGTTGGCGACGCCCTGCTCGTGGCGCTACTGGAGCAGGCCCGCCTGCAGCGCTGGCCCGAACTGACCCTCAACGCCCAGGTCAGCGCCGAATCCTTCTACGCCCGGCACGGGTTCGTGCCCTATGGCCCGCGTTTCCACGAAGCCGGCATCGAGCACCAGGCCATGCGCCGCCGGCTGGACGGCGCCACCGCCGTCGAGGACCCCGCTGGCGCCCGGGCGGCCCTGCTGGCGCTGGCCAACGGTACCCATCGCCGCCTGTGCCTCTACAGTCGGGACCTGGAACCGAGCCTGTTCGATGCGTCGGAGGTCCTGGATGCCCTGCGCCGGCTGGCGACCCGCTCCGGCCCGGCGGAAATCCGGGTGTTGCTGCAGGACGCGGGCACGCCACAGCGCAGGCTCGCGCCCCTGCTGCCCTTGGCCCAGCGCCTGCCCAGCGTGTTCCTGTTCCGCGAAGTGCATGACCCGGTCGACCGCAACTACCCCTCTGCCTTTGCCGTCAACGACGCCGATGGCTACTGCTTCCGCCCGCTGGGGCATCGTTTCGAGGGTGAAACGGATCAGGACGCGGGCGGCCGCGCGCGTCAGCTTCGCGAGGAGTTCTCGCAGATCTGGGAGCGTTCGCGTTCCTGCGCGGAATACCGCGCACTGGGCCTGTAGCCCCGGTCGGCGAAAATCCGCGGGAATCGCGCGGATTGTGTCCCTTGCGGTCCTCCACCTCGTCCGGACTGCGCCTTTAGTCCAATACCTTTATGCCCCGTTCCCGCCTTGCGGGTATAATTTTGGGGTTGTCTTCCGCCCGCGCGGGCCCACATCGATTCCGCCGGCCCCGTTCCTCCAAGATCAATCGACAGTTCGCATCTCATCGCCATCGTGGACAATCTCCTGAAGCAGTTTGCGCAATCCTCGCAACTCAACGGAGGCAATGCCTCCTACGTCGAAGACCTGTACGAGCAGTACCTGGTCGCCCCCGACAGCGTGGGTCCCAAATGGAAGGCCTACTTCGATGGGTTCAAGGGCCGCGAGGCCGGTGACGTGCCGCACTCGGTGGTCATCGATCAGATCACCGCGGCTTCGCGCCAGGCAGCGAACAACGGCCATGTGACGGCCGCGGCCGGCGGCGACGAGCGCGAGCGCAATGTCGGTCGCCTGATCACCGCCTACCGCTCGCGCGGCCACCTCGGCGCCAACCTGGATCCGCTGGGCCTGAGCCCGCCGATGAATCCGCCGGATCTGGCCCTGGCCTTCCACGACCTTTCCGACAAGGATCTGGACGCCGAATTCAGCACCGGCAACGTGGCCGGCCAGCCGCGCATGAAGCTGCGCGACCTGCTGGGACGCCTCAAGGCCGCCTACACCGGCTCCATCGGCGCCGAATTCATGCATATCCCCGAGGTCGAGCAGCGCCAGTGGCTGTACCAGCGGCTGGAAGCGGCGGCCGGCAACTACGGCCTGGACGCGGCGGCCAAGCAGCGCACCCTGGAGCGGCTGACCGCCGCCGAGGGCCTGGAGCGCTACCTGCACACCAAGTACGTCGGCCAGAAGCGTTTCTCGCTGGAAGGCGGCGACTCGCTGATTCCGCTGCTGGACACGATCATCCGTCGCTCCGGCGAAGGCCAGGTCAAGGACATCGTGGTGGGCATGGCCCACCGCGGTCGCCTCAACGTACTGGTCAACACCCTGGGCAAGAGCCCGCGCAAGCTGTTCGACGAGTTCGAGGGCAAGTTCGAGCACGACAACAGCCTGGCCCACGCCGGCGACGTGAAGTACCACATGGGCTTCTCCGCCGACATCGCCACCCCGGGCGGCCCGGTCCACCTGGCGCTGGCCTTCAACCCCTCGCACCTGGAAATCGTCGACCCGGTCGTGGCCGGCAGCGTGCGTTCCCGCCAGGAGCGCCGCAACGACACCTCCCGCCAGGCGGTGCTGCCGATCATCATGCACGGCGACGCCGCCTTCGCCGGCCAGGGCGTGGTGATGGAACTGTTCCAGATGTCGCAGGCACGCGGTTTCGCGGTCGGCGGCACCCTGCATGTCGTCATCAACAACCAGATCGGCTTTACCACCAGCGCCCGCGACGACGCCCGCTCCACCCTGTACTGCACCGACGTGGCCAAGATGATCGGCGCGCCGGTCCTGCACGTGAACGGCGATGACCCGGAAGCGGTGGTGTTCTGCGCCAACCTGGCCTACGACTTCCGCCAGCAGTTCAAGAAGGACGTGGTCATCGATCTGGTCTGCTATCGCCGCCACGGCCACAACGAGGCCGACGAGCCGGCGGCGACCCAGCCGCTGATGTACCAGACCATCCGCAAGCACCCGACCACCCGCGAGCTGTACGCGGCCAAGCTGGAAGGCGCCGGCGTGGTGCCCGCCGAAGGTGGCAAGGCACTGGCCGATCAGTACCGCAACAAGCTGGATTCGGGCGAGTACACCACCGAGCTGGCCAAGCAGAAGGGCGACGAACTGGCGATCGACTGGTCGAAGTACGTGTCCGGCAAGGTCACCGACCCGGTCGATACCCGGGTCAAGCGCAAGGCGCTGGACTCGCTGGCCAAGATCATCAACACCATTCCGGCCGGGGTGACACTGCATCCGCGCGTGGCCAAGATCTACGACGATCGCGCCAAGATGGCCGCCGGCGAACTGCCCGGCGACTGGGGCTTCGCGGAAAACCTGGCCTACGCCACCCTGCTCGCCGAAGGCAACGGTCTGCGTCTGGTCGGTCAGGACGCCGGCCGCGGCACCTTCTTCCATCGCCACGCGATCCTGCACGACCAGAAGACCGACAGCTATTTCCTGCCGCTGCGCCAGCTGGTCGAAACGCCGGAACAGGCCACCATCATCGATTCGCTGCTGAGCGAGGAAGCGGTGATGGCGTTCGAATACGGCTTCTCCACCACCGATCCCAACACCCTGTGCATCTGGGAAGCGCAGTTCGGCGATTTCGCCAACGGCGCGCAGGTGGTGATCGATCAGTTCATCGCCGCCGGCGAAGCCAAGTGGGGACGCATCAGCGGCCTGACCCTGCTGCTGCCGCACGGCTACGAAGGCCAGGGTCCCGAACACAGCTCCGCCCGCCTGGAGCGCTTCCTGCAGCTGTGCGCGCTGGAGAACATGCTGGTCTGCGTGCCGACCACGCCCGCACAGGCTTATCACATGCTGCGCCGGCAGATGCGCATGACCACCCGCAAGCCGCTGGTGGTGATGACGCCGAAGTCGCTGCTGCGCCACAAGCTGGCCGTGTCCAGCCTGGACGAACTGGCCAACGGCGAGTTCCAGCACCTGATTCCGGACAACGCGGCGGATCCGAAGAAGATCAAGCGCGTCGTGCTGTGCTCGGGCAAGGTCTACTACGACCTGCTGGAAGATCAGCAGAAGCGCGGCCAGGACGATGTCGCACTGGTCCGCGTCGAACAGCTCTATCCGTTCCCCCGCACCCAGCTCGCCGCCGAGCTCAAGCGCTTCGGCAAGGCCACCGACGTGGTCTGGTGCCAGGAAGAGCCGCAGAACCAGGGCGCGTGGTACCAGATCCGCCACCACCTCAACGCCTGCCTGGGCGAGAAGCAGAGCCTGCACTACGCCGGCCGCCCGCGCTCGCCCTCGCCCGCCGCCGGCCATTTCGCCGAGCACGTCGAGGAACAGCTGAAGCTGGTCGCCGACGCGCTGGTCAACAAGTTCGAAAACGACGTGGTCGCCGAGTAAGCGGCGCCCCGCATTCCACCCTTCAAAGCACGCCACCAAAAAAACAGGACGCCTCCATCCATGGCCACTGAAGTCAAAGTTCCGGTTCTCCCCGAATCCGTCTCCGACGCCACCATCGCCACCTGGCACAAGAAGGTCGGCGACGCGGTCAAGCGCGACGAGAACCTGCTGGACCTGGAAACCGACAAGGTCGTGCTGGAAGTCCCGGCCCCGGTTGACGGCGTGATCAAGGAAATCAAGTTCAAGGAAGGCGACACCGTGACCAGCCAGCAGTTGCTGGCGGTCATCGAGGAAGGCGCGGTCGCTGCGGCCTCCGCTCCCGCCGCCGAAGCACCCAAGGCCGAGGCCCCGAAGGCTGCGGCGCCCGCCGCCGCCGCACCCGCGCCGGCCGCCAAGTCCGCTCCGGCTCCCGCCGCCGGCGTCGAGGCCCTGCCGCCGGGCGCGCGCTTCACCGCTACCACCCAGGGCATCGATCCGGCCCAGGTGGAAGGCACCGGCCGCCGTGGCGCGGTGACCAAGGAAGACCTGGTCAACTACGCCAGCGGCAAGACCGCCGGCGTGTCCGGCGGCGCACGTCCGGAAGAGCGCGTGCCGATGACCCGCATCCGCGCGCGCATCGCCGAGCGCCTGATGCAGTCCAAGAACTCCATCGCCATGCTGACCTCGTTCAACGAGGTCAACCTGGGCAAGGTCATGGCGATGCGCAAGGAACTGGGCGAATCGTTCGAGAAGGCCAACGGCATCAAGCTGGGCTTCATGAGCTTCTTCGCCAAGGCCGCCGCCAACGCGCTGCAGCGCCATCCGGTGGTCAATGCCTCGGTCGATGGCAACGACATCATCTACCACGGCTACGCCGACATCTCGATCGCCGTGTCCACCGACAAGGGCCTGGTCACCCCGGTCCTGCGCAATGTCGAGCGCCAGAGCTTCGCCGACATCGAGAAGGGCATCGCCGACTACGCCAAGAAGGCGCGCGACGGCAAGCTGGGCCTGGAAGACCTGCAGGGCGGCACCTTCACCATCACCAACGGCGGCACCTTCGGTTCGCTGATGTCCACCCCGATCGTCAACCCGCCGCAGAGCGCCATCCTCGGCATGCACGCGATCAAGGAACGCGCCATCGTCGAGAACGGCCAGGTCGTGGCCGCGCCGATGATGTACATCGCGCTGTCCTACGATCACCGCATCATCGACGGCAAGGACGCGGTGCTGTTCCTGGTCGACATCAAGAACCAGCTGGAAAATCCGCACCGCATGCTGCTGGGCATGTAAGCGCCGGGAATCGGGAATGGAGACACGGGAATCGCCAAGGCGCCCGGCTCCTTCCCGCTTCCACGATTCACCATTCCCGATTCACCATTCCCGTGTGAGCGAAGCATGAGCGAACAACAACAATTCGACGTCGTCGTCATCGGTGCCGGTCCCGCCGGCTATCACGCTGCCATCCGCGCCGCGCAGCTGGGCATGAAGGTCGCCTGCATCGACGCCGCGCTGGGCAAGGACGGCAAGCCGGCCCTGGGCGGCACCTGCCTGCGCGTGGGCTGCGTGCCGTCCAAGGCGCTGCTGGACAGCTCGCGCCAGTTCTACAACCTGCAACACCTGTTCGGCGAACACGGCATCAGCACCAAGGATGCCAAGATCGACGTCGCCACGATGGTTGGCCGCAAGGACAAGATCGTCAAGCAGTTCACCGGCGGCATCGCCATGCTGTTCAAGGCCAACAAGATCACCCCGTTCTACGGCTTCGGCCAGTTGCAGCCGGGCAATGTGGTCAAGGTCAAGCAGCATGACGGCAGCGAGGTCGAGCTCAAGGGCACCAACGTGGTGATCGCCGCGGGCTCCGATTCCATCGAACTGCCGTTCGCCAAGTTCGACAACGAGTACATCGTCGACAACGTCGGCGCGCTCGACTTCACCGCCGTGCCCAAGCGGCTGGCCGTGATCGGCGCCGGCGTGATCGGCCTGGAACTGGGCAGCGTGTGGAAGCGTCTGGGCGCCGAGGTCACCATCCTCGAAGCCCTGCCCGACTTCCTCGCCGCGGCCGACGCCGAAGTCGCCAAGACCGCCGCTCGCGAATTCAAGAAGCAGGGCCTGGACATCCGCCTGGGCGCCAAGGTCAGCAAGACCGAGATCGCCGGCAAGGGCAAGACCAAGGAAGTCGTGGTCACCTACACCGACGCCGAAGGCGAGAAGACGCTGACCGTGGACAAGCTGCTGGTCGCCGTCGGCCGCCGCGCCGCCAGCAAGGGCCTGCTGGCCGAAGGCACCGGCGTGAAGCTCAACGAGCGCGGCCAGATCGAGGTCGACGAGCACTGCCACACCGGCGTCGACGGCGTCTGGGCCGTCGGTGACTGCGTGCGCGGCCCGATGCTGGCGCACAAGGGCTTCGAGGAAGGCATCGCGGTCGCCGAACTGATCGCCGGCCTGCCGGGCCACGTCAACCTCGACACCGTGCCGTGGGTCATCTACACCGAGCCGGAAATCGCGTGGGTCGGCAAGACTGAACAGCAGCTCAAGGCGGAAGGCACCCCGTACAAGACCGGCAGCTTCCCGTTCGCCGCGATTGCCCGCGCCGTCGCGATGGGCGAGCCGGCCGGCTTCGTCAAGGTCATCGCGCATGCCGAGACCGATCGCATTCTCGGCCTGCACCTGGTCGGCGTCGGCGTGTCGGAGCTGGTGCACGAAGGCGTGCTGGCGATGGAGTTCAACGGCTCGGCCGACGACCTGGCCCGCATCTGCCACGCCCACCCGACCCTGTCCGAGGCCATCCACGACGCCGCCATGGCGGTGGACAAGCGCTCGATCCACAAGGCCAATTGAGCCGGGAATGGGGAATCGGGAATGGAGAATCGAAAGATGCTCCCCGCCCGCCCCGCCCTGCTCCTCCCACGACGCCGGGCACGCCCGGCGTCGTGCGTTTAGGCCTCCTACGATTCTCCACTCCCGATTCCCCATTCCCGCCCCATGAAAAGCATCTGTGTCTATTGCGGCTCCAACGCCGGCAGCAAACCCCTCTATGCCGAACGCGCGGTCGCGCTGGGTGATCGCATCGCCCGCGAAGGCCTGCAACTGATCTATGGCGGTGGCAACGTCGGCCTGATGGGCATCGTCGCCGACGCGGTGCTGGCTGGCGGTGGCGAAGTGGTCGGAGTGATTCCCGAGCAACTGGTGAACTGGGAAGTCGCGCACAAGGGCGTGACCCGGCTGGAAGTGGTCGCCAACATGCATGAGCGCAAGAAGCGCATGTTCGATCTGTCCGATGCTTTCGTCGCCCTGCCAGGTGGCTTCGGCACCCTGGACGAGATGTTCGAGATGCTGACCTGGCGCCAGCTCGGCATCGGCGACAAGCCCTGCGCGTTCCTGGATGCCGATGGTTTCTATGCGCCGCTGATGGGCATGATCGACCGCATGGTGGAAGAACGCTTCCTGCACCCGGAGCAGCGCGAAGACCTGTGGCACGGCGAGGACATCGGCGCGCTGTTCGACTGGATGAAGGCCTACCAGCCGGCCCAGGCATCGAAGTGGATGGACGAGAAGCGGCGCAAATCGCTGCGTTGAGCCCCTTTACCAGACCATGGCCGAACCGCGCTTCCAACGACGCCGTATTGCTCTGCATGCAGTGGCGTTGGCTGTCGTATCGGCCGGATTGATTCTTGGATATCACCTCGCGGTCGGGCGCGATCCCGGTTTTTTCCCGGTCGCGAAACCTCCCTATCGATTGGCCGACTACGCATTTCGGCTCGAGAGAACCGGCTGTTTCGGCAACTGCCCCGATTTCATCCTGACGGTGGAAGCCGATGGAACCACCATTGTGGACACCGCGGGGGATTTTCCATTTGACGGACGCGAGCGGGAAATCCGACTGCAGAACATCCGCTACTCGTGGAAGATTGGCCCCGCTCGTCACGAACGTCTTGTCGCGCTCCTGGAAGAGGGGCGCTTCTGGGAGTTGCGCTCGGACTATTCCCGCCAGGTCACCGACAGCGCCAGCACCCGGATTGGCGTTGACACGCCAAACCGCGACTGGTCGGTGGACGTATACGCGGTACCCTGCCAATCAGATGGTTGGCGCCCACCGCCGGATGAATCACCGCTGGAACTCGTGCCGGATGTGTTCTGCGAGTTGGCCGAACAACTCGATTCGGTGGCCTGCGATACTTACACGCAGGGCAAGAAATCGTCTCCCGACGATGCGCTGGTCCCTTTTCGGCCCCCTCACTGCGAAGCCTCCCGATGAACACGTTCAACGCCTTCCGCATCCACAACGACGACCGCGGCTACCGCAGCGGCATCGAATCGATTTCGCTGGATGATCTGAACCCCGGCGAGGTGGTCATCAAGACCGCGTTCTCCTCGGTCAATTTCAAGGATGCGCTGGCCGGCACCGGCGAAGGCAAGATCCTGCGGCGGTTTCCGCTGGTCGGCGGCATCGACGTGGCCGGGCACGTGGTCGCCTCGACCGACCCAGCGTTCCGCGAAGGCGACAAGGTATTGGTCACCGGCTGCGGGCTCAGTGAGACCCGCGATGGTGGCTACGGCGAGTACGCGCGACTGGAGGCGAAATGGGTGATTCCCCTGCCGAAAGGGCTCAGCCTGCGCGAAAGCATGATCCTGGGCACCGCCGGCTTCACCGCCGCGCTCGCCCTGTACCGCATGCGGGACAACCGGCAGACGCCGGACCTCGGGCCGCTGGCGGTCACCGGTGCCACCGGCGGCGTCGGCACTCTGGCGGTCAACATTTTCAGCCGCGCCGGTTACGAAGTGCACGCCATCAGCGGCAAGGCCCAGCACGCGGACTTCCTGAAGTCGATCGGCGCGGCCGAGGTGCTG
Organism: Pseudoxanthomonas sp. 134C1; assembly: GCF_057773065.1. NCBI lineage: Bacteria > Pseudomonadati > Pseudomonadota > Gammaproteobacteria > Lysobacterales > Lysobacteraceae > Pseudoxanthomonas > Pseudoxanthomonas sp. 134C1. The sequence continues at coordinate 216,776 of NZ_JBYMTH010000005.1, forward strand.
GGGCGCGACGCGCTGGCGACCGGACGGCCGATGGAATCGGCGCGCTTCGGCGGCGGCCTGGACAACGTGGGCGGACCGATGCTGGCCAGCCTGCTGGCGCAGACCGCGCCCTACGGCAACGTTGCCAGCGCGGGCCTGGCCGCGACCGCGGAACTGGACATGACGGTCATGCCGTTCATCATCCGGGGCGTATCGCTCGTCGGCGTGGCTTCGGCCGGCACGGCGCGCGCCACCCGCGACGACATCTGGCGGCATTTGGCCGACGACTGGAAACCGGACCGCCTGGACGCCATCTGCACCCGCGAAACCAGCCTGGAAGGGCTGCCGGAGGTGTTCCGGACCATGCTTTCCGGCGACTCGTTCGGCCGCACCCTGGTCACCTTCTGAGCTGTCGGGCTTGACCCGACGGCGTGTCCGGGTAGGCCCCCGTTTCTTTCTCGCCGGCCCGCTCCTACAATCGGTGCGGGGACATTTGGGGAAATCTGGGGAACTCCATGGCACGCATTCTGATCGTCGACGATTCACCTTCGCAGTTGCTGGGCATCCAGCGCATCGTCGAAAAACTGGGGCATGAATCCCTCACCGCCGAGGACGGCGCCGCGGGCGTGGAAGTCGCCAAGCGCGAGCTGCCGGACATGGTGCTGATGGACGTGGTCATGCCCAATCTCAACGGCTTCCAGGCGACCCGTACGCTGAGTCGCGAAGCCAGCACCAAGCACATCCCGGTGATCCTGGTGACCACCAAGGATCAGGACACCGATCGCATGTGGGGTCTGCGCCAGGGCGCCAAGGCCTATCTGACCAAGCCGTTCTCGGAAGACGAGTTGGCCGAGGTCATCGAACGCGTGTTCAATGCGCGGGAACTGCCGGAGCCGCCGGCGGCCTGATTCGCACGGCGCGCCGGCGTGATGAAGAAAAGCAGGCCGTGGCCTGCTTTTCTTTTTTGAACGACCACGCCTCCCGTCTCATTCTGTGGGAGCGACGTGAGTCGCGATGCCCGACTGCGGCCGACAACCCGGGGACTCGCGGCTCACGTCGCTCCCACAAGGGGGTGCTACGGCTTCTCGCCGAAGGCGCGGGCCAGGTCGCGAAATGCGCGGGAACTGCCGGAGCCGCCGGCGGCCTGATTCGCACGGCGCGCCGACGTGATGAAGAAAAGCAGGCCGTGGCCCGCTTTTCCTTTTTGAACGACCACGCCTCCCGTCTCATTCTGTGGGAGCGACGTGAGTCGCGATGCCCGACTGCGGCCGACAACCCGGGGACTCGCGGCTCACGTCGCTCCCACAAGGGGGTGCTACGGCTTCTCGCCGAAGGCGCGGGCCAGGTCGCGATAGGCTTCCCGCTGCTCTTCGCTGGCGGCACGCGGCGCGGTGATTTCCAGCTCCACGATCTGATCGCCGGCGGGATTGCCCGGCAGGCCGCGTCCGCGCAAACGCAGTTTGCGGCCGGCTTCCGAATCCGGTGGAATCTTCACCTCGACCTCCCCGCCCAGCGTGGGCACGGTCAATGCGGCGCCCAGTACCGCCTGCCACGGCGTCACCGGCAGCACGTAGATGATGTTGCGGCCATCCACCTCGAACTGCGGATGCGCGGCGTATTCGATTTCCAGCAGCAGGTTGCCGCCATTGCCTCCCTGCCCGGCCAGACGGATCACCTGGCCCGGCTTGATGCCTTTGGGCACCTTGACCTCCAGTTGCCGGCCGTTGACGTTCACCCGCACGCTGCCGCCGTCATGCACCGCCTGCAACGGCACCGCCAGCTTGGCGCGGGAATCCCGCGGCGCCTGCGGTCCCCGCGCCTGTGCGCCGTCGCTGCGTCCACGGCGACCGAACAGGCCTTCGAAGAAATCACTGAAACCACCGCCACTGCTGCCGGTGCTGCCGAAGACCTCGTCGAAGTCGAAGTTCTGTCCGCCGAATCCACCCTGGCCGAAATCCGGCGGCGGGCGGAACTCCTCGCCCGGTCGATAGCCGCGCGCGCGCAGCTGGTCGTAGGCCGCGCGCTTCTGCGGATCGCGCAGGGCCTCGTAGGCTTCGTTGACCGCCTTGAACTGATCCTCGGCGCCGGCCTCCTTGCTGACGTCGGGATGGTACTTGCGTGCCAGCCGCCGGTACGCCGTCTTGATCTCGGCGTCGCCGGCGCTGGGTTCCACGCCCAGCACCGCGTAATAATCCTTGAACTGCATCAGGGCTCCACTGGAAAACCATGCCGGTCCGTGGCCGGCTGGAAAAACGGAATGGCCCGCAAGGCGGGCGCCACGACCAATTCTAGCGGCTGTCGCACCGATTGCCCGGGCCGGCCGGCCTGCCGGACCCGGGCATGGATGGCCGTCCACGTTCATGCGGTGGAGCGCGCGCGCCAGCGCCGTCGTAACGTCCCGCACCGGCGAGGCGGGCTACACTTCATTCAGCCTCCCACACCAGGACCCGACCATGACCATCCAGATTGGCGAACACATTCCCGAAGTCATCCTCAAGCGCATCCGCGAGGGCGTCGAGACCGTCGATACGCATGCCCTGTTCGACGGCCGCAAGGTCGTGCTGTTCGCCGTGCCCGGCGCCTTCACGCCGACCTGCTCGGAAAAGCACCTGCCCAGTTTCGTCCAGCATTTCGACGACTTCCGCAGACGCGGCATCGAAGTGTTCTGCGTGTCGGTCAACGACCCGTTCGTGATGCAGGCCTGGGGCAAGACCCAGCACGTACCCGACGGCCTGCTGATGCTGGCCGACGGCAACGCCGATCTGGTCAAGGCGCTTGGCCTGGAAATGGACGCCAGCGGCTACGGCATGGGCATCCGCGCGCGCCGCTTCGCGCTGTACGCGGAGGACGGCGTGGTCCGCAACCTGTTCGTCGAAGCGCCGGGCGAGTACAAGGTGTCCTCGGCCGAACACGTGCTGGCGAACATCTGACGTCGCAAGGGTTTCCTCGCACGAATCCTGGCGGCCGGACACCTGTTCCGGCCGCGTGGATGACGCAGACAGCTGCGACTTCACCGCAGAATCGAGAACCCCACCCGCGTCCACGCGCCGCTGTCGGCCAAAGCCGTCAGCGTGTGCGATCCGGGTTCGTCGAAGTCGCGCACGAACGTGCGCGCGCCCTGGGTTTCCGCGATCCATCTGCCGTCAAGCAGCCACTGCACGCGCGTCTCGGTGCCCAGTGCGCGCAATTGCAGGCGCACGCCGTGTTCGCTGCCCGGCGCGCGCGCCAGGGTGGCGCGATCGTTGATGCCGTCGATGCGCATTTCTTCCAACGCCTCGCGTCCATCGTCCGCGCAGTCCGGTGACAGCAGCGGCAGCCGCGACTGCGCGCGGGTCTGCGCCTCCAGCCACGGCGATGCCAACGCCGGCCAGCGGGCGATGCGCCGGGTCCGTGGCGTGTGTGGCTGCGCGCATTCGGCGGACAGGCGCAGGCCGGTCGCCGCATCCACCTCGAACACCTCGGTGCCCGCGCTCCAGCGGCGCGCATCGCGCTCGGCCGGCGTGGGCGGAATCGCACCGTCCAGCGTCCACGCCTTCATCCGTCGCTGGCACAGCTCCGGCGCATCCGTCTCGGGCGCCAGGCCCAGCGGCCAGCAGATCTCGGTTTCGGCCACGTTGGCCGGTGGCGGCTGCGCGGTGGCATCGCCACGCGTGCGCGGCAGGCTGTCGATGACCTCGAACATCAGCGGCAGCGCCGTCACCGCGCCGTACTGACCCGGCAGCGGCGTGCCATCCGGCCGCCCCACCCACACGCCGACCGTGTAGCGGCGTGTGCTTCCCAGCGCCCAGGCATCACGGAAGCCATAGCTGGTACCGGTCTTCCAGGCCACGCGCGGGCGCATCGCGGTGTCGAATGCGCCCTGCCCGTAGCCCGGCCTCGGATGCGATTCCAGAATCTCGCGGATGATCCAGGCGGCGCCCGGCGAGACCAGCCGGCGATCCTCGCGCCGATCCTGTGGCGTATAGCGCACCCGGCCCGCCAGACCATCCCGATTGAAGGCCGCGAACGCGCCGACCAGATCCTCCAGGCGCGCGCCGGTACCGCCGAGGATCAACGCCAGGTTCGGCACCGCCCCGCGCGGATACTTCAGGCTGATGCCGGCATTGGCCAGGCGCGCTGAGAAACGCGCCGGTCCCACCCGATCCAGCAGATCCACCGCCGGCACGTTGAGCGAGAGGCGCAATGCCTCCGCCGCGCCGATGGGACCGTTGAACGCGGCGTCGAAATTACCCGGACGGTAACCGCCGAACGATTGCGGGGCGTCGACCAGCAGGCTTTCTGAATGGATGAGGCCATCGTCCAGCGCCAGTCCGTACAGGAACGGCTTGAGCGTCGAGCCGGGCGAACGCCAGGCCTGGACCATGTCCACGTGGCCCAGGCGATCCTTGTCGCCGAACGTCACCGAACCCACGTAGGCGCGCGCCTCCATGCTGGCATTGTCGATCACCAGCAACGCCGCCGAGGTGCGCGCCGGCAACTGCGAGAAATAGGATGCAACCCGCTCTTCCAGGGTGCGCTGCAGGTCCGCGTCGATGGTCGACTCGATGCGCGCGGCGCGCGGTTGCCGCTGGCGCAGGCGCTCGGCGAGCAGGGCCGCCGACAACGGCGGCTGCAGGGAACGCGCCACCACCGGTTCGATGCGTGCCTCTTCCACCTGCGCGGGCGTCCAGACGCCGAGCGCGACCATCCGCGCCAGCACCTTGTCGCGGGCCGCTCGCGCGGCGTCCGGATGGCGATCGGGACGCAGGCGGCTGGGTGATTGCGGCAGCACCGCCAACAGCGCCGCTTCGGCCTGCGACAGACGCGTGGCCGGTTTGCCGAGATAGGCCCAGCTGGCTGCCTCCACGCCTTCGATGGTGCCGCCGAAGGGCGCGCGTTCCAGGTACAGGGAGAGGATTTCGCGCTTGGACAGGTGTGCTTCCAGTTGCACCGCGCGCAGCAACTGCTTGAGTTTGCCCCACGGCGTGCGCGTGTGCGGGTCCAGGATCCGCGCCACCTGCATGGTCAGGGTCGAACCACCGGACACGATCCGCCCGCGCCGCAGCCATTGCCCGCCGGCGCGCAGCATCGCCCACGGATTGACGCCCGGGTGCTTCCAGAACCAGCGATCCTCGTAGTTCAGCAGCGCATCCAGGTACAGCGGCGACACGCTTTCCGGCGTGGCCGGGTAACGCCAGACGCCCTCGCGATCGGCGAACGCGCGCAGCGGCGTGCCGTCGCCCGAGACCACCAGCGTACTGGTGTCGCGCGCCTTCGGCAGCGGCGGCGGGAACAGCAGATCCAGCACCAGCAGCGAAGACAGCACCACGACCGTGCCCCAGCGCAGCAGGGTTGGCCAGCGCAGCGCGCGCAGGCGCCGCCATGCGCGTTGCCGGTGGGACATCTCCGAATCAGCCATCAGTCACGCATCACGTCGGTGGCGACATTCGCACCGCATGTGGGTTGGCCACCACGGCATCCGCAACGCCACCTGCCTCCCGCCTTCGGAACAAGGGAACCGGAGTCCAGCGATTTCCGATCTCCGATTCCCCATTTCCTGTTCCCATCCTACGGCTGCACGACAGTGATGGTGCCCACCTTCGATCGGCCCACGCCCCGGATGTCCGGACGATACATGTCTTCCACCAGCGGCGGCGGCACGGTGTAGGTACCCGGCGTCACCGCACGCACCAGGTAGAACACCTTGGCGGTATCGCCGCTGTCCAGCTTCAGCGCGGCCACATAGCGATCGTCGCGGAATTCCTCGTGCTTGACGTCCGCGGCGCTGCCGCGGTCGCTGACGCTGATGCCATCGACCACCACGTCGGCCCATTGCTTGGCGTCGCCGAGGTTGAAGTTCTCGATCTCCAGGCCCGCCGGAAGCAGATCGGTGAACAGCGCATCCGGCATGGTCGCGTGCGGGGTGATGCTGACCCGGACGATCAGGGCCTCGCCTTCCTTCAGCGTGCCGCCGCTCCATTCCTTGCCGTCGGTGGTGTAGTAGCGCCGCTCGATGCCGATCTGGCGTTCGTCGGCGGCCGGCGGCGTGCGCGGAATGCCGCTCACGTCCAGGCTGGCGTACAGCGGCGGCTGGCCATCCGGCACGAAGCGCGCGCCGCGCGCCAGCGCCGCATGATCGAGGCTACGACCGAACAGCTTGCCCGGTGCGATGGCTTCACTTTCGCTTCCCAGGCTCCAGGTGCCGGACACCAGCTTCTTCTGATCGACCATCAGCGCCTTGCCCAGCCGTGCCAACGCGACCTGCTCCTGCGTGCTCAGCCACAACCAGCCGCTGTTGCGGCGGGCATCCAGCTCACGGCCCAGCGACACCGCGCGACGGTCGTACTCCGGTTTGGACAGCTTGCGCTCGTGCACCAGCGCGATCATCAGCGCATCGTCACGCAGGCGGGTACCGTAATCGCCGAGGTAGTCCGGGCGATCCCCGGTCTTGGCGAAACCTTCGGCGATCGCCTTCGCGCCACGCGCCTTGTCGCCCTGCAACGACAGCGCCAGACCCAGGTGGACCAGCGGCAGGCCGGTCAGGCTCTTGCTGCGCTCGTTGTCGTACAGCGCGCGCAGCGTGCCCAGCGGCGCCCGGTTGACCCGCGCCAGCGCGTAGCCGGCGTAGGCCTGGTTGGCGAACTTCAGGTGATCGCGCTGCGAGTAGCCATAGAACTGCGCGCCGCCGGCCAGCAGATCCTCGTTGAGGCGGTTGAGTGCCTTCTGCAGGACCGCATCGGGCACGGCGAAACCACCTTCGCGCGCATCCAGCAGAAACTCGACCACGTACGGGGTCAGGCCTGGATTGACGTAGCCGTCGTCGCCCCACATCGAGAAATGGCCATTGGCCACCTGCATCGAGGCCAGCCGGCCGAATGCGCCTTCCATCCGCTCGCGCCGCTTCTTCGCGTCCAGTCCGCCGATGCCCAGCGACTTGGCGGTCGCATCATCCAGTTCCAGCGCCGCATAACCCTTGCTGGTGGTCTGCTCGGCGCAACCGTAGGGATATTCGAGCGCGCCCTGCAGGGCGCTGGCGAACGGAATCGGCGGCAGCGCGCTGACCAGCATGCGGGCATTGACCGAACCGGCCATCAGGCCGTCGGCCAGCCCCGCGCCCATCTCCACCGGCGCCAGGCTGTCCAGCACTAGCGTGCGCGAGCGCAGCACCGCCGGCCAGCCGGCACGCACCGGCAGGTCATAGCGGCGATCGACCTTGAAGCCGTTGCCGTCCACCCTCACCCGCACCTTGGCCGTGGTGTAGCCCTCGCCGGCGGTGATCGGGAAGCTCAGCGTGGTCTTGGCATCGGCCCCGAGTTTGGCGCTGCGCGCGGACTCGCCGATCGACAGCGGACCCTCGCCTTCCACCCGCACGCTGAACTCGCCGGGCTTGCCGGTGAAGTTCTGCACGTCCAGGGTCACCATGCTGCGGTCGCCCGGCGCCAACACGCGCGGCAGGCTGGCTTCGGCGACGATTGGCGCGCGCACCAGGGTCTCGCGATCGCGGTTGCCGTAACGCTCGTCGGAATACAGCAGCGCCGACACCCGCAGCGTGCCGTTGAAGTCGGGCACCCTCAGGCGGATGCGCGCGTTGCCCTTGCCATCCAGCTTCACCGGACCGGCGAACAGATCCACCGTCTGCACCCGCGAGGTCGGCCGCTTGGCCTGTGGAAGCGCGGTCAGCGCCATGTCGCCGCCGAAGCGGAGCTTGGCGCTGCCGCCTTCGAAACTCTCGATGACCCGCCCATAGATGTCGTACGCATCCACGCCCAGGCGACGCTGGGCGAAGAACTGCGCGTTCGCGTCCGGCACGGGGAAGCGGGTGATGTTGAGGATGCCCACGTCCACCGCCGAGACGGTGACATGCGCCGCCTTGCCGGCCAGTTCTGGCACGCTCACGGTGACTGGCAGTTCCTGCTCGGGCCGCATCTGCCTGGGCACCGCCAGGCCGACCGCGACGCGGCGCGTCTTGCGATCCATCGGCACGTGGGCCACGCCAATCGCGCGCGCCGGGGTGATCTTGCTCGGCGCGGAACCACCACGGAACACCAGTGCGGTGACATATACGTCATGCCGCTCCCAATCCTTGGTGACCGGAATGGAGAAGCGGCTGCCGGGCTTGGCGTCGATCTCCTGCACGTACAGCATGCGGTCGGCTTCGACCATCAGCAGACCCTTGCCCGGGTGTGGCGGCGTCAACGTCACCTGCAACGTGTCGCCGGCCTGGTAGCCGGTCTTGTCCAGTGCCAGCTTGACCTTGTCGGGGCGGGCATCGAGGCCGCGGTTCTGGTCGTCCCAGCTCCAGCCGGCGCGGAACGGATAGCGGGTGGTCAGGCCGGACGCCGGATCGAACACATCCAGGCGGTACTCGCCCCACTCCACCGGATAGTCGATGCGCGCGGCAGTGGCGCCGGCATCGATCACCTTGGCTTCCAGGTTCTCGAAGCGGCGGGTGAAGTCGTAGTCCCAGCCGCCGTCCTCGTCGTAGTTCCAGTGGTAATCGCGGTGCTCGCGCACCAGCGTCACCTTCAGGCCCTTGCCGGATTGCGGCTTGCCAGCCGCGTCCACCCGCATGATCTCGAAGCCCGCGTTGCTGTTGGCGTCGGCGCCCTCCTTGTCGTCGAACAGCGGGCGCACGCCTACCAGCGCGCTGGCGGGCCACATGACGCGCTTCAGCGTGCGCGTCACCGTGCGTCCACCGGTCTCGTAGACGCTGCCGGAGATGACGGCCGCAATCGGCGTCACCGGCTTGGCCTCGGCCGGAAGCGCGATGGCTTCGCGATGGATGCCCTTGTCGTCGAACTGGGTGTCGACGACGTCCTTGGCTTCCTTCGGCAGCTCCACGGTGGGATCGCCGAAGAAGTAGCCCGGCAACGCCTCGACCGGATGCTGTTCCACCGCCACCGCCAGGCGCGCGGTGAAGCGGTTGCCGGCGGCCGGCGCCCCGTACAGATAGGCGGCCGTGGCCTGCAGTTGCAGCGGCTGTCCGGGCGCGAGCGTGGCCTGCACGGTATCCAGGTCCAGCTTCATCCGCTCGGGCAGGAATTCCTCGATGCGCAGGGTCATGCCCTGCACCGCTTCCTTGCTGGCGGGATCGGTGCGGAACTCGACCTGCCAGCGACCTGTCGGGGCTTCCTGCGGGATGATCTGCTCGAAGTTGAAGTAGCCCTGTTCGCCGGGCTGCAGGCGGGTTTCGCGGAAAGTCTTGCCGTCGGGCTGCTTCAGGCGCAGGAAGATCGGCTGCGCCTTGACCGGACGGCCGTCGAAATCACGCAGCAGCGCCGAAAGCCGCACCGTCTCGCCGGGGCGATACAGATCGCGGCCGGACCAGGCGAACACGTCGAACCAGGCCTGCTCGCGCCCCGCCACCGCGAACTCGGACAGATCCAGCGCCGGCTGGTTGAACGGCAGCATCGACACGTCCTGGCCGCGCCGGGCAATCAGCACATGCCCCGCGTCCAGTTTGTATTTCAGCAGCGCGTTGCCGTTGCTGTCGGTCTTGGCCGTCAGGAAGGTCTCGCCCTTGGCGTCCAGCACGCGCAGTTCGACCCCGCCCACCGCGGCGCCATCCCGCAGCGAGGCGGTATGGACGAACAGCTGATCCTTGTAGGCGCGCGTGTGCAGGCCCAGATCGCTGACGGTGAAGAACGCGGTCTCGAAATCGCCGGCGAACTTGCCGGTGCGCTTCATCACCGCGAAGTACAGGCCGGGTTCCTGGAGTTCCTTGATGTCCTGGATCGGCAGGTAGGTCAGCAGGCGCTCGTTCGGCTTGCCACCGAGCAGGAAGCGGTTGACGTAGACCGGTTCGGCCAGCTGAGCGATGGGCGTATTGTCGCCATAGTCGCTGTCCAGGTCCCAGCTGCCGCGGCGGCCGCCGCGCTGGTACTCGGAGAAGAACTTAGGCAGCGACTTCTCGTTGACGCGCAGGAACTCGACATCGACTTCCTTGACGTTGATCGAGACCACCGGCAGACCACGGCTCTCGCGCGCCGGCAGCACGCTGCCCTGCGAGGCGAAACCGATCGCCGGATCCAGTTCGCCGGTATGCACGCGCTGCTTGAGCTCCTTGCCCAGGCGGCTGCCGTCGGCGGCCAGCAGGTCGGCGCGGACAGTCACGTCGTAGTCCTTGGCCGCCTCCACCGACGGGAAGCGCAGGATCCTGCCCTTGTCGTCCAGCACCCAGCTGCCCTTGACCGTTTCGCCGTTGGCGCCGGTCACGGCCAGCAACTGATCGAAATCCTGCGAGCTCACCAGCGGGCGGCTGAACTCCAGCGCGATCGCCAGGCTGCCGTCATGCTGATCCGGATAGGCGCTCGCCAATCCGAAACCGACCACTTCCTGCCGCTGCGCCTGCACCGCCTCGCCACTGGCCTCGGGCAATTGCCCGGTGTCGTTGCGCTTGCACCCGGCGAGCGCGACGAGCGCCAGCAGGCCGATGAAAAACGCGCGCATCCCGAAGGCGCGCGTGTCGCGGAAGGAAGGATCCAACGATTCCATGTGCATGTCCCTGATCCGGTCTTGGCGGCAGTATAGAACGCGGATCGCGGGCCTTTGGGGTCAACGCGGCCAAAACACCGGAAAAGAAAAACCCCGGCGCGGGCCGGGGTTTTTGATCCGTTTGCCGGTCGGGCCTCAGGCCTGCGGCGGTGGCGCGGTGACATCGCCGGATTCGGCGGTATCGACGTCGCCCTCTTCGTCCTCCTCCAGCGAGGCGTCCAGGCGTTCGACCGCCTGCAACACCTCGCCTTCGGACAGGCGCATCAGGGTCACGCCCTGGGTGTTGCGGCCGACCCGCGAGATTTCCGAGGCGCGGGTGCGCACCAGGGTGCCGCCGTCGGAAATCAGCAACACCTCGTCATTGCCCCCGAGCAGCACGGCGCCGATCAGCTTGCCGTTGCGTTCGCTGGTCTGGATGCCGATCACGCCCTGGGTGCCGCGACCCTTGCGCGGATACTCCGACAACGGGGTGCGCTTGCCGTAGCCGTTCTCGGTCGCGGTCAGGATGTAAGTTTCCCCCGCGTCATCCGCGCCGGTGGCGTCCACCACCGTCACGGCATCCTCGCTGGCCTCGGCCACATCCTCGGCGCCTTCATCCTCGCCCTCGTCCACGCCACCGGCGGACTCGGACACGATCAGGCTGACCACTTCCTCGCCCTTGGCCAGACGGATGCCGCGCACGCCGGCCGCGGTGCGGCCCATCGAGCGCACCTTGTCCTCGGCGAAGCGTACGGTCTTGCCGTTGGAGGCGAACAGCAGCACGTCGTTGCCGCCGTCGGTCAGGGCCACGCCGATCAGGGCGTCACCCTCGTCCAGGCTGATGGCGATCTTGCCGCGCGCCAGGCGGAAGGCGAACTCGGTCAGCGGGGTCTTCTTGACCGTACCGCTGCGGGTTGCGAAGAACACGTAGCGGTCTTCCTCGTAGGCGCGCACCGGCAACACCGCCTGGACCTTCTCGCCTTCCTCCAGCGGGATCCAGTTGATGATCGGGCGGCCACGGGCGCTGGAGCCGGCTTCCGGCAACTGGTGCACGGGCAGCCAGAACACCTTGCCGCTGCTGGTGAAGGTCAGCAGGGTGTCATGGGTGTTGACCAGCCACAGCTGATCGATGAAATCCTCTTCCTTGGTCGCCGCCGCGCTGCGGCCGCGGCCACCTCGGCGCTGCGCCCGGTAGGCGCTCACCGGCTGGCGCTTGGCGTAGCCGGCGTGCGACAGGGTGACCACCACGTCTTCCGGCGCGATCAGGTCGAGGATGTCCAGGTCTTCCTCGCTGTGGCGGATTTCGCTGCGGCGCGCATCGCCAAACTCGGCCTTGACGTTCAGCAGCTCGTCGCGGATGACCTGCAGCAGCACGTCCGGGTTTTCCAGGATGCGGATCAGGCCGGCGATGACGTGCAGCAGTTCCTTGTATTCCTCGGTCAGCTTTTCCTGTTCCAGGCCGGTCAGGCGATGCAGGCGCATCTCCAGGATCTGGGTGGCCTGCACATCGGTCAGCTGGTACATGCCGTTGACCAGGCCGACGCCCTTGGGCAGGTCATCCGGGCGCGAGGCCTCGGCGCCAGTCGCCGACAGCAGCGCGCCGACCAGACCGGGCTGCCAGGTCTTGGCCAGCATCCGTTCGCGGGCTTCCTGCGGGTTGGCCGAGGTCTTGATCAGCTCGATCATCTCGTCGATGTTGGCGAGCGCGACCGTCAGGCCTTCCAGGATGTGGGCGCGGGCGCGGGCCTTGCGCAGTTCGAAGATGGTGCGGCGGGTCACCACCTCGCGGCGGTGGCGCACGAACGCCTCCAGCATCTGCTTCAGGTTGAGCAGCTGCGGACGGCCATCCACCAGCGCCACCATGTTGATGCCGAACACCGATTCCATCGGCGTCTGCGAGTAGAGGTTGTTCAGCACCACCTCGGCCGATTCGCCGCGCTTGACCTCGATGTAGATGCGCATGCCGTCCTTGTCGGACTCGTCGCGCAGCTCGCTGATGCCTTCCAGCTTCTTCTCTTTCACCAGCTCGGCGATCTTCTCGATCAGCCGCGCCTTGTTCACCTGGTAGGGAATCTCGGTGACGATGATGGCCTCGCGGCCGGTGCGATCATCGACCTCGATGTCCGCCTTGGCGCGCATGCGCACGCGACCACGGCCGGTGCGGTAGCCGGCGATGATGCCGGCGGTGCCGTTGATGATGCCCGCGGTCGGGAAATCCGGACCGGGGATGTACTGCATCAGGCCGTCGACGTCGATCTCGGGGTCGTTGATCAGCGCGATCAGGCCGTCGATCACTTCCGACAGGTTGTGCGGCGGGATGTTGGTGGCCATGCCGACCGCGATGCCGGCGGAGCCATTGACCAGCAGGTTCGGGAACCGGGTCGGCATGACCGTCGGCTCCAGTTCCTTCTCGTCGTAGTTGGGCTGGAAGTCGACGGTTTCCTTGTCGATGTCCGCCATCAGTTCGTGGGTCAGGCGCGACATCCGCGCCTCGGTGTAACGCATCGCCGCCGCGCTGTCGCCGTCGACCGAACCGAAGTTGCCCTGCCCGTCCACCAGCAGGTAACGCAGCGAGAACGGCTGGGCCATGCGCACCAGCGTGTCGTAGACCGACTGATCGCCGTGCGGGTGGAACTTACCGATCACGTCACCGACGATACGCGCCGACTTGTAGTACGGCTTGTTGCTGTGCGCGCCCAGTTCGTTCATCGCGTACAACACACGTCGATGCACCGGCTTCAGGCCGTCCCGGACGTCCGGGAGGGCGCGTCCCACGATCACGCTCATGGCGTAGTCGAGGTAACTCTTGCGCATCTCGTCTTCGAGGTTGACGGGGATGATTTCCTTGGCGAGATCAGCCATTCGGGTTCCGTATTCTCAGGTTTTTCGAGCCGAAACCGGCCTGCCGGGGCGGAGCCGGCAACGCTAGCGCGGGCGGGGTTTCAGGCAGGTTTTTACAACCCGCGGAGTGTACCACAGACGGGACTTTTCCGCCCGGTTTTCAGCCTCGGAAACAAGCAGTTAGGCCCCGGCCAGCGGGTTCGGCCAGGCTCGCTTCCGGCGCGCGCGCGATGGCAATGGCGAAAACCGGCGGGGTATCGCCGAGCGCATTTCAATGGCCAGCGAAACCCGGTCGACGCGCCCCATTCCGGGAGTGGTTCAGGAGCCCCGAGCCCGGTCAGATGCCGCCTGGGCCGCCGGACTCAGCCGAACGCGGCCCGCATCCTGGCCAGGGTGGGCTGCTCGACCACGCCCTTCTCGGTGACGATGGCGTCGATCAGGCTGGCGGGAGTGACGTCGAACACCGGGTTCCAGGCGGCGATGCCCTCGGCCACCGTGCGGACTCCGCCGATGCCCAGCAGTTCGCCGGGGTCGCGTTCCTCGATCTCGATGGCCTCGCCGTCCGGGGTCGCCATGTCCACCGTGGACGACGGTGCCACCACCATGAAGCGCGCGCCGTGGTGGCGGGCGGTGATGGCCAGCTGGTAAGTGCCGATCTTGTTGGCGGTATCGCCGTTGGCGCAGATGCGATCGGCGCCGACCACCACCCACTGCACCGCACCGGTCTTCAACAGGTGCGAGGCGGCCGAATCGGCGATGAGAGTGGCGGGAATGCCATCCTGCTGCAGTTCCCAGGCGGTCAGCCGCGCCCCCTGTTGCCAGGGACGGGTTTCGCCTGCGAACACGCGGCCGATCCGGCCCTGCGCCACGCCGGCGCGGATCACGCCCAGCGCGGTGCCGAATCCGGCGGTCGCCAGCGAACCGGTATTGCAGTGGGTCAGCACGCCGCTGCCCTGCCCGATCAGGGCCGCGCCGAGTTCGCCCATGTGCCGGTTGGCGGCCAGATCCTCGTCGGCGATCGCCTGCGCCTCGCGTTCCAGCACCGCGCGCCAGTCCGCGCCCGTCCCGTGCAGCGCCGCGCGCATGCGCGCCAGCGCCCAGGCCAGGTTGACCGCGGTCGGACGGGCGGCGTTGAGCCGCTGCAACGCCGGTTCCAATGCCGTGGCGGCCTGTGCGCCGTCGGCGGCGTCCACCACGCGCGCGGCCAGCACCACGCCCCAGGCCGCGGAAATGCCGATCGCAGGCGCGCCACGCACCGCCAACGCATGGATCGCGGCGGCCACTTCATCGCTGGTCGCGCAGGTCAGGTATTCCACCACGAAGGGCAGCTTGCGCTGGTCCAGCAGTTCCAGGGCGTCGCCGGTCCAGCGGATCGGACGGATGCGGTCGTAGCGGGCGTAGTCGAAGGCGTCGTTCATCGCGCCATTGTAGCGGGCGGAAAAAAGCCCCGCGTGGGCGGGGCTCGCTTCGTACCTGTCCGCCGCGTCGGCGGAGGCTCACCAGACGCTGAATTCTCCGCGGCAACCGCCGTTCACCCAGATACCGCCCCGATCCCAGCCCCAGCTGCGGCCTTCGATGCAGGGCGCCTTGGAGATCTGCCGCTCCAGGCGGGCGCCGCGACGGACGTTGGCATCGCAATGGCGGGTACGGTTGTCGTTGGAATCGCAGCGCACGATGCGATCGTTGCCGCCCCAGCCACCGCCGTTCCCGTTGCCGCCATTCCAGCCGCCACCACCACGTCCGCTCACCGCGAATTCCGCGCGGCAACCGCCGGAAACCCAGATCTGGTCACGTTCGCGCCCCCAGTTGTAGCCTTCGGTGCAGCGGGTCTTGGAGATCTGCCGATGCAGGCGGACATAGCCGCCACGCGGAATGGCGCAGGTGCGATGGCGCTCGTCGTTGGAATCGCAGCGCACGATCTGGCTGCCGCCATTCCAACCGCCTCCGTTCCAGCCGCCCCCACCCCAGTTGCCACCGCCGCGCGTGCGGAACTCGGCGCGGCAGCCGCCGGTGACCCAGACGCCGTTGCGGTCCCAGCCCCAATTGCGGCCTTCGGTGCAGTAGGTCTTGGAAAGACCGCGGATCAGTTCGACGCCGCCACGGGTGTCGGCCTGGCAGTGGCGGTATTTGGCGTCCTGGGACTCGCAGCGGACGACCTGGCCATAGCCGTCTCCCGGCCGGCCGTAACCGCGGTCCTGCGGCGCGGCGGCCGCGTTCGCGGCCACCAAGCCCAGGGACAGGAACGACAACAGCGGCAACATCCGGTGCATGACGCGGGTCGTGGTGAACTTCATGGCGTGACCATCCGTGTGAGTGGTGTTACTGGAGAATCTACCCGGCCATCATGAATGTGAACCCAAGAAACCGTTTCTTTTTCAGGGGTCCCCGCAAACGTTTTGTCGCCGCTCAGGCTCGCGCGAAATCGAAGCTCAACACGTCGGCGATGCGCGAGGTACCCAGCATCGCCATGAGCAGGCGATCCACCCCCAGGGCGACCCCGGCACAGTCCGGGAACCCGGCCGCCAACCCGGCCAACAGGCGTGCGTCGATGGCCGGCGCCTGCTCGTCCCGTGCGCCGCGCACCGCCACGTCGTGATGGAAGCGGCGCGACTGCTCATCCGCATCGGCCAGCTCGTGGTAGCCGTTGGCAAGCTCCAGCGGTCCCAGGTAGATCTCGAAACGCTCGGCCACCGGCACCTCCCCCGCCCGTACCCGCGCCAGCGCGCACTGGGACGCGGGATAGTCGTACAAGGCCAGCAGCTGATCGGCGGGAAACGCCGGCTGCAGGCGATGGGTCATCAGCAGATCCAGCCAGTCATCGCGCCCCAATCCTTCCGGCTCGATGCGTATGTCCAAAAGCGCGTTGCGCAGGACCTCGACGCTGTCGAGCATCGGGTCGATGCCGAGCGCCTCGCGATACAGATCCCGGTAGGCCATCCTCCGCAGCCGCGCCTCGCGCCCGACCAGGGTCAGGCAATCGCGCAACAGATCGGCGCACTCATCGATCAGCCGTTGATGGTCCCAACCGACGCGGTACCACTCGAGCATGGTGAACTCGGGATTGTGGCGGCCGCCCGCTTCGCCGTCGCGGAACACCCGCCCCAGTTCGTAGCAATCGCCCAGCCCCGCCGCCAGCAGGCGCTTGAGCGGAAACTCCGGCGAAGTGCGCAGCCAGCGCTGGCGCGGGCCGGCATCGACGTGACCACCGAAGGCCAGCGAGAAGGAGGCGATGTTGGGATCGGTGTTGCCGGCCTGCGACATCACCGGCGTTTCCACTTCCAACACCCCGCGCGCGGTGAAGAATCCGCGCATCACGGCATTCAGGCGGGCGCGCAGGCGGATGGCCTCGAACGACGCCGAGGGCTGCCAGCTCATGCGTGCTTCGCCAGGAAAGCCAGCAATTGCGTCTCGTCCCAGATTTCGATGCCCAGTTCCTGCGCCTTGGCGAGCTTGGAACCGGCCGCCTCGCCGGCCACCACCAGGCTGGTCTTCTTCGACACGCTGCCGGCGACTTTCGCGCCCAGCGCTTCGAGTTTCTCGCCGGCCTCGTCGCGGCTCATCGCCGCCAGGCCACCGGTGAGCACGACGGTCTTGCCTTCCAGCGGACCGGCCGGCGTCGCATCGCCTTCGGGTGTGATCGCCAGCAGGTTCGCGAGCGTTTCGCCGACATGGGCCAGCAACCGGGCATGCTCCGGCGCCTCCAACCAGGCTGCCAGCGCGTTGGCGGACTCGGAAGGCAGGCCGGCGCTGACGAACTGGTGCGCGGGCGCATCCACCAGCGCTTCCACGCGCGGGAACGCGGCCGCCAGCTGATCGGCGCGCACGCGGGTAACCTTGGGAATCTCCAGATCCACCAGCACGGTGGCCAGGCCGAGATCGTCGCGAAGTCCGGGATGCGGCGGATGCGCATCGATGATGGTGACGCCGCGTGCCAGCAGATCGTCGATCACCTGCTGGTTGCCGGGCTGATCGAAGAAGTGGCCCAGCGAGCGCGCGACTTCGCCACCGATGTCGGGTACGCGTTTGAACAGCGGCCATGGCATGCGCCGGATCAACTCCAGATCGCCGAACCACAGCGCCAGCGCCTTGGCGGTGCTTTCGCCGACGTGCTGGATGCCGAGCGCGAACAGGAACCGTTCCAGAGTGGTGGTGCGGCTGCGGTCGATCGCCTCGATCAGGTTGTCCGCCCACTTGGTCGCGACCTTGCCCGCCTTGACCGTCTCCGGGGTGGTGCCATCGCGCTCGTCGGCGCGGCGTTTCATTTCCAGCAGATCTTCGACCTTGAGCTGGTACAGATCAGCCACCGAAGTGACGTAGCCCAGATCGCTGAGCACTTCGACATAGCGCTCGCCCAGCCCCTCGATGTCCATCGCGCGACGCGAGGCGAAATGGCCGATGGCTTCCTTGCGCTGGGCGGCGCAGGTCAGCTCGCCGGAGCAGCGCCAGACCGCCTCGCCTTCCTCGCGCACCACTTCCGATCCGCACACCGGACAACGGGTCGGCATGGACCAGGGATGCGTGCCGGGGGGGCGACGTTCCATGACCACGCGTACTACTTCCGGGATCACGTCGCCGGCGCGGCGGACGATGACGGTATCGCCGTTGCGCACGTCCAGACGGGCGATCTGATCGGCGTTGTGGAGGGTGGCGCGGGTGACGGTGACGCCGCCCACCTGCACCGGCTGCATCAGCGCCCACGGCGTGACCGCGCCGGTGCGGCCGACGTTGACCTCGATCGACTCCAGCACGGTCATCTGTTCCTGCGCCGGAAACTTGTGCGCGATGGCCCAGCGCGGCGCGCGCGAGACGAACCCCATCTCGCGCTGGCCTTCGTAGTCATCCAGTTTGTAGACCACCCCGTCGATGTCGAACGGGAGCCGATCGCGCCGCGCGCCGATGTCGCGGTAGTAGTCGAGCAGGCCGTCGACGCCATCGACCACGCGGTTTTCCGCGCTGACGGGAAAGCCCCAGTCGCGCAGATGGGCCAGGGTCTGCGAATGCGTGGCCGGCAGCTCACCGCCTTCGACCAGGCCGACCGCGTAGGCGTAGAACGCCAGCGGACGCTGCGCCGTCATCCGCGGATCCAGTTGCCGCAGGGAGCCGGCCGCGCCGTTGCGCGGATTGGCCAACACCTTGCCGCCCTCTTTCAGCGCGCGCTCGTTGTAGGCCCGGAACGCCGCCAGCGGCATGTAGACCTCGCCGCGTACTTCCAGCACCCGCGGCCAGCCTTTGCCGCGCAGGCGCATGGGAATGGCCTTGATCGTGCGCAGGTTGGCGGTGACATCCTCGCCGGTGGCGCCATCACCGCGGGTCGCACCCTGGACGAACGCACCGTCCTCGTAGCGGAGGCTGATCGCCAGCCCGTCCAGCTTGGGCTCGACCGAGAAGAACAGGTGTGGCCGCCTCAGCCTGTCGGCTATGCGGCGGACGAAGTCGCGCACCTCCTGGTAGGGGTCCTCGTCCGGTTCCGGATCTTCCTTGGTGAAGGCATTGCCCAGCGACAGCATCGGAATGGCGTGGCGGACTTCGGCGAAACGCGTGGAGGGCGCATTGCCGACGCGCTGCGTCGGCGAGTCCGGTGTGATCAGGTCCGGATTCGCCGCTTCCAGTTCGTCCAGCTCGCGCAGCAGGCGGTCGTACTCGGCATCCGGGATGTTCGGCTCGTCGAGCACGTGGTAGCGATAGTTGGCGTCGTCCAGTTGGCGACGCAGCTCGATGGCGCGATCGGCGGGAGTGGGTGCGGTCATGGCGGAATTCTAAGGCAATCGCCCGGCACGACCGTGATGAAAGAAGGGACGGTCAGGGGTTCGCGCGCGTGATCCGGCGCCCCTGCATGCCCCAGAGCGAAAGCATTGCGCCCGACCCGTCAGGGCTGGCTTCGAAGCGCAGTTCGGCGCCCTCCTCCGGGTCCACGAAACGGTCACCGTCCAGCGGGTGGAAGGCATGCTCGGTGCCGCGCGGCGTGCGCACCCGCAGGTGGCTTTCCCATGGCTCGATACTCAGGACGAAGCCCGCATCCATCGCGTATTCGCCCGCCCGCGCCGCCAGGGCGGCGGGCGCCAGGGTCGTCACCGTCCGCCGTGTCGGCTGGAAATCGGGCCACTGATGGATGCGTGCCGCCGCACGCACGATTTCACCGCCGTCCCGCTGTCGCTCCGGATCGTGCCGTAGCCTTGGGTCCAGGCAATCCGGCCGTCCTCGATCAGCGCGATGCTGACGCCCGGCACGTGGTGGCGGGCCATCCGTGCGGGAAGCGTCCATTCCGGCGTGGGCCGGTTCTCGAACAGCACCGCCGGCAGCAACGCGCGCTCGAAGGCAACGCCCGGCTCGTCGGCAATGGATTCCTGTTTCTCGTCGACCGCATCCGCGCCCGCGGACGCGCAGGTCATCAATGCAAGAAGCATCCACAGGCAGCGGTGCGCGGACCGGTGCATCGGGTGCGGCCGCCGGTTACCAGCGCGGCGGCTTGGTCAGCGGCGGCGCCTCGTGCTGGCGGTCGTAGGCGCGCAGCTCTTCGCGGATGTGCTGGATGCGCTGCCGGCCCAGGGTGTTGCGGCTGTCATCCAGAACCACGCCGTTGAGCAGTTCGGCCATGCGCTCCACATTGGGCAGCAGTTTCTCCCACGCTTCCAGCGCGCTCACCGGCGCCGGCAAGGTCAGGAAGAACGCGATGGCCGGGGTTTCCATCTCGCGGATGTTGGCCATGTCGAAACTGCCGGGCTGCATGATGTTGGCCATGCTGAAAATCGGGCCGCGTTCGGGATGGCCTTCGATCAGCCGGTGGAACACGTTCATGTGGCCGAAGATCAGGCCGGTCTTCTCCGCCGCGACCACGATGTCCTCGCCGCGCAGCACCTGTCCGGCGCGCGCCGCCACGTACAGCGAGACGATCTTGTCGAAGTCCTGGCTGACCCGCTTGCCCAGATGACTGTCGACCGCCGCCGGCGTGCCACCGGCCAGGCCCAGTTCGGGCTGGGTGACGTCATCGCCGGAATAGTCGCTGTCGGTGTCGTACGCCGCCTCGTCGGTGGCCAGGCTCGGCTCGACGCGGGCGTTGTCACGCTCGCTGGGTTCCAGCCGCCGGCCCTGGCTGGGCTTCTTGGGGCGGCCGAAGAAAATGATCGCCGCGACCAGGATGGCGCCTGCGATCAGGATGCCGATTCGGAGCATTGCCATGTCGGACACGTCGTGTTCTCCGCCAGGGTTTCGTTCAAGGGTCCAGGGTCAGGCCGCGCCCGCCAGGCGTGCCGCTTCATCCAGGTCGACCGACACCAGTCGGCTGACACCCGGTTCACGCATGGTAACGCCACTGAGCTGGTGCGCGGCTTCCATTGTCGCCTTGTTGTGGCTGACGAACAGGAACTGCACCTTCTCGCTCATCTCCTTCACCATGTTGGTGAAGCGGCCGACGTTGGCTTCGTCCAGCGGCGCGTCCACTTCGTCCAGCAGGCAGAAGGGCGCGGGATTGAGCTGGAAGATCGCGAACACCAGCGCCACCGCGGTCATCGCCTTCTCGCCGCCGGACAACAGCGAAATGTTGGATACGCGCTTGCCGGGTGGACGCGCCATGATCGCCACGCCGGTATCCAGCAGATCCTCGCCGGTCAGTTCCAGATAGGCGTGTCCGCCGCCGAACAGACGCGGATACAGCGCCTGCACGCCGGCATTGACACGATCGAAGGTGTCCTTGAAGCGGCCACGGGTCTCGCGATCGATCTTGCGGATGGCCTCTTCCAGGGTTTCCAGCGCGGTGGTCAGATCAACGTGCTGGGCTTCCAGATATTCGGCGCGCTGCGACGCTTCGCCATATTCGTGGATCGCGGCCAGGTTGACCGGCTCCAGCCGGCGCATGCGCGAGTCGATCTGGATGACGGCCTGTTCCCATTCGCGCGCGTCGGCCACTTCCGGCAGGGTGTTGATCACGTCCTCGACCACGAAACCGGCGGCGACGATCCCCTGCGACAGTTGTTCGGACTTCAGCGCCAGCGCCTGCTGGTCCAGCTTGCGCTGGGAAATCCGCTCGCGCTGGGCGAGCGCGGCCTCGTCGCGCTGGTGGCGGGTCTGTTCGTACTGGCGCAGCTCGTTGTCGATGCCTTCCAGCACGGAACGCGCCTCGGCGAGCCGGCGATCCGCGTTGACGCGTTCCTCCAGCGCGGCCTGGCGCTGGGCGTCCAGTTCCTGCACCGGCGAGTCGCCCTCGTTCAACTGCAGGGTCAGTTCCTCCAGCCGGGTATCCAGCTGGCCGCGCTGGCCTCCCATCCGATCCAGGGCCTGGCTGAGGGAGATGATCTGGGTGCGCTGTGATTCCAGCGTCAGCGCCAGCGCGTGGGTGGCATCGCGCGAAGCGCGCGCCGCCTCGCGGGCCAGATCCCGCGCCTCCACCAATTGCCGGCGTTCGGATTCCAGCGTTTGCCGGGCCGATTCCAGATCGCCCATCGCGGTGACCGCGTCCTCCAGCCGCGTGCGGGCCTCGCGGGCCTGTTCGCGACTGTTGTCCAGGGTTTCCACCAGCTGGGCGATTTCCTGATCGATCTTGTCGATGCGGTGGCGGGTCGATTCGACCCGGCCCTGCTGGCTCTGCAACTGGCCGGCCAGTTCGGACACGCTGCGATGCGCCAGGTACAGCGCGCGCTGCGCGTCCTCGCGCTGCTGCTCGGCCGCCAGCAATTGATCACGCAGGTTGGCCAGGCGCTCTTCCAGCTCGGCCTCGCGGGTCTGCAGCGTTTCGATCTCGGCGCGCAGGCCCTGGATTTCGCGCTCGCGCAGCAAGGCGCCCTGCTTGGCCGCGCCGGAGCGCAGCACCCGCACCCAGCCGGCGCCCAGGCGCTCGCCGCTGCGGGTGATCACCGAATCGCCGTCGCCCAGCTGTGCCTGCAGGCGACGCGCTTCGGCCAGATCATCGGCCACGTGCAGGCGCGCCAGCAGGCGGCGCACCGCCGCCGGTCCCTGTACCCTCGCGGCCAGCGAGGTCGGCGCGACGTTGAAGTCGGCCTGTTCGTCGGACACCAGCGCGATGCGGCCTTCGCCCAGTTCGCCCAGGGCATCGACCAGCGATTCCGGCGCATCGACCAGCACGCCTTCGATGAGTTGTCCCAACGCGCCTTCGACGGCGTTTTCCCAACCCGGCTCGACGGTCAACCGCTCGCCCACGCGCGCGGCCGAATCCAGCCCTCGCGCCTTCAGCCAGCTCATCGCCGCGCCCTGCTCCTGGCCCAGCGCGGCATGCTGCAGGGTTTCCAGCGAGGACAGGCGGCCACGGGCTTCCTGGGCGCGCTTGCGCACCTCCGACAGTTCGGTCTGCGAGGCGCGCTGCTGTTCCTGCACCGAAGCGGCCGACTGCTTGCGCGATTCGACCTGCCCGGTCAGTGTTTCCAGCGACTCCTTCTGGGTGTCGTGCTGGATCTGCAATTGCTCGAACGCCTCGGCCAGCGCGTCCAGATCCAGCCCGGCGCGTTCGCCGGCCAGATTCTCGCGGCGACGCTCGGTTTCCAGCGCCTGCCGATCCAGATAGTCGACGCGGGTGCGTTCGACCTCGCCGGCGCGGGCCGCCTCGGCGGACTCGCGCGAATGGGTTTCCCAGCGCTGCTGCCAGTCCGACAGACGGGTCTCGGCATCGCGCAGGGCGTCCTGCTTGAACAGGTCCTCTTCCTGCAGCTGCACCAGGCGCGGTTCGGCTTCGTCCACGCTTTCACGCAGGACGTTCAACTTGGTCTCGTCGCCGCTGATGTGCTGGCCCAGTTCCTGCAACGCGTTGTGCGCCTCGTCGCGCGCCTTCTTCAGGCGCTCGGCCAGATCGCGCTGGTGCTGCATCTGCTGTTCCAGCCGGGCCAGGGTGCTGCCGACCTGGTAGACCTCGCCCTGGGCCTTGTTGAGGCCTTCGGCGGCTTCCTCGCGACGCAACCGATCGGTTTCGATGTTGCGCTCGGCTTCGCGCTGCTCGGCGATCAGCTGCTGCAGGCGGGTTTCTTCCTGCGACAGCTTCTCGCGCAGGCTCTGCAACTGCACGTCCAGCCCGCGGAACTCCAGCGCCTTCCATTCGGCGTCCTTGACCCGGCGCTCTTCCTGCAGGCCCTGGTACTGCTCGGCCTGCTTGGCCTGGCGCTTGAGATGTTCCAGCTGCTTGCCGATTTCCTCGCGCAGATCGTTCAGGCGATCCAGGTTCTCGCGGGTATGGCGGATACGGGTCTCGGTTTCCTTGCGGCGCTCCTTGTACTTGGAGATGCCGGCGGCTTCCTCCAGGTAAACGCGCAGATCCTCGGGCCGCGCCTCGATGATCTGGCTGATCATGCCCTGCTCGATGATCGAGTAGCTGCGCGGTCCCAGGCCGGTGCCGAGGAACAGATCGGTGATGTCACGGCGGCGGCATTTGGTGCCGTTGAGATAGTAGTTGCTCTGGCCGTCGCGGCTGACCTGGCGCTTGACCGAGATTTCGTTGAAAGCGGCGAACTCGCCGGCGATGGTGTGATCGCTGTTGTCGAAGATCAATTCGACCGTGGCCTGCGAGACCGGCTTGCGCGCCGAGCTGCCAGAGAAGATCACGTCGGTCAGCGAGTCGCCGCGCAGGCGGCTGGCGGAGCTTTCGCCCATCACCCAGCGCACCGCGTCGATGATGTTGGACTTGCCGCAGCCGTTGGGACCGACCACGCCGGTCATGTTGGTGGGCAGGTGCAACGTGGTCGGATCGACGAAGGACTTGAAACCGGACAGCTTGATGGTCGAAAGGCGCATGCGGCGAGGGTTTTCCGGGCATCGCGACCGGCCGGCCGGTGCGCTGCCAAATTGTTGGACTGGATGAGGTTGAATCGCCAAATAGTTGATTTATATGGCAATCCAATACTGCTCTTGCGGCATTGACCGATGAGTATAACGGGCGCCGGCCCGGCGCGGGACCGCCACCCGGCCCACTATTCCAGGCCCAGTTCCAGTCGCGCGCCACCTTCATGCGCCGCCGGTCCCTTTGCGGCGTCGATGAACACCCGGGTGGGATCCACGTCCCCGCCCGCCAGCAGGGCCTCCTGCACGGCGTTGGCGCGGGAGCGTCCCAGCGCGGCCAGTTCGTCCGCGCCGGGCCGGTAACGGGGCAGCAGCGCCTGGCGCAGCCAGGCCGCCTCGGCCGACTGGCGCGCCGCCTTGCGTGCCTTGCGTTCCTGGTCTTCCCGCCCGGCCTCCTCGGTGGCCTCCGGAATGTCCGGCTTGCGGCCCAGTTGCTGACGGTAGAGCGCCTCCAGCAGATCCACCTGCTCGCCGGGCTCCAGCGCCTCGACCGCTATCGGTTCGTCCTTGCGCCCGGCCAGCATCGCCGCCTCCAGCCGCTGCCCGGCTATGGCCTCGGCTTCGCCTTCCAGGGCCGTGCCGGCCGGAATGTCCAGCCGCAGGGCCGGGCGTTCCGCCAGCGCCTTGGCCAGCGCGCCCAGGCTGGTGCGCGCGGGTTCGCCCAGTTCGCTGGAGCCGGCGGCGAAGTCGACGTAACGCGCCTGCTCGGCGCCCTTGAACAGCGAACCGATGAAATCGAACGGCGCGGTGACCGCCTTGACCAGGATGTTCTTCAGGATCTGCCAGACGATCGGCCACATACGGAAGGTGGGATCGTCGAGCGAGCCGTTCACCGGCAGATCCAGATCGATCACGCCCTGGCGGTTCTTCAGCAGCGAAGTCGCCAGCCGGATCGGCAGCGAGACCTTTTCCTGGCTGTCGGTCGCCTCGCCCCATTCCAGCTGATCCAGCACGACGTGATGAGCCGCCTCCAACTTGCGGTGGTCGATTTCGTAGTGCAGTTCGGTGCTGAGCTTGCCCTTGGCGATGGCGTAGCCGGCGAACCGGCCGGAATACGGGTTGAAGATCGGCAGGTCGATATTGCGGAAACTCAGCTTCAGATCGGTGCGCTCGTCATAGGCGAACGGATTGAGGTTTCCCGAGATTTCCACCGGCGAGAAGCGGTTGACCACCTGCCCCTTCAGGTCCACCCGGGCCTGCGCCGAGGTGGTCGTGGACAATCCGCGGACATGGCCGCGCAGCGCGGCGATATCGGCGCGGAAGCCGGGATCCATGGAGGTGTCGGCGAACGCCATGGTGCCGTTCTCGATCTGCAGGTCGTCCAGCCGGATCGCCATCGGAGGCCCGCTGGTCGTCGCGGGCGCGGACGCCGATGCGGGGGTCGCGAACAACCGGCTCAGATTGACGGTGCGATCCGGTTCAATCGCCACGATCGCGAATGGCCGGCGCATCAGCACGCGCGCGATCTCCAGGCGGTCCGGCGCCTGTGCGTAGTGCAGGCCGCTGATCTCGACCCGATCCCAGGCCATGACCTGCCGCTTGCCAGCACGCTCCAGCAGCGAGAAGCTTTCGATGCGGCCGGCGCCGGCGAAATCCAGCGCCGCCACGCCCGGCTTCGCCGCCGGCAGGGTCAATTCGCCGTTCGCGCTGAGCGTGCCGGAACGCAGTTCCAAGGCGGGGAACGCCGGCAGGTAGGCCAGCACGTCGCGCAACGGCAATCCTTCCAGCTCAAGTTTCAGGCGAGCAGCCGCGCTGGCCGGCACCACCTCGCCTTCCAGGACGAGCCGGGTCTTGCCGTTGATGGCGGCGGCGGCCTTCAATGGAACCGGCCGGTCCATGTCCAGGCTGATGCCGCGCGCGCTGGCCGACAAGGCCTGCAACCGGAAGCGGCTCGCCGGGCGCACGGCCCGGTCCTGGACGTCGATCTCCGCGTCTTCCACCGCGACCTCGCCCAGGTTGAATCGCCAGGCGGGTCCGGGCGTCGACGGCGAGGCTGCTGGCGGTGCGGAGGTCACCGGCGTGGCGGGAAACAGGCGTTGCAGGCTGAGCGTGCCGTTCGCCTCCCGGGTCAGCGCGGTCCGCAGTCCGCCCACGCGCAGGGTGTTGGCGGCGATTTCCCGCTTGCCCAGTGAAAACCGCGCGCCTTCCAGCGTCACCCGGCCCAGGGTGGCGGCGTCCCGCTCCTCGTCCCGCACGCGCACGCCCACGCCGCTCGCCTGCGCACGGGACAGGCTCGCCTCCAGCAGCGTGCCCGCCTGGGTTCCGGCGGAGAAGCGATACTGGCCGGCCACGTCGAAGCGACCACCATGCAGTTCGAACGGCAGCGCTTCGCTGAGGAAAGCATAGGCGGTGTCCACCTCCAGGTTCGCCGCGGCCAGCTCGCCTGACGAAGCGAACGGACGCAGCGACAGTTGTCCGCGCCAGTCGAACCGTTCGCCCTGATCGCCGCTGGCCGCCAGATGGAATCCCCCCCCCTTGCCATTGCCGGGCGCGGTACGGAAATCGCGCAGTTCGAAGCGGATCGGCGCCAACCGCTTGCTCGGCTGCAGCCTGCGGCTGTGATCGGCGAAATCGACCGCGCCGTCGACGACGGCGAGATGCTCGATCAGCACGTCCGGCGACGGGCTGTCGTCCTGCTTGCGCGGCACCAGATCGGCGAGGTTGAGTGATCCGTCCGGGCGCACGACCGCCTGCACGTAGGGCCCCTCCAGGGTTACGTCGCGGAAGGTCCAGGCGCCCTGCCACAGCGACGAAACCTGGAAGTCGACGACCAACCGGCGCAACGCCACCAAGGGTTTCCGCCCTGCTCCTGCCTCGGACGCGGATTCGCCGATCGCCAGCGCCGTCGCCTCGGCGCGGAAGGTGAACGGATTGAACCGCAGCTCGCCCAGGCTCAGGGACTTGCCCAGTTCGTCGCGCACGTAGTCGGTGGCCTCGGCCCGGGCGAAACGCGGCAGCCACCAGAACCCCGCCAGCGCGTACAGCCCCACCGCCAGCAGCGGCACGACGATGACCCAAAGCAGTCGACGACGGATCCAGCCCAGCATGACCTGCTCCTTGGTGACGTCGGCTCCCTCGCGGCGGATGCCGGTGGAGCGTGACGATGGGGCGGAACCCGGCCAATCGTCGGAGCGCTCACATTAACGCGCCCGGCGATCAGCATGCCAGCACCCGCGCGGCCGGCATCGGCCTGTTAGGATCCGGGAGTTTGTTCGCTGTCCCCCTCTTCCTCACCACTGGTCACACCGCCGTGTCTCTCTTTGCATCCGTCGAACTGGTTCCAGGCGATCCGATCCTGGGAATGACCGAGGCTTACAACGCCGATCCCCGCCCCGGCAAGGTCAATCTGGGCGTTGGCATCTACTACGACGAACAGGGCCGCATTCCCCTGCTCGATTCGGTCCGCGAGATCGAACAGGCCCTGGCCGCGGAAGCCAAACCGCGCGGCTACCTGCCCATCGACGGTCTGCCGGGCTACAACCTGGCGACCCAGAAACTGCTGTTCGGCGCCGGTTCCGCCGCGCTGGAAGCCGGTCGCGTGGTCACCGCGCAGACCATTGGCGGCAGCGGCGCCCTGCGCATCGGCGCCGACTTCCTGAAGCGCGCGCTGCCGCAGGCGAAAATCGCCATCAGCAGCCCGAGCTGGGAAAACCACCGCGTGGTGTTCGGCACCGCCGGCTTCGAGGTCAGCGACTACCGTTACTACGATCCGGCCACCCACGGTCTGGACTTCGCCGGCATGCTGGCCGACCTGGGCGCGCTGGAACCGGGTACGGTGGTCCTGCTGCACGCCTGCTGCCACAACCCCACCGGCGTCGATCTGACCGCCGCGCAGTGGGCGCAGGTGGTGGCGCTGGTGAAGGAGCGCGGCCTGCTGCCCTTCATCGACATCGCCTACCAGGGTTTCGATCAGGGCACCGACGTCGATGCCACCGCGATCCGCCTGTTCGCCGACTCCGGCATCCCGGCGTTCGTGGTCGCCAGTTCGTATTCCAAGTCGTTCTCGCTGTACGGCGAGCGCGTGGGCGCGCTGTCGATCGTCTCGGCCGATCGCGACGAGGCCAGGCGCGTGCAGTCGCACGTCAAGCGCACCATCCGTTCCAACTATTCCAGCCCCGCCACCCACGGCGGCGCGCTGGTGTCCGGCGTGCTCGGCAGCGACGAGCTGCGTGCGCGCTGGGAAAAGGAACTCGGCGGCATGCGCGAGCGCATCCACACCCTGCGCGCCGGACTGGTGTCCCGGCTGGCGGCGCTGGGCGCGCCGGAGTTCGGTTTCATCCAGCAGCAGGCCGGCATGTTCTCGTACTCCGGCCTGAGCAGGGCCCAGGTCGATCGCCTGCGCGAGGAATATGCGATCTACGCCATCGGTACCGGCCGCATCTGCGTGGCCGCGCTCAACAGCCAGAACATCGACAAGGTGGCCGAGGCGGTCTACGCGGTGAGCCGCGGCTGATGTTGCCCCGGTTCGGCGACAGAAAAAAGCCCCCGAGCTCCGGGGGCTTTTTTGATCGGCCAGACACCGGTCAGCTATTCATTCTCCCCGTGCCTCGACAGGTATCCCTGCTGCTTCCAGTAAGACATGGCGAAACCATCATCCACGGCCGTCAGCGGCGGATGGCCTTCGAGCAGTTCGGCGTTGGCTTCCTGCAATTGGAGTTCGCCGCACCGGAATACGCGGACAGCCGTTGCCAGGCGCTGTCCGCCAATGAAATCCAAGGCTATCGAAGCGCTATCGTCATCGTTCTGATCGGCCTTGTATCGGATACGCACCCGTTCGCGTCCATCCATGCATCGTTCAACGTCGTAGAAAAAACTCTCCACATGGAAATTCCCATCGGCATCGATATAGGGCCGGGAAAGCCGGAGAATCGGTGAAACGCCGTTCTCTCCAGCGGTGCCATGCCGAAATGCGATATAAAGGTTCCCTACCCAGAGACCATTGCGCTCGTCGCTTTCGTAGTCGTCATAGGGTATGGCCAAGGGCAACGCCAGCAAGGCCCGCACCTCCTCGGCTGCTATCTGTTCGCTCGCCCAATGGCGGAAGGAGGCTCCTTCCAGCAGGAACTTCCAGCCCTTCAGGATCATCCCGGTATGTACGGCCGGAAACTCGTTGCCCTCCACCACTCTCCAGTTGGGGCGCTCGGCGCCGGCATCGTCGCAGATCTCCTTGCCAAGCACCCATCCCTGCTCGGGTGTCTGGAACAACAGCGCCTGTTTCCAGGTGCGGGGCATGTGTCCGCGGGACGAGGTGAAGCACGCCGCCGGCCCTCCTCCCTGGTACTGAATGACCACCGAATAGGCCGTATCATCCGGTGTGTCCCCGGGCACCCGCATGACCATCAAGCTCAGATCCTCGCGATCGAAGTCATACCTTCGGATACCCTCCTCGTTCTCCCACGGCATCAGGTTACCCGCAGCCAGGCGCTGGAAATGCTGGGGACTGACCGTGGCATCCGCAAACAGGGAAGGCACCGCGAATTCCGGCTCCGGTGCCTCCAGCCGTTCGCGCTGCACGACCTGGCCACCTTCGCCCAGCAGCTCAATCACGCGCTCCCGGTCCAGAGCCACGCCGAAACCGGCGTCAGGATCCTGCATCACGCATCGGGCATCGACGATCCTGCCCAGTTCATCCTCATCTAGTACGTCGATGGCATCGTCATCCAGCCGTTTGAAACATTCCACGTGGCCGAGCAGATCCATGTGATAGTCCGTTTGGATCAGCACCAATGCCCGTGTATCACCCGCCACGTGCAGCGAGCCGTGGTTGTAGTGGCCCCAGTACAACGCGTCGATGTCCAGATTCCTGCCGACGTAGATCTGCTGGCCACCGACAACTGCATCGCCGGCATGCAGATTACCCAGGACAACCAGGCCGCAGGCGCCATCCGTATCCCGATTCCAGAGGTACTCCTCCACGAAAACGCTGCCGGTGACCAGGATGAACCAGATACTGTCGCGTGTTGCGTCATCCACACGCCATGCGGCCAGTGGGTCGTCGAGGTCGAGCCGGCCCAGGCGAAGATCGCCGTCCACGTACAGCACCCACTCCTCAATCTGTGTTACCTCTTCCGGCTCCTGCCAGTAGTTGTCGCAGTCTTCCGGTACCTCGTCGACAACATCGGCATAGCGCTTCACCTGGTAAGGACAATCGGCCCGGAGCTTCCACTCGGCGGGTTCCCGTCTCCGCTCCCGCACCGCCGAATCAGGGGTGTCACTGGCAGACAGGAGTTCACCGAATGCCAGCTTCCAGTTCGCTGGCACCCTGCGGGCCATACGTTGGATATAGGCGGCAATCGCCTCCGCCATGTCGGCGCGATTGAGACCGACCGGCACGCTTCGAGGCTCCAAGACCACATCCAACGCCCAGGACAGGGCATCGCCATATCGTTCGACCTCATCCTCGTCCGCCAGGGTGAACATGGCATCCAGACGCCCATCACCATAGGCGTCCGAGACGGCTTGCAGCAATCGGATGGCATCCGTCGGAAAATCCACCGGCGAAGGCGAAATGTCGAAATACTCCATCGTGCGCAGCCCTTGAAGATAAGGCAGGACCACGCATAGCGCCGTTGTATCGATATCCAGGCTACTCGGCCAGTGCGTGACGCCGGGGACCGCGGCCCGGACCCAGTGCATCCAGTCGGATGCGTTGTGGTGACCGTCGCTTTGCAGCATGAAGCGGCTGGCGAACATCGCCATTTCGGCCGGCTTCTCGAACAAAGGAGACAGCACCCTCCCATTGGTGGCGTCATGACCGAAGTAGTACCGGCGGCCGTCCACGCGTATCGATTCGATGTTCCCGACGAAACCCGTCCTTTCGTACAAGGGAGTCATTGCATTGCTCGTGTCCACGGGCATTTCCTTTCAAACTGCAAGATGAAACCGCGTCGGCGAGGGACGCGTGGTCGCAGGCCGATTCGGAGAAAGATTCGCTTTGCCTTGGTGGTAACCGGATCTCCGGCGAGCTGAATGTTCGAGGAGCCTCGCGCACTGAACATGCGGGATGACCTGACAATCAACTTCGATGACGCCTGTCGAAATGCCGGAGTCAGCCCCCGGAAGTCCGCAGGCTGGAGGTACTACATTCGGCTGCGCGAGTGTAGCGAAGGCGGTGATTGGGGACGATTGTTCCGGAACGAACGGAAGAAAATCGCAAACTCCGATGTCCCATTCCGCATGGAGCGGAGATGGCTCGGCTCCTCATTCTCTAGGACGCGCTGGCTCTAGCCTGGCTGCCACGAGACGACACCGCTCTACCTGCTCGCCCCGCGGAACTGTGCGGCGTCCTTCGCGCGATGCGTCAATGCTTGCCGAGATACCCCGCGATTGCGTCGATGTCGTTCGCGCTGAGTCCCGATGCCTGCGCGCGCATGGCGCCCTGGGTCAGGGTGTCGACGATGTAGGCGCGCGAGCGGCTTTCCAGCAGCGCGCGCGGTGGAATGTTTCCCTGCGGATGATCATGGCAGGCCGCGCAGCGTTGCTGGAACAGCGCCGCGCCGTCCAGCCCCGAGTCGGCCGCCGCCGCCCGCGTCGCGGATGCCGCCGCCGACGCCATCGGCTTCGCGCGCGCCGGCGCATCCGGACCGAACGCCTGGACCCGATCCGTCCCGACCACCACCGCGCCATGGGCGAACACCGGTTCGTTGTACTTGCCGGAGGTGTGCAGTTGGCCGGGCTCGCTCTTCCACAGCAGCTCCAGGCTGTCGCCGTCGAATGCGTAGAGCACCGGCGCCGGCGTATCGGCCCCCGCGAGCGGCGCGGAGCGGCGGGCGTTCTCGTCGAGGATCCAGACGATCGGATCCCGCGTGCCGTCGCTGCTGATCACCGGCGAGCCGGGGTTGATCAGGACCACTTCCATCTGCCGGCGTTCAACCGCCAGATGCGCCGGTTGCCCCGGCATGGTCGCCACCCGCAGCTTGACCAGCGACGGCGGCACCGCTTCGGCCGAACCTTCCGCGCGCCGGGTATTGCCGGTGAGATAGACATGGATCGCGCCCTGTCCGTCGCGATAGTTCGCCGGCACCGAACGGCCGCGCGCCTGATCCATCGCCGCGTCCTGCTCCGAGTACGGACCGAACACGCTCAGCGGTCCCCGGCCGGCGAACTGCGGTTGCCGTTGCGGCGGCAGCAGCGAACCGTCGCTGGCCGCGTCCAGGCCGCAGGCCGGGCGCCGGTCCAGTTTCCCGGGCAGGCGCTCGCGATCCAGCAGATAGGCATTGCCCTGCTTGCCGCCGACCACCATCAGGCGCGGCGTCGCGGTTTGCCCGGACTCGGGATCGGCGAGCAGACTGGCACCGCCCGATCCCAGATCGATATCCATCTTCGCGCTGCCGCAATGGTTGAACGGCGTGTACGTGCCCCGCAATTGCAGGCCGTCGGCGGCGGAATCGGACAGTTTCAATACCGACTGGGTCCAGTCGTGCGACTGATCGCGGTAGCCGTCGAAACCGCTGCCGGTAACCACGAACACGTTGCCATCAGCGTCCAGCGCCGGCCCGCCCGCGCCCCAGATGCCGCCGCTGCCGCGATGCGGCATCGCCACCGCCGCAAAGGCGCTGGCCACCCGGGGACGCAGGGTATCCACTGCCACCAGCCAGCCGGTTTCGGTTTCTCCAAAGGTGACGTACAGCCGTGAGCCATCCGGACTCAGGTTGAGCGCGCCGCGCTGCACCCGGAAATCGAAGTGCCGCTTCGGCGGCACCCGCGACGGACCGGCGTTGGCGTTGACGTCGTTGAAACGCGCTTCGTCGAGCCGCAGCGGCCAGCCCTCGATGACCTGGCCGCTGCCGATATCCAGCGCGTATGCCTGCCAGCGCTGCTTCGGATCGCAACTGGTGACGTAGATCCGTCCGCGCGCCGTGTCGATCACGGGGGTGCTCAGCACGCCGGTCGGCACCGCGTCCAGCGGCGCCGGCTGCAGATGACAGGGGGCGGCAAGACGCGTGCGCCACAGAATGCGTCCGGGCGCCACGTCGCCCGCCTTGCCGGCATTGATCGCATACACATAACCATGGTTGCTGGCGGCGAAGACGACCTTGAAGGTCTGGCCGCGATGCTGGCCCGCGGTGATCCGGACCTGTTCCAGATACAGCGGCGACGCATACAGGCGGGCGGCCTTCCCTTCGTAGGCATCCAGCGGCGGCGATTCCCAGAGCAGGCCGAACGCGGGATCTTGCAGCTGCGCGGCGGTGGGACCGGTTCCGCGACGATGCCAGCCACTGCGCTGCCGGTCCGCATGGAACGTGGTCGCATCATGCCCCGTCGCGGTGACCTCGACCGGAGGTATCGCGATCTCCGCCGGCGGGCCGCCGGGATCATCCGCCGTCGCCGCGCCTCCGGCGGGAACCTCGACGCCCGCCGTCCACAGGATCGCGTTCAACAGCACCGTGCGCAGCGCGGGCTGCTCCAGCGCCGCCAGGAAGTGCGCCCCGGTGTAGCCGAACGAACGTCCGCCATCGGGACGTTCGTAGGCCCATCCCACGGTCACCGCTTCCGGTCGGTCCTCCACCACCGCGGCGCCGTCGCGATACTGCACGTGCAAGGTGCTGCGCAGCACCGGCCGCACGCCTTTGGCGGCGAAACGCAAGGTCGGATAGAACTCGTCGCGATAGGTGAACGCGCCCACGCCGCGGGTGATCGGATGCGTCGCATCGACCGGCGACACCGTCGCGGTCTCGGTGGTGCGGTCGAACATGCCCACGCGTTCACCACCCAGCCAGGCGCGCAGATCGAGGGACGCATCGTCGGCCGGCACCGTGGACGCCTGGTGCAACGCCACCAGCCCGACACCCTGTCGAACCAGCGCGCCCAGTTGCGCGCGGTGCGCCGCATCGTGCAGCGGATGCCGATCGAGTCCGTCGAAGTACAGCACCACGGTCGAGGCGCCCCGCAGCGCGGCGGGATCCGACGGCCACCCCTGCTCGTATACGACGATCTCCGCGTCGCGTCCCTGCGGCGACCCGGCCAGCATCGTCGCCAGCCGGCGCACCCCTTCGGCATAGGCATGCCGCCCGGGGCCTTCATTGCCGCTGCCGCCAATCAGCACGATCCGGTGGCCCGCACCCGGCCCGTCGCAGCCACCCGCGAGCAACGCCAGCAAGGCCAAGCCGATGCTCAGCGCGGCACGGATGCGTGCATGCGCCGGTGTTCTGTCCCGCTTCCGCACTGGCCCCTCTCCCGTGACGGATGTCCATGAATGGTGCGGACGAGGCTAGGACGGGCGTGATGCGGATGGAATCCGCCGGGGCTACGTTCTGAGGCTAGATTTTGTTGCCTGCGGAAACCCGACGGCGACCGCGATGCCGGGAGGGGGCGATCGCGGGCCTTGGCGGCCTCCGCTGGTTCACCACAGGCGGCGACCGCCGTCCGCATCGAAGAAGTGCAGATGCGCCACATCCACCGCCATGCGCAGGCCTGCCCCGGCGCGCGGCAGCTGCCGGGGCGGCAACCGCGATACCAGTGCGTGGGGGCCGAGCGTCATGTTCACGAACACTTCGTTGCCCACCGGCTCCACGCCTTCCACCTGGGTGTCGAAACCCGCCGCGTCCGGCGCCGCCGGTTGCAGATGCTCCGGGCGCACGCCCATCGCCACCACCCTGCCCAACCAGTCCTCCCCCACCCGCGCGCCGTCGAGTGGAATCGACAGGCCCGCATCAAGCACCAGCCGCAGTCCCTCCGAGCGCTCCAGACGTCCGTGCAGCACATTCATCGCCGGACTGCCGAGGAAGCCGGCCACAAACAGGTTGGCTGGATGCTCGTACAGCGCCATCGGGGTGTCGATCTGCTGGATCTGCCCGTCCTTCAGCACCACGATGCGCTGGCCGAGGGTCATCGCCTCGACCTGATCGTGGGTCACGTAGATCATGGTCGCGCCCAGTTGCCGGTGCAGCCGCGCGATTTCGGTGCGCATCGAGTGGCGCAGCTTGGCGTCCAGGTTGGACAGCGGCTCGTCGAGCAGGAACACCGCCGGCTCGCGCACCAGGGCCCGTCCCAGCGCGACCCGCTGGCGCTGGCCGCCGGACATCTCGCGCGGCAGCTTGCCCAGCATCTGGCCCAGGCCCAGGGTTTCGGCGGCGGCATTGACCCGCTGTTCGATCACCGCGCGCGGATGGCCGCGGAGTTTCAATCCGAAGGCCAGGTTCTCGGCCACCGTCATGTGCGGATACAGCGCGTAGTTCTGGAACACCATGGCGATGTCGCGATCCTTGGGCGCGACCTCGTTGACCACGCGGTCACCGATCGACAGCGTGCCGCCGGAGATTTCCTCCAATCCGGCGATCATCCGCAACAGGGTCGACTTGCCGCAGCCCGAGGGCCCGACCAGCACCATCAGTTCGCCGTCGGCGACCTCGAAACCCGCCCCGTGCACGGCAACCTGGCCGTTGCCGTAGACCTTGCGGACATTGTCCAGCCGCACACTCGCCATCTGCTCTCCCGGGCGGCTTCCGCCACCGTGTTGTCGGACCCTGCCGCCGGGCCCCTCCCGGTGCAGCGGCGTGCATACGAATGCACACCGTCCCTCAATGACCACCTTCCCATTTCCCAACCCGGGAAGTTGGGTTATTCTGCCATGTAATCGTTTTCACAACGCAATCACCCCCACTTATCTCCAATTTGACGACACCGCCGGAGGGGCCATGTCGAACGCTTACCGTTTCCCCGAGAACTTCATCTGGGGCAGCGCCACCGCCGCCTACCAGATCGAGGGCTCGCCGCTGGCCGACGGGGCCGGCCCCAGCATCTGGCAGCGCTTCGCCCACACCCCGGGCCGCATGCTCAACAACGACACCGGCGACGTGGCCTGCGATCACTACAACCGCTGGCGCGAGGACATCGGCCTGATGAAGGAGCTGGGCATGCAGGCCTACCGCTTCAGCGTGTCCTGGAGCCGGGTCATGCCCGAGGGCCGCGGCCGGGTCAACCAGAAGGGCCTGGACTTCTACGAGCGGCTGGTCGACACCCTGCTGGAGAACGGCATCCAGCCCACCGCCACCCTGTTCCACTGGGATCTGCCGGCGGCGCTGGACGATCGCGGCGGCTGGCTGAACCCCGACATCGCCGACTGGTTCGCCGAGTACAGCGAAGTGATGTTCAAGCGCCTGGACGGCCGCATCAAGCGCTGGGCCACGCTCAACGAACCCTGGGTGGTCACCGACGGCGGCTATCTGCACGGTGCGCTCGCACCCGGCCACCGCAACCGCTTCGAGGCGCCGATCGCCTCGCATCACCTGCTGCGCTCGCATGGCAAGTCGGTGCAGGCCTACCGCGCGATCGGCAAGCACGAGATCGGTCTGGTGGTGAACATCGAGCCGAAGTATCCGGCCAGCGACAGCCCGGAGGACCTGGCCGCGACCCGTCGCGCCGAGGCCTACATGAACCGGCAGTACCTGGATCCGGTGTTCTTCGGAACCTATCCGGAGGAGCTGCGCGAGATCTTCGGCGAGGCGTGGCCGGAATGGCCGCAGGCGGACATGGACCTGATCCGCCAGCCGCTGGATTTCATCGGCGTGAACTACTACACCCGCAATGTGTCCCGCCATGACGATTCGAACTGGCCGTTGAAGGTCTCGCCGGTCCGGCAGACGCAGCATACGTATACAGAGACCGGCTGGGAGGTCTTTCCGCAGGGACTGACCGATACACTCACCTGGGTCAAGGACCGCTACGGGAATCCCAAGGTGTTCATCACCGAGAACGGCGCCGCCTTCTTCGATCCGCCCAAGGCCGAACGCGGCCGCGTGCGCGATCCGCTGCGCCTGAGCTACTTGCGCCAGCACCTGCGCGCGGTGCATGCGGCCATCGAGGCCGGTTGCGACATCGGCGGCTATTACGTCTGGTCGCTGCTGGACAACCTGGAATGGTCGCTGGGCTACTCCAAGCGCTTCGGCATCATCCACGTCGACTTCGACAGCCAGACCCGCACACCGAAGGACAGTGCACGCTATTATGCGAAGGTCGTGGCCAGCCACGGCGAGGCACTGACCAACGAGGACGACTGAGGCGAATGCGGCGGACTACTTTTTGCGGCCAAGACCCCTTCAAGAGTAATCACCCCGCATGAGCACCGACAACCGGGTCCTGCTCGCCGACATCGGCGGCACCAATGCACGCTTCGCGCTGGCCGACGCCAGCGCCGCCGCGCCGCTGCTGGAAGACAGCGTGCGCGGCTTCGCGGTGGCGGATTTCCCGTCCCTGGCCGACGCCGCCCAGCACTATCTGGACGAGGTTGGCGCCGAACAGTCCGGCCTGGACATCCGCAACGGCGTGTTCGCGGTCGCCGGCCGCGTCGACGGCGATGAGGCCCGCATCACCAACCATCCCTGGGTCATCTCGCTGTCGCGCACGCGCGACGCGCTGGGATTCGACGACCTGCGGCTGGTCAACGATTTCGCCGCGCAGGCCATGGCGCTGCCGCTGCTGGGCCACCAGGACGTGGTCGCGATTGGTATCCCCGACTGGACGCCGGATCCGCAGGCGACGCGCCGTACCTACGGCGTGATCGGCCCGGGCACCGGGCTGGGCGTGGGCGGCCTGATCGTCCGCGACGGCCGCACCTTCCCGCTGGAAACCGAAGGCGGCCATGTCAGCTTCGCGCCCGGAACGCCGCAGGAAATCGAAATCCTGCAGCGGCTGTCGGCTCAGTTCGGCCGCGTCTCGATCGAGCGCCTGATCTGCGGCCCCGGCCTGGTCAACCTGCATCGCGCACTCAGCGAAATCGCGGGCGAGGATCCCGGCAACCTGCAGCCGGCCGACGTGACCGCCCGCGCCGCCACCGGCGATGCGCGCAGCAACAACGCCATCGATGTGTTCTGCGCGGTGTTCGGCGCGGTCGCCGGCGATCTGGTGCTGACCCTCGGCGCGTGGGACGGCGTGTTCCTGACCGGCGGGCTGGTGCCGAAACTGCTGACTTCGCTGCAGCATTCCGGCTTCCGCCAACGTTTCGAGCACAAGGGACGTTTCTCCGCCAACATGGCGCGCGTCCCCACCCTGGCGATCGTGCATCCGCGCCCCGGCCTGCTCGGCGCCGCGGCCATCGCGGTGGAGGCCTACGGGCCTTCCCGCTGATCATTCCAGCGGTCCGCGTCGCGGGCTGGTCTGGCTTTGGTCACTTTCATTGCCGGCGCAAAAGGTAGAAAGTTGAGGGGTTCTTCGTTATCCGCCGCGCATCGGCGGCGACGTCGGCCTGGAACCCGCGTGCAGGCCGGACCCATGCATGCCCTGCCCCGGCATGGCGCAGTCCGGCAAGCGCCGCTGCGTGGACACCGACGACGCCCTGCCCACGGCCAGCGGCGCACACTCGTCCTTTCGCAGTCCAGCCGACGCCAATGAGCCTGCATCCGCGCATCCAAGAAGTCACCGAACGCATCCGTCAGCGCAGCCTGCCCCTGCGGCGCGCCTATCTCGCCGGCATCGATGCGGCCAATGCCGCCGGTCCGCATCGCAGCCGCCTGAGCTGCGGCAACCTCGCGCATGCGTTCGCCGCCTGCGGTCCGACCGACAAGGATCGCCTGCGCGCCGACGCCACGCCCAACCTCGGCATCGTCACCGCCTACAACGACATGCTGTCGGCGCACCAGCCGTTCGAGACCTACCCGGAACTGATCCGCGAACTGGCCCGTTCGCTCGGCGCCACCGCGCAGGTCGCCGGCGGCGTGCCGGCGATGTGCGACGGCGTCACCCAGGGTCGCCCCGGCATGGAACTGTCGCTGTTCTCGCGCGACGTGATCGCGCAGGCCACCGCGGTGTCGCTCAGCCACGACATGTTCGACGCGGCGCTGTACCTGGGCGTGTGCGACAAGATCGTGCCGGGCCTGCTGATCGGTGCGCTCGCGTTCGGCCACCTGCCGGCGGTGTTCGTCCCGGCCGGCCCGATGGCGCCGGGCATTCCCAACAAGAAGAAAGCGGAGGTGCGCGAACGCTACGCCGCCGGCGAGGCCAGCCGCGAGGAACTGCTGGAAGCCGAATCGGCCAGCTACCACGCGCCGGGCACCTGTACCTTCTACGGCACGGCCAATTCCAACCAGGTGCTGCTGGAAGCGATGGGCGTGCAGTTGCCGGGCACCTCGTTCGTCAACCCCGACCAGCCGCTGCGCGACGTGCTGACCCGCGCGTCCGCCGAACGCGCCCTGCGCATCACCGCGCTGGGCGACGACTACCGTCCGCTCGGCCATCTGATCGACGAGCGTGCGATCGTCAACGCGATCGCCGCGCTGATGGCGACCGGCGGTTCGACCAACCACACCATTCACTGGGTGGCGGTGGCGCGCGCGGCCGGCATCGTGCTCACCTGGGACGACATCGATCTGATTTCCCGCACCGTGCCGCTGCTGGCGCGCGTGTACCCGAACGGCGACGCCGATGTGAACCGGTTCGCCGCCGCCGGCGGCACCGCGTTCGTGTTCCGCGAACTGCTCGACGCCGGTCTGATGCACGACCTCACCAGCATCATGCCCGGCGGCATGCGCGCATTCTGCGACGAGCCCCGTCTGCAGGACGGGCAGCTGGCGTACGCGCCGGGCGTGGCGCAGAGCGCCGATCCCGCGGTGGTGCGCCCGGTCGCCGAGGCCTTCGAGAATCAGGGTGGCCTGCGCCTGCTGCGTGGCAATCTTGGCCGCTCGCTGATCAAGACCTCGGCGGTGAAGCCGGAATACCGCTTCATCGAGGCGCCCGCGGTGGTGGTGGATGATCCGCGCGTGCTAAACAAGCTGCACGCGGCCGGCGTGCTGCCGCAGGATTTCGTCGCGGTGGTGCGCTACCAGGGTCCGCGCGCCAACGGCATGCCGGAACTGCACTCGCTGGCGCCGCTGCTGGGCCTGCTGCAGAACCAGGGCCGGCGCGTCGCGCTGGTCACCGACGGCCGCCTGTCCGGCGCCTCCGGCAAGATTCCCGCCGCCATCCACATGACCCCGGAAGCCGCCCGCGGCGGTCCCCTGGCCAGACTGCGCGAAGGTGATCTGATCCGCCTTGATGCCGAATCCGGCGTGCTGGAAGCACTGGTGCCGGCGGAGGAATGGAACGCGCGCGAACTCGCGCCGAACACCTCGCCCGCC
Organism: Pseudoxanthomonas sp. 134C1; assembly: GCF_057773065.1. Classification (NCBI taxonomy): domain Bacteria; kingdom Pseudomonadati; phylum Pseudomonadota; class Gammaproteobacteria; order Lysobacterales; family Lysobacteraceae; genus Pseudoxanthomonas; species Pseudoxanthomonas sp. 134C1. The sequence continues at coordinate 256,870 of NZ_JBYMTH010000005.1, forward strand.
GCGCTGGACATCGGCCGCAACCTGTTCGCGGTCAGCCGCGACGTGGTGACGCCGGCCGATCAGGGCGCATTGTCGATTTCCTGCGGTCCGCCGTACCACAACGGCACCTGGGAATACGATTCGGAGTACGAGCTCGGCGATGCCGGGCACGCCGCCGAAGCCCCGCATGAAGCGAAGGACGCCTGAGCGCCTCCCTCCCCCATCCACCTGCATTCACCTGATTCCCTCATGAGCATCGAAGCCCGCCAGCAGAAAGCCGAACAACTCCTCCGCGCCGCCGGCATTCTGCCGGTCGTCACCGTGCATACGCTGGACGAGGCACGCCGGGTGTCCGAGGCCCTGCTGGCCGGTGGCCTGCCGGCGATCGAACTGACCCTGCGCACACCGGTGGCGATGGAAGCGCTGGCGATGCTCAAGCGCGAACTGCCGGACATCGTGATTGGCGCCGGCACGGTGCTGACCATCGAACAGATGCAGCGATCCATCGACGCGGGCGCGGATTTCCTGGTGACGCCGGGCACCACGGCCGAGATGGCCGACGCGCTGGCCGAGGCCCCGGTGCCGGTCGTCCCGGGCGCCGCCACGCCGACGGAACTGCTGTCGCTGATGGCGCGCGGCTTCCGGGTCTGCAAGCTGTTCCCCGCCTCCGCCGTCGGCGGCCTGGCGATGCTCAAGGGGCTGGCTGGCCCGCTGTCGGAACTGAAGCTGTGCCCGACCGGCGGCATCGGCGAAGACACCGCCGCCGACTATCTGTCGCAACCGAACGTGGTCTGCATCGGCGGATCCTGGATGGTGCCCAAGAACTGGCTGGAAGCCGGCGAATGGGACAAGGTGCGCGAAAGTTCGGCCAAGGCCGCCGCCATCGTGCGCCGCGTGCGCGGCTGATTCCCGCTTCCCTTTCGCTGCGGGAGCGACGCAAGTCGCGACCGGAACCTCAAGGGCCTGGGGCTCGTCGGCACGCCCCTCGGAATGGCAGTCGCGACTCACGTCGCGCCCCCACACAGTCCTACAACGGCTCTTCTCCCCGATACAGCCGCAGCCCGAACCGCTCGCGCCACCAGCCGCGTGCCAACAGCAGATGCCAGCCGACCAGCAGCAGGCCCAGCTGCCACTCCAGCGCGTTCTCGATGCGATCGCGCAGTGAACCATCGACGACCAGCGCACCGGCAATGACATTGCCCATGCCCAGGCCAAGCATCGCCACGCACACCAAGGCCATGCCCGTCAGCAACACCGATGGCATGCGCCGCAATACCCTCGCCCGCCGCATCAGCAGCAGTTGGGCGAGAAATCCGAAACCGAAGTACACCGTCACGCCATAGCGGCGCAGGAAGCCGTACACCTCGCCATCGGTTCCCAGGAAGGTTGCATAGATCGCCAGCGCGGAGGCGGAGAGCAGGCCCAGCGCCAGCATCCACCACGTGGCGGCGTTTCCATCGTCATTCCGCAGCCAGCGTCCGGCCAGCCACCAGGTCGCGCCGTGCAGGACCGCACAGGGAATCACCAGCAGGCGGAACAGGTGGTTGCCCAGCCCGTGCCGCGCGGCCCGGCTGATCGACGTGCAGCCTTCCCAGTACGGAACGCAGGCCGGTACATGCCCGGCCTGGATCGACAGCCACAACGCCAGATGCGTGGCCGCCAGCAACAGCAACGCCGCCGCCAGCGGCAGCGGCCAGAGCGGGGTGAAGCCGCGTTCCCTCATCGCCATGGCGACACTCTACCTCCCCGCCCGCCATCTGTAGGAGCGACGTCAGTCGCGATGCTTCCGAGCCAGGAAGCTGTCCGACATGATGGACATCCCGGTCGCGACTCACGTCGCTCCTACGCGGGCAAGATTGGCATCAGCCCTTCACGCTGCCCAGCAGCAGGCCCTGGATGTAGTAGCGCTGCAACAGCAGGAACAGCAGCAGGACCGGCAGCACGGTGATGACCGCGCCGGCCATCATCATCTCCACATCCATGATGTGTTCGCGCGACAACGAGGCCAGCGCCACCGGCAGCGTGTAGTGCGCCTGATCGGTCAGCACGATCAACGGCCACATGAAGTCGTTCCACGCCGCCATGAAGGTGAAGATGGCCAGCGTCACCAGCACCGGCTTGAGCATCGGCAGCACGACCTGGAAGAAGATCCGCAACTCGCTGGCGCCGTCGATGCGCGCGGCCTCCAGCAGCTCGTCCGGAATGCTGCGCGCGTACTGGCGCACCAGGAAAATGCCGAACACCGTCGCCAGCGCCGGCACGATCACGCCGCCGAAGCTGTTGACCAGTCCCAGCTGCTTCATCAGCAGGAACAGCGGCAGCATCGCCACCTGCGCGGGAATCACCAGCGCCGCCAGCAGCACCTGGAAGATCCGGTCACGACCGGCGAACCGCAGCTTGGCGAAGGCATAGCCCGCAAAGGTATTGATCAGCAGCGAACCCAGCGTGATCGCCCCGGATACCAGCAGGCTGTTGGCGAAGTTGTGCGCCATGCCGGTGCGCGCGAACAGTTCGCGATAGTTGGTCAGGGTCACTCCCGACGGCAGCAGTGGCGGCGGGAAGCGGCTGGCCTCGCCGGCCGGCATGAACGACACCGACACCATCCACAGCAGCGGCGCCAGGCTGACCAGCGCGAGCGCCAGCAGCGCACCGTTGACCAGCCAGGCCTGCCAGCGGGACGTGCCCACTTCGCGCGCGACGGCGTGGCGGCTCATACCAGATCCCTCCTGCGCCCCAGGCGCAGCATCACGGTGGTCACCGCCAGGATGATCAGGAACAGCAGGAATGCGACCGCCGAAGCGCGCCCCAGTCGCCACCACTTGAAGCCTTCCTCGAACATGAAGTACAGGACGCTCACCGTGCTCTGCAACGGATCGCCGCGGGTCATCACGTAGGGTTCGGCGAACAGCTGGAAATAGCCCGACACGGTGATCACGCCGACCACCAGCAGCACCGGCCCCAGCATCGGCAGGGTGATGTGCAGGAACTGCCGCCACTTCGAAGCCCCGTCGATGCGCGCGGCTTCGTACAGATCCTGCGGAATCGCCTGCAGGCCGGCCAGGAAGATGACCATGTTGTAGCCGAAGTTCTTCCACACCGCGAACAGCATGATGGTCGGCATCGCCCAGCGCGGATCGCCCAGCCAGTCGATCGGCGCGATGCCGATATGGCCCAGCGCCCAGTTCACCAGTCCGTAGCCGGTGTGGAACAGGTAGCGCCAGATCACGGCCACCGCCACCAGCGTGGTCACCACCGGCGCGAACAGCGCGGTGCGGAAGAGCGCCTTGAAGCGCGCGACCGGTGCATTCAGCAGCATCGCGGCGCCCAGCGACACCGCGACCGACAGCGGCACGCCGACGATCACGAAGTACGTCGTGTTCCACAACGACTTCCAGAACATCGACGATCGCAGCAGCTCCAGATAGTTGCCCAGGCCAACGAAGCGCAGGTTGTCCGCGTCGGCCAGCGCATACAGATCGAAGTCGGTCAGGCTGAGCAGCAGCGCCGAGAACACCGGCAGGCCGAAGAACACGCCCAGCACGATCAGCGCCGGTCCGGCGAACATCCAACCGGCCACCGAAGTCCGCCGCATCATGGCTGTGCTCCCTGCGCGGCGGGATGATCACGCTCGTACATCCAGCGGCGCTTCTCCAGGATGGCATCCACGCGCGCATCCAGATCCTGCACGGCACGTTCCTGGCTCTGGCCGCCACGCACGACCTGCTCCGTCACCACCCGCATTTCCTGGGCGATGCGCTCCCACTCCAGCACCTTGGGCGTGGGTTTGACCCGCTCCAGCTGGTCCCGGAACGCGCGCGCATACTCGTCGTTGGCCAGTGCTGGATGCGCCCAGGTGCTGCGGCGCGGCGGCAGATCCCCGATCAGCGCGTGGAAACGCTGCTGGATCCCGGGCCGCGACAGGAATTCGACCAGCTTCCATGCCGCCGCCTTGCGCTCGGAAGTGCGGAAGATCACCAGACTGGTGCCGCCGGCGATGCCCGCGCCGGGGCCATCCGGACCAGGCAGCGGCATCGTCCCCCATTGATCCCGGAGGTGGTCGGGCATGCGCTTCCTGAATTCGCGGATGTTCCAGGGACCGGACAGGTAGAAGGCATAGAAGCCATTGAAGAATTCGTCCCAGACATTGGAGATCTGGGTTTCCGACATCTTCGGCGCCCAGCCCTGCTCGAACATGTTGGCGTAGAAACCCAACGCGCGGCGGAAGCCCGGACTGCGGAAATTGCCACGGTTGTCGTGATCGCGCAGCAAGGGATCCGGCATCTGCAGGGCCAGCGATACCTGCTGCTCGAACTCGTTGACCGGCATCAGGATGGCGTAGCGATCGGGGCCGGCGTTGCGCTTGATCGCCGCCATCGCCCGTTCCCATTCGGCCCACGTGACCGGCGGCCGGTCGAAGCCGGCTTCGCGCAGCAGGTCCTTGCGGTAGTACAGCAGCCGGGTATCCACGTACCAGGGCACGCCCAGCAGTTGCCGGTCGACCACGGCGGTATCCCAGATGCCGGGGAAATAGTCGGATGGCTCGACCACCTTCGACCTGTCGACATACGACTGCAAGGGCTCCAACGTGCCCAGGGCGGCGAATTCCGGCAGCCAGGTATTGCCCAGCTGGCACAGATCCGGCAGGCCATCGGCGGCGAACGCGGTCAGCAGTTTCTCGTGCGCGGCCGTCCAGGGGATGTTCTGCACGTCCACGTCGATGCCGGGATTCTCGCGCTCGAACTCGGTCACCAGTTCGGCGACCACTTCGGCTTCGCGACCCATCGCCCAGAAGGTCACCTTCTCGCGTTCATCCTCGCGCGCGCAGCCTGCGGACAGCAGGACGCCCGCCAGCGTCAGCAGGAAAAGACAGCAGCGCACCAGACATCCCCCACCACCCGAGGAATGCCTGATGCGCGCCTGAGAGAACCTTGCCATGCGGACAGCTTACTTACTGCGGTGTCTGATTGCGCGCCGGCGCCTCGGGCTGCTGTTCGGCGGCCTGGGCCGCGCGCGATTCGGCGGTGCCCAGGGCACGCGCGGCCGCGGCCTTCGGATCGGCATTGGCCGGTATCTGGATCGGCGCGCCCGCCGGGGTCATCCAGCCGCCTTCGAAGCCCGCGCGTTCCAGACCCTTGCGGATATACGGATTCTTCTTCATCACTTCCCAGACGAAGCCGTTCCGGTAGTTGGCAATCATCGTCAGGATCGGCCCCTGGTCGATGCCGATGTAGTCGCTGCCCACCCAGCCCTGCCCCGGCACGATGCGTCCGGCCTTCAGCGGGATGTCGTAGTCGAAGCTGGGGTTGAACGCATCCAGGAAACCGTAGCTGGAGTACAGGTGCTCGCCGTAGCGCTTGTGCATTTCCTCGGTCGCCGGGATCACGATCTCCGGCGCGAACGGCAGCGAGGCGATCGCCGCGGTCGGCGCGATGGTGCCGTCGTCGAAGTTCTCGCGGAAGCCGACCCCGCGCGCGGAATAGTGGCGGAACTGGCGCTGCTCGCCGCGGTACTCCTGCAGGGTCTGCTGCGGGCCGTCGCTGGCGGTCAGGCCCCAGACGTTCTCGCCATAGCCGCGCCACTTCATCGGATTTTCCATGGCGTAGTTGCGCTGGGCATAGGTGGCGCGGCGGCTGTTCTCGAAATAATCGATGCCCTTCTCGCGCATGTACGCGTCCTGGATGCCGCGGAAGTCGATCCAGACATGGCTGTACTGGTGACCGAAATGCGGGCCGAAGGTCAGATATTCCTGGCCCTGGTACACACCCCACGACTCGCCGTAGGTGCGCGTCCACACTTCCCAGGCTTCCGGACCCACCGGATGGCTCGGCGAACCCAACGCCAGCACGTACAGCATCATGGCTTCGTTGTAGCCCTTCCAGTCATGCGGGATCATCCCGCTCTCTGGATACCAGCCCATCGACACCAGCGGCTTGTTCTTCTGCATCCAGGTCCAGTCGACCCGCTTGTAGAGCACGTCGGCCAGTTCACGGATCTCCTTCTCGCGCGGCTCGTCGCGGTCGTAGTACGACTGCGCGAACAGCACGCCCATCATCAGCAGCGTGGTATCCACGCTCGACAGCTCCACCCAGCTCGCATAGCGATGGCCGGTCTGCATGTCGATGAAGTGGTAGTAGAAGCCCTTGTAACCGCCCTTGCCTTCCGGCTGCGGTCCCTGCGGCAGCTCGCGGAAGAACTTCAGCGTGGTCAGGGTGCGGTCCACCGCCTGGGTCCGGCTCACCCAGCCGTTCTCGATGCCGATCGGATATGCGGTCAGGGCGAAACCGACCGAAGCGATGCTCGCGAATGGCCGCGACGGAAAGCGATCCGGCGTCAGGCCGTTGAGCTCATTGGTGGTGTCCCAGAAGAACTGGAACGTGCGGCGTTCGACATCGCGGAACAACGGCGGCAGTTCGGGCTTCTCCGGCTTCTTGCGTGCTTCCGCCACCGGTGTCGCCGCTTGTTTCGGCGCCTCGGCAGTCGGCGCGGGCGCGCGGTTGCAGGCCGCCAGCATGACCACCAGCAGGCCCGCCAGCCACGTCCAATTCCGGTTTCCCCTGGCCCCGGTCTGGCCCATCTTGCCTGTAAACGTTTTCATCTCGAGTCGTTTCTTTTCCTTCAAGGGTGTCCGCGGGTCCGCGGTTCAACGCGTGGAGAAAGGAAACCGGCGCATCAGAACGAGACCGGTTCGGCTTTGCAATGGCGGTCGATGAACCGCTGGTGTTCGGGCATGGCGTCGACGCAGGCGCTGATCGTCCCGGCCACGCTGTCCATCAAACGTTTGAGGTCGGTATCCGGCACGCGATCCACCAGCGGGTGCCAGCCGCGCGGCTCGATGCCCTGCCCGATCATCACCTGCACCCAGCTGATCTCGGCGAACATCTCGCTGGCGTTGCGGAAGAACCGCCCGCTGTCTCGGAACAGATCCAGGTTGGCGGTCAGGCTGTCCGGTATCGACATGTCGCGGCACTGGCGCCAGAACGCCGAATCGTCGCGCTCGGTGGCCTTGTAATGCAGCACCAGGAAATCGAGGATGCGTTCGAACTCGAACGACAGCTGGTCGTTGTAGCGCTGCGCGAGCACCTCGTTGAAGCCTTCGCGCGGGAACAGCTCCAGCAGTTTGGAGATGCCGGACTGGACCAGGTGGATGCTGGTCGACTCCAGCGGCTCCATGAAGCCACTCGCCAGGCCGAGCGCGACCACGTTGCGGTTCCAGCATTTTTTCCGGCGCCCGGTGGTGAAACGCAACGGACGCGGGTCGGCCAGCGCACGACCATCCAGGTTGGCGAGCAGCGTGGCGGCGGCCTCGTCGTCGCTGATGTGGGCACTGGAATAGACGTAACCGTTGCCGGTGCGGTGCTGGAGCGGAATGCGCCACTGCCAGCCGGCGCTGCGCGCGGTCGAACGCGTGAATGGCGTCGGCGGTCCCACCCGCTCGCAAGGCACGGCAAGCGCGCGGTCGCACGGCAGCCAGTGCGTGTAGTCGATATAGCCGGTGTGCAGCGCTTCCTCGATCAGCAATCCGCGGAAACCGGAGCAGTCGATGAACAGATCGCCGGCCACTTCTTCGCCCGAGCGCAGTCGCAGCGAGCGGACGTAGCCGTTGTCGGGATCCAGATCGATCTGGTCGATGATGCCCTCCACCCGCTTCACGCCGAGAGGTTCGGAGTAGGCACGCAGGTACTTGGCGTACAGGCCGGCGTCGAAATGGTAGGCGTAAGCGATATTGGCCAGCGGCGAATCCGCCGGCACGTCGCTCGCGCCGGTCATGAACCGGCCGCGCCGCCCGGCGAGACTGTTGAGCGTGTAGGCATCCAGCGGCTGCGCCATGCCCGCCTTGCGGGCCTTGAACCAATATTGCTGGAACGGCAGCAGGCCGTAGGGATGGCCGATTTCCTGGCCGAAGCCATGGATGTAGGTATGACCGGTGCGGTACCAGTCGTAGAACTCGATGCCCAGCTTGAACGTGCCCTGGGTACTGCGGACGAAGTCGGCCTCGTCGATGCGCAGCAGCTGGTTGAACGCCTTGATGTGCGGGACGGTCGCCTCGCCCACACCGACGATGCCGATCTGTTCGGATTCCACCAGGGTGATGGCGTAGTCCGGTCCCAGCACGCGCGCGAATGCGGCGGCGGCCATCCAGCCGGCGGTACCGCCGCCGACGATCACGATGTTGCGCAGGGACTGTGGGTTCATGTTGCGAGGTCGTGGAGACGAGGGGACCCGGCGTGTCCTGCCGCGCCCGGACTCCGGAAGCGGCAGGGATGACGCGGGAGGAACAATGCGGGGCGTTGCCGCGGCACCTGGAGAGAAGGTGCCGCGGCGCGGCCGTCAGAACTTGTATCCGATTTCGACGTTCACCGTGCGCGGGAAGTAGTAGATGTTGCCGCGCGTGTTGATCGAGATATCGGGATCGTAGTTTCCGTTGCTGCCGAAGCTGTTGTACGAGTAATCCATGTAGTTCTTGAAATTGAACGCGTTCAGCAGATTCGCCCGGATCGTCAGCTTCGTGTCGCCCGGCATCGCGAACTCCTTGGTCGCCTGGAAGTCCACCGTGCGGTAGCTGAAGATCTTGCCGCCGATCAGGAACTTGCCGTTGGCCGGCGGGGTGAAGCCCACCAGTTGGCAATTCGAGCCGTCCCATGCCGTGTAGCCGAAGCAGGCAATGGTGTTGCGCGGGGTCGGTGTCTCCAGGACGATCTTGGCACCGAAGGTAATGCCCCACGGACCGTCCATCGAACCCGACGCGGTGAAGCGGTGCTTGGGCGCATTGCCCGACTTGACGAACGGCACGTAGCCCAGCCTGGATTTGTCAAAGTAGGCAAACGGATCTTCCGCATTGGTGCTGTTCTGGCGGCCCTGCGTGTGGGTATAACCGAAGTTCACACCCCAGCCCGAGGCTTTGGTGTACGGCTTCTCCAGCGACAACAGGATCTGCGTGTTGTTGCTCTCCACCCCGTTGTCACCGACGATCGTGCCGCCATAGCCGGGCACGGTGCCGCCCCAGGGCGCGCCGCCATTGCTGAAAAACGAACCGTCCGGATGGCGGTTGGCCAGGGTGAAGCCGAACGCGTCGCGCGACATGATGCGCTGGATGGTCACGTCCGACAGCCATTCGCCGATCTGGTTGGTGATGCCCAGGCTGAACTGGTCGGAGTACGGCGTCTTCAGCTTGTTGTTGAGCATGAAGACTTCCGCGCCACCACGGCCGGCGATGGCCTCGCCGAGCACATCGATACCGCCAAGGTAGGCGGGATCCCACGGCAGGCAGCGCCCGGTGCTCGCCGGCTCGCGCACGCACTGGCCGGTGAGCGGATCCTGGAACTCGAAGCGGACCAGCGAAACCGCCGACTTGGTCTTCTCCAACGCCAGATCCTTGAACAGGTTGCGGTCATAGGAACGGCCCGCGCCGCCGTGGATCACATGGCGCTCGTCGCCGAAGATGTCATAGGAGAAACCGAAGCGCGGCGCCCAGGCATCCTTGAAGCTCTTGCGGTTGTGGCCATTGCTGATGTAGTCGGCCGGGTTCAGCGCATCCTTGCCGCCCTTCAGCCAACGATTGATCCACGGTTCCCCCGGGTTGTCCGGATCGGGACCGTACAGCGCCGCCAGGTAGGCCGGCGAGGTCACGTGGTCGGTGTAAGCCGGCACGTCCTCGTAATCCCAGCGGATGCCCAGGTTCAACATCAGGTGTTCGTTGACCTGCCAGTCGTCCTGGATGTAGAAGCCGTACTGCTTGGCATCGGTCTTGACCAGCGCCGACTGGCCCGGCTCGTCGAACGGCGCCAGGAACTCCACCCGATACGGAATGTCGGACACCACGCCGGTGACGGGATCGAAGGCGTAGGTGAACTGCGGATTGTACGGCTGGCCGTCGCTGGAGGTCAGATCGATGGACTTGAAGCTGACGCCCATCTTGATGGTGTGATCACCGTGCCACTGGAAGCTGTTGAAGGTCAGGTCATCCTGGATCGACCAGCCCTTCTGGATGGCGCTCTTGACACTGAAACCATCAGCCGGGCCCAGATTCAACAGCGCGCGCTCGCGCGGAAGGTCGTTCGCCACCGGCTCCAGCCATGCGATCTTGCGGCCGTTGCCGAAGCCGAACGGATTCGGGTTGTTCTCGGTCCGCTCGGTGGTGACGATCAACTCGTTGAAGAAGCGATCGCCGCTGTGCTGCCAGCGGAAGTTCGAGCGCTTGTCCTTGTTGATACGCTGCTGACCATGCTCCGGCGCGTCTTGCCCACCGATGTTGCCCGCTTGGGTTTCATCGCGATACTGCGCGCTCAGTTCAAGGCGGTCACGCTCGTTGAGATCCCAGCTCAGCTTCGCGAAGTAGAGTTCCTCGTCCAACGGGACATAGGCGGCGCCGAAATGGGACCGCAGATCCGCAGGCAGCAGATCGCCGACATTGCCCGACTCGGCCGAGGGCTGGACGGTCTGCGCGAAGATGTTTTCCTTGTTCTCATAGGCGAAGAAGAAGTGCATCCGATCCTTCAGGATCGGGCCGCCCACCGCCAGACCCCATTCCTTGATCTGCGAACTGCCCTTGCTCTTGTTCCACTCGTTGGGCATCTTCTCGCGCATGCCCTCGTCGGTGTAGTGATAGAACACCTCGCCTTCGAACTCATTGGTGCCCGAACGGGTCGCCGCGGTGATCGCCGCGCCGCTGATCTGGCCATACTCGGCCTTGTAGTTGGAGGTGATGACCTTGTATTCGCCGATCGCCAACTGCGGGAAAGGATTGCCACCACTCTGCTGCTGACCAGCGATGCCGCCACGTTCGACGTAACTCTTCTGGCTGACACCATCGATGAACAGGTTGGTCGAACTGGTATTGGTCACACCGCTGCGCAGTTCCGCAACGCCCTGGTTGTTGATCTTGAACTGCATGCCGGGAATGGTGTCGGCGAACTCCAGGAAGTTGCGCGTCGCCTGCGGCAGCGTCTCGATCTGGCGCTGGGAAATGGTGTTGCCCACTTCCGAGGTGCGCACATCGCGCAGCAGCGGCGCGGAGACCGTCACGGTATCCAGATTGGTCGCATCGCCCGCCGGTGCCGCAGCGCCTGAATCCAGGTTCAAGGTGGAGCTGGCCGCCACCGCCAGGGTCACCGTCTGGGATGCACCGCCGGCCTGCACGGTGTAGGTGCCCGGCGGCAGGCCGACCAGCGTGTAGGTGCCGCTGGCCGTGGTCTGGGTACGGCGGACCGCGCCCGTGGCGACGTTGGTGGCGATGACTTCGGTGTTGGCCGCCGCGCCAGCCACCTGGCCGCGCAGCGTGGCACCGGTGGATTGTGCGAAGGCGGGAGCACTCATCGCCAGGCAGCTGACGAGAGCGCAGGCCAACAGCGTGCGGTTGGGATTACGCGCTTTATGATTACGTTGCTTCATGGTCATAAGTCCAGGACGTGAAGGTAGGGACAGTTCTTTTGTTGATGCTCTTGGCAAACCATCGGGATCCGTACATCGATTCAGATGACGGCCGCTTCCGGCTTACCAGTTGAGTCCGAAGGTGATCTTGAAAGTCCTCGTGGGATAGGCGATGTCGTAGCGTGAGGTGTTGTTGAGTTGACGATTGCCGAAATTGGGATTGGGAACGGCCACGCTGGTCGCGTTGGCAGGATTGCGGCCCGCGCCGCGATTTCCGTCCCAACCGACCCAGTTGTTCCAGTCGAACGCATTGATCATATCGGCGCGGATGCGGAACTTCAGATCAGTTCCCGTATCCCATTCCTTCTGAATGGCCAGATCGAGTTGCTTGTAGCCGATGGTGGTGTCGGCGTAGTACGGATTGAAGTAGCAATTCCAGGTATCGATGCTGATGCAATCCAGCGAGTCCCGGGCTTCCGGCGTCGCCAGGGTCAGCTTTCCGGACAGGGTCATGCCCCAGCCGATATCCATGATGCCGGTGGCCACCAGTCGATGTTTGGCAACGCCCAGGGATTCGGTGAAAGCCACGTTGTCCAGGTTCGGATAATCGAACGAGAACGTATCGTGATTGTTTCGATTCTCCTTGGCATCGCTGTAGGTGTAGGCCAAGGTCGTACCCCAGCCCGACTCGCGGGTATACGGCTTGTCCAGGGACAGCAGCAGGGAGGTCAACCTCGTTTCGACCGCGTTGCGTCCAATCAGCAACCTGCCGAATCCCGGCAGATTGGCCGGCGGTGCGCTGCCGAACGAACGACCCGGCGGGAAGAACGAACCATCCTCCAGACGGTTGCCCACCGAGAACAGGATGCCGTCATGACTGAGGATGTGCAGCAACGTCACCGACGAATTCCAGTCGTGCCCGAACATGCCGAAGGCATTGCGCATGCCCAGGCTGAATTGGTCCGAGTACGGCGTCTTGATGTCGTTGTCGATCATGTAGACGGTGGTTCCGTTGTTCGGATTCGCCGCCACCAATGCATCCAGGCTCGCCTGGTCGTAATAGCTCGGGTCCCAGGTCAGACAGGTCGCCGCCTGATTGGAGCAATCATGGCCCGGCGTATTGAAGCGGTAGGTATAGCTCTGGAATGCCAGGCTGTACTGCTCGCGCGCCATGAAGTCGAACTGATTGCGGCTGTAGGCGCGACCGGCCCCACCGAAGATCACATGGCGCTGATCGCCGAACAGGTCATACGAGAAACCGACGCGGGGTTGCCACGCATCCTTGAAGGCCTTGCGGTTGTTTCCCGTCGAAATGAAATCGTTGTAGTTGTAGTCAACGTTCGGGTTGTTGATCGGTCCATAGGCGCGCAACGCGTCGACCAGTGACGTCGGGGTGACATGGTCCTCGAAACTGGGCGTCTGCTCGTAGTCCCAGCGCAGACCCAGATTCAAGGTCAGATGCTCGTTGACCTCCCAATCATCCTGGAAATAGATACCGAACTGGGTATTGTCCGACTCCACCGGCCCCATGGTGCCGATACCGGTCGAGGTGAAGTTGACCTCATACGGAATCTCGAAGCTGCGGGCGATGTCGAAACGGTATTGGGGATTGGGAGGCAGGCGCTGATAGGCGCTGATGTCGATCTTCTTGTACTTGATGCCGGCCTTGATGGTGTGGCCTTCCCAACCGAAGAACGTGAAGTCGTTCTGGAAGGCGAAACCCTTCTGGCCCTTGTCCTGCATGTCGGTGCCGCCCCCGAAGTTGAGGACGGTCTGCATGGCGGGATTGTTGTTGCCGCCCTGCCCCTGTGCGGGAATCTGATAGTTGAAGCCGGGTCCCGAGGTTATCGGCCGCGGTCCGAACGACGCATCCTCGTAAGTGATGTGGGCGTCGTTGAGCCAATTCTGGGCGCTGTATTGATAGCGCAGGTCATAGCGGGTGTCCTTGCCCGCACGCGTGGTTCCATAATCAGCCGTATTCTGATTGCCGATGTTCACCAGATCGTCTTCCTTGCGATCCTTGATGGTGAACTCGACCAGATGTGCGTCGCCAGGCGTCCAGCTCAGCTTGCCGAACCAAAGGTCCTCGCTGAACGGAGAACTGGTGCTGTTGCGAATGAGATCCTGCACGCTGGGCGGCAATTGCTCGATGGGCACATTGCGGCCCGAAGGGCCAGGCGTGACATCGCGGGGGCGCAGGATGTCCTTGCCTTCATACGTGACGAAGAAGTGCAGCAGATCCTTGACGATGGGGCCGCCAAAAGACGCACCGTACTGCTCGGCGCTACGATCCTGGACCACGTCGCCGCGGCGCTGCCGCGGGGTACGCGCCATCCAGTCCTGGTTGGAATAGTCCCAGAAGAAGCTGCCTTCGAATTCGTTCGTGCCCGATTTGGTGACTGCCGTGATGGCCGCACTGCTCAGCTGGTCGTACTCGGCCTTGTAATTGGACGTAATGACCTTGTACTCGCCCACCGCCAGTTGCGGGAACGGATTGCCCGCAGTGGAATCCTGTCCGGTGACGCCACCCTTGAGTACGTAGTCCTTCTGGCCCACGCCGTCGATGTAGACGTTGATGCCGTTGGAAACCTGCGCGCCGCTGCGCAGCGAGGTCACTTCGTCGACGCCCGAGCGGGTGACGGCGATACCAGGGATGGTGTCGGCGAATGCAAGGAAGTTGCGCGAGTTCTGGGGCAGCGCTTCGAGTTGCTTCTGGGTCACATAGCCGCCGACTTCCGAGGTCCGCGTCTCGATCGCGACCGGTGCGGCGGTCACCACCACGCCATCCAGCGTGGTCGCTGGCTGAACACTCGAAGCCTCGACTGTCTCCCCGAGGTTCAGCGTCGCCGTCTGTCCGATGGAGACCGTGATCGATTCGCTGTAGCGCTCACCACCGCGCTCGACATCGAGCCGATAGGTTCCTGGCGGCAAGCCACCGAGCGAGTAGTTGCCATTGGCGCCGGATTGCACGCTGCGGGTCAATCCTGTCGCGACGTTGGTCGCGGTCACACGCGCCGCGGCATCACCCGCCACCTGCCCGCGAATCGTCGCTCCCGTCGATTGCGCCAGCGCCAACGGCGCGATGCCCAACACCAGACAACTGGCCAAGGCGCAACTCAGCAACCTGCGTTGTGGAGAACGATTCGAGCGGTTTCTATACCCCATGATTTCCCCCTCCCGGGACGATCAATTCAGAGCATTGCTTTTATGGAAACGGTTACATCCGTGAACAAAAAAAAGCCGGCGCGCCTCTTCGGCTTCAGCCCGCGGGCGCGCTTCGTTTTCCTGCACTTGATTCGCGAACAATCAGATCCGGTACCAGGGTCTGCGCTTCATTCGACATGTTGTCCTCCTCATCGATGCCATCCAGCAGGCGGGTCATCGCATGACCGCCCAGTTCGGCAATGCTGACCCGCATCGTCGTCAAGGGCGGGTGAACAAAGCGCGCAAGCGGAATATCGTCGAAGCCCGCAAGCGCGATATCAGCGGGCACGTTCACACCGGCTTCGTTCAATGCGTACAGGCATCCGAGCGCCATCATGTCGTTGGCGGCGAACACCGCGTCCGGACGCTGTTTCGACGCAACGATCTGCTTGCCGGCCTCATAGCCGGAGGCTTCGTTGAAGTCACCGGGCAGTTCCCACGCCTCGCCCTTGCCGGCGAGCGCATCGCGATAGCCCCGCAGGCGCTCGCGCGCGTCGAAGTTGTCCTCCGGCCCGCCAATGAAGGCGATGCGACGGTGCCCGGCCTGCAACAGGTGTTCGGTCATCGCGCGGGCGCCGCCGTAGTTGTCGATGCTCAGCACCGGATACGACGCGCTATCCAGCTGGGTGTTGATCAGCACCACCGGCAGCGACGACGGCAGGTTGTCGGTCAGGAAGCCCGGACGGTCGGCGTACGGCGACAGCACCAGCAGGCCGTCCACGCGGCCACGCATCGCGCGCAAGGCCTCGCCCTGCTCTTCCGGATGGCCGTGATAGCTGGACACCAGCAGGTGCTGGCGGCGCGCACGCGCGATCTGGTCGATGCCGCGAATGAGTTCGGAGAAGAATTCGCCGTACAGGTCCGGCAGGACCACGCCGATGGTCTGGGTGCGGCGGCTGCTGAGGCTGCGGGCGGCGGCGTGCGGCTGGTAGCGCAGGCGGTCGGCGGTTTCCACCACGTGACGACGCACCGTCTCGGCCACGTTGTCGTGTCCGTTCAGCGCACGCGACACCGTGGCGACGGATACCTTCGCCTCGCGTGCCACGTCTTTGATGGTGACGGCTGTTCGCGCCATTGCACCGCCCCTCCGCGGTCATGACTGCAATTGCAGTGGACTGTAAACGTTTTCAAAACGAGATGTAAAGCCCAGGTTAGATACAGATGACAGCGCAGTCATTTCAACCACTTAACGGCTTCTTTTCATTCTTTTTTTGCTGCGACGCAATAGAAATGCGCCGAAGTGACGCTTTCCTGGCCGTCATGGGACAGATTGCGGACAAATCAGGACCGGCAAAAGCCATGCTGGGCCAGGCACACCCCTCTTCGACCCTTTGCCCTTTTTCCGGACGAAGGCCGGATCCCTCTTGTGGTTTGCGCTGAGCCATCACGTAAATGCCCGAGCGATTCCCACTGCGCTGGAATGACGGGAAGCAGCCATGCGGGCCTTGCCATGCCGATGCGCACGGCAACAGTGCGAGGGCAAACCGGAATCAACCCTGCTCCCAAAGGAAAAGCGCGCGCAGCCGTCGGGCCGCGCGCGTCCTGGGGAACGCCGGGAAGTGGCCGTTGGCCTCAGCTCACTTCTTCGCGACCTCGAACTTCGCTTCCACCGTATCGACCGAGTTGCCGCCTGCGAACACCGTGAAGCTGCCCGGTTCCACCACCCGCTTCATCGCCGCGTCGTACATCGCCAGGTCCTCGAAGCCGAGCTTGAAGGTGACGGTCTTCGACTGCCCCGGCTCAAGCTGGACGCGCTCGAAACCGCGCAGCTGCTTCACCGGGCGGGTCACCGAAGCGACATCGTCGCGGACGTACAGCTGCACCACCTCGGCGCCGGCGCGCTTGCCGGTGTTGGTCACGGTCACGCTGACTTCCTGAGTGCCGTCGGTGGCGATGCGCGGATGCTTCACCGCCAGGCCGCCGTACTGGAAGGTCGTGTAGCTCAAACCATGGCCGAAGGCGTACAGCGGGGTCCACGGCACATCGATGTACTTGGAGGTGTAGCGCTCGGTCTCGCTCGGCGGACGGCCGGTGTTCTTGTGCGCGTAGTAGATCGGCACCTGGCCGACCGTGCGCGGGAAGGTCACCGGCAGTTTGCCGGCCGGATTGAAATCACCGAACACCACGTCGGCGACGGCGTTGCCGCCCTCCACGCCGGGGAACCACGCTTCCAGGATCGCCGGCACGCGCTCGCGCAGCGGGCCGATCGACAGCGGACGGCCATTCAGCAGCACCGCCGCGGTCGGCTTGCCGACCTTGGCCACCGCGTCGGCCAGCGCCTGCTGGGCACCGGGCAGATCCAGCGACGTGCGATTGCGTGCTTCCGCGCTCATGTCCGGATGCTCGCCCAGGAACAGCAGCACCGCGTCGGCCTGCCGGGCCGCCTTCACCGCCTCCGCGATCCCGGTGGTCTCGCCGCCTTCGAGCGAAGTGCCTTCGACGTACACCACCCGGGTGCCCGATCCCACCGCCGCGCGGATGCCCGCCAGCGGGGTGATCGCATCCTCGTCGCGGCCGGCGCCCGCCCAGTTGCCCAGCATCGCCCGGCGCAGATCCGCCAGCGGGCCGATCACCGCCAGCGTCTTCACCTTCTGCCTGTCCAGCGGCAGCACGTTGCCGGTGTTGTCCAGCAGCACCATCGACTTGCGCGCCATCTCGCGGGCGGCCTTGCGGCTGTCGGCGGTCAGGGTACGTGCCTTTTCGCGCTCGACGTCGCAGTAGCGGTACGGGTCTTCGAACAGGCCCATCCGGTACTTGGCCCGCAGCACCCGGCGCACCGACTCGTCCACGGTGGCGATCGGCAGTTTGCCGGCCTTCACCGCCGCCGGCAGCTCCTTCACGTAGATGCGGCTGACCATGTCGATGTCCACGCCCGCGCGCAGGCCGAGCACGCCGGCATCGGTCCGGTTGCCCGCGACGCCATGCTTGATCAGTTCCTCGACGCCGGTGTAATCGCTGACCAGCAGGCCGTCCCAGCCCCATTCCTTGCGCAGGACGTCATTGATCAGGTCGCCGTTGGCATGCATCGGCACGCCGCCGACTTCGTTGAACGAGGCCATCACCGATTCCGCGCCCGCGTCCACCGCGGCCTTGAACGGCGGCAGGTAGACCTCGCGCAGGGTGCGCTCGGAGATGTCGGCGATGTTGTAGTCGCGGCCGCCCTCGGCGGCGCCGTAGGCGACGAAGTGCTTGGCGGTCGCCAGCAGGGTGTCCCCATCGCCCAGTTGCTTGCCCTGGAAGCCGCGCACGCGCGCCGCCGCCAGCACCGAGCCCAGGTACGGATCCTCGCCCGCGCCCTCGACGATGCGGCCCCAGCGCGGATCCCGCGCCACGTCCACCATCGGCGCGTAGGTCCAGTGGATGCCATAGCCGGCGGCTTCCCATGCGGCCACGCGGGCGGCGTTCTCCACCTCGACCGGATCGAAGCTGGCCGATTCGCCCAGCGGCACCGGGAAGATGGTGCGGTAACCATGGATCACGTCGTAACCGAACATCAGCGGGATGCCCAGGCGCGATTCCTCGACTGCGATGCGCTGCAGGCGGCAGGTCAGCTCGGCGCCCTGGGTGCCCAGGAAGGTGCCGATCTCGCCGCTGCGGATCTGGTCCTCGCCGCCGGCCATCGCCTGCGGGCCGGTGTCGTTCCCCAGCCCGGGCGGCTGGTTCAGCTGGCCCAGCTTTTCCTCCAGGGTCATCTTCGCCAGCAGAGCCTCGACGAAGGCGGCTTCGCCGGCCGGCGCCTTCTGCTGGGTGCGGGCGCCCACGGCCGGCGCAACCAGCGCCGTGGCGATCGCCGCCGCCAGCCACCAGTGGCGTGCACGCGGACGGGCGCCGGCGGACAGACCGGCGCGGGTACGACTCTTCATGATGTTTCCACTCCCATGGACGAGGGGCGGAATGTAAACGTTTTCAGTGCTAGCTGCAAAACCGGAACCCGGCTCCGAAACCGGGCCTCCCGGAGGAACCCTCAGACCGGCTCGCCGGGGCCTGAAGCGTGGATGGACAGGGCGTGGATGTCGGTCGTCATCATCTCCCCCAGCGCGGCGTAGACGGCGCGATGGCGGGCCAGCGGCGCCAGCCCGGCGAAGGCCTGGCTGACGAGGGTGACATCGAAGTGGCCGCGCCCGTCGCGGGCACCGGCATGGCCGGCGTGGCGATGACTGTCGTCGACCACTTCAAGATGACTGGGCTGGAACGCCTGTTCCAGTGCCTGGCGGATGCGTTGGACCCGCTCGGCGGTCACGGCAGCACCTTGCGGAACGGGCGCACGTCGACCCGTGCGTAGACGCCTGCCTCGACATAGGGATCGGCCTGCGCCCAGGCCTGGGCCGCGGCCAGCGACTCGAACTCGGCGATGACGATGCTGCCGCTGAAGCCGGCCTCGCCCGGATCCTCGGCGTCGATGGCCGGGCACGGGCCGGCCAGCAGCAGGCGGCCTTCGTCGCGCAGCGCGGTCAACCGGGCCAGGTGGGCGGGACGGGCGGCCATGCGCCGGGGCAGCGCGCCTTCGGTGTCATGGCCTTCGATGGCATACCACATGGGGTTCACTCACTCGGGACGGGGATGAACGGATTGTACGGGCCCCCCGCCCGGCGGTGCTGGACAGGGCCGGGCGCAGCCCTTACTCTTGCCCCACTGCACGGCCGGAAGCAGCGGCCCGTCAGGGGATTTCCCAGGCACTGCACCGGCTCCGCCCGGCCAGTCGCCCAACGACGATCGATTCGCTGCCACCATCCGCCCGCGCCGACGACCTCCTCGCTGTCGGCCGCCGCCTCTTTCGCGGCGAGCTCCTCTACGGCGAGATGACATGTTTGCTGTACGGAAGCGTTCGCCCGCAAGGCCATGATCGACACCAAGACCATGGCGTCCATGCGGCAACGCGTGCAATCGAAGGCATTGACCCGCACTACGGCTTTTTCTTGATGAGCTCCGAACTCGCGCAAGACGCGACCCCGACAAGCCAGTCCACGCACCCGCAGCAGCAGGAAATGCCGCTGGCCGTCGTGCATGGGCAGCCGGTGCTGCAGATTCCCCAGGATCTGTACATCCCGCCGGACGCGCTGGAAGTCATCCTGGACGCCTTCGAGGGTCCGCTGGATCTGCTGCTGTACCTGATCCGCCGGCAGAACCTGGACATCCTGGACATCCCGGTGGCGGAAATCACCCGCCAGTACGTCGATTACATCAACGTCATGCAGGAGCTGCGCTTCGAACTGGCGGCCGAATACCTGGTGATGGCCGCCATCCTGGCCGAGATCAAGTCGCGCATGCTGCTGCCGCGGCCGGTCAACGAGGAAGGCGACGAGAACGACCCGCGCGCCGAACTGGTGCGCCGGCTGCAGGAATACGAACGCTTCAAGCAGGCCGCCGAGGATCTGGACACCCTGCCCCGCCAGGATCGCGACACCACCCCGGTGCAGGCGCACGTGCCGGATCGGGCCGCGGTCAAGCTGCCGCCGCCGGTGGATCTGAAGGAAATGCTGCTGGCGCTGCACGACGTGCTCAAGCGCGCCGAGCTGTTCAGCGGCCACCACATCAAGCGCGAGGCGCTGAGCGTCCGCCAGCGCATGGGCGACGTGCTGTCCCGGCTGGACGATGGCCGCTTCCACCGCTTCGAATCGATGTTCACCGCCGAGGAAGGCAAGCTCGGCGTGCTGGTGACCTTCCTGGCCATGCTGGAACTGGCCAAGGAGCAGTTGCTGGACATCGTGCAGGAAGCGCCGCTGGCGCCGATCTACGTCAAATCGCTGGCACTGAACAACACCAACGAACCGCTGCAGTTCTCCAGTGAATTCGACGACAGCGACGACGCTGCCAACGACGCCTGACCTGCCCCGCATTCCATCCGCCTGAACCAACGCAAGCGCACGAATGGATCAATCGCTCATCAATCGCATCGTCGAAGCCGCCCTGCTGGCGGCCAACCAGCCGCTGTCGCTGGCCCAGTTGCATGGCCTGTTCCCGGAAGAGGAACCCGCGCCCGCCGGCAGCGTCGAACGCGCGCTGGAGGAACTGCGCGAAGGCTGCGCCGATCGCGGCGTGGAACTGGTCGAGGTGGCTTCCGGCTTCCGCTTCCAGGTCAAGGCCGACGTGCACGGCTGGGTCGCCCGCCTGTGGACCGAGCGCAAGACCAAATACACCCGCGCCACCCTGGAAACCCTGGCGCTGATCGCCTACCGCCAGCCGATCACCCGCGGCGAGATCGAACAGGTCCGCGGCGTGGCGGTGAGCAGCAACATCATCCAGGCGCTGGAAGAGCGCGAGTGGATCCGCGTGGTCGGCCACCGCGACGTGCCCGGCCGTCCGGCGCTGTTCGGCACCACCAAGGGCTTCCTCGACTATTTCGGCCTCAAGCGCCTGGACGAACTGCCGCCGCTGTCGGAACTGAAGGACATCGGTGAGCTGGAACCGCAGTTGCCGCTGGATGGCGCGCCGGTCCCGGCCGGAGTCGCGCTCGGCGCGGACGACATGAACGAAGACGCCGGTGCGGAGGCCGCTCCGGCCGATGCCGGACCCGGCGGCGAAAACGAAGACAACGAAACAACGGCGGAGGCCATGGGCGATGAAGCCCGGGAGCAACCGCAGGAAGACGCCACGGATGGCGCGCAGACAGACATCGAACCCGCGCAGGACGACGACGCGGAGACACACGGTCCGGCCGCCGAAGACGAATACGAAGGCGACGCCGGCATTTCCCCGGAAACCCAGGATGACGACGCGGAAGCCTCGTCGGAGCAGAAACCATGAGCAATACCCCCCGCAACAAACTGTCGCTGAAGCGCGACGCCGCCGCCGAGGCCCCCGCCAGCAAGCTGGAAGAACGCCTGCACAAGGTGCTGGCGCAGGCCGGACTGGGCTCGCGCCGCGCGCTGGAGCAGCGCATCGCCGACGGCCTGGTCAAGGTCAACGGCGAGACCGCGCAGGTCGGCATGAGCGTCAAGAGCGGCGACAAGATCGAACTCGACGGACGCCAGTTCGTCGCCAGCGCGCTGACCGAACCGGCGCGCGTGCTGATGTACAACAAGCCCGAAGGCGAAGTGACCACCCGCGAGGATCCCGAAGGCCGCCCGACCGTGTTCGAAGCGCTGCCGGTCCTCAAGGGCGCGCGCTGGATCGCCATCGGCCGCCTGGACATCAACACCACCGGCCTGCTGCTGCTGACCACCGACGGCGAACTCGCCAACGCGATGATGCATCCATCCTACGAGGTCGAGCGCGAGTACGTGGTGCGCGTGCGCGCCCCGGAAGGCCAGGAAACCGTGCCGGACAACATCGTCGATCGCCTGCAGCGTGGCGTCGCGCTGGAAGACGGCCCGGCCAAGTTCGATGAAATCGAACGCATCGGCGGCACCGACTCGCACGACTGGTTCCGCGTGGTGGTCAAGGAAGGCCGCAACCGCGAAGTGCGCCGCCTGTGGGAGTCGCAGGGCTGCCAGGTCAGCCGCCTCAAGCGCACCCGCTACGGTCGCATCTCGCTGCCGCAGCCGCTGCTGCGCGGCCAGTCGCAGGAATTGTCCGACGCCCAGGTCGAAGCCTTGCGCAAGGAACTGGGCCTGGAAGACGGCGCGCCCGCCGCGCTCACCCTGCAACCGGTGATCGGCCAGCGCCGCGCCGCCAAGTCCACCGTGCATGTCTCGCGCGAAGGCCGCAGCCAGGGCTACGTCAACGGCCACAACACCGCCGACGAAGGCCGCGAACTGCGCCGCTTCGATCACGTGCGCGAGGATCGCGGCCGGGGTCGCGGCAAGAAGCCGCACGGCGGCCTGACCGTCAGCGGCGAAGCCGCCGCCAAGCAGGCGCAGAAGCCGTTCAAGCAGCGCAAGATGAAGGGTCCGAAGCCGTTGCCGGATGGCAACCCGGCCGCGTTCCGCAGCTGGTACGTGCCGGAAGGCGTCGACACCGGTCCGACCGGCCACCGCAACGCCGGTCCCGGCCGCAAGGGTCCGGGCGGCGGCGGTGCCGGCAAGCGCGGCGGCAATCGTCCGCAGGGCGGTGCCGGCTTCGGCAACGAATATGGCGGCTTTGGCGGCGAGTCCCGCGGCCCACGCGGTCCGCGTGGCCCCGGCGGTGGCGGCGCGGGCGGTGGTGCCGGCAAGCCGCAACGTGCGGCCCGCCCGTACGGCCATCCCGGCAACGCGCCGAGCTTCCCGTCCGATCACGCCACGCCTGGCGGGTTCAGCCCGTATGGCCAACCGCGCGGCCCGCGCCCGCAGGGCGGACGCCCCGGTGGCGGCAACCGTCCGCAGAACGCCGGCCCGCGCCCGGGTGGTCGTCCCGGTGGCGGTCGTCCGGCCGGTGGCCGCGGTCCGGGCGGCGGACGCCCCGGCGGCGGCGGTCATCGCCCGCGCGGCGGTGGCGGCGGAGGTCATCACGGCTGACGTGAACGGAAAAGGCGCCTGACGGCGCCTTTTCTTTGGGGTGACGACAAGAGCAACTGTCCGAAAACTCAGCGCGGCTTGATCGGTACATACTGCTTTTTATCGCCGACCCGCTGCGCCTTGAGATCAACGTTCGCGCACAGTCCCTCGCCGCACTGGATGAAATCGGAACGCGCGACCAGACGGCCCGTTTCGGCATCCACCTGATACCGCTGCGCTTGCTGCTGGTTGTTCCAGACCCATGCGCTCGTACCGCCCACCAGCAGCACGCCTCCCAGCGCCAGGAACGCCAGCGATTTCCACACCATCGTCGTCTGCGCGCGGTTGAGTTGATGGCTCTGCTCGCCCGCGGCATCGGCCACCCGTTGCAGAAGCTGGAGCGCTTCGCTCGTACGCCGATGCACCTGCTCGATCGCTTCGACGGAGTTCTCCTTCAGTATCTGCCGGCTACACATGCCAATCTCGCGCAGAGCATCTCCGGCGAAACGCTGGCCGCCCTGCTCCAGACGCTGCGCCATCTGCTGCAACATCGACGTGGCTTGCGCCAGTTGCTCCCGCAACAAGGCGTTTTCCTGCTTATGCATTTCGGCCTGGCTCATCGTCTGTACCAGCAGGTGCTTCTGCGTCCTTCCAGATTCCTGCAGGACTGCCTGCATCCCGATCATTTCGTGCCCCTCCATGTTCGGCCCTCCCGGTTCAGCGTGAATGTCCGCGTGATTGATGCTGCTGCGTCTCCCGCCATTGCGAGTGCTCCTGGTCCTGTTGCTGCCGTTGCCGTTGCCGTTGCCGTTGCCGTTGCCGCTCCGCCTCCACGCGTTGCTGCTCTTCCTGCAAGCGTTGTTGCTCAGCCTCGTACAATTCGCGCCCTCCCTGTTCCATCGCCTGCATCTCGGGCAGCTGCCGATAGCGCTGATACACCGCCGTACGCTGGGTCGAGTCCACCGCGGCGATGTACGCATCCAGTAAATCGTCGAGGGATGTTCGTTGAATGAAACGGAAATGCGCGTTGTACGGCCCTTCCCGAACCGCGGATGACGTTTGTGCCGACGCCTCCGCTGCGGTCACAACGGGAACGTGCGTGTGCGTGACGGTCGTATGATCGAAATGGCGCAACGACGGCGACGGAGCGCCGAGGTCGTAATACGGCATGGGCTGGACATGGCGTCCCAGGTTGATGCCGTTCTCCTCCAGCAGCTTCTCATCAAGCCGCAGCGCCTCCATGTTCACCGCCATCCTCGGTGACGCGCCGCGACGCCCCGGCGGGTTGTAGTGCCGCTCCAGCTGCACAACACGTCCAATGGCTGCCGCACCGTAGTGGTTGGCGTAGTCGGAGGTACCGTAGTAGCCCAGCCCGGACTTTTCAGGTTCCTTGTCAAAATAGTTCTTCCCCATCGCTTCGATATTGCCCGGCGTGGGGCTGAGGGTAAGGTCGGGGTTGAGACTAAGGTTGGGTTTCAGCGTGTAGCCGGTGGTCGCCTTGTACTCAATAAAATCCCCCATCCGCCCACCTGCGCTTTTGTAGATGTCTTGAAGTGTGGGGTGAGGGTGTGTGTTCTTGGCGGCACTGATCACCGCGTTCCAGCCTGCAATCTGGGCGCTGGCTTCATTCTCGCGATCGGCCGCTAGCCGCTCACCTATGTGGGCAGTGTAATCGCGCACCGGCGAGCGGCTCTTGGCCAGACGACTTACGTCGTCGTCAAACCGGGCATATGCCTGCATCCGAGCCGCATGATTGAGCGCATGCTGCAACTCATGCCCCAGCACGAAGGTCAGGTCACCTGCCTGAAACTGTTCAGTGGATGTTGTCCGCCCCGGGATGACCGGCGTGGTCAATGCTGCCAAAGGAAGATGAATGGCCTTGTCCTGCCCGTCATACTCGCCGCCGGCATGGGAATGGGCCAAAGGCACGATCTTCCGCAGGCACCCCTGCGCGACAGCCGCATTGAACTGTTCGATCAGTGCCGGGGAGTCCGCTAGGACCTGTTGCAGGTTGTGGATATGCTCCGGCGTTACCTGCGATTGCCAGACAAACGCATCGACGACCGCTTGTGACTGCGGGGACAAGATAGGCATGACTCGCTCCATGCGTCAGTAGACAAACACCCGTTCCACACAAACGTGCCTCAGCTTCTCTCTGCTTTCTCCCCTTGGATGGACTTCAACGACCAGGCCAGGACGATTGAACAGGTCGTACACCCGCCTCCCATGGAGCAGGCGCGGACCATCCAGTGCCGGTTGATGGGGTGAGTCATAGATCGGAGCACGGCTGAAGCCCATCACCTGCAAATCGGCCGCGAAATTCTCGAGGTCGATCTGGCAGACATCCGTCATGGAGACGGAAGTTTCAGGTGGCGGAGACGGGTCTGGCGCCAAGGTGTAGTCGAACTTTGTTTGTCCATTCCAAGATCCGACCTCGAACCCATGACTCCATTGCGGTGTCACTTGTTCAGCAAAGCCATACCCTCCCCATCTCGGCCCAACCGGCACTCCCATCACCTGCTCCAACCGCTCGGGCGTGAAGTCCGCGATGGATTGACTGGTGCGTATCAACTCCAACAGCCGGGACAGGGCCTGCTCGGCGGTCAATTTTGGCGGGACGAAGGAAATATCCGGATTCATCGTGCTTTCCGTGTCGGCGGGAATGGAGGCAGCGCCAGACGCTGCGGAGTTCGCGCAAGCTCCCACCAGCAGACATGCCATTGCCATTGCAGAAGCAACCGGCTTGCGATGAAAGCCGGCAGAGAGGGCGTTCATTCGTGACAAAAATACGGCCATTCCCCAATCCTGTAGTCGCTGCGTTCCCCAACGACGCACGCTATCACCCGCGATATGTCGAAGACGCCTCTCAACGGAGGAATTTCATTGCATGGAAAGCCTGAATTGAGTCACCCAATGAAGCGTGCGAATCATCGATGACACCCGCCTTCGTGAATATCTCCAGCTCCGAGCGCACACGGGAACCCGGTGCATATGCCATTGAGTGAGCATCCACTTCACGTTGACTTCATCGTCCTCCCGCGCTCATGACCGAGGCTCGCATCGTTCCTTCGACGCCGAGCCGAGCATGCACAACGGAAATCATGACGTCATCGTGGTCGGCGCGAGCTTCGCAGGCCTTGCCTGCGCCCATCAGCTCGCCCGTGCCGGCAAGCGGGTCTGTGTGATAGATCTCAAACGCGACCCCGGCGAACGCCTGCACACCACAGGCATCCTCGTCCAGGAAGCGATGGCCGACCCGCTGCTGGCGGGCCTGCCGGCTGGAGTCCATCGTCCGGTGCCCGCGGTCAAGTTGTACGCCCCTGGTCTGGACAGCATCGAACTCTCGGCCCCCGGTTATCGCTTCCACACCACGGATACGCCCGCGCTGATGCGTTGGCTCGTCGAGCAGGCCGAGAAAGCCGACATCGAGTTGCGTCTGTCCTGCGCCTTTCGTGAAGCCCGACCGATCGTGGGTGGCTGGCATCTTCCCGGTGTCGGTCAATGCCGCTATCTGGTCGGCGCGGATGGAGCGCGCTCGAAAGTCGCCGCTCATTTCGGCCTCGGCCAGGTGCACGACTTCCTCTATGGCTTGGAATACGAGTACGACGGCGCCGGACTGCGTCGTCCCGACGTCCTGCATTGCTTTGTCAGCCGGCGCTGGGCCCCCGGTTATATCGGCTGGATCGCCCAGACGCCCCGCGGGGTCCAAGCGGGTCTGGCCCGACGCCTGCGCCCCGGCGCCCGCCCGCCAGACCTGGCGGCCTTCCTCGACCATGTCGCTCCGGTCGTCGGCCTGGACCACCCCCGAAAACCCGACAGCATCCGCGCCGGCCTGATTCCCTGCGGCGGACCCGTGCGTTCCCGCGTGGGCCGCCACGTCCTGCTGGCCGGCGACGCGGCCGGGGTGGTCTCGCCGGTGACGGCCGGCGGCATCCACTCGGGTCTGCGCCATGGCGCCGAGGTCGGCCGCGCGCTGGTCCAGGCCTTGGATTCCGGCATTCCACCGCAGGCCTCGTCAATCCGGGCCATCCCCGCCTGGCGCCGCAAGCGCGCCCTGCGCTGGGCTTTCGATCACCTGCAGTGGGACTGGCCCTTCGACCTGCTGCTGAAATCGCCCCCGCTGCGCCGGATGGCCGAACAGATCTACTTCCACCGTCGCGGACAGACTTCCCCGGCGGCCTGAATCCACGCCCTGCCCCCGTCGCTCCCGATTGCGCTGGATCAAGGCCGGCCCGGAGCGGTCGGCTACAATACGCGGGTTCAATAACGCACGACTCCCCATGTCCTCCGCTTTTGGCACCGAGACGGTGCTGGACGTCCGTCACTGGACCGACGACTACTTCAGCTTCACCACCACCCGCGACGACGGTTTCCGCTTCGACAACGGCCAGTTCGTGATGATCGGCCTGCAGACCGAAGGCAAGCCGCTGCTGCGCGCCTATTCCATCGCCAGCGCCAACTGGGAAGAACAGCTCGAGTTCTTCAGCATCAAGGTGCCCAACGGCCCGCTGACCTCGCGGCTGAAGGACATCCAGCCCGGCGATACCGTGGTGATCGGCCGCAAGCCCACCGGCACCCTGCTGATCAGCGACCTGCATCCGGGCCGCAACCTGTACCTGCTGGGCACCGGCACCGGTCTGGCGCCGTGGCTGTCGATCATCAAGGATCCGGAAACCTACGAGCGCTTCGACCGCGTCGTCCTCACCCATGGCGTCCGCCATGTGCGGGATCTGGCCTACCGCGATTACTTCGAGAAGGAACTGCCGCAGCACGAGTTCCTCGGCGAGATCATCCGCGAGAAGCTTCTCTACTACCCCGCCGTGAGCCGCGAGGAATTCCCCAACCATGGCCGCCTGACCGACCTGATGGCCAGCGGCGAAATGATGGAAACGCTCGGACTGGAACCGCTGGATCCGGAAAAGGATCGCGCGATGATCTGCGGCAGCCCGCAGATGCTGGCCGACTTCCGCAGCCTGCTCGATGGTCGCGGCTTCACCGCCGCCCCGCGCATCGGCACGCCAGGCCAGTACGTGTTCGAGCGCGCCTTCGTCGAGAAGTGACGCCGGGCGGGCCGGCGGCCCGCCCTATCGTTCCCCGTAGCGCAACCAGATGATCGCGCTGCGTTCGTTGTCGAACACATGGCCCTGGAAGCCCTGCTCGTTGGCCAGGATGCTGGCCAGTTCGACCTGCGGAATCTGCTCCAGGTGCTTTTCCACATAGGCCACCCGCACCGCCTCCAGGCCCTCGCCGAGCATGGCCTGGACGAACTGCAGCAGTTGCTCCGGAGGCGGCGGCTCGCCTTCCATGTCGTCGACCACCAGCAGGCCGGACGGCTGCAAGCGCCGCACTTCCATCGCAATCCGCCGCCAATAGGCCAGCGTGGTTTCCAGGGTGCCGTTGACGCCCCGGACATGCGCCTTCAGACCGTAATCGGCGGGACTGAACTCGATGCGGAACGGCGGCGAAGCGTGCTGCGCGTCCATCAGCCGGCCAGCGCGGCCTCGATGTCGCCCGCCAGCGATTCCGGCGTGTCGGTCGGCGCATAGCGCTTGATCACCTTGCCATCGCGCCCCACCAGGAACTTGCTGAAGTTCCACTTGATCGCCGAGATGCCCAGCAGGCCGCTCTTCTCCTGCTTCAACCACTTCCACAGCGGATGCGCACCGTCGCCATTGACGTCGATCTTGGCGAACATCGGGAAGCTCACGTCGTAGTTGAGCGAACAGAAACTGCGGATCTCGGCCTCGTCACCCGGCTCCTGATGACCGAACTGGTCACAGGGGAATCCCAATACCACCAATCCCTGATCCCGGTAGTCGCGCCATAGCTTTTCCAGCCCCGTGTACTGCGGGGTGAAGCCGCACTTCGATGCCACGTTGACGATCAGCAGCGGCTTGCCGCGGTAGTCGGCCAGCGAGCGGGCCTGGCCGTCGATGTCGTTGGCGGAAAAATCGTAGGCAGTGGTCATGGCGGATCTCCGGAAACCTGGCTATGAGACACCCGGGAAAAGCCGGGAGCAAGCGTTTTCGCGGTCCGTACCGCCTTGTGCGGGGCCGGCGGAGATGCGCTAGCCTTGGCCGTCGCTTCCGCCGGGGAACACGGAATGCAGCTTTCGCCCCACGCACCCGACGCCGCCTCGATGGCCACCGTCTACCTGCACGTGCGCGTGCTGCTGGGCATGGTGGTCGGCCTGGGCCTGACCCACCTGCTGCGCCACTTCGCCCGCATCATCGAACGGCCGCGCCATTGCCAGATCTACTGGGTGCACCTGTGCTGGGCGGCGTTCGTGTTCTCCTACCTGCTGCTGTTCTGGTGGTGGGAGTTCCGCCTCTCGCATCTGGTGCACTGGAGTTTCAACCTCTATTTTTTCGTGGCCTTGTACGCGCTGATGCAGTACCTGCTGTGCGCGCTGATTTTTCCGGAGAACCTGGACGGCTACGCCGGCTACCGCGATTACTTCTACGACCGCCGGAAATGGTTCTTCGGCCTGCTGGCGCTGGTGTTCGCGATCGACTTCATCGACACCTGGATCAAGGGCGAGGCGTACTTCCGCAGCTTCGGGCCCGAATACGTGTTCCGCAATGTCGCCTACATCACCGGCAGCCTGATCGCCATGTGGACCCGCAATCCGCGCTACCACGCCGGCTTCGCGGTGCTGGGCCTGCTCTACCACGTGAGCTGGATCGCACGCGAGTTCGAGACGCTCTAGCGCCGGAGCCTTGGCACAGAACGGCCCCGCCGGGCACATGCCTTTCGTCACGAGCCCCTGCCCCTGGGCTTGGGTTACCCTGCCGAAAGCCCTATTTCCCTGTCAGGAAGCAGCACCCCATGACCACCCGTCTCGCCCTCGCGCTTGCCGCGACCCTCGGACTCGCCATGCCCGCCTACAGCCAGACCCCGGCGCCGGCCGCCACCGAAGCCGCCAAGGCCGCCAATCCCTTCTTCGCCGACAGCCAGTTGCCCCTGCACTACCCGCAGTTCGACAAGATCAAGGACAGCGACTTCGCCCCCGCCTTCGACGCCGGCATGGCCGAGCAGTTGAAGGAAATCGACGCCATCGCCAACAACGGCGCCGCGCCGAGCTTCGACAACACCCTCCTGGCGATGGAAAAGAGCGGCCGCGTGCTCGACCGCGCCCAAACCGTGTTCTACAACCTGGTCGGCGCCGACACCAACGACGCCCGCGAGAAACTGCAGGCCGACTATTCCGGCAAGTTCGCCGCCCACCGCGACGCCATCTACCTCAACGGCAAGCTGTTCGCGCGCATCCAGACGCTGTACGACCAGCGTGCCGGCCTGGGCCTGGACGCCGAGGGCGTGCGTCTGGTCGAGAAGTACCACACCGATTTCGTCCGCGCCGGCGCCAAGCTGTCCGACGCCGACAAGGCCACCCTGAAGGGCATGAACGGCCAGCTGGCCAAACTCGGTACGCAGTTCAGCCAGAACGTGCTGGCCGAGGTCAACGATTCGGCCGTGGTGGTCGATGACGTCAAGCAGCTGGACGGCCTGACCGATCAGCAGATCGCCACCGCCGCCGATGTCGCCAAGGCGCGCGGGCTGGCCGGCAAGTACGTGCTGACCCTGCTCAACACCACCGGCCAGCCGGCCGAGTCGCAGCTGACCGATCGCGCCCTGCGCCAGCGCCTGCACGAGGCCTCGGTGTCGCGCGGCAGCCGCGGCGGCAAGTACGACAACCGCGAACTCATCGCCACCATCATGAAGCTGCGCGCCGATCGCGCCAAGCTGCTGGGCTATCCGGATCACGCCACCTACGTGCTGGAAGACGAGACCGCCAAGACCCCGCAGGCGGTCAACGCCATGCTCGGCAAACTGGCGCCCGCCGCGGTCGCCAACGCCCAGCGCGAGGCCGCCGATCTGCAGGCGATGATCGATCAGGAGCAGAAGGCCAAGGGCCAGCCGACGTTCCCGCTGGCGCCGTGGGACTGGTCGTTCTATACCGAGAAGGTCCGCACCGCCAAGTACAACTTCGACGAGTCGCAGCTCAAGCCGTATTTCGAACTGACCAACGTGCTGGAAAACGGCGTGTTCTACGCCGCCAACCAGCTCTACGGCCTGACTTTCAAGAAGCGCACCGATCTGCCGCTGTACCACCCGGACACCACCGTGTACGACGTGTACAACGCCGACGGCACCCAGCTGGCGATCTTCATCGCC
Source organism: Pseudoxanthomonas sp. 134C1 (assembly GCF_057773065.1). Taxonomy (NCBI): domain Bacteria; kingdom Pseudomonadati; phylum Pseudomonadota; class Gammaproteobacteria; order Lysobacterales; family Lysobacteraceae; genus Pseudoxanthomonas; species Pseudoxanthomonas sp. 134C1. Next base: position 287,949 of record NZ_JBYMTH010000005.1, read on the forward strand.
GACATGTACGCGCGCGATTCCAAGCGCGGCGGCGCATGGATGAACTCCTACGTTTCGCAGTCCGGCATGACCGGCTTCAAACCGGTGGTCGCCAACCACCTCAACATCCCCAAGCCACCGGCCGGCCAGCCGACCCTGCTGACCTGGGATGAAGTGACCACCGCGTTCCACGAGTTCGGCCATGCGCTGCACGGCATGTTCTCCAACGTGCAGTACCCCTACTTCAGCGGCACCAGCGTGCCGCGCGACTTCGTCGAGTACCCCTCGCAGGTCAACGAGATGTGGGCGGACTGGCCGTCGGTGCTGAAGAACTACGCCAAGCATTACCAGACCGGTGAAGCTATGCCGCAGGCGTTGCTGGACAAGGTCATCGCCGCGTCCAAGTTCAACCAGGGCTTCGCCACCACCGAGTACCTCGGCGCGGCCATGCTGGACCAGCGCTGGCACCAGATCGGCGCCGACAAGGTGCCCGCCGCCGACGGCGTGATCAAGTTCGAGGCCGACGCGCTGGCCGCCGACAAGATCGACTACAAGCCGGTCCCGCCGCGCTACCGCACGCCGTACTTCAGCCACATCATGGGCGGCTACTCGGCCGGCTACTACGCCTACATCTGGTCCGAAGTGCTGGACGCCAACAGCGTGGAATGGTTCAAGCAGCACGGCGGCCTGACCCGCGAGAACGGCGACCACTTCCGCAAGACCCTGCTCTCGCGCGGTGGCAGCGTGGACGCGATGAAGCTGTTCCACGACTTCGCCGGCCACGATCCGAAGATCGAACCCCTGCTGGAAAAGCGCGGCCTCACCGCCCCCGCCCAGTAAGCGCAACCGTCCTCGTCGCAGTAACCATCACGCCACCTCCGGGTGGCGTGATGGTATGTGCCCTCACTACACGGCCCCGCTTCTGCCTCCCCCTTGCCCAGCCATTCGACTGTTGAGAGGCGTTTGGAAAAAGGGGGATTGAGGGTGATTTTCTTTTTCGCACCAAGAGCAACGCAGGACCGTCTCTGCCTCCTCCTTGACCAGCCATTCGACTGTTGAGACGCGTTTGGAAAAAGGGGATGGAGGGAGATTTGCGCTTACCCCTTCCGCACAAGCCGCAAACCCACCAGCGACACCAGCCCACATGCAATGACATACAACGCAGGCGCGTTCGGACTCCCCGTCAACCGGATCAGCTCCGTCGAAAAGAACTGCGCAAAGCCACCGAAGATCGCAATCGCCACGCAATAGGCAATCGACAGGCCGGTCGCGCGCAACCGCTGCGGCAGCACTTCGCTGACCAGCACCATCGACGCCGGCGCGGTCATCGACATCGGAATCGACAGCATTCCCACCGCCACCAGCAGCCGCGCGAGGCTCGGCGCGGCGTTGATCCACGCGAACGCTGGATACGCCATCACCAGCAGCGCCAGTCGCGACCACAGCACCACCGGCCGGCGTCCCAACCGGTCACACAGCCAGCCCGCGAACGGCGACAGCAGCACCTGCACCGCCGCGGCCACGCAACCGGCCCAGATGCCCAGCGACAGCGGCATGCCCAGCTGGCTGACCGCGTAATTGCTCAGGTAGTACACGATGATGTAGGTCGACGACGCCAGCCCGATCATCAGCAGGATGCTTGCCGTCAGTTCGCGCCGATGCGACCACAAGAGCGCCATCTGCGGCGTTTCGGCTTCCGCGTGCCGGGACGGAATGGTTTCCTCCAGCCGCCGCCGGATCAACAGGCCCACCGGAATCACCAGGATGCCGAGCACGAACGCCGCCCGCCAACCCCACGCGTCCAGTGCCGCCGGTTCCAGCAGGTTGCTCAGCAGCAGGCCCACCAGCGCGCCGAACAGCGCCGCCAATCCCTGGCTGAAAGGCTGCCAGCTGGTATAGAAGCCGCGCGAACGTTCATCCGCGTACTCCATCAACAGCGCCGTGGACGCGCCCATCTCGCCGCCGATGGCGAATCCCTGGATCAGCCGCGCCAACAGGATCAGCAACGGAGCCGCCATGCCAATCTGCGCATAGGTCGGCGTCACCACGAAAATCAGCGAACTCAAGCCCATCAGCCACAGCGTCAACGCCACGGCCGGCTTGCGTCCCACCCGATCCGCATACATGCCGATCAGCAGACCGCCCAGCGGCCGGGTCAGGAAGCCGACGCCGAACGTCGCGAACGACAGCAGCAACTGCCCGGTCGGATCCGACACCGGAAAATACAATCGCCCGATCAGCGTGGCGAAAAAGCTGTAGACGACGAAATCGTAGAACTCCAGGCCGTTGCCGACGGTGATCGCGCTGATGGCATGGACCCTGGACAACGGACGGCCGGAAGCCTCACTCCCGGATATGATCTTGGTGATTGACATGGTTCTCCCCTCTGGAGCGGTGGAGATCGCACGGCGGTTCTGCCCAGGTCAACTAACATTGGCACAAGCTGCGACCCACGTTGCGCGGCAAACGTTTTCATCACTTTTACATTTGCAGCAGGCGATTCCCCCCGGTTCTCGTCCCATCCTTGCCTGGATCCCTCGAAGTCAAATCGAGGTCAGGAACAACCGGACGTGTCAGCCCCCTTTGCAAAAAGGAGCGGGCGTCAGCAAAGCAGGCGATGGGGGATTTGCACTTTGCGTCGAACCCGGCTCCCCTGCACCAGGTCCTCGCCAGCCCTCCAACAACACACCCACTTCGGCTTCCCACACACAGCGTCAAACAACCCTTCGCACTCCAAAACAGGTACACCAGACACGCCCGTCACCACACCGGAACAGTGAGCCCGGAAACACTGAAGCCAAAACGCTCAAAGTTAGTCGACACCGCACAGCCGCATCGGCAGACTCCGGCATCAGGAGTTCAGAACCTCCCATACAGCAACACCACCTCAGTCATTCCGGTGGTTTTATTTTGTCCTACCATCGGAGGACGACCGGCAAGCTCCTTGCCGGGAGGGCGGCGAATACAACACCCGAAAGGGAAATAAGCCCGCCGACTGTATGCGGTTTCTGACCTCCCGGCACCCGGCCGCACTCTCGCGCGCCGGGATTCTTCAACGAAGAAAAGGAGGTCCCATGACCAACGTACACATGGTCTATCTGTTGGAAGAAGAAACCCAGCTGAATCTCATCCAGCTGCGTGATCACCTCAAACTGCTGTCCCTGCTCATCAATCCCCGTTTCCGCCAGGACGAGCACCACAGCCTGCCCATCCCGCTGCAACCCCTGAGTGACTGCTTCGCCAGCCTCGCCCACGAAGCCAGCCACATCCTCGACCAGCTTCGCTGGCACTCCGGCAAGCCCAACGTCGAACCGGCCAACGACGCGTAACAAAAACGCGGGCTGCTAGCGCCCGCGTTCTGTTATGTGAAAAAACGCCAGGAAACCGACCAATAACCGAATTGCTCCATCAACTCGATACTTTTTTTCAGCCTCGGCTACTTCTTCGCTCGCGGCCAACCTGCAAGCGAAAGCACAGAAAATACCAATGCCGTCCCCCACCAAAATACGACAAACTGCTCCTTTGTCATATACCTAAGCAGCCCCACACCAAGGAAAATCAGGGCTGCACCTAGCATCCAGAAATGCTTTTTGTAGATCATTTTTCTTAACTTCCTCTCCTCAGGCGAGGCCGCAAAGTCGGTCAGACATTTCGACTCCAGCCATCGACTTGAAGATCCGCCCAATCTTCTCCTGAAAGTGCTCCCGATCACCCGTTGTCGTGGCAGCCCGAGCCTGATGGGATCCGACTCGCCCTCACAGATGCGGCATGACGCTCATTTGCAGCACCAAGCGACCCGTTGTGGCGTACCCAACATCACTTGCACATAGACCTCCAGGGCGAGCCGAGACCCGCCCTACGCTTGCTTTCACCAGAACCCACGAAGTGGCCCTTGTGTGGCATCAGTAAAGAAGCGGGTTTTATGGTCACTGGCGGGCTCATAACCACAAATAATGTGACGGGCGTCGGCGACTCTCGAAAGCTCTAGAGAAGCATGGTGCAACGCATCGACGCAGTCCGAGGTGTCGCAGCTAAGTTCGTAATCCAGAAATGATAGGGAAACGTCAATACTCCCGTCGTCCATCAACACCTGGATCAATGGATTGGCTATTGCCACTTCTCCAAGTTCCACTCCGTCGAGGTTGAGGCTAACGCTGCCAGGGTTGGGCGCCGCGCCCTCAAGAATTTCGAGCACCCGACCTTGCCAGGAAGATAGGTCAAGGTCTGGACTCTCACTAGCGATCACCGATTTCAAGGTCGAGCCGTTAGACAGTCTCCCGACCAAACTATCCAACTGGTTCTTTGCAACTCCTTCAAACAAGAGCTCGATCAAATTACTCATCGGTCGATAAACCCCTTGAGTATCACCTTTTTTGGAAGAAGCGAAATAGTAAGAAAGGTTGCAGAATGAGAAATACAACAGAGAAAATAGTTACCCCCTTCACCAAACCAGCTTCATATCCAAAGATAAGCCCAAGCCCCGCTGCCACTACTAAAGGCTGCGTTTCTCCGGCCAAAATAGAGCTTCGTTTCTTCATTTTCCCATCCTATCAATTCTCTCTTCAATTTCTCTTGCACTGCTGACGCCCCGTCTCTTTGGCGATGTCGGCAATACGTCCCGCCGTAGATGTGGCACCGCGCGTCGCCGCCACCCCTGCGGTTCCACGTCGATGAGGCGGCTTGCGTGCATTTCGTGAACTTCAAGCCGCATTCGCCGACCAGCGGGAACCACGTCACCACCTATAATCTCGACAAGACCCGACGGCTGCTTGGCCAGGCGACGCACGATTTTTGCAAGCGCAACAGCGTCAGCAGTTGTTGTCGGATATCGCGCCGGCAACGCCAGTCACGCCGACACTTCCAGGCGGACCAGACTGTAAGTGACCAACAACGAAGCCCGCAATGCGGGGCTCGTCACTTCACCCTGAATTCGGCTCACCATAAATCACGTCGACGAACTCTTCAGGAATACGGATTAGTGGGCCGCAAGTAGTCTTCCACACATCAATTTCAAATGGATATCCATCTTCGCTTACATTGAGCGAAGCAATTACAACAGCTCCGTCAGCATCTGAGAATTGCAACTCTGCTGCTTGCGATTTCATCGTTCTTGAGGCATTTGGTGCCGATTCAACAAAAAGATTTAGGCTCCCCATGCCCCCATCGTTCATATCTTCGACCAATATTGAATCGACGAACCTCATAAGCAGCTCTGGTCGCCTGCTTCTCTCGACCAAAGCAATAAGCAGTCTTTTTTCATCGCTGGATGGACGTCGCTTGCTCATTGTTCCTTTAGAACCTTGATTCTTCCTACTCGGAGGGTGCCATCATCAAGTTTGTGAACGGCATATTGCAGGGTCGTTCCATTCACCGTGACCGTTCTGTTAATGGTCTTTCCAGCCTCAAGCGATCCTGCAACCTTGTTGACGTCCCTACTTACCCGGGTCGCAACATCTCGTACTGATAACCCCGCATCGATTGTATGACGGAATGCATGCGATATTTGATTCGCATTCGCCCCGAACGAAATAACTCCTTTTCCAGAGCCGCCAATCCACGACAACCCTCGCATGCCCATCTGGGCGCCTTTCCCTTCAAAGGGGATTGCGCCGACAACCGCCATCGCCCAACCACCCTTACCGCATCCATCCCGATAACATTCGGCAGCAGGCATAAGGGGATTGATGAACTTCGCGATCTTGTCCATCGCATCCGCGAAGGTTGCATCTGATGGAGGTGGCGTAGCCCCCGACAGTTTGTATTCGTACTCTAAATCGCGGGACTGGCGTCCATCCGGATCGCTGAAGCGATACGGGTTGTTGAAGGCATAGGCATAGCGGTTGAAGAGCCGCCAATCTTTGCTGTCATAGGCGGTCACCGGGTCCACCGACAGGAACCGCCCGATGACCGGGTCGTAGTACCGCTGCTGCATGTAGGTCAGCCCGGTGGCCGCATCCTGCACATGCCCGGTGAAGCCCGGCCCATCCGTCAGCGGCCGGTTGACCAGTTGCCCATAGGGTTCGTACTCGCTGGTGGCCGCCAGAGAGAAAGCATTCTTCGCAGCGCCAGCGAACCGTCAGAAGTGACAAGGCCCGCAATGCGGACCTTGTTTGTTGTGAGCGATCAGGGTGTGAACCTAGAACCACTACACCTCATCGTTTCGTCAGTTGGCGATTCAAGGAAAAATCACATCCTTCATAGGATGGGTAAACACCCGAGTAAACATATCCTTCCAGATATTCGATCAGCCCATCCTTCACAAACAGAATGAATCCAATCTCATCGCAATGCGTGCTCGTGGCAAATACATCAGTCAGATGGAAGCTCCTCCCGTTTTCCATTCTTTCCGCACACTCATCAAGCTCAAACATTACGTAAATCCCCGCACCACTCTCAGTGCGGCTAACTTCCTTTACACAATCCAATTGACGACGCAAGCTCTCACTGCTTTCGAGCAGCAATAGGATAGCGTCTCTCTCAATAGACGGCAGGTCAGCAATACGCATTTTTTCATCTCGATTAGTTCTTGGGCGGCGGCGGCGGCGGCGGCGGTGGGGGTGGGGGTGGACGCGGCGGGATAAATGCAGTGCCGATTTTTACCTTCCCATCAACTACGGCGCCACGAACAGTTACGTTTTGCCCTCCCACCTTGACCACGGTTTCGAACTTGCCGGCTGTTGATGTACCAACTGCCTTCTTTGTCGCCTTTTCAATCGCGCGAAGCGCCTTTGCTTCGCCGCCGAACGTCTTAACAAGACCACCAAGATTGTGCTCAGCCTTTCCAAAAATGTGCGTTATCTTGTTTGCACGGGCTGCCGCTGCAATTATCTTGGCTTCAACTATTGCTGCCCGCGCACCAATGACTAAGGGTGCCATCGCTGTACGTTCGGGCATACCGTACGGGCCAAGCGCAGTGAAAAATTGATCAGCCGCATCTAGTCCATCAGACACCCACCCCAGAATTGCTATGGAGTCATCAATAGTAGGCGAAACATCGCCCGGGCATCCCATAGGACAACGCCCATCCGGATCATTGAAGCGATACGGATTGAAGGCGTATGTATAGCGGTTGAAGAACCGCATATCGCCATTGCTGTAAGCCATCACCGGGTCAACGGAGAGGAACCGCCCGATGAGCGGGTCGTAATACCGCTGCTGCATGTAGGTCAGCCCGGTGGCCGCATCCTGCACATGCCCGGTGAAGCCCGGCCCATCCGTCAGCGGCCGGTTGACCAGTTGCCCATAGGGTTCGTACTCGCTGGTCTGGACAATGGCCTTGGCCGCATCCGTCACCGCGACGGGCGTGCCCAGCGCGTCGGTGTGCTGGTACTTCACCGTGGTCGTGCTGCCAGCCGCCTCCCGTATCGCCACCAGGCTGCCACCCAGGTACACGTACTGGCTGGACTTGCCGGCCCGGCCATCGTTGTCGAACACCAGTTGCCCGCTCTGGCTGTACAGGCTGTACTTGCTGGCCGTGGTGTAGTCCCGCACCCGCCGGCCATGACCGTCATAGACATAGCTGGCCACGCCGTTCACGCCGCGCAGCCGGTTGCCGAAGTCGAAATTGAACACCTGTCCATTCTTGTTGGCCAGGTTGCCCTGCACGTCGTAACCCAGGCCCA
>NZ_JBYMTH010000006.1:0-254562 GCF_057773065.1 Pseudoxanthomonas sp. 134C1
CTGCCACCCGCGGCTTCCCAATCGAAATACGACCTGGAACAGTGGTTCCCCGGCGATGCCAGGGCACAGGCCTTGGCCGTGGCCGCCGAGCACGGCGATGCCGAGGAAGTGCGTCGGCTGATGCGCGAGGAGAAGATCAACCCGGACACGGTGTTCAGCACCGGCGGCACACCGCTGGTGGCCTGGCCCATCGTCACCGAGAACCCCGCGGGCTTGCAGGCGATGCTGGAGAACGGGGCGGACCCGAATGCACGTGTCCCGACGCCCCTGGTCGTGCACTACAACGACGGCAGCGTAGGCACTTACTACAAGAACAACGCGATGGTCTGGGCGGCTCGGGCCGATGACCCTGTCTACCTGCAACTGCTGCTGGACCACGGCGGCGATCCGAACACCCGTAACAGCAACGACGAAACCCTCCTCAAGCAAGCCCGGTTGATGGGCAACCAGTGGGAGAACGTGAAGCTGCTGGTCGAACGCGGCGCGGATGTGAATGCGCTGAGTCAGGGCTCGGCCTTCGTCGACATGTACGCCGGTCTGGGTGGTTTCATGCAGACCCATTGGTTGCTGGAACACGGAGCAACACCAACCCCGTCCACCATCGAAGCCATCTTCTGGCATCCGGGCAATCCCGAGAACCCGACATGGCAGCGTCGCTGTCAGCAGTGGCTGATTCAGCGCGGCTACGAGCGGCCGCCCATGCCAAAAGGTATGCGCAGATTGCGCGAAGCCTTCGGCTTCCCGACGGAAGAAACGGACATTCCCCTGCTGTAACGGAAGAAGGAGTTTTGCATGTACAGCCTGGACGACCTCCTTGACCAGCGCCTGTTGGCGGCTCAACCGGACATTGATTCCGACTCGCCTGCGCCCGCAGGCATCCCGGTACCGTCAGTGCTGGTCGCCGTCGCCTCATCACCTGTGTGCAGAGGCATGAAGCGTCGCGTTCGAGCGACATTGAGCCTGGGTTTTACCCTGCTGCTCAGCGCCTGCTTCCCCCTGCCACCCGCGGCTTCCCAATCGAAATACGACCTGGAACAGTGGTTCCCCGGCGATGCCAGGGCACAGGCCTTGGCCGTGGCCGCCGAGCACGGCGATGCCGAGGAAGTGCGTCGGCTGATGCGCGAGGAGAAGATCAACCCGGACACGGTGTTCAGCACCGGCGGCACACCGCTGGTGGCCTGGCCCATCGTCACCGAGAACCCCGCGGGCTTGCAGGCGATGCTGGAGAACGGGGCGGACCCGAATGCACGTGTCCCGACGCCCCTGGTCGTGCACTACAACGACGGCAGCGTAGGCACTTACTACAAGAACAACGCGATGGTCTGGGCGGCTCGGGCCGATGACCCCGTCTACTTGCAACTGCTGCTGGACCACGACGGCAATCCGAACACCCGCAACAGCAACGACGAAACCCTGCTACTGCAAGCCCGCCTGATGGGCAACCAGTGGGAGAACGTGAAGCTGCTGGTCGAACGGGGCGCGGATGTGAATGCCATGAGCCAGCAACAGGCGTTTGTAGATGAATATGCTTGGGTCGGTGGCTTCATGCAAACCCATTGGTTGCTGGAGCATGGGGCAAAACCGACCCCGTCCACCGTCGAAGCCGTCTTCTGGCATCCAGGTGATCCCGAGAACCCGACATGGCAGCGCCGCTGCCAGCAGTGGCTGATTCAGCGCGGCTACGAGCGGCCGCACATGCCAAAAGGTATGCGCAAATTGCGCGAAGCCTTCGGCTTCCCGACGGAAGAAACGGACATTCCCCTGCTCTAAGGAAAGAAGGAGTTTTGCATGTACAGCCTGGACGACCTCCTTGACCAGCGCCTGTTGCTGCTGCAACTGGACCTCAGCCGCGACCCGGCGGTGCTCGCTCACGCCGAGGCGTTGAGGACCCGGTACTACCATGCGCAGATGGCGATGCTGTGTGAGGACGTCTATGCCTCCGCCCGCGCGGCCGGCACACCGCCGCCGGGTTGGCTGCGCGCCAGCGAGCATCTATCCCTGTTGCGCCAGCAGATGCCGCAACTGGCGGACATGGGTGACAAAGCATTGACTAACCTGCTCAAGCCCAGTGACTCCGGCTTCCGCGCCGAACTCTACCTCCCCGATCCGGTGGTGCTGGGCCTGGACCACCGACCGACCGTGGTGTTCAAGGGCTCCAACGGCGAAGTGCTGCAGGCCGACGGCACCCGCCGGGAAACCGGCCCGGAGGACTTCGGCGCCAACAACTTCCCGCAGGCCGTCGGATTGAAGACGGACTACTACGACCGGGCAATGCGCCTTGCACGTGAATTGAGCAGGCGAGGCATCTCCGTCGACTACGCAGGCCACTCCCTCGGCGGCGGCCTGGCCTCGGCCGCCGTGGCGGTCAGTGGCGAGCGCGGCACCACCTTCAATGCCGCTGGTCTGCACCCGACGACCGCGCCACGCTTCCAGCAGGAAAATCCCGATGTCCGCCTGTATGACCCCCACACCCGCATCGTCGCCTACCAGATACACGGCGAGGTGTTGAACGACGGGTTGCAGAACAACGTTGCACGCATGGATGTGGCGCAGCGCCAGGTGCTGGCGGACGTGCTGAAGGAAACGGCCGACCTGGTCCAGCAGGTGCCCACGCTGAAGCAGGCGTTCGTCCGGCAATTGCAATCCGCGGACATGCCCGACCCGGCCCGCCAGTCGATCACGCGGTTCGTCGACACCCTGGCCACCGGTGATGTCGGTCGCATGCTGGACGCGCTGCCGCTGGCCACCGGTCAGGTACAGCCGCTGGCGGCGAAGACCTGGCGGGATGGCCGGTGGGTCGACCGGCCCGTGGAAATGCCGCTGGATCAGGTGCTGGCACTGGCCGGGCCGACCCTGCGTGCGGTCAAGGACGTGCAGGCCGGCGCGCATCATGGTCATCGCATCGGTGAAGGAGCGCAGGCCGTCGGTCATCTCGCCGGCCAGGCCCTGGACGCCGGCGGCGATGCGCTTCGCGCGGGTGGCGTTCAGACGTCGGCCGCGTTGTCGGCCGGAAGCGCGGGTCTCCACTGGGTGTCCTGCCGCACCGGCGAAACCCTGGGCGAGGCCGCCGCCAAGGCGCGCGAGGTGGCCGGTATGGCGGAAACCCTCGTGCAGGCGCGACACGAGCAGGTGGCATTGGATACGCGCACGGCCACGGGCGTGTTCTGGCAGGCCGTGGCCAACCTCGCTCCAGCCGACAGTCCCCTGGAGCGTTTCGCCGATGCCCGGGTGGAACGCAATCTCGATCACCATGCGGCGGCCCGGCAGTCCGCCGAAGCCGAACAGCAGGTGACGCGCCGGCAGGCCTTGCGGGATGCCGCTGCGATCCGGGCCGTCGGCGACGATGTCTGCCAGCAACTGGACACCGTCCGGGTCACCGTCGACCGGATGCAGCGAACCGCGTTGTCGGGTACGGCCACCGCAATGGATGCCGCGTTGGACCGCACCGGCCATCGGGTAAGGAGCATCGCCGACCATGCACCGGCGGTTGGCGCCACGCTCGGCGGTGCGGCCACCGCCCAGGCCAGCCTGAATCCCCTGGTGAATCCGGCGCTGGTTCCGAAAATGGCACGCCTCGCGCGCACGGCGCCCGAGTTGTTTGAACGCGCGGGGCCCGCCGCCGCCGAAGCCACCGAGCGGCACCTGATGGCCGCCACCGTGCTGCCCAGCCTGCGCATGAACACCGACGTGATGGAAGGCGAGGCCCGATCCTGGCTGGCTGCACAGCAGCGGGAAACACTGCAGCGGGATGCGCCGCGCGAACAACGACCTGCGCCGCATGCGGCAACCGGAGCGTTCAATGATCCCGCGCTCGACCGGGCCTATGCGGCGCTGATGGCGGGTGACCGGGACTGGCTGAGTCGCCTTGCCGACGAGGTTGCGCGTTCCCCGGAAGGACAACGCATGACTCAACGGGGCAGCACGCTGCCGACGCAGCAACCGTCGATGGCGCCGATGGCGGAAGAACAATCCTCGCCATCGCCGCGCGCCCCGAGGATGAGCCGGTGAATGCGCGCAGCCACGCCTTCCTGCAATAACGGCAACGTATCGCCGGTGCCTCAACCGATCGGAAGCGGCGCCGGCGCCAGGGCCGGCATCCGCCGCGCCTGATACCGCTGCCAGAAATGATTGGCCATGCGCAGCGCGGCTTCATCGGCCTCGCGGCGCATCGACGCGTTGCCGCATTCGGCGGTGGTCTGGCGGAACAGCGTGAGCCAGCGCAGGAACATGGCTTCGGTCAGGCCCGGCATGCCCAGATGACAGCTGACCGGCGCGCCATGGAAGCGCCGGGTTCCGCGCAGCAGCGAGGACCAGAACGCGACCAGCAACGAGTGGTGCGCGGCCCAGTCGCGCACGCGCGCGTCAAAGAAAGGGCCAAGCAGATCGTCCTGGCGCACACGCAGGTAGAACGTCTCCACCAGCCTGACGACCTCGGCTTCGCTGCACAGTCCGAGGCCCGGGCCGCCGTCTTCGGGAGGATGAATACGCATGGGGGCTTCCCGGATCTTCAATCCGCGCACCGTATCGCATCGCGCGTGGGTTCCAATTGATCGCGATCAAGTCGCTTGATCGCCGGGCGGCGGGCGAAACGGCGCTGGTTCATCGCACCGCGTACGGACGCGTCTATCCCGCCTGCGCCGGTACCTGCGGCTCCATAGGTTCCATCCCGGCATGGACCGCCCGCTGCAGCACGCGGCTGGCTTCCTGCTGTTCGTGCAGTGGCAATACGTCCAGGAACCGGACTTCGCCACCGGCCAGCACCGCGACCGCCAGGCCGTCGCGGTAGAGCACTCGCGAGCCGGGCACGCGCGCGACTTTCTCGCCGGGCAGCAGCGTGCCCAGCAGGTTGGCCGGATCGGTGGCGGCGATCGCCAGCCACTTGCCGTCGGCCGAGCGGCGGCGCGCCTGTCGCAAGGCCGCGATGGCTTCCGGCAATGCGAACTGTTCGCCCCGAATCCCGGTGATGAAGCGTCCGCCGCGGATTTCCCCGCGCGCCTCCAGGCGTTGGTAGACCCGCGCCAGTTCCCGCCAGGGCGGCAGCCACGCCGCCTCGCGCTCCAGCAATCGCCAGCAGACGACCCCGTAACGCCGCAGCAGGACGCGCGCGACGTGTTCGACCGCCTCGGCCTGGGCGCCGCCGCTGCCCGCCGGAGCGCCGGCCCGGATCAGCGCCCAGCGGCCGGCATCCTGGATGCCGAACATCGGCTTGCGGCGGCGATGGCGGGATCCGCCGTCGCGTTTCGACGCCGGCACCAGCAACGCGCGCAATCCGCCGAAGCTGTCGCAATGGACGCGGCCGCGGACCACCAGTTCCGCCAATGCGTCTTCCAGTTCGGTGCGCAGCAGATGCGCGCCGTCGCCGATCTCGTCGAAGAAGGAAGCGCCTCGGGCACCGAGATGGTCCACGACCCGGCGCGCGCGCGACCCCAGATCCTCGTCATCCGCCGGCGCCGGGGCCAGCCGGGTCCACAGCGGCGCCTGCCGGCGTGGCAGCAGCAGGATGGGCGTGCCGCGCAATGAAACGTTGCCGCGTCCGCCGCCTTCGCTGGCCGGTGGGCGCAACCGCGTCCACAGCGTGCGTCCGGCGGTGCACAGATCATCCAGCCAATGGATCGCGTAGCCGCGCACGCGCGCCGGCAGCAGATCCGTCTCCCAGCTCGCGGCGGGCGCCTCGAATCCTTCCAGTTGACCCAGCACGCCGGCCAGCGCTTCCGGGCCACTCACCCGTTCCGTCTCGCTCAGGTGCTGCCAATCGAACAGGAAGCGCTGGAAATCGCGGGGTTCGACCGGTTCGATTTCACGCCGCAACTGCTTGAGGGTGTAGCGGTGGATGCGCGCCAACAGATGCCGTTCGCACCATTCCTCTTCCCGCGCTCCGGGCGTGAACCGCCCCTGCATCACGTAGCCTTCGCTCTGCAGCGCCAGCAGCGCCGGTTCCACGTCGGCCACGGGCAATGCCAGCGAATGCGCCAGCGCCGTCGCCGTCGCCGGACCCAGCGCGGTCAGCCGCGCGCGCAGCAGTTCGCGCAGCGCGGTCTCGCGCGGCCAATCGGCCTGGGCATATTCATCGGGCGCATCGACCACCGGCTCGATGGGCGCGGCGGGGAACAACGCGCGCAGCATCGGCAGCTGTTCGGTGGCCAGCCACAGCGCCCGCGCGCCGTCATCGCTCAGGCGCATGCAGGTGGCGCGGCCGTCCGCCGCCAGCGCCCGCAACCATTCGCGCCAGCCGGCGTTGTCCGCGCCTTCATCGGCGGTGACGGCGCCCACGCCGGTCAATGCCTCGTGCATTTCGTCTGGATTTCGCGGCTGCGGCCAGGCTTCCTCGCGCACGGCCTGGATCGCGCCGACATCCAGCTTGCCGAGCTCGTCGGCGGACTCGGCTTCGCGATACAGGCGGCTCTGCACGGCCTGGGTACGGCGCTCCTCCAGCGGCGCGTCGTCCAGGAAGGCATAGGGCCGCGCATTGATGACCTCGGCCGCCAGCGGCGACGGCAGCGGCAGATCCCGCGCGACCACATCGATCTCGCCCGCTTCCAGCCGGCGCAGCAGGTGCAGCCAGCCCTCGGTGTCCATCGCCTCGTGCAGGCAGTCGTCCAGGGTCTGCGCGACCAGGGGATGATCCGGAATCTCGCGTTCGCCGACGATGTTCTCCAGGCAGGCGACCTGATCCGGGAACACCGTCGCCAGCAGATCCTCCGACTTCATCCGTTGCAGCTGCGGCGGCACCTTGCGGCCGCCGACGAAGCGCGGCAGCGCCAGCGCGGTGGTCGCGTTCCAGCGCCAGCGCACGCCGAACAGCGGCGCGTCGAGCAGCGCCTGCACCAGCACGTCCTGCGCCGACGACGAGTGCAGGTAGCGCGATACCTCGATGAGCGGGAAGCTGTGGCTGGTGGACAGCGACAGGATGATCGCGTCCTCGGTCGCGGCGGCTTGCAGTTCGAAGTTGAACTGGCGGCAGAAGCGCTTGCGCAGGGCCAGGCCCCAGGCGCGGTTGAGCCGGCTGCCGAAGGGCGAATGAATGATCAACTGGGTGCCGCCGGATTCGTCGAAGAACCGTTCCATCACGATCCGCGACTGGGTCGGCAACTCGCCCAACGCCACCACGGCCTTGCCCAGGTAATCGGTGATCTGGCGTGCGGCCTCTTCGTCGAGCGCCACTTCATCCATCAGCCAGCGGATGCCGGCCTCCTCGCCACCCACGGCGATAGCGGCAGCCACCGCTTCGCGCAGACGCGCCACGCCCGCCGACAGCTCGTCGCTGCGTCCGGGCGCTTCGCCCAGCCAGAACGGAATGTTGGGCGGCGCGCCACGCGCGTCCTCCACCCGCACCCGGCCCGGTTCCACCCGCAGGATGCGGTAGCTGGCGTTGCCCAGCTGGAACACGTCGCCGGACAGGCTTTCGACCGCGAAATCCTCGTTGACCGTGCCGATGGTGTGCGCCTCCGGTTCCAGGATCACCGCGTAGTCGCCGGTATCGGGAATCGTGCCGCCGGACATCAGCGCGGTCATCCGCGCGCCCTTGCGCTCGCGCAGACGACGATGCACGGCGTCGCGATGCAGATAGCCCGCGCGTGGTCCACGCCGGGTGCTGAACCCGTCGGCCAGCATCCGCACCACCGCCGCGTATTCCTCGCGCGTCAGCGCCGCATACGGCGCCGCCCGCCGGACCAGCGCATACAGCGCGTCCTCGTCCCATTCCTGGCTGGCGGTCTCGGCCACCAGCTGCTGGGCCAGCA
This sequence comes from Pseudoxanthomonas sp. 134C1, assembly GCF_057773065.1. Lineage (NCBI taxonomy): Bacteria > Pseudomonadati > Pseudomonadota > Gammaproteobacteria > Lysobacterales > Lysobacteraceae > Pseudoxanthomonas > Pseudoxanthomonas sp. 134C1. The sequence goes on from NZ_JBYMTH010000006.1 coordinate 7,740, forward strand.
CGTCCAGCGGCGCGACCGGGATGCGCAATGCGTCGAGTTCGCCGCGACGGACGCAATCGAGCAGCGCCGCGCATTCGATCAGTTCGTCGCGCGACTGCGGGAACAGGCGCGCCTTCGGCACGCCGCCGACCGCATGCCCGGAACGGCCCGCCCGTTGCAGGAACGTCGCGATGGAGCGTGGCGAGCCCAGCTGGCACACCAGATCCACGTCGCCGATGTCCAGGCCCAGTTCCAACGACGCGGTCGCCACCAGCACTTTCAGGTCGCCGCGCTTGAGCCGCTGTTCGGCGTCCAGCCGCGCCTCCTTCGCCAGACTGCCGTGATGCGCTGCCACGCCTTCCTTGCCCAGCCGCTCGCCGAGGTGGCGCGCAGCGCGTTCGGCCATGCGCCGCGTGTTGACGAACACCAGCGTGGTCCGGTGTTCGCGCACCAACACCGCGACACGGTCGTACACCTGTTCCCATTGGTCGTTGGACATCACCGCGCCCAGCGGCGTCGGTGGCAGTTCCAGCGCCAGATCGCGCTGCTTGCCGTAACCGATGTCGACGATCTCGCAGGCGGGCGGCTGCGGTTCCCCGCCCGCGCCCACCAGGAACCGCGCGACCGCGTCGATCGGTTTCTGCGTCGCCGACAGGCCCACCCGCACCGGCGGCCGCGCGCACAGCGCCTGCAGGCGTTCCAGTGACAGCGCCAGATGGCTGCCGCGCTTGCTGGCGGCGACCGCGTGGATTTCATCGACGATCACCGTGCGCACGCCGGACAGCATCGTCCGGCCCGATGCCGAGCCCAGCAGCACATAGAGCGATTCGGGCGTCGTCACCAGCACGTGCGGCGGCTTGCGGAACACTTTCTGACGCTCGCCCGCAGGCGTGTCGCCGGTGCGCACCGCGGTGCGGATCTCGACATCGGGCAGTCCCATCTCCGCCAGTTCGGCGCGGATGCCGGCCAGCGGTGCGTCGAGATTGAGGTGGATGTCGTTGGACAGCGCCTTCAGCGGCGAGACGTAGACCACGGCGGTCTCGTCCGGCAGGCCGCCCTCGTCCAGCCCGCGCCGGACCAGATCATCCAGCGCGGCGAGGAAGGCGGTCAGGGTCTTGCCCGAACCGGTGGGCGCCGCCACCAGCGTATGTCGGCCCGCGCGGATCGCGGGCCACGCGGCACGCTGGGCAGGCGTGGGACCTGGAAACGCGCGCCCGAACCAGCGGGCGACGGCGGGATGGAAGGACTCCAGCGGCATGGCGGCGACGATACCGGGAAACTTCCCGGAAAACGGTGAGAACCTGACGCTGGAATGGTGCCGTCCGCGGGCGGATCCAAGCGCGCGGGATGAACGGCCGCCGTCTGCCTGTGTCTTCCCCGCATGCGGGACAAGGAGCGGACCATGGGTTCCTTCCCCCGCAACGCGGGGGAAGGTGTCGAAGGCGGATGGGGGCAAAGGCCCATGCGAAGAGCGCCCCCATCCGGCGCGGGCGCGCCACTTCCCCCGCATGCGGGGGAAGGGAACATGCAGTCCCCCGCGCGTGGCAGGGAACATGCGGGCGACCTGGCGCTTTGTTTCCTAGCCCGCCGCCGGCAGTTCGATCCGGATCACCGTGCCTTCGCCGACGGCGCTGTCCACGCCGATGCTGCCGCCGGCGCGCTGGATCAGGTCGCGCACGACCGACAGGCCCAATCCCGTGCCCTCGCCCGCCGGCTTGGTGGTGAAGAAGGGTTCGAACACCCGCGCCTGCACCTCCGGGCCCATGCCGGCGCCGGTGTCGCGGAAGACAATCGCGATCCGATCCGGTCCGGACGCCTCCGCCTCCAGCTCGAAGCGGCCGCCTTCCGGCATGGCGTGATTGGCGTTCGCGGCGATGTTGAGCGTCATCAGCTCGAACTGGGTCCGATCCAGCCGGATCGGCGACAACGGTTCACGCAGCGCCAGCCGCACGTCGACCTGCGGGTTGAACAGCTGCCGCAGCATCGGCTGCAGTTCGCGCAGCGCATGCGCGGGATCGAAGGTTTCCGGCGTGGTGTCGTCCTGGCGGCTGAAGGTCAGCAGCTTGTGGGTCACCAGGGTCGCGCGGCGCGCGGCCGATTCCACGCCCGCCAGCGCCAGTTTCAGCTCGGCCGGTTCCTCCGTGCGCCGACCGCGCCCCGCATACCCCAGGATCAGGGTAAGCAGGTTGCCGAAATCGTGTGCCACGCCGCTGGCCAGGCGGCCGACCGCTTCCACCTTCTGGGCGTGGATCAATTGTTCCTGCGCGCGTTCGCGTTCGCGGCTTTCCTGTTCCAGCCGGCGGTTGCTGTCCACCAGCGCGTCGCCGCGCGCGTTGGCGTCGCGCAGGCTCTCGCGCAGCGCGGCGGAGCTGCGATCCAGCACCACCGCGATCATCAGGAACATCGCGGTGCGCGAGGCCAGGTCGACCAGCAACGCCCCGGCGTCTCCCTTGCGGTCGATGTCCACCCACATGCCGCCGCAGAACGCCACCGCGATGCACAGGAACATGATCCACAGGGCGCGCCGGCCCACGATCAGACCGGCGATGGCCATCCACAGCACCAGGACCGGTTGCTCATAGACCTGCGCGGCGAAGCCGGTGGACAGGTAGGACGGCACCACGGTGACCGCGAACACTGCCAGCAGCAGGTAGGAAGCGCCGAAGAAGGCGCCGCGCCGGATCAACCAGAAACTGACGCCCGCGGCCGCGCACACCGTCAGGCTGAAGACCATGCTGGCGACCTCGCCGGGACGCCACGGAACATCCATGGACGCCCGGTAGATCCACGCCAACGGCGGAAGCACCGCCAGCAGCAGCGAGATCACCTGGATCATCGGCGCGTTGCGACGCGCCACCGGATCGGCGATCGGCACGTCCCGCAGCCATTGCAGCGGCCATCGCAGCAGCGGGCCGAACAGCAGTATGCGCGTCAGGAGCGTGGGGGGAGCTGCCGATGACGTCCGGGGCATGGTGATCCTCTTGGGTTCCCGGCGTGGCGATGCCCCCTGACATCCCACGCACGGCTTGGCCGGATTATAGGCCGGACGGGTTCTCCGTCACGGTCGAGGTATGCAGTTTCACCTCGACCCGGCGATTCGGAATCAGGCATTCGCGCAGGGCCTCGCGCGGCTTGACCCCGTCGCAGCCCTGGACCTGTTCGGTATCGCCACGGAAGGTGTAGCGGATCGCGTCGGTGGAGACGCCCTGTTCGACCAGCCATTCCCGCACCGTGCGCGCGCGGCGCTCGGACAGACCCTGGTTGTAGTCGTAGCCCCGGCCCTGCAGGCGATCGGCGTGACCCACCAGTTCCACCGATTCCAGGCTCCGGCCTTCCTCGCGCAGGCGCGCCAGTTCCCGCTCCAGGTTCTGCAGCGAGTAGGCGCGGATGTCGCGGCGGCCGTCGCGGTCGAATTCGAACAGCACGTTGGCGGTCAGCACCGCGGCGGTGGCGGGCGCGGCGGGTGTGGCACCGCACTGCCGGGACAGCGCCTCGGCGTCGCTGACCATGTCCTCGGCGATCTGGATGTAGGGCTTGGAGTGGCGCCACTGCTGCTGATTGAACTCGTTGCCCGCGTGCACCAGTTCGACCTCGCCGCAGGCCACCGCCTGCTGCGCGCAGACAAAGCCGGGCGTGCCGTGGATGGCGCCGAGGCGCTTCCACAGATCCTCGCGCACGCGGGCCGCGCCGTTGACCAGCGGGGTGTCGGTCGGCAACGGCGAGACACCCTGCTCCATGCCCACGATCAGCTTCTCCGATTCGGTCAGCGCTTCCTGCGGGAAAGCGCTGCGGTCGTTGCGGGTGTACTCGTGGAAGGACACGTCCAGCCAGCACTGGGCCTTGGACAGATGGTAGTCGCGTACCGGACGTCCGGCGTCGTTCAACGCCTTGATGCGCAGTTGCGTCGCCTCGTAGCCGGAAAGATCGGCATGGATGGCCTCGTCGGTGATGCGATCGCGCGGCGGCACGAGCTGGGTCTGCTGCGCGCCGGCGGTGCCGGCCAGGGCGGCCAGGATGGCGGCGGTGATGAGCGTGGACTTGGTGATGGTCATAGGGGGTTCCTCAGCGCACCGGATCGCGGTAGCGGGCGTCTTCCCTGCGGAAGAGGTCTTCGTCGAACTTGAATCGCAGGCGGATGAATGCGCCCTGCTGCGTGTACTCGTAACCGGTCAGGTCCTCGTCGCCGCGGAAACCGGTGGCGTTGTAACCGACCGACAGCCACAGGTTCTGCCGCAGCAGGCGGCCGACTTCCACGCCGAACGCATACTGGTTGGCGCCGTACTGGCCCCGGAACGTCGAGGCCAGCAGGCCGATGTCCCAGTTCTCGGTGATGTCGTAGACCACCCGGCCCGACAGCAGCACCGCGCGGAAGTCGTCGTCGACGCGACCGGTGTCGGCATAGAAGAAGCTGTCCTGCTGCCACTTCGCCGCCACCCGGCCGGTCAGCCACCACGGCCGCGACGGATGCCAGTCGGCGTGCGCGGACACGATGTGCGCGCTGGTGCGGATGTCCTGGCCGGTGTCGGACCCGAAACCGGAACCGTCCATGCCGCTTTCGTCCTTCTCCAGCTTGTACTCGTAGCGCGCCAGCGCGTTGATGCGGTTGGTGTCGGTATCGCGATAGGCCACGCCCACCTGGAACCGGTCCTGCAATACGTCGCCGCGCGCCGCGTAGGCGGTGCGCAGCAGGTAGTTGCGCGCCAGCACGGTCCAGTCGCGGTTGAGCTTGCGCGCCGCCAGGAACTGCAACAGCGTGGTGTGGTAGGCCTCGTCGGTCGGCGTGCCGGCGACGTCGTCGGAGATGCGGTGTTCCAGGCGGATGTTGCCGCGCCACAGCGGGTTGGCGCTGTAGTCCAGGGCGAACCCTATCCCGGTGGAGTCGCCGACGTTGCCGGAGATCACGTTGGTGTGCTCCAGCGAAGTGTCCAGACGCAGGCCTTCGCGCAGGTCCCAGCGATTGCGCATGCCCGATGCCGCCTGGATGTCGCGGCCGGCGATGGCATCGCGCAACCGGTACTCCGAGAACAGCTGGGTATCGCGCAGGAAGCTGGTGTCCACGCCGACGGCCACGGTGTCGGCCTCGCGGCCGTCCTGGGTCAGTCCATTGACGCCGCTGATGCCGGTCTGCTTCTCGTAGCGGCCATACAGGCGGCTGCGTTCGCGCAACTGGTAGTCCACGCCGAAAGCGACGCGGTTGCGGTCCTCGCCATGGATGTCCTGCTCCACTTCGCCGCCCAGGCTCAGGCGATCGCTGGCGCGGTAACCGACACCGAAGCGCAACATGTCCGAAGACAGCTCGGTGCCGACCGGCAAACCGCTGGCGACATCGTTGGGATTGCCGCTGTTGATGATCGGCAGGCCGGTCAACGGATCCAGCGGCTGCTGGCCATAGCCGAGCGCGCCGCCGCCGCTGCCGGTGGCGTAGCCCCCGGACAGGCCGCCGAGATTGCCGTAGCCGCTGTTGGTCGCCCAGGTGTAGTAGGCGCCGACGGTTTCGCGGATCGCGCGGTAGCCGAAATCCAGGGTCAGCTTGTCGGTGGCCTTGATGCGCGTGCCGATGCTGCCGGCATTGCGCTCGCCGCCGTCGGGATTGCGGTCCTCGCTGCGGAGACCCTCGGCGTACAGCTCGAAACGCTCGTTCAAGCGGTAACGCGTGGTGAGGCTGTACTCGCCGCGCCCGCCGTACAGCGGCGAGGCCGGATTGTTGAATTCCGGATCCGATTGGCCGGCGAACAGTTTCAGATCCGCTTTTTGGCCGACGTGTCCCAGTTCCACCCGCCAGGCGTTGCCCTCCACCAGTCCGCTCAGCCCCTGCAGCGCGGGCGTTCCGTACTGGTTGATGGAGTTGGTGTTGACCTCGCTGCGGGTGCGCGCGGCTTCGGCCACCAACCAGGTGTTTTCACCCAGGCGATAACCGACGTTGGCGCTGCCCATCTCGAAACTGGCGAACGGATTGCGGTCATCCACGTAGGAGCCGCCGATCTCGCCGTTCTTCCCGACCCGCAGCTGCGCGTCGCCGCCGACCACCCAGAACTTCTCGGTGCCCTGGTCCAGTTCATAGGTGATGCGCAGCGACACCGGGTTCAGATCGGCGTCGAACGACGGCAGGAAGCTGTTGAGCAGGATCCGTCCTGAGAACGGTTCGAAGCTGTAATCCACCAGCCGTCCCAACGGGCGCACCGAAACGATGCGCGAGGGCTGGTTGCGATCGCGCACCACCACCTCGACCCGCTCGCTGCCTTCCAGCACCGCGTTGTTGCGCAGGCCGTAGGGACCACTGCCCTGGCTGGGCAGTTCCTCGATCACCTGGCGCAACGAGTCCTCGATGGCGAACACGTTGCCGCGCGCCCGCTCGTTCTCGAAATGCCAGCCCAGGCCGGTCGCGGTGCGGTTATAGGTGCCCAGCACGCGTTGCGGGGCGCGCGAACCGAAGTCGACGCCGGTCTGGGTGGCGATGTTATCGCCGGTCTGGAAGTCGCCGTACAGCAGGTAGTTGCGCCCCTTGTCCACGCGCACGTACAGGCGCTCGGCCGAACGCGCGTCGAAACCGCGCAACGACGCATCGCCGTACACCGGGTAGAACTCTTCCGGCTGGATGTCGCGCAGCAGGCGCGCCCGCACGTCCTTGTCGGAATCGTACGCGGCGGTCAGCAGGTACTCGCCCTTGATCCGGCCCTTGACGAAGAACGCGGCGCGGGCGGCGCCGTTGGCCTTGCCGTTGTTGAACTGCTTCTCCCAGCGGCGGATTTCCCGTTCGAAACCATCGCCGCGGGTACTGCCGTCGATCAGGTTGTCCCCCTTGCGACGGAAGTTGATGACGCCCTCGATCAGGCCGGTCGCGATCATCTCGCGCATTTCCGGCACGAAACCGACCACGCCCTCGGCGGTCTCGCCGCCCGCGGTCACCCGCAGCAGCACGTCCTGCGGGTCGTGCGGCGCCAGCAGATCGAATTCGGCGCGGCCGTCGCGCACCGGCAACTGCACGCCGGGCGTGACCTTGTCGGCATCCAGGCGACCGGGGCCGAGTTCGTCGGTGCGGCCATCCGGCAGCTTGATGCGGCCGCCGGAGTTCTCGACGGTGGCGAAGGCCTCGCCGGCGAGCGGCTTGCCGTCCGCGCCGTACAGATGGACCACCACGTGCACCGGCGACTGGCCGTCGGCCGGCGCGCCATCGCGATCCACTTCCACCACCACCCTCTGCACACCGGCGTTGACGCGATAGTCGACGTTGCCGGGCTGCGCGAACAGCGGCTGCGAAGCGGTCTGCTGGCCCTGCGGCGATTGCGGGAACAGAGGCGCCGCCTGCCCCAGCACCGGCGTGAAGCGCTGATCACCGGAGACGTTCTGCGCCAGCGCCATGGCCGGCATCAGCACCAGCGACAGCGCCAGGCTCAGCGGTTTTCGGGAGAAAGGTTGGGAACGCATGGTCTTCCTGGCCTGGCGGACGCGGGCGGGACGCGGGGTGCGGCTCATGGCTGCACCTCCGTGCCGGCGGCGGGACTCGGGGCGGTCGGCCTCGGATCCACGATCGGCCGCTGGTTCGCCGAATCCGTGCCTTGTTGCGGACTGCGTGCCGGCTTGCTTTCGAAACGCAGCGGGGCCTGCCCGGCTTCGGTTTCCGGCGCGCGGATCTCGCCCTGGGTACGACGCGCCTTGACCTGTTCGATCACCGGATTGGAGCAGCTGCCTTCGATGAAGTCGGCGCGATGCAGCTCGCCGTTCTTGAGATCGATGAACAGGCTGTCGGCATCGCCGAGGTTGCGGTTGCTGCTGGTGGTCAGGCGCGAGCCGACCGGCAGCGTGGACGCGTCCACCTTCAGCGTGTGGCTCTTCGGCGGCAGACCGCAGTAGCTGTACTTGCCTTCCGAATCGCTGATCAGCCAGGTGCCGTCCTCGAAGTACATGCGCACGCCGGGGATGCCCAGCTCTTCCTTGTCCTGCACGTGGTTGACGTTGCAGTCCACGAACACCTTGCCGAGCACGCAGCCCTCGTCGGCGAACACGCCGCCGCTGACGATCACGCGGTACTCCGCCGGGTTGGAGGGCACGGTGCCGCCGTTCGGATACGGCGCCAGCGTGTTCGGATCCACGCAGCCGCCGGTGATCGAACAGCCCCAGGCGCGCGCGCGGTTGATGCCGTCGCCCTGCTGGCTGCCCACGCCCACCCGGACGCGGTAGCTCAGCACCTTCTGCGCGCCCACCGCCAGCGAACCGACGTCGAACACCAGGGTCGGACCGGGTTTGCCCAGCGGATCGGCGATGCCGCTGCCGTCCACCCGGGCGGTGCCGGCGATGAAGGTGAAGCCGTGCGGCAGGCGATCGACCACGTTCACCGTGCCCAGCGCCGCGCCGGCGGTCTGGCGGATGGTGATCGTGTAGACCAGGCTGTCGCCCACTTCCACGGTCTTGCGATCACCGGTCTTGGTGATGACCAGGCCCGGCGCGACCTGCGGATCCAGCGGGATGTGGTTGTGCACCGGCGCGGCCACGCCGGAACCCAGGTTGACCTCCAGGTAGTACGTGGTGCCGCTGCCCACCGGTGCGGTCGGCGCGGTCGCGTTGGTCTGCACCGGATGGCCCACGCCCGGCGTGGACGGCGGCGTCAGCGGCGAGGTTTCCGCCGGAATCATGCCGGACTGGAACGTGTAGCCCGCTGGCGGCACCACCGCGATCTGGAACCGGCACGATGCCGGCGCCGATGGCGCGAGCAGGAACTGGTAGAAGCCCTCCGTGCCCACGGTCATCGACACGCTGCTGCCTTCCACGCTGTAGCCACCGGACGCGGCGTTGAGCAGATGCGCTTCCGGCGAATAGCCGGCGCACACGCCCACCGGGGTCAGGGTGACCCGCGAGCCCGGCACCGGATTGCGGGTGACCGCGTCGTAGACCACGCCACCCGGATTCAACGGCAGGCTCTGCTGCGGCAGGTTCGCGCCCGGCGCCAGCACGACGGACAACTGGGTGTTGCCGCCTTCGCTGCTGCGGCAGGAACTGGCGGTGCCGTTGCCCATCGCGGTATCGGCATCGCAGGGCGCCGGCGGGCCAGCCGCGGTCTCGCCGCTGACCGGCCAGCCCCAGATCACGCCGGAGAACGGATCCCGGAAGCGAATCGACAAGCGCACGCCGGGAACCAGATCCGGCACCGCATAGCTGCCGTCCGCGGCGGTGGTGGTGGTGGCGATCACGCGTCCATCCGCATCCACCACTTCCACGGTCCAGCCGCCGAGGCGGCGATCGCCACCGTCGATCAGGCCGAAGTCGCTGCCCTGGTCGAACCACACCGTGCCGGAGACCGACGCGGCCAGTTGCACCGGCGTCGGCAGACGGCAGGCGTTTTGGGTGATGGCCGGATCGCAGACCGGCAGGTCGTCGACGTTGCCTTCGAAGTCGGCGCGCTCGTCCGGCGTCGGGGTGCGGAACTCGTTCTCGCCGCCGCCCTCGACCAGCACCGCGTTGTTCACCGGCGAGGCCGCCGCCGCGGTGGCGGCGACGCGCACGCGGGCGAGGATGGTGTCGATGGCGGTGGTACCGGCGGCGAGCACCGTGCTGCTGGCGCAACGGAAGCGGCTGTCGCCGGCCGCGCCGGTGCAGGTCCAGCCCGTGCCCACGGGCGTGGACTCCAGGGTCAGGCCGGCGGGCAGGCGGTCCTCCACCACGTATTCGCCGGCGCTCGGCTGCTGGCCGATGTTGCGCACGCGGATGGTGTAGGTACCGACGTTGTTGACGGTGAAGGTCGTCGGCGTGGCGGTCTTGCTCACCACCAGATCCGGCGAATCGCCGATCTCGCCGAAGTTGTTGTCGATCGACTGCCCGCCCGGCGGCAGCACGATGCCGCTGATGGCCGAGGGCGTGGTCGTGACCGGCGTGGCGGTACCCGTGGTGGTGCCGTCGATGGTGCCGGGCGTGGTGATGCCGTTGAGCGTTTCGGCCGGCTGCGTCGGCTCGGTCACCGTGTAGGTGCCCGGACGCAGATTCTCGAAGCGGTAGCGGCCCTCGCTGTCGGTGGTCACGGTGACGTTGACGGTTTCGCCGAGATCGTTGGTGCCGGTCAGCACGACCTGCACGTTCGGGAAGCCGCCCTCGCCCGTGTCGATGACGCCATTGTTGTTGCCGTCGTTGTAGACCCGGCCGGCGATGGTGCCGGCGGGAACCTCACCGAAGTCGTTGTCGCGGGCTTCCTCGCCCACGCCCAGGGTGATGCCGTCGATCACCGACGGCGCGGTGGTCGGCGGGGTCGCGGTGCCGCCACCGGTGCCCGGCACGGTGATGCCGTTGAGCGTGCCGGTCGGCTGCTCGGGTTCGGTGACGGTGTAGGTGCCCGGCGGCAGTTCGGTGAACGCATAGCCACCGTCCGGTTGGGTGGTGACTTCGCGGGTGATGGTGTTGCCGGCCAGATCGGTACCGGTCAGGCGCACCACCACCGAGCCGATGCCCTGCTCCGACGGGTCGATGACGCCGTCATTGTCCAGGTCGCGCCAGACCCGGCCGCTGATCGCGCTGTTGAGCGGGATTTCGCCGAACAGATTGTTCTCCGAGGCCGTGCCGGGCGTGGTCAGGTCAATCACGCTGATCGCGCTCGGCACGGTCGTGATCGGCGTGGCGGTGCCGGACGGCGTGCCGCCGACGGTACCGGCCATCGTCTGGCCATTGCTGGTTCCGGTCGGCTGCTGCGGTTCGGTCACCGTGTAGGTGCCCGGACGCAGGCCTTCGAAACGGAAATCGCCGTTGGCATCCGTGGTCGTGGTGAGGGTCACCGCCGCGCCGCTGTCGTCGGTGCCGGTGAGACGGAGGGTCACGCTTTCGATACCGGTTTCGCTGGCGCCGGCCTGCGCGCCGTCGTTGTTGGCGTCGAAGAACACCCGGCCGGAGACCGACACGCCCAGGGTTTCGCCGAAGTCGTTGCGCACGGAAGACTCGCCCGCCCCCAGCACGATGCCGGCCACCGCGCTGGGCACGGTGCCAGTGGCGGTGGCGGTGCCGGTGGTGACGCCGCCGACGTTGCCGGCCACGGTGATGCCGTTGAGGGTGGGCACGCCACCGACCACCGGCTGCTGCAACTGTTCGGTGACCGTGTAGGTCCCCGCCGGCAGATTGATGAATCGATAGTCGCCGTTGGCGTCGGTGATGACTTGCGTCACCGGATTGCCCAGCACGTCGAGCGTGCCGGCCGGCAGTGTCACCGCGACTCCGGCGATGCCGGCTTCACCCGCATCACGCACGCCATCGTTGTCGGCATCCAGCCAGACGCTGCCGCTGATGGTGGCGGCCAGTTCGCCGAAGTTGTGGTTGCTGGATCCGGTCTGCGGCAGTTGGGTGATGTTGATGACGTTGCTGGTGTTTTCCTGGCCATTGGCCAGGCCGGTGGGCTGCTGTTCGGTGATGCGGTAGTTCTGTCCGGCGATGGCGTCCGGATACAGATAGCCGCCATTGACGTCGGTGGTCAGGGTTTCGCGGGTATCGTCGCCGTTGCCGAACACACCGTCCGGACCGGCGCCTTCGATGACGATCCGCACGCCCGGCAGGCCGGGTTCTCCACTGTCCTGGGTACCGTCGTCGTCGTGATCCAGGTAGACGCGGCCGCTGATCGCCGCGGTGGTCAGCTCACCGAAGTTGAACTGGATACCGTTGCCGGTCAGATCGATGTCCTCGATGGTGTCGGTGCCGTTGCCGGAGGCGCTGGTACGTGGTGCACAACCCGCGCACGGCGTGCCGGCGATGGTGCCCGGATTGATCGCCAGCGGCTGGTTGCGGTAGCCGCCCGGCAACGGTTCGCGCACGGCATACCTGCGCGCCGGGCTCAGGCCGGTGAACTGGTAGCTGCCGTCGGTATCGGTGGTCGTGTCCGCCGCGAAGACGTAGGACGAGGAGGCCGTGTCCCAGACCAGCAGCTCGACCGTGGCGCCCGGAATCGGCGCATCGGTACTCGCGTCGCGCACATTGTTGTTGTTGAGATCGACGTAGACGAAACCGGACAGCGAGAACAGGCGCGGCTCCGGGAAATCGAACTCCACGCCATTGCCGCCGCTGCCCAGGACGATGCCGCCGATCACGCTGTTGCCGGCGGTATTGCTGGCCGTGTAGTCGGCGCCGGCGGGGGTGACGCCGGTGCTGATGCCATTGCGTTGCGGGCGCGGCCGGTTGGGCTGCGGCAGGCCGTTGTCGTAACCGGCCGGCTGGGTCTGGGTGATGGTGTAACCGGCCGCGTCGGCCGGCGCCAGGCCGGTGAACTGATAGTCACCAGTAGCATTCGTGGTGATCGAACGGTTGACCGGATTGCCGTAGCGATCCGTGCCGGTCAGCACCAGGGTGACGCCGGCGATGCCCTGATCGGCGCCGGCGCCGGTACCATCCTGATCGCCGTTGTCGTTGCGATCCAGGAACACGCGGCCGCCGATGCGCGCGTTGCGCACCTGCACTTCCGAACTGCCGTTGTTGTTGGCGGGATTGCCGTCGATCGACACGTCGCCGCCATCCGCGTCCTTGCCCGGCTGGACCTGGGCCTCGTTGGTGCGATTGGTGTCGAAGGGTGCGGCCGCGGAGCCGTCGTAGACACCGGGCACGGCTCGCGCGTACAGGCGCACCGTGACCGTATTGCCCGCGCCACCCGGGAACGTGCCACCAAAATCACAGGTGATCTGCTGGCGTTGCGCGGGTGCGGTGACGCTCGTGACCCCATTGGAGATGAAGCAGACATTGTCGCTGCCCGCCGCCGGCACCGAGGCCGACACCGCCAGCGGACCGGACAACGCCGCCGCGCCACTCGCCGACGCGACCGGCGCCTGCGCGCCGCCGGACAGCCACTCGAAGCCGCTGGGCAGCTGGTCGACCAGGCGCATCTTCTCGACCATGGCCGCGCCGTTGTTGCGCAGGACGATGCTGTATTCGATCGGCTGGGCGACATCCACCGGCGACGGCGTCACCGTGGTCTTGCTGACCAGTTCCAGATCCGCGGACGGGAAGATCGTGCTGTTGACCGAGGCGATGTTGTTGCCGGCCTGGGTCACGTCATCGGTGCATCGACCGGAGCTTTCGTAGGTATTGGTCTCGTCGGCGCACACATAGGCGCGGTTGCCGAACACCACCGGACCGGTAGCGGTGCCGTTCAACGTCATGACCACTTCGAAGTTCACTTCCTGGCCCGCGTCCAGGAAGCTGTCGGCCGGGGTCGCGCCCAGTCGGCAGATGACGTTGGCGTTGGCCGCGGACTGGCTGCACTGCACCGGCTTGGATACCAGCGAGTATCCGACGCTGGCGGCGGCCGCGTTGATGTTGGCCGCGTTGCCGCTCTGCTGGAGGGTGAAACCGGGCGGCACCGTGAGGATGTCGGTCATCTCCACTTCCTCGGCGCGCGAGGGACCGGCATTGCGGATGCTGAAGCGGTAACGCAGCGGGTCGTCCAGCGTGAAGCGGGTCTGGCCGGCCGGATAGACCGCCACCTTGCCCTGCTGCAGATCGATGGCCGGCACGGTCACGTCGAAGGTGGCCGTCTTGCTGTTGTTGGAGCGCGCGGCGGCGTCGTTGCAGGCGCTGGACTGCTGCACCGGTGTGGTCGACGTCTCGGTGCGGTACTCGCAGTAGGCCGGATTGACGGTCACGCCGGCCGTGTTGGTCGCGCCGGGATACAGCACGCTGCCGGAAGCGCCGGACAGGTTGCCGGGCTTCTTGATGCGGGCGCGGATGGTGATCGTGTGGGTTTCGTACCGCGCGACGGTGCCGGTGTTGGTACAGGAGATCGCGCCAGTCGAGTAATTGCTGGCCGCACAACTCATTGCGCCGGTCGCCGGCGTCACGTCGACGATCTCGTAGGCCGGATCAACGAGCGTCGGCGTGCCGGTGAACAGGTTGTCGGTGATGGTGAACCCACCCGCAGGAATGGGATCCGGCCCCAGGTTCTGCGCGGTGAGGGTGAAGCCCATCACCTGCCCCACCGCCGGCGTCGTCGGATTCGCGACCTTGGTGGTCAGCGCGACGTCCACACGCGGCGTCACCACGACGCGGGCGTCGTCCTGCATGGTGCCGCTGAGGATGGCGTTGGGCGAAGTCAGGGTCGCGATGTTGTCCAGGTTGCCGCTGCTCACCGGGCGCGATACCGCCAACTGCACGACGATGGTTTCGCCGGCCGGCACGTTGTTGAACGTACAGGCCAGGTTGGGGTTGCCCGAGGCCAACGAGGCCGGGCAACTGCCGGTCGCGCCGCCCGCGATGCTGGTCGTGATCGATACGGCCGGCGTGCGATGCGCCGGCGCCGGAGCGCCGGGACTGTTGAAGTTGATGATGCCGGGCAGATTGTCGACCAGTCGCAGGGTCGGGATCGTCTGCTGCGCCGGGTTCACCGCGGTGGTCGGGGTGGTGATGGTGATGCGCCAGTACAGCGTATTGGCGTCACCCGCCAGGGTCGGCCCGCTGGCGAGCGGGTCGAACCAGGCCAGATTGTCGACCGAGGACTCCTTGACCACCTTGACCGCTGCGTTGCCGCTGATGATCGGCGTGGCGTTCAAGCCGCTGCCGGCGTCGTCGCAGTCGTTGCCGGTGCGGCCGCCATCGGCGGGGCTCGGGCCATCGTTGGCGTTCAGGCCCAGCGCATCCAGCGCCCGGGTGCCGGTACAGGCGCGATTGCTCAACTCGATGGGCGTGCTGCCGAGCGCGCCGACGGTGGTGCGGAACTGCACCTGGGTGCTGGCGCCGCGCGCCAGCACGCCATCGGCCGTGGTCTGGCAATCGATCCGGGTCGTGCGGCTGCTGTCGCCGACAAAGGCCGGCGGCGTGACCCCCGGTGTCGCCGAACACGTCCAGCCCGCGGTGATCGTGGTGACCAGTCCGCCCGCCACTTCTTCCGGCCGCGCGTAGTCGACCACGCGCAGCGGCCTGGCGGTCGTGTAGGTGGCATCGTGGGTGCTGCCGCTGTCGTTGGTCACCGTCACCGTCGTCGTGATGGCGGCTCCCGGCGCGACCGGGCCGCTGCTGGGATTCTTCGCCTTGTCGGCGCGCAGATCGGCGAAGGGATCGGCGACCTGGAACGGCAGCAGCACGCTGTTGTTGCCCAGATTGGCATCGCCCATGCCCGCGGGTGGCTCGACCACGACCGGGAACTGGCCGTCGGTGGCGCTGGCCGGCATCGTCAGTGGCAGCGTGAACGGCTGCGAGTTGTTCACCGCCACCGTGCCGGTGGTGCAGGTCACCCGGGTGCCGGTGTAGGTGTTGCCCCCCACCGTCAGCGACTGGCCCGGCTGCGCGGTGCAGCCCGGAGGCAACGTACCGATGCCGAATCCGTTCGGAATGATCGTGCTCACGGTGCCGCCGGTCGACGGCTGCGGTCCGTTGTTGCGGAAACGGATCACCAGGTTCTGCGCCGCGTTGGTCGCTTGGTAGCTGGCCGGAAAGGTGCCCTGCGCCTGGATGTCGGTGCCCGGCACCGCGGTATACGGGACGTTGGCGTCGTTGTTGCTGCTGTCGGTGTCCAGGTAGCTGGCGTTGGCCGAGGCGATCGACGCTTCGTTGGTGAACGAGCCGTTGGTCCCCTGGGTACCGATCACCGTGATCCTGCTGGCATTGAGATCGGCCAGCGTGAAAGGACCGCTGTAGGTGCAGGTCAGCCGGCGCGTGCTGTTGGCGTTGGCGACCGTGTTGCAGGTGGGGGTCAACGGGCCGGCGAACGTGCGGCCGGTGAGATTGAAGTCGGTGCTGGTGCCCGGCAGGTTGTCGGTGACGATGATCGAAGCGCCGGCGGGCACGTTGGTGCCGCTGCCGATGCCGGGAGAGAGCTGGAATTGCACCTGGCTGCCCGATACCACGGGACCGGCCGCGGGCGTCGTCCGGGTCTTGTCCACCCGCAGATCGCCGCTGTTGCGCACTTCCGCCGACACCGTCGCCGGCGGCGGCGCGGTACCGGTGGCGGTCAGGTTGAAGCCGCCGACGTTTTGTCCGCGTACCTGGAAGGAGATCGTGCCGCTGGCGCCCGTGGTGCCGTCCGGCACCGCGCACACCAGGTTGGGGGCGGTGTAGGTGCAGCCGGCCGGCAGGTTGGCCGGTTCCACCATCAGCTGGCTGGGAATCAGGATGCTGACCGTGTCGCCCGTCGTGTTCGACGTGCGCGACCAGTGCACGTCGATCTCGGCGGTCATGCCCAGGCCGATGTCCGGCGGCGCGTCGACCGAGGTGGCCACCACCGCGGCCTGCGCCACGGGCGCCAGCAGCATCGCCAGCAAAGCGCCCCAGTGGGAAACACGTGTCGCGCGGGTCGCCGGTTTCCGGCTCCGGTGCTCCGCACAAAACCCAGCCGCCAGCGACACGCCGCCGGCGTTCGCCTTCTCGTCCTGCTTGTACACGCGTTTCCCCTGTTCCGTTTCGCCGCGTGGGGGCGGCGGTTTCGCCACCGCGAACGAACGCCGCCGCATCGCAGCCGGAACAGCCGCAACGGAAGAATTCTTCGGATGGTGTTTTGGCCCCACCGGTCCTGGTGGTGCCGGAAGGTACATGTGAAGAGCATGTACACACCGGCGGGCGCGTGCAGTCTAATGTGTGACTTTAGTCACCGCAATAACGAAACTTCACCCACACTTTCATTGGCTCTCGGTCGCTCTCTCACCAGCAGATCTGGCAATCGTCAGCCCGCCTCGCCCAGCCACAGATAGCCGCTGCCGCGCACCGCGCGCAGCGGCAGTTCGCGCCCGGTCTGCTTCTTCACCCGCGTCCGCAAGCGATGCAGCAGGACTTCCAGCCGGTGCGGATCGAATCCATCCGGGTCATCGGTGAGGCCCTGGATCAACGTATCCCGATCGACCGTCCGCCCCGCCTGCGCCAGCAGCGGTTGCAGGAACGCGCGCTCGCCTTCGGCCAGCAGCAGTTCCAGACCATCCGGCGCGCGCAGCTTCCAGCCGCCGGCGGTCAATGACCACACCGGCGTCGGTTCGGATGTGGCGGCCGCGCGGCTCGTCATCGACATCCGGCGCCGCAGGCTGTCGATGCCCGCGGCGAGCACATCCATATCCACCGGCTTGACCAGATACATGTCCGCACCGGTGCTGAGGCCGCGCGCCATGTCGTCGCTCCTTCCGCGCGCGGTCAGCATCACGATGCCGACCGAGGCGATCTGGCGCAGGTGGCGGGCGACCGCATAGCCATCTTCGCCAGGGAGCCCGATATCCAGCAGCACGATGTCGCACGCCTGCACGGCCAGGTGCCGGTAGAGCGCTTCGGCGCTGGCGAAACCCGAGGCCTCGAAGCCACGCTCGCTCAGTTCCGAAACGATCAATTCGCGGAGTTCATCATCGTCTTCCGTCACCGCGATGCGGGCGGGCGTCAGGGTGGCTTCGGACATGGCGTCAAGCGCGTGGGTGCCTGGATTTCGTGATCTTGATTACGCTTGCAGCATATCGGATTCGTAGTGAGAACGGTTGCCGATCGCCTGTTCCTCGGGGCACGGCGCCAAAGGCTCTCGAATACTCTCTCAATCTCTCCATGGACAACGCCGTGGCGGATGTCACCCAAACAAAATGCCCGTCCTGGGGACGGGCATTCCGTTCGGCACCGCGATGGGGCCGGACTCAATCCTTCCAGGTCTTCCGGATCGGATGGGCCTCGGTGTTGAACACCACCGCGTCGAAGTCCAGCGCGGTCTTGGGCGCGAACAGCAGGTAGTAGTACTTGAAGGTCTCGGCGAACAGGAAGCTCTCCATCGAGTCGTTCTTCTCCTTGCTGCGTACGTCCTTCAGCGCGGCGAAGCCGTGCTCGGTGCGGGTGTGGCGCACGAAGTCCTCGAAGAACTCCTTGCCCATGCCGCGGTAGCGCGCGTCGCCGGTGTAGTGATGCAGGTAGTACGCCGACTCGACGATCTCCGGGCGCAGCGGATAGCCCGGCGAAGTGACTTCCATCTTGGCGTAGTCGATCGCCTCCGGCTCGATGCCGTGCAGACGCCACATCTTCAGGCCGGATTCCTGCAGGCGCTTGGCGCGCTCCAGGTCACCGCCGAACGCGAGCAGGCCCGGCATGAACGCGTCCAGCGCACCGTAGGTGGTCTGGGTGCGCTTGCCGGTATTCATGTCGGTGTAGCCGTACCACAGCTCGCCCTCGCGCACTTCATCGGCGAGGTATTGATTGATCGGACCGATGCTTTCGTCCCACATGCGTTTGCAGTCGGCATCGCCGAACAGCTTCCAGCATTTGAACAGGTACTCGTAGTACGAATCGATGCCACCGGCGATGTGGCTGGTCGGGTTGGTCCACTCGCCGGTCTCGACGTCGATGTTCAGACCGACCAGGCCGATCCTGGAACGGCGATTGAAGGTCTCGGTCAGCGCACGCTTGGCCTTGTCGTAATAGATCGGGTTGCCGGTCAGCTTGCTCAGCGCGCCGAACTCGATCAGCAAGGTGCCGGTCTCGGCCGGATTGCTCACGGTGCCGCGGACCTTGCCGGTGCGCAGGTTGACGTGGGTGTACGGCAGCCCGGTCTTGCTCTCGAACACCGGCAGCAGGCGCTTGCCCAGATCCTCGGCCAGCTTGAGCAGGCGCTCGTCGCCGCTGAGCTGGTAGCCGGATATCAACCCGCCCAGCAGGCGGATGGTGATCTCGAAGTTCTGCACGTACATGTCGTGATCGAACGAGAGCTGGGTGGCGATCAGTTCGCGTGCTTCCGCCGCTTCCTTGTCCAGGCCCAGCAGGATCAGCGTGTCCAGCGCATCGACCGGCGACATCAGCAGCGACTTCTCGTACCAGTCGCGCGGCTGGCCGCTGATCGGCTTCAGATCATCGTGCCCCTTGGCGAACTGCATGTAGCCCTGCCAGGCGTGGCGGGTCTCGGCCTTGACCTGTTCGGCCAGGCGCGCGGCCTCGGCCTCGTCCACCGCCGGCACTTCCGCATTCGCGGCCTTCGCCGCCGGTGCCGGCGCTTCGGTTGCCGCGGGTGCGGCCGTTTCGGCCGCCGGTTTCCGGCTGCAGGCGGTGCCGGCCACCAGGGTCAATGCCATCACCACCGCGCCAGCCAGGCGCTGGCCACGCAGGGCGCGACGGAGGGAATTCGTCGGGTTCGATACGTCGTGCATGGGAGTTCCTCTTTGCGGAAAACGTCAGGGGGCCGGCGCGGACATCGCATCGGCGAGGGATTGCAGGGTCAGCGCCTTGCGCAGCGCCGCCGCGTCGGTCTTCGAAGACACGCGCAGGCTGACGGCTTCGCCCGGCAGCAGATCCAGCGCGTTGTCGGACAACGTCGCGTCGAGATCGCCGAAGTCCAGCCACAGCGCACGCACGAACACCGGCGAACGCAGGGTCAGGCGATAACCGTCGCCGTCGCCGTCGCCGTCGGCGGCCAGGTCGGTGTCGATGCGCGGCGCCGGCAGACGCAGATCCTTCGGCGCGGTGAAGTAGACCAGTCCGCGCGAAACCGTCTCGCCGCCGCGAACCAGATCGAACACCGCGAAGGTGCGCGCGGGATCCGCGCCGTCCAGCAGTTCGGCGTCGCGGAACTCGCCGGCCGGCGTGGCCGCCAGCGCCGCGAGCGTGGCCGGCTGGCGGCGTTCCTTCAGCACGCGGCCATCGAAATCCATCACCCGCAGGCGCCATTCGGCGTCCGTCTGCATGGTCAGGTCGGACAGCAGCGACAACCGGGTCACGCCCTCCTTGCGCAGTGCCGCGATCGCCAGCGGCGCGAAGAA
This sequence comes from Pseudoxanthomonas sp. 134C1, assembly GCF_057773065.1. Taxonomy (NCBI): domain Bacteria; kingdom Pseudomonadati; phylum Pseudomonadota; class Gammaproteobacteria; order Lysobacterales; family Lysobacteraceae; genus Pseudoxanthomonas; species Pseudoxanthomonas sp. 134C1. The sequence goes on from NZ_JBYMTH010000006.1 coordinate 27,365, forward strand.
GCGGCGCGCGTGGAAGTTCAGCGGCTTCCAGCGTCCGTGGAAATCCACGCTCGACCACGACGCGCCCGGCCATACATCGTTGAGCTGCCAATACAGCGACCCCATCGTGTACGGCCGCGAGGCGCGGTGATGCAGCGCGGCCAGTTCGATGCCGTCGGCCTGCATCACCCGGCTCAGGTAGACGAAGCCGGGGAAATCGCGCGGCTTGCCGTACTCGCGTTCGATGTACAGCGACAGGCGGGTATTGCCCTCCCCGGCCAGGAACTTCTGGTGCGCCTTGATCACCGGACTGTCGACCGCCTGCTCTTCCGGCTTGGCGAAGCTGGCGATCGTGCGCATGTCCGGCCACGCCTGCAGGCCGAACTCCGACATGAAGCGCGGGGTTTCATCCAGGTAAGCCTGCACCGGCTTGGAACCGGCCCAGACGTCCCAGTAGTGTTTGTCGCCCTTGCGCGAATCGTTGGCCTTCTCGTCCAGATCGTTGCTGGGCGAGCTGGACCAGTACGGCACGCCCAGCCCCTGCTCGCCCACCACCTGGCGCAGGTCCTGTCCGAACAGCGCGACGTAGCCTTGCCAGACCTTGTCGGCGAACACCGGATCCGCCGCGACCAGTTGCTTGCGGTGGCCCCAGTCCTTCCACGCCGTCTCTTCCTCGTTGTTGCCGCACCACAGCACGATGCTGGGGTGGTGGCGCAGACGGCGGATGTTGTCGCGCGCCTCGGCCACCACGTTGGCGCGGAACACCGGGTCGTAACCGGGCTGCATGCCGCCGCCGAACATGAAGTCCTGCCAGACCAGCAGACCGAGCTCGTCGGCGATCTCGAAGAACACATCATCCTCGTAGTAACCGCCGCCCCAGTTGCGCAGCATGTTCATGTTGGCGTCGCGCGCTGCGGTCAGCGCCACCCGCAGGCGCTTCTCGTCTGCACGCGGCGGGAAGGCGTCGAACGGAATGACGTTGGCGCCCTTGGCGAACACCGGCACACCGTTGATCACGAAGGCGAAGCCCTGGCCTTGCCCGTCCGCGTCGACGTCGCGCTTGAGTACGATCGTGCGCAGGCCGGTGCGGCGCTCGCTGCTCGCCTGCCCGCCCTTGGCCTTCACGGTGGCGCGGAAGGTATAGCGCGCCTGTTCGCCGTAGCCGACCGGCCACCAGCGACGCGGTTTGGGCAGGCTCACTTCCACCGTCACCGGCTGGACACCGGCGGTCAGCGCGGCCTTGCGACGCAGGATGTCGACGCGACGCCCCTCCGGATCCCGCACTTCGATTTCCACGTCGGCGGAGGTGGCGCGGGCGGCATCCACTTCCACCAGCACCGACAGCCGTGCCTGTCGCTCGTCCAGCGCATCGGTGCGTACCGCCAGATCGGTGATGCGCAGATCATTCCAGCTCTCCAGCCGGATCGGCCGCCAGATGCCGGCGGTCACGTAGCGCGGACCCCAGTCCCAGCCGAAGTGATAACCGGGCTTGCGCACGAAGTTGCCGACCATCGCGTCCTTCGGCTCGTCGCCATGGGGCGAAGGATAGTTGCCGGCGATCTTGTGCGGCATCGCCTGCACCTTCGGCAGCAGCGTGCGGATCGGCGAACGGAACACCACCCGCAGTTCATTGCCGCTCGCCTTCAGGCGGCCATCCACGCGTGCGCGCCAGGTGCGGTGGCTGTTGTCCGCCTTCAGCAGCGGCTGGCCGTTGAGCTCGACCTCGGCGAACGTGTCCAGCCCCTCGAACACCAGTTCGGCATGCGGGCGCGCCAAGGTGGCGGCATCGACGTCGAAGCGGCCCAGGTACTCCCAGTCGGCGAGGCCGATCCATTGCAGTCCGGCTTCCGGCGCGCCGACATAGGGATCCGGAATCACGCCGTTGGCGAACAGATCGGTATGGACCGTACCCGGCACCGCGGCCTTCGCCCATGCGGCGGCCTGCGGATGCGCCGGGAGCTGGGCATCGCCGGGCAGCAGGCGGAAGCGCCAATCGGCGGTGACCGCCTGCGATTGCGCGGCGGGCCGCGCGACAGCTGTCGCGGCCAGCAGCAACCAGCCGAGGCAGAACGCCACCCGCAACCAGGCGGGAACGACAGCGGCGATACGGTGGACTCTCATGAACTCGCTCCTCCTCTTTGACCGACGCGGTTCCTTGCCATGACGGAACCCGCGCGGCCTGACCCTGCGCTGTTCCCGCCACGCACGCGTGATGCGGGAACCTTTGCATCCGCCCGCGATCCGGTGCCCCGGATCCGGCCGGACCTCCCGATTCAATGCCGCAGCTGCGTCGCGTCCAGCGGTTTCAGCGACGCGTCGCCCTTCGCCCAGCTCAATCCCAGGCCGATATCGCCCGAACGCTGGTAGAAGTCCAGTCGCAGGCGATGCCAGCCCCGGCGCAGCGGCACGCTGCCTTCCACCGGCTGGTCGTAGGTCTCGTTGCGCACCACCGCCTCGCCGTCGATGTACAGCGCGGACGCGTCGTCGGCCTGCGCGCGGAAGCGGTACAGCCCGTCCTCGGGCACGTGCAGCCAGCCCTCGAAGACCAGGCCGAAATGCTCGTGCCGGCCGTAGCCGCGCCAGTCGAACGCCTGCGCGCTGCCACTGCGCACCGGCTTGGCCGCTTCCATCTCGGCGAAGCGATCGAAGGTGCCTTCGTAGTAGCGGTACGACACGCCGGCCTCGCGGGCGTCGGTCGGCTCGGGCTGCGCCGGCTTGTAGCGGCGATTGCGCAGGGTCGCCCGATGGATCGCGCTCTCGCGGCCGTCGGCGGTGATCGTCAGCGTGCGCACCGTGACCGCGCCATCGGCCGGCACGGTGACGCTGGCCGGCCCGGTCGCCTGCGGCGAGGCGGTGGTCGGGACGCTGCCGTCCAGGGTGTAGTGGATGCGACTGCCGGGCACGCGCGGCCGCAGGTCCAGCGTGTACTGGTCCTGTTCCACCGCCAGGCCGTCGCGCAACCCCCACGGCGCCGGGATGCGGAAACCGACGCCCGCCTGCGCCAGGCGCGGATACTGCCCGGACAGGCGCCGATCGAAGGCGTCGAAATCGCGCTTCGCCTGCGGCGTCCACGCGATCTCGGCCAGCGCCAGCAGGCGTGGAAAGACCATGTACTCGAGCACTTCCTCACGGGGAATGCGTTCGGTCCACACGTTGGCCTGCACACCGAGGATGTGATGGCGCTTGTCCGCTTCCAGCTCGACCGGCACCGGGTCGTAGGCGTAGACCGTCTCGATCGGCAGTTCGCCGCCCTTCTGCCACAACTCGCTGTCCTTCGGTCCCTGCCCGTAGTCGAAATAGCAGCAGCGGGTCGGCGTCATGATCACGTCGTTGCCGTGGCGCGCAGCCGCGATCCCGCCGGCTTCGCCACGCCACGACATCACGGTCGCGTCCGGGGCCAGCCCGCCTTCAAGGATTTCGTCCCAGCCGATCAACCGCTTGCCGCGCGAATGCAGGAAGCGCTCGATGCGGCGGATGAACCAGCTCTGCAGTTCGTGTTCGTCCTTCAGACCTTCGCGGCGGATCACCTCCTGCGCCGCCGCGCTCTGCTGCCAGCGCGTCTTCGGCGCCTCATCGCCGCCGATGTGCACGTACGGCGCCGGGAACAGCGGGATGACCTCGTCCAGCACGTTCTCCAGAAACTTGAACGTCGGCTCGGTCGGACAGAAGATGTCGTCGAACACGCCCCAGGTGGTGCCGGTCTCGAACGGTCCCGGCGTACAGCCCAGTTCCGGATAGGCGGCCAGCGCGGCCAGCGCATGGCCCGGCATCTCGATTTCCGGAATCACCGTGATGTGCAGTTTGGCCGCATAGGCGACCACGTCGCGCACCTCGTCCTGGGTGTAGAAGCCACCATAGGGCGTGCCGTCGCCGTCGGTTTCCCTGCGCTGTCCACCCACCTCCGTCAGGCGCGGATAGCGCTTGATCTCGATGCGCCAACCCTGGTCGTCGGTGAGATGCCAATGGAAACGGTTGAGCTTGTAGTGCGCCATCCGATCGAGCGTCTGCTTGATGAGCGCGACCGGGAACCGGTGGCGGGCCACGTCCAGGTGCATGCCGCGATAGGCGAAGCGCGGCGCGTCCTCGATGCTTTGCGCGGGCACTTCCAGGCGTTGCGCGCGCTCGATGGGCAGCAGTTGCATCAGCGTCTGCACCCCGTAGAACTGGCCGGCGGCGTCGCCGCGCAGGTTGACGCCCCGCGGTTGCACGTGCAGCTGGTAGGCCTCGGCCGCGATGCCCTTGCCGGCGGATGCCAGCCGGATCACATCGTCGGTCTCCATCGATGCCTTGCCGCAATCACGCAGCGCCCAACCCTGCCGCTCGCGCAGCCAGGCATTGAGCAGTTCGGCATTCGCCTGCGAATCCCTGCCCTCCGCGCACAGTCGCGTGGACGGCGACAGCACGAAGGTTCCGGTTTCCGGTTTGATCGATGCCGGCAACGGCACCAGCGAGGGCCCCGATGCCTGCGCGTGCGCGAATCCCGAAGCCAGCAGGGTCAGTCCTGCCGCCAGCCAACGTTGCATCGATCCAAAATTTGACGCGTGTGTTCCGTGCAAAGCCCTTCCCTCCTCGCTCGGTGTGGTGACCCGGCTCAGCCGCGCGGGCGCACCACGTTCAGTACCTCATGGCAGGCACCCATGGTGTGGTAGTCCGTCTTGCCGGCCGGACTCTTCTCGTCGCTGTACTTGCGGTTGTCCGCATCCAGGATGCGGTACCACGCGCCGTAGCGGTGATCGACGAAATGCTTCCAGGCGTAGTCCCACAGGCGGTCATACCACTGCCAGTAGGACGCATCGCCGGTGCCCTGCGCCAGCAGCGCGGCGGCGGCCAGCGATTCGGCCTGCACCCAGAAATACTTGTCGTCGTCGCAGACGGAGCCATCCGGCGCGAAGCCGTAGTAGAGCCCCCCGCGTGCCTCGTCCCAGGAACGCGCCACCGCGACATCGAACAGATGGCGCGCGGTCGGCACCAGCCAGTCGGCTTCGACATGGCGATCCAGGATCATCAGCAGCTTGGCCCACTCCGTCTGATGGCCCGGCTGGAATCCCCACGGGCGGAACAGGTGCTTGGGATTGTCGCGGTTGTAGTCCCAGTCGATGTTCCACCGGGTGTCGTAGTGTTCCCACACCAGACCGTCGGCCTTGGCGGCCTGGCGGCGGGTCATGTGGTCGGCCAGTTGCAGGGCGCGTTCGACGTAGCGGCGCTCGCCGGTGGCCTCGAACGCCGCCAGCATCGCCTCGCACATGTGCATGTTGGCGTTCTGGCCGCGGTAGCCGGTGAAGTTCCACTGCGCGTCGGCTTCGTCCTTGTACAGGCCGTATTCCGGTTCCCAGAAGCGCTGCTCCAGCAGGTTCCAGGTTTCGTCCATCCAGCCCCGCGCTTCCTCCACCCCGGCCTTCACGCCGCAGGAATATGCCAGCAGGACGAAGGCCACGCCGTAACAGTGGTTCATGTCGTCCTCGACGACACCGTCGCGCAGCGTCCACGCGTAACCGCCGGTGGCCGGATTGCGGTGCACCTCGCGCAGGTAGCGCAGGCCGTGCTTCACCGCGTCCAGGTATTCGGAATTGCCGAACTCGCGGAACGCCATCGCGTAGTTGAAGACGAAACGCGTGCTGCTGACCAGGTGGCGATGGCCGGCGTCGTAGACGCTGCCGTCGTCGCGGAAGTAATGGAAGAAGCCGCCGGCCGGATCGATGGCGCGCGGATGGTAGAAGGCCATGGTCTGCGCGATGTGTTCGCGCAGGAACGCGGGCGACCGGAAATCCGGCGCGATGTCAGGCGTGCTCATGTTGGTCCTGCAGCAGTTGTTGGACTTCGGCCAGGGCCGGCATGGCGGCGAAGGCGCCCTTGCGGGTCACCGCCAGCGCGCCGACCGCGGCGCCGAAGCGGAGGGTGTCCTCGATCGCCGCGCGATCACGGCAGAACGCGGTGAAGCCGGCACCATCCCCGCCCCGCTCGCCCAGCCGGAACAGCAGGCCGCCGACGAAGGCGTCGCCGGCCGCGGTGGTGTCACGCGTCTCGACCCGGAAGCTGGTCACCTGTCCCTCGGCCTCGCGGGTGAACCAGCGGATCGGCGCGGCGCCATCGGTGATGATCAGCAACTGCGCCTGGCCTTCGAACAGGCGTTCGCGCACCTTGGTTTCGCCTTCCCCGCCACCGCCCATCGGGCGCGCCAGGTAGTCGAGCTCTTCCTGCGACAGCTTCACCAGATCCGCGTTGCCCAGTGCTTCCCACAACCGCGGAGCCGGATCCACGCCGGCCGGCCACAGCGCCGGACGCAGGTTCAGATCCAGGCTGACCACCGCGCCGGCCGCGCGTGCGCGCAGCATGCCATTGAAGGTGGTTTCGGCGATGGTCGGTTCGGTCAGGCTGTTGGAACAGACATGGAAGCTGCCGGTGCCGTTGAAACAGTTCGGCTGGAAATGCTCGGTCCGGAACAGCAGGTCGGCCGCCGGCGGCCGGTAGAAACTGAAGCTGCGTTCGCCCGCCGCGTCCAGGGCGACGAAGGCCAGCGCGGTCTTGGCCTCGCCGGTGCGCACGACGCAATCGGTGGCCACACCGGCCGATTCCAGGCTGTCGCGCAGGAAGTCGCCGAACATGTCCTCGCCGAGCATGCCGGCGAAATGGGTGTCCGCCCCCAGTCGCGCCGCGGCCACCGCCACATTGGCGGGAGCGCCGCCCGCGTATTGCAGGAAGGCGCGCGGGGTATCCGGCGTGGCCGGCGGCTGGGCGAGTAGATCGATCAAAACCTCGCCGAAACAAACGATCTTCGACATTTTGGCCCTACGCTCCCTTGGCCGCCGAGGCGTCCGGGCGGGAACCCGAGAGGCCGTAGAAGATGATGTAGCCGTAGCAGAGCAGCGGCAGGATGAAGGCGTGATGCAGACCGATGTTGTCGGCCAGTACGCCTTGCAGGTACGGAATGATCGCACCGCCGACGATCGCCATGATCAGCAGGCTCGAGGCCTTGCCGGTCAGCGGTCCCAGACGCTCGATGCCCAGCGCGAAGATGGTCGGGAACATGATCGAATTGAACAGGCCCGTGGCCACCACGCTGTACACGGCAACCTGGCCCTCGGTCAGCATGGTCATGGCCAGCAGAACGACATTCACCGTGGCGAAGATCGCCAGCAGCTTGCGCGGCGAGAATTTGACCATGATCGCCGAGCCGACGAAACGGCCGATCATCGCCATGGTCCAGTAAGCGGCGACGTAGTGGGTGGCTTCCTGTTCGGTGAAGCCGCCGATGTTCGGCATCGACAGGTAATTGACCAGGAAGCTGCCGATCGCCACCTCGGCGCCGACGTAGAAGAAGATGCCAAGCACACCGTACAGCACGTGGCGATGACGCAGCGCCTCGCCCAGCGTGTGTTTGACCGGATCCGCCTGTTCGGTGGATTCGGTCAATGCCGGCAGGCGGAACAGGAACACGAACACCGCCAGCAGGAACAGCGCGATGCCCAGACCCACATAGGGGCCCTGCACGGCCTGGGCTTCCTGGACGCGGTAAGCCAGTTGCTCGGCTTCAGGCATGGCCGCGATCTGATCGGCGCTCTTGACCGTGTTGCCCAGAATGAGCAGGCCACCGAAGATCGGCGCAATCGCCGTACCCAGCGAATTCAACGCCTGCGCCAGGGTCAAGCGGCTGGAGCTGGTCTGCTCCGGTCCCAGCAGCGCGACATACGGATTGGCCGCCACCTGCAGCACCGTGATGCCGGTGGCCAGCACGAACAGCGCCCCGAGGAAGGCTTCATAGATGCGCAGTTCGGCCGCCGGCCAGAAACCCAGCGCGCCGATGCCGGCGATCACCAGGCCAGCGACGATTCCCTTCTTGTAGCCCAGGTGCGCGACCAGCCGGCCGGCCGGGAGCGACATCAGGAAGTACGCCCCGAAGAAGGTGAACTGCACGAGCATGGCGCGCGCGTAGTTCAGTTCGAACACCGCCTTCAGGTGCGGGATGAGGATGTCGTTGAGGCAGGTCAGGAAGCCCCACATGAAGAAGATCGTGGTGACCACGGCCAGGGCCACGCGGGTGTTGACCGCGGGGGCGCCGGCGGAGGTCCGGGGCTGGGGTGTCGGAGCAAAGGCCATGCGGGGCTCGCCTCAGGGTGCGGTTGGTACGAAGAAGGAAGACATCGGGTGCGCCAGGATCATGGGTGCGGCGCCCCGCTGCTCTCGCGGATGCGCAGTTCCACCGATGCGGTGGTGCGCTGCGGCGGCGCTTCGGGTTCACCGAGCCGGCGCAGCAGCAGTTCGGCGGCCTGCCGGCCCCGCTCGCGCGGATTGACCGCCAGCGTGGTCAGCGGCGGCGTGGTCACCGCGGCCTCGGAAATATCGTCGAAACCGGTGACCGCGAAATCGCGCCCGGCATGGATGCCCCGCGACGCCAGACCGAGCATCAGGCCGAGCGCGACGGTGTCGTTGTAGCAGACCGCCGCGGTCGGGGCCGGTTCGCTGGCGAACAGTTCACCGGTGCGCGACGCGGCTTCCAGGCGGTTGGGCGCGGACTCGATCATCCGGCCATCCTCGACGGCCAGGCCGGCTTCCCGCATCGCCTGCGCGTAGCCCGCGCGGCGTTGCCGGCAGGAAGACGAATCGGCGTGGCCGCCAAAGAACGCGATGCGTCGATGGCCCAGCCCGATCAGGTGCTGGGTCGCCATGTAGGCGCCACGCTGATTGTCCAGGGCCAGGAAGTCCCAGTCGGCGCCGTCCAGTTCGCGGTTGAACAGCAGCACGTTGCCGTGCGCGCCCAGCACCTGCCGCAGTTGCGTGCTGTCGCTGCCTTCGGCCGGCGACAGGATCAGGCCGGCGGGCATGTGCTCCATCAGCGTGGACAGCACGGCCTGCTGGCGTTCGGGCGACTCGGCGGTGCTGCCCAGCAGGGTCACGTAGCCGCGCGCGCCCAGGGCCTCGTCCACGCCGGCCGCGAATTCGGCGAAGAACGGGTTTGAGAGATCATTGATGACCAGCGCGACGCTGGAAGACGTCTGCCGGCGCAGGTTGGCCGCGCCCCGGTTGTAGACATATCGCTGGCGACGCAGTTCGGCCTCGACCCGCGCCCGGGTATCCGCATGCACCAGCGGACTGCCGCGCAGCACCAGCGATACGGTCGCGCGCGAGACTCCGATCGCGTTGGCGATATCGGTGACCGTGACGGCCCGGCGGCCGGCCTTGCGGCCCGCCCCTGCACGGGTGCCTTTCCCTGTCGCGCTGGCTTTGTCTTTCATCTGTTCGTAACGTCCCGGGAAGCCGCAAGCCTAAACGATCACGCGGGGGAAAATGCCATGCCGGCCGCCGGACCGGTGGGAGAGAGAGCCGGCGCGGCGGCGGACATGGCGCAACTCACTGCGCTCCCGCGGACGGAACGGCGCAGAACGACACCGGCAGATCACCCGCGCGGGTGCCCCAGCCGGTGGTCGGCGGGGTGGCGGTCAGCGCGTACTCGATGCGGCCGCCCTGCTGCAGGCGATTCCAGTCCAGCCAGACCGGCGCATGCGCCTGTCCATCCACGCGCACGCCGTCCACATACTGCAGCCTGCGGCCATCGGCGCCGGGGGCGTCGATGCGCAGGGTGCGGCCCTGGCCCAGATCCATCTCGACCCGGCTGAAGCGCGGCGCATGCAGCAGGAACTGGCCGGTGCCGGGCACGGCCGGATACAGGCCCATGGCACTGAACAGGTACCACGCCGACATCGTGCCGAGGTCATCGTTGCCGGTGACGCCGTTGGGCGCGTTGGTGAACAATTGCTGGGCCGCGCGCAGCACGGTGGTGGTCTTCCACGGCTGGCCGATCAGCGTGTACATCCACGGCGCGTGCAGATCGGGTTCGTTGTTGGGGTTGTAGCGGTACTGGTTGTAGTAGCTGTACGGACCGACCACCCACTCCTTGCGCGCCGCGTGCAGCGGGTCCTTCACCAGCGCGTCGTAGGCGAAGAACATGTCCAGGCGCTTGCCGGCCTGCTCGACACCATGCATCGCCTCGACCAGGCCCGGCACGTCCTGCTGCGCCAGCCACTGGTACTGCCAGGCGGTGCCTTCGTGGAAACCGTGGTGCGAGCGCGGGCTGTAATGACCGTCGGCCGGCACGTACCAGCTGCCGCCCTCCATGCGCGGACGCGGGAAGCCCTCGAAGCCGGCCTCCTCGTCGCGCACGCCGGCATCCCACACCTTGCGCCAGTTGCGGCCGCGCTCGCGCAGCACCGCCACGTCCCCGCCCAGACCGAGGCCATCGGCCATCTGCGCCAGCGAGCAATCGGCCAGCGCGTACTCCAGCGTGGCCGAACCGCCGTGGTGCGGATCCACATCCATGCCCTTGGACGGCCAGGCGCGGTCGTACTGGACGAAACCATTGGCCAGGTAGCTGGCGTTGCCCGAACGACCGGCATGGCGCGAGTTGGTCGGCGGCATCTCGAACGCGTTCTGGCGCAGCGCCGCGTAGGCCTGCTTCTCGACGCCCTTGAGCGCGCCGAAGCGCCACAGATCGACCATGAACGGGGTGACCGGATCGCCGGTCATCACGTTGGTCTCGAAGTTGGCATAGCCCCAGCGCGGCAGCCAGCCACCCTGCTCGTGGATCGCCAGCAGCGAACGGCCGATGTCGCGCGCGCGCCCGGGGCGCAGCATCGCCAGCAGCTGGTTCTGCGAGCGGTAAGTGTCCCACAGCGAGAAGTATTCGTAGTAGGTCCAGCCGTCGGCGCGGTGGATCTGCTCGTCGTAGCCGCGATAGCGGCCATCGGCGTCGCTGCCGGTCAGCGGTTGCAGCAGCGCGTGGTACAGCGCGGTGTAGAACACCGTGCGGTCATCCGGGTTGCCGCCCTGCACGCGCACGCTGGCCAGTTCCTCGCGCCAGGTGTCCTGCGCCTGCTTGCGCATCTGGTCGAAGCCGAGCAGCTTGCCACCGCGCATGCCATCGCTGCGCAGGTTGTTGCGCGCGCCTTCGGCGTCGACGTGCGAGATCGCGCTGATCGCGGTGACCGCCTTGCCCTTGCTCGTGTCGAAGCTCAGCCAGGCGCCGTTGAGCTTGGCCTCGCCTTCCATGCTGTGACGCGCGCCCGGCAGGCCACCGGTCTCGCCCCAGGTACCGAACGCTTTGAACGGCCGATCGAACTCGATGCGGAACCAGGTGGTGTACTGGTGGCCGCCGCAGAAGCTGCGGGTGACCAGCTTGCCTTCCACCACCCGATCGCCGACCACGTCGACGGTGCTGCCGATCACCGAATGGCGCTCGTTGGCCTGCGCGACGTTGACCAGCACATGGCCTTCATTGGCGCCGGCGGAGAAGGTATAGCGCTCGGCCGCCGCGCGGGTCAGCGCGGTCGCCTCGGCGTCGATGCCGCCGTAGTCGAGCAGGCGCACCTTGTAATAGCCCGCCTGCCCCACTTCGCCGTCATGGCTATAGCGGGAGGCATAGGTCTTGTGATTGAAACGCTTGGGATCCTTCGTGTCGAAGTCGCCGCCCGGGCCGATGGTGCCGGTGACCGGCAGGACCGAGACCTGGCCGCCCTGCTCCCAGCAACCGGCGCCGGACAGGAACGAATGGCCGAAGCCACGAATCTTGGGGTCGTCGTAACGCCAGCCCGTGTAGTGCTCACCGATCGGGCTGACCTGGATCAGGCCGAACGGCGCCGAGGCGCCGGGGAAGGTGTTGCCGTCGTCCTTGCTGCCGATGAAGGTGTTCACCTCGCGCACCGCGTCCACTGCCGGAGCGGCCTGGACCAGCGGCGCCGCCAGCGCCAGGAGACCCGCAAAGGCCAGCGAGGCCGTGCGGAAACGCGGGGAAATCGGGACTCGGGACGTCGGTGCCATGCGGTCTGATTGCCTTGTATGCATGCGGTCTCGCGACCGCGGGTTGGAGCTCCCGGATTCCATGCGGCATCGCCTTCGGGAAGGCGATGCCACCGGATTGTATGACGCGTCATACGGTTGCTGGAGCGGTAAAACTGGCCCGGCCGAAGCCGGGCCGACTTGCCCGGGCCGTCCCGGAGGACGGGAGAGATCCCGGGGTCCTGCTTAGAACGTGAACACGTATTCCATCGCGACCTCACGGCCCACCGCGCTCAACAGGCGGGTCGGCGCGAAGTCGTAGTCGAGCTTGTACGGATCCTTGTGGTTCCAGCTGGCCGCGTTGAAAGCGTTGTTCACATAGAAGTTCAGCTTGGCGTGCTCGCTGATGCGATAGCCGACATTGAAATTCCAGGTGATGAACGGTCCGACGCGTCCGTAGTAACGCTTGGTGGACTGACCGGCGTTCGGGTTCGGATTCGGCTGGCCGTTCGGCAGCGTGGCCGGCTCGTGGCAGTTCAGCGACGGGTTGTCGCTGGGCACGTAGCCATCCGCGAACGGCAGGCAGCCGCCGGGGTTGCTCAGGCGATCCGTGCCCCAGTGGTAGCGCACGCCGGGCACCGAGCCCACGCGGTCGGCGTAGACGTTGGCGTTCCAGTTCCCGCGCTGCCAGGCCACGCTCGCACGCAGCTTGCTGCGCAGGTCGCGGTCACGACGCTCCGGGTTCGGATCGTTCTCGTAGCGCTGTTCCTTGGTCGACAACTGGTTGGTGTAGTTGAAGCCGAACTGGAAATTGCCCCAGTTGTCGGTGTCCAGACGGTAGCGACCGGTCACGTCCACGCCCTTGACGGTGCGCTGGGCCAGGTTGAACGGACCCCGCTCGATCGAGACCAGGCGGCCATCGACGCGCGTCACACGGTCGTAGATGCCCTGGCAGTACTCGGCGCCGGCCGGATTCGACCACGGCGTGCCATCCATGTTCATGCCGGTACGGCAGCCTGCTTCGGCCGCCAGGATTTCATCGGCGCCGACGTCGACGATCATCTCTTCCAGCTTGATCATCCAGTAGTCCGCCGAGAACGACAGATTCTGCATCGGATCCCAGACGAAACCGACCGTCCACGACTCGCCGGTTTCCGGCTTCAGGAACGGTGTGCCGCGACGATTGATGTCGAAGGTGTACCAGACGTCCGGATTGCCGACGCCACAGTTGTTGGTCTGGTAGGCGCCGCTCTGGATGCAGGTCAGACGATCGGTGGTGGTGACCGCCGCGCTGCTGGGCTGGCCCAGCAGGTAGTGCATGTCGGGCGCGTGGAAGCTGGTCGCGTAGGAACCACGCACCAGCAGGTTGTCCAGCGGACGCCACTCCATGCCCAGATTCCAGGTGGTTTCCTTCTGCGAACCGACGTTCAGACCAGCATCGTTGTTGTAGGCCTTGTAGCTACCGTAGCGATCGTAGCGCGCGGCTGCGGTGGCGGTCAGCGAACTCAACAGCGGCACCTTGAATTCAACGCCCGCCGAGTAGCGGGTACGTTCGCCGCCGCCGCGATCCACGTTCTGCAAATCGAAGTCGATGCCGGCGCGGGCATCCGGGTTCAGCGTATAGCCCTGCTGGGCGGCTTCCACGACCGCCGCGAATCCAATCGGACCCGCCCAGCCTTCAAACAGATCGCCGGATACATCGAACGATGCCTGATTGACCCAGGACGCCGCCTTGTTGACGGCCACCGTACCGAACTGTCGGTACGCGTCCGGGGTGATTGGATTCCACCAACGCTCTTCGTTCAGATCGTAGATGGCTTCGCCATCGGGCGTGGTGCCCAGGCGCGGGCCAAGGAAGTAGTCATACGACTTCTGCTCGTCCACCACGTTCTGCCGCTCTTCCACGCGGTAGTAGGAGCGGCCGATGGAGGCGTTCCAGTCGAAGCGATCGGCAAAGGTGCCCCGCAGGCCGGCGCTCCAGTCCCACGACAATTCCTGGTTGGTGTTGCGCAATGTATCCAGGCCGCCCACTTCATTCGGAGTGAGCTGGCGCGAGCCAATCAGCGCACGACCGGACGGCTGGTCGATGAAGTAGCCATTGGCATCGTCGACCAGGTACACGCTCGGCGGCGCGGTGCCCCAGAGCGCTTCGGAATGGAACACTGCCAGGTTCGACCATGCCTGCAGGCCGTTGCCGAAGTCCCATGTGCCATACAGATTGCCGGAGAGATTCTCCGAACCGCTGGTAAGCAGCCAGTTGGCGTAGTCCGCGCTCATGCCGCACAACTGGCCGGTATTGGTGACGGTGTTGGTGCCGTAGTTGTAGACCAGACGGTCGGCGGTGTAGTACTCGCCCCCGAACTTGTCGCAGGTGCCCGTCGGTGGAGCCAGACGGGTGCCGCTGCCGGCATCGATCAGTGCCAGACCGGTGTTCGGACGGAAGCCGACCTTGCGCTGCTCCATGTTCCAGGAAGAGTGCGGCGCATCCGAGTTGTCGTCCATCTCGGGACGGTCACGACCGAACAGCGGATCGCGCTTGTTGTACTGCAGGGCGTAGGTCACGCTCCATTGCTGGCCGGTCTTGCCGCCCGCCCAGGACAGATCCCAGGTATCGCGGCCACCTTCGGTCGAGGAACCGCCACGGATGCGGAACTCGTCGCCGTCGTAGTTCGTCTTCAGGATGATGTTGACCACGCCGGCGATCGCGTCGGAACCGTAAATCGCGGACGCGCCACCGGTCAGCACTTCCACGCGCTCGACTGCGGCCGCGGGAATGTTGCTGTAGTTGGAGAAATTGGTTTCGCCGTTGTACGGCAGCGGGTAATCGGCGACACGGCGGCCGTTGACCAGCAGCAGCGTGCGGTTCGGCCCCATGCCGCGCAGGTTCAGGCCGCTGGCGTTCGGGGTATGGGATCCCCACTGCGAATCGGCTTCGACCGTGCCGGTGGCCTCGGTCAGGGTGGTGAGCACGTCGTAGACGGTGACGAAGCCTTCTTTCTTGATCTGGTCGGCGCTGATGATGTTGACCGGCGCCGGGCCTTCCACCTGGGCGCGCTTGATGCGCGAGCCGGTGACGGTGACGGTGTCGAGTTCCTTGGTGGACTCGGGTGCGGCCTCCTGGGCGGCCACGGACAGTGCGGGAAGCATCGCCAGCAGCAACGCGCTGCTCAGGATGTTGCGACGATAGCGGTGGGACTGAGCCATTTTGCTGATTACTCGGTGGGTGGTGTTGCGTGTGGGTGTGTGAGACAGCAGTGGGACGTGTCCAGAAGTTTTCTTTCGATTTAATCCCGCGTTTGAATCGGTCTAATCGATTCTTCCGCGCGCTCTGGATCGATCCAAATTAAGCATGGGTGAACACAAGCCGCATTCCGCACCGCAACAATCCGCGAACCGGTCAGATTTGAATCGAAATAAATGTTTCAAATCAAAATGTTGCAGGCCCCCCATTCGGGGTGCTGCCACAGCTTCATGACGGAGGCATGAAGGAACTGCGCTAAAAGCGACCGCTGACGTGGCGGCGGCGATGGCCCAGCCCGGCCACCGCCCGCTCCGCCGGAGCCTCAACGTGTGGCCAGCGCCTGCCGGAACGCGGCCACGATCGCCGGATCGGTCTCCTGGCGGTCGTACTCCAGCCCGGTCAGGGCGGGGTTGCGGAACGCCATCGCGGAGGGCCGCCACACCTTCGCCGAGGCATGCACTTCGGAAACGCCCGTGGCCTCGATGAGACCCGAAACGTTGCCGGGAGTGAGCCCCGCGCCCGCCAGGATCGACAGCCGACCGGCGGCCTGCCGCACGAATCCCGCGATGGCCAGGGCGCCCTGCACCGCATCGGCCTGTGCGCCGGACGTCAGCACCCGGTGGCACCCCAGGGCGATGATGGACTCCAGCGCCTGCACGGGGTCACGCACGGCGTCGAACGCACGGTGAAAGGTCACCTGCATGCCGGACGCCGCCGCCACCAGCTCGCGGCACAGCGGCAGGTCGATGGTGCCGGTGGAATCCAGCGCGCCGATGACCACGCCGTCGCAACCCAACTGCCGGCAGGCCGCGATATCGCGCAGCATCACCTCGGTTTCGCGGGCGTCGTAGAGGAAGTCGCCCGCGCGCGGCCGGATCAACACGAAGATCGGAATCGAAAGCTTATCCCGGGTCATCGCCAGGGTGCCGTAGGACGGGGTGGTTCCGCCCTCGCCCAGGTTCTCGCACAGTTCGATCCGGTCCGCGCCGCCGGCCTGCGCGGCCAATGCCGACAGGTGCGAGTTGGCGGCGATTTCCAGCACGAGGCCGTTGGGAAAGTCGCTCATGACTGGGTGGTGGTGTAGACCGAACCGGATTCGCGCAGATCGTCGCGCTTGCCGGCGTCGCACACCGCGTAGACGAAGCCGCGATGCAGCGCGAACGCGCCGACCTCGCCGTGCTTGTTGAGCGCCAGGAAGCAGACCTGCAGGTTCCTGCTGGCTTCGGGACGCTTGCGCACCACCCGGTCGATGGCTTCACGGCAGGCATCCATCGGCGAGCGCCCCTGGCGCATCAGTTCCACCACCAGGAAGCTGGCGGCGTTGCGGATCATTTCCTCGCCCACGCCCGAGGCGGTGGCGGCGCCGACTTCGTTGTCGACGTAGAGCCCCGCGCCGATGATCGGACTGTCGCCGACCCGGCCGTGCATCTTCCAGGCCATGCCGCTGGTGGTGCAGGCGCCGGCCAGACGGCCCTGCGCATCGATGGCGAGCATGCCGATGGTGTCGTGGTTGTCCTTGTTGCCGGGCTGGCCACGCCGTTCGGCGTTGATCTCCGGCTTGTACTCGGCGGTCTTCAGCCACTCGCGCCAGGCCTTCTCGGCCTGCGCCGTGAGCAGGCGTTTTTTCTCGAAGCCCTCGGCGATCGCGAATTGCTGGGCACCCTCGCCCACCAGCATCACGTGCGGGGTCTTCTCCATGACACGCCGCGCCACCGAAATCGGATGCAGGATGTCTTCCAGCGCGGCAACCGCGCCACAGCGTCCGTCGCCATCCATGATGCTGGCGTCCAGGGTCAGCACGCCGTCGCGATCCGGATTGCCGCAATGGCCGACCGTGGGATTGCACAGATCGCTCTCGGCCCAGCGCGCCCCGGTTTCCACCGCGTCCAGCGCGTTGCCGCCACGGGCCAGCACCGGCCAGGCCGCCTGGTTGGCGGGCACACCGAAATCCCAGGTGGACACCACCCGCGCGCCGGTCGTGGAAGCGGCGCCCGCGCGCACGGCGGGCATGGACAGGGCGCCGGCGGCCAACAGGCCGGCCTGCAGGAACTGCCTGCGATCAGTCATCGGATCCTCCCTCGGGATGGGCGCGCATCGCGCCTTGTCGGTTCAATCCAGGTGGTGCGAGGCGTACCACGCGGCCGCGCCCATCACGCCGAGCTGGCCGTGATCGACCCGCCACACCGGCACGTGCCGCAGCACGTGACCGAGTACGCCCTTGTTGAGATAGCGCTCGCGGAACGCGCCCTTGCGCAGGAACTGTTCGATATGGCCGGAGATGCCACCGGCCAGGTAGACCGCCTTGGCGCCGAAGGCGATCGCCAGATCGCCGGTCAGGCTGCCCAGCCAGCCGCAGAACACCTCCAGGGTTTCCACCGCGAGCGCGTCATCGCCCGCCTGCGCGGCCGCGATCAATTGTTCCGGGGTCTGCCAGCGCGGCACCGCGCCGCGGATTTCGCACAGGCAGGGATACAGGTTCATCAGTCCGCTGCCGGACAGCACACGCTCGTTGTCCACGTGCGGCCAGCGCTTCATCAGCAGCGCCAGGACTTCCATCTCCAGCGCATTGCCCGGCGCCAGCGCCGCGTGACCGAACTCGCTGGCCAGCACCGGCCGCGTGCCGCCCTCGAAACGCAGCGCGGCGCCGAGTCCGGTGCCCGGACCGAGCACCAGCGCCGGCCAATGGAAGGTGTGCGGATGATCGCCGCTCAACGGCGACAGACCGTCGGCGTGCAGGTAGGGCACCGCGTAGGCGACCGCCTCGAAATCGTTGATCAGCGCCAGCGAGCCCAGCCCGGACGCCTGCCGGGTGCGCTCCAGCGACACCGGCCACGGCAGGTTGGCATTGACCAGGGTGTCGCCGTCCAGCAGTCCGGCGATCGCCACCACGGCCGCCTCCGTCCTGGCGTGCTCGGCGTCGGCGAACGCCCGCAGGATTGACGCCAGGTCCGGGTAATCCGCGCAGGCGTACTTCTGGTAAGCAAGAATCTGCGGTGCGCGGCCCGCCGCCACCACGACCCGCGCCAGACGGGCGAAAGTGCCGCCGACATCGGCGACGATCAGTTCCCGGCCGGGGGCCGCGTGCGTGGCTTGGGTCATCTGCGGCACTTCAGGATTGGCCGGGTACGGTACCGCTGCTGCATTCACGCGTTAGCCCTGGTTTGGATCGATTCAAGCGCCTGGATTCTGTGGCATCGCAAGGCGTTTGGAAAGATGCCGGGTCCATACCGGGGCGTACTCCACGGGCGCTCGGAAAAACACCCGTTCACTTTAGCAGGCATCCGCCAGCGGTTCGCGGCCGGACTGGACCCGCCTCCAATGCTTATCCCCGCGTGTATGGCGCGGGATTCGGCTGCACATTCACCGGCGACGCGGGTAAAGTACCGGCCAGCCATGTCCCTTCCCTCTCTGCTGCTGCGGATCGTGTTGAGCGTCACCCTGCTGGTCTCGGGGACGGGCAACGCCGTGGCCGCGTTGCAGATGCATCTGGCCCAGGCCAACCTGCCGCATCACGGGCATGCGATGGATGACTGCGCCATGACGGCCATGGCCGAACCGGCGATGTCCGCGCCCTGCCACGATATAGACGGTTCCCGGTTCGCCCCCGAACCGGCGCCCGTCCAGGACCATGGACAGCCCGATTGCTGCTCCACGGGCCATTGCGATGGTTTCTGCGCCCAGCAGGCCCCCGCCACGATGCCGGCCGCATGGACGGGCAACGGACCGCGCGCCAGCGCCGATCCGCTTGGCCCGGTGCCCACGGGCCATCCGGCCCCGCCGCTTCCTTCCCCGCAGCGACCTCCCATCGCCTGAATCCGGCCCCGCAGGGCCGTGGATATTCCGCGCGCCACGACACAGCCGTCGTCCCGCGCGTCTTTCATGCAGTCCCGACCCCGGGCTGCCTTTGAATATCGTCAGGAGTTTTCATGTCTTCCGATTCTTTCGGCGCGGGATCCGGCTCCGGATTCCAGCTTTCCCGGCGCCGCTTCGTCACCGGCCTGGCCGCTGGCGGCGTTGCCGCCGGCTTTGGCCTCGCGCGGTTGCCCGCATGGGCGAGCACGGCACATTCGATGTACCAGGCGCCGGTGTTGACCGGCACCGATTTCGATCTCGCCATCGGTACCTCGCCGGTCAATTTCACTGGCCGCCCCCGCCCGGCCATCACCGTCAACGGCAGTCTTCCCGCACCGATCCTGCGCTGGCGCGAAGGCGACACCGTGACCCTGCGGGTGGCCAATCGCCTGCCCGACGCGCACAGTTCGATCCACTGGCACGGCATCCTGCTGCCGGCCAACATGGATGGCGTTCCGGGCCTGAGTTTCGACGGCATCGCGCCGGGTGAAACCTACCAGTACCGCTTCCAGCTCAAGCAGTCCGGCACCTATTGGTACCACAGCCATTCGATGTTCCAGGAACAGGCCGGCCTCTACGGCGCGCTGGTCATCGATCCGGCCGAGCCGCCGCCCTACCGCTTCGATCGCGAGCACGTCGTGCTGCTGTCCGACTGGACCGATCTGGATCCGGCCGCGCTGTTCCGGCGGATGAAGAAGATGCCGATGCACGACAACACCTACCAGCGCACGGTCGGCGATTTCGCCCGCGACGTCCGCCGCGACGGTTGGTCGGCGACGCTGTCCGACCGTGGCATGTGGGGACGCATGCGGATGACGCCCTCGGACATCTCCGACATCAACGCGCACACCTACACCTACCTGATGAACGGCAACGCGCCCGCCGGCAACTGGACCGGACTGTTCCGCTCCGGCGAGAAGGTGCTGCTGCGTTTCATCAACGGCTCGGCGATGACCTACTTCGACGTGCGCATTCCCGGGTTGAAGATGACCGTGGTCGCGGCCGACGGCCTGTACATCCATCCGGTCACCGTCGACGAGTTCCGCATCGCGGTGGCCGAGACCTTCGACGTGCTGGTGGAGCCCAGCGGCCAGGACGCCTTCACCATCTTCGCCCAGGACATGGGCCGCACCGGCCATGCGCGCGGCACGCTGGCCGTGCGCCAGGGCCTGGAAGCACCGGTGCCGGCACGCGACCCGCGCCCGCTGCTGACGATGTCGGACATGGGCCATGACATGGGCGGTGGCGGTCACGACATGGGCGGCCACAAGGGCATGGAAGGCGGTTGCGGCGCGAACATGTCCGGGCAGAAGGGCATGGAAGGCGGCTGCGGTGCGAGCATGGGCCACGGCGCGCATGGCGCCGGTGGCGGCAAGGCGCCGGTGCATGCGCCCAGCGAAGCCGGCAACCCGCTGATCGACATGCAGACCGCGGCCACCTCGCCCAAGCTGGACGACCCCGGCATCGGCCTGCGCGACAACGGCCGCAAGGTGCTGACCTATGGCGACATGAAGAGCCTGTTCGACGATCCGGATGGACGCGATCCGGGTCGCGAGATCGAACTGCATCTCACCGGGCACATGGAGAAGTTCGCCTGGTCGTTCAACGGCATCCCCTTCGCCGGCGCCGAGCCGCTGCGCCTGAACTACGGCGAGCGCATGCGCATCGTGCTGGTCAACGACACGATGATGCAGCACCCGATCCACCTGCATGGCCTGTGGAGCGATCTGGAGGACGACCAGGGCAACTTCCACCTGCGCAAGCACACCATCGACATGCCGCCCGGCACCCGGCGCGCCTATCGGGTACGCGCCGACGCGCTTGGCCGCTGGGCGTTCCACTGCCATCTGCTGTACCACATGGAAGCCGGCATGATGCGGGAAGTGCGGGTGGAGGAATGAACATGCGTCCCCATCTCCCATTCGGCCTTCTCGCCGCCGCACTCTCACTGGCGCTCGCCGGGAACGCCAGCGCCCAGCAGCACGATCACGGCGCCCACACCGCGCCCGCGCAACAGAAGCCGGTCGCACCGCCGGTGGAACCCGCGAAGACCGACCATTCACAGATGGATCATTCAAGGATGGATCACGCGAAGACGGACGATTCCCGGATGGACCACTCGCAGATGGACCATGGTTCGGCAAGCCAGGCTCCCACCGAACCGCGCGAGCCCATTCCGGCCGTCTCCGACGCCGATCGCGCCGCGGCCTTCCCGCCGATCAAGCCGCACGCGATGGAACACGCGCCCGCGTTCAATTCGCTGGTGATGATCAACCGCCTGGAAGGCTGGGATGCGGACCACGGCACCGGACAGGCCTGGGAAGGCAGCGCCTGGTTCGGCAGCGATCTCAACCGGCTGTGGCTGCGCAGCGAAGGCGAGCGCGAAGGCTCGCGCACCGAATCGTCCGAACTGGAGGTCCTGTACGGTCGCGGCATCTCGCCCTGGTGGGACGTGGTGGTCGGCGTCAAGCAGGATTTCCGCCCGGCCGATTCACGCACCTGGGCGGCCTTCGGCGTGCAGGGCCTCGCGCCGTACAAGTTCGAGATGTCCGCCACCGCCTACCTGGGCGAATCCGGACAGGTCATGGCCACCGTGGAAGCCGAGTACGAATTGCTGCTGACCAACCGCCTGATCCTGCAACCGCTGGTCGAAGCGAGCTTCTCGTCCAAGGACGTGCCCGAGTATGGCGAAGGCACCGGCCTCAACAAGGTCGAGGCTGGCCTGCGTCTGCGCTATGAAATCAACCGGCGTTTCGCGCCCTATGTGGGCGTGGTGCACGAGCGGCTGTTCGGCGATACCGCCGACTATCGCCGTGGGGAAGGTGGCGACGTCACCGATACCCGCTTCGTCGCCGGTATCCGCTTCTGGTTCTGACCCCCGGGCGACGGCAATGCCGTCGCCCTCATCCCGATTGGAGAATGACCCGATGAAAACCATCCCCGCCTCCGCCCTGCTTGCCTTGTCGCTGTTGGCCGCGCCCGTGTTCGCCCAGGATCACGGCAGTCACGCCGGACACGGCGCCCAGCCCGCCGCCAAGAAAACCGAGACCGGCAACGATCAGGCGTTTGATCGCCTCGACAAGAACCGCGACGGTTTCGTCAGCAAGGCCGAACTGCCCGAGCGCCACCCGCTGCTGCCGCATTTCGGCATGGGCGACAAGAATCGCGACGGCAAACTGGATCGCAAGGAATTCGCCAGCGTGATGGCGATGCTGTAAGTCCCGCCGGCGGGATCCAGCCGGATTCCGCCGGTCTTCCGGAGAAACGACAACGATGAACTCCCTGATCAAACACGTCACCGCCACCGTCTTCCTGGCGGGTTCCGGCGCGCTGCTGATGGCCTGCGGCGCCGCACCCGGCGCGGCCTCCGCCAGTGATCGCGTCGCGGCCGCCCCCACGCCCTCGCCCATCCCGTCCGCGACGACATCCGCCGGTTCCCTCGCCGCCGCGCCCGCCCACCTGCCGCTGATCCGCGTGCACAAGAGTCCCAGCTGCGGTTGCTGCGGCGTATGGGTGGACCACGTCCGCGCCGCCGGTTTCCCGGTCGAGGTCCATGACACCGAGGACATGATGACGGTGAAGGATCGCCTCGGCGTGCCCGAGCCGATGATGTCCTGCCATACCGCCGAGGTCGACGGTTATTTCGTCGAGGGCCATGTCCCGGCCGAGGACATCAAGCGCCTGATCGCCGAGAAGCCCAAGGCACGCGGCATCGCCGTGCCCGGCATGCCGCTCGGTTCCCCGGGCATGGAAATGCCCGATGGTCGCATCCAGCCCTATGAAGTGGCCCTGGTCGGCGGCGACGGCGCCACCGAAACCTTCTCGCGCCATCCCTGAAGAAAGAGAACCCCGGCGGATGTCATTTCCGCCGGGGCAGTTCCGCGCTTCGGCTAGATCTTGAAGTCGTCGTAGGCGATTCGCGCCTCGTCCACGCCCAGCCGCTTCAACAGTTGCCGCGTCGCCATCAGCATGGCCGGCGGGCCGCACAGATAGAAATCGCAGGCGTGCAGATCCGGATGGTCACGCAGCAGGGTGTGTTCGGCGACTTCATGCACCAGCCCCCGCAGCAGTCCATCACCGCACTCGGCCTCGTCCGAGAGCACCAGATGCCAGCTGAAGTTCTCATGCCGTTGTGCCAGCGCCGCCATTTCCTCGATGTAGGGCGCGTCGCGCAGGCTGCGTGCGCCGTACCAGAAATGCATGCGTTCGCTGGCCCCGCCATCCAGGCAGGCATGGATCATCGCGCGCAGCGGGGCCATGCCCGCGCCGCCACCGATGAACACCTTTTCGCGATGACCGTGCTTGATGGCGAAATCGCCAAACGGTCCGCTGAAACGCACCCGATCGCCTGCCTTCAACGAGTACAGGTAGGTCGAACCCTTGCCGGTCGGCACCCGCTTCTTGCCCTGTGCGCCCGGATTGAAGCGCGCCAGCAGGCTGAGGCGCCCGTCCGTGCTGGCCACTGGCAGCGACAGCGAATAGGAGCGCCGCACCGCTTCCTTGTTGACCAGATCGGCCGGCAGTTCCAGCGCCCGCCAGTCATCGCGGTGATGCTCCGGATGCCCCAGATCGCGGGATCGCAGGCGGTAGTCCGGCACATGCACCTGCAGGTAGGCACCCGGCTGGTACTCCTCGCCCAGCGCGGTGTCCGTCTTCAGCACGATCTCGCGCAGGAACGGCGTCACCGCTTCCACCCGTTCGACCACCGCCTCGTGTTCGGTCCACAGCCGGCTGCCACCCGACACCTCGACGTGGGTGTCCTTGTCGACGTGCAGATTGCAGGCCAGCCGATAACCGAGTTTCAGGCGCGATTCGGGCAGGTGCGCGCGATCGGCCGCGGTCGCCGCCGGCGGCGTGCCGCGGAACCGGACTTCGCACAGGCCGCAACTCTGCCCGCCACCGCAGTTGGACGGCAGCTGCAGGCCGTTGCGCGCCAGTGCCAGATAGACGTTGTCGCCATCGGCGGCGGTGACCGTACGCAGGCAGGTACCGTCCGGATCATGCACGGCCAGTTCGTGCCCGCCACGCCAGCGGCGAGGCACGAATTCGCTCAGGCGGAAACTCGCGAACAGCAGCCACACGCCGGTCAGCGCCATCCACAGTCCGCCGATGCCCGCCGATACCACCAGCGGATTGTTGAAATTCACGCGTCCGCTGTAGTCCATGATGTGCAGCATCCAGAACACGTCGAACAGCCGCCAGGTGCGGTTGCGGTGTTCGAGCACCTGGCCGGTGTCCGCGGCCAGATACACCGTCGTTTCCTCGGCATCGTCGAAATCCACCCGCCACAGCCGGCCGGGGTGATCGCGTACTTCCAGCGTGCGTTCGAGCAGGCGCGCCGGCGCGGGCCGGCCCGGACCGGTGTAGGACGCCCTCGCCAGCTGGCCCGCCAGCGCCGCGTCGATGCCCAGGTGCGTTCCCTGCCGCGCATCGACCAGATGGATGCGCGCGCCGTCGAACACCTGGTACACCGGTCGTTCCAGTAACCAGCCGGTCGCCACCGTGAGCGCCTTGTCTCCCGCCACCGGCAGCGCGGCCGATGCCGGGCGCGCGTCCGCCGGCCATGGTCGCGGCGGCGTCGCGTGCGCGCGGAACTCGTGCCCCTGCACCTTGTCGTGTTCCAGCCAGGCCATCATCAGGCCGCTCGCCATCCACAGCACGAACTGCGCGGCGATGATCAGCCCGACCCACTTGTGCAGTTTCCTCAGCCAGGGCGTCATGCGCTGCGCCTCCGGGTGAAGCTGTAGAACAGCAACCACGCGCCGCTCAGGGCGAACAGCACGCCGCTGGCCGCCGCCACCCGCAGCAGGGTGTTGTTGACGTCCGTGCGCTTCTCGTAGTCCATGATGTGGAACATCCACAGGAAGTCGAACCAGCGCCACAGGCTATGCCGGCGCGCCAGCAGTTCGCCGGTGTCGGGCGAGAAGTACAGCGTGGTCTGGCCGCGGTCGTCGAACCGCACCGCCCACATCGGCACCGGCCGGGTCTGCACCTCGCGCGGCGCGCGGGTGATCCATTCGGCGCCGGTCACTTCCGCCTCGCCCTGGTAGACGGCTTTCGCCAGCGCGACCACTGTCGTTCGCTCCAGCGGTGTGATGCGCTCGCCGGTGCCGGCATCCACCAGGGACGCGCGATCGCCCTGGCGGATTTCATAGACCTCGCGTTCCAGCAGGCGTTTGATCTTCAGTGCGGTGATGTCGGGATAACGCGCGGCCAGCTCCGCCTGCGCCACGCGTGGCGCGTTCGCGGCCAGGGGTTCGCTGTGGCTGTGCGCCAGATGGTCGCCATGGATGATGTCGAGCGGCACGACGGTCATGTAGACGCCGCTGATCATCCAAAGCAGCGCCTGTACACCGACGATCAGCCCGATCCATTTGTGGACGCGGCGCGCCCAGAAAGCGGGTTTCATTCGATTGTTCCTGTTGGGTGCGGCGTGGCCGCGATCGCCCCGTCCGCCGGCAGGCCGGCGGACGGGTCACGGTTCACCAGCGGTAGCCGAAACGCGCGTACCAGCGCCTGCCCAGCAGGTCGTAGGTCATCGTGTCGGTGTTGCCGTCCGTATAGCTCTGGATGAACGGTGCCTGCTTGTCCCACAGATTGTCGATGCCGAACGAGACGTCGAACGACTTGCCCACCGGCGCGAACTTCACCTGCACGTTGTGATAGGTCAGGCTGGGTGCGTGATCGCCCGTGAAGCCCTTCGTGGCGGTGATGTCGTCGGTCTTGCCGATGTATTGCACGCTGTAGGAGCCCGACCAGGCCTCACGCTTGGCCGTCAGCGAGGTGAAGGCCCGCCAGTGCGCGTAGCTGCCGCGCCCGCCGGTGATCTTGCCGGCGTATTCGATCAGATCCGCACCCGGGAACGGCCGCACGTCGTACCGGTCCAGGTAGGAGACATCCATGCTGAAGGTCGAGTCGAAACCCATCGCATCGAACTCGTACAGGCCACCCAGATCGATGCCGGAAATCCGCTCGTTGGCCGCATTGACCGGCTGCGATGACAGGAAATCCACTTCACCGGTGATCGGGTTGCGGGTGAAGTTCTCGCTGCCGCAGAACGGATGCGCCAGGCCCGGGGTGGTGTAGCAGATGGACAGCTTGGTCGAGCCGTCGATGCGCTGGATCGCGTTGTCGATGCGGATGTTGAAGTAGTCCACGGTCAGGGTGAGCCCCGGCAGGAAGCCCGGCGTCCACACCGCGCCCACGGTCAGCGACTTTGCGTCTTCCGGTTCCAGATCCGGATTGCCGCCGGAGGTGGTCAGGATGGTGTTGCCCGGCTGCACGTAGCCGGCCGGCACGCCGTAGGCCTGGCAGTTCTGGCGCACGGTCGGGTCGATGGTCGTGCTGGTGCTCCAGCCGCTGCAGGGATCGGTCGTGGTCAGGTTGCCCTCGGCGACGCCGCCGAACAGCTCGGGAATGTTCGGGATGCGAAAAGCGGTGGCGTAGTTGGCGCGGATCTTGAGCGACGGCATCACCTGCCAGTCCAGGCCGACTTTGTAGTTGATGTCCTCGCCGAACAGGTCATAGTCCGAATAACGCACGGCGGCATTGAGGATCAACGAATCCGCGATGGCGCTGTCCATCAGCAGCGGCACGGCGAACTCGACAAACGCTTCCTTGGCGGTGTACTCGCCGGCGATCGCATCCTGCTGGTTGGTGTTGGCGATGCCCATCACGGTCAGCGGATCCGGATCGCGCCAGCCGCGCTCCTTGCGGACCTCGATGCCGGAGGCGAAGCCCACCCAGCCCGCCGGCATCTCGAACAACTGGCCGCTGATGTTGGCGGTGAAGCTCTTCTGTTCGTTGCCGCCATGGTCGCGGGTGGTGAACAGGATGTAGTCCAGCACTTCCTGGGTGACGTCGCCGTAGCCCAGGTAGTCGGCGCAGGGGATCGCCGCGCCCGGCGCATTGCTGCAGATCGCGGTGTTGAGGGTCTGGTCCACGCGGTCCAGGTTGGCGACCTTGGTGGAACCGTCCAGGCCGGTGTTGCGCCCCCAGTTCAACGCGGCCGACCAGTCCCAGTTCATGCCCAGCTGGCCTTCCAGTCCGACCACGGCGCGGAAGGTGTTGGTGTCCTGGAAGAACCGGCGGGTGCCCGCCTCTTCCAGCCGGCGGCGCTGCAACAGCAGGTCCTGTCCGGTCGGGTTGGTCGGGTGATCCGCGGCGATGTTGATCGGCCGGTACACGCCAAGCCCGCCGGGGGTTGCCAGTTGGTGCGATTGGCGGTTGGTGTACATCAACTCGGTGAACAGGCGCGTGGTGTCGCTGAGCTGGGTATCACCGAACAGGCTGAAGCTCAGGCGCTTGATCGGGTTGACCGCGTTGAGGGTCGGGTTGCCGTTGTAGTTGTGCTTGGCGGCCGAATAGGGCTCGTAGAAGTCGCCGTCGCCGTTCGGATCCTGATTGAAGTTGACCCGGCTGCCGTCGGCCAGCAACGCGCGGCCGCCGATGGTGGTGGAACTGCCCGAGCAGACCAGGCCGCCGGTTTCCTCGTCCACCGCCAGCCCGCACGGCGCGCGCGTGGCCATGTTGACACTGCCACTTTCCGAGTAGCTCAGTCCGGCCATCAGCGAACCGCGCTCACTGGTGGTGCCCCAGACCAGATCGAAGGATCCGTCTTCGCCATCGCTTTCGAAGGTCTGGCCGTAGCGCATCGCCAGTTCGGCGCCCTCGAAGTTCTTCTTGGTGATGATGTTGACCACGCCGGCCACGGCATCGGCGCCATAGATCGCCGACGCGCCGTCCTTCAGCACTTCGATGCGCTCGATCAGCGCCACCGGGATCATGTTCAGGTCGACCGAACTGTTGGCGCCGGTGCCGCCGTTGACCACGCGGCGGCCATTGAGCAGCACCAGGGTGCGGTTGATGCCGAGGCCACGCAGGTTCACCTGGGTGGTGCCGTAGCCGTTCTCGGCCCAGTAGGCATTGGTCTGGCTGCCGGCGAAACCGGCGGAGGCCGGCAGGCGCTGCAGCAGGGTCTCCACCGAGGTGGCGCCGGAGCGCTGGATTGCTTCGGCGTCGACGACACTCACCGGACCGACGCCTGAAATCTGCAGGCGCTTGATGTGGCTGCCGGTCACCTGGACGGTGTCCAGCGTGGTGGCCTGTTCCTGGCCGGACTGCTCTGGATTGGATGGGGTTTCCTGCGCGTGCAGGGTGTGGGCGAAGCCCGCGCACAACAGTGCGCCGACGGCTGCGGCCAGCGGATTGGGTTTGAAAAACATGGGCTCTCTCCCCGTGTCGGGTGTCTTGTCTGGTTCGGATGGTGTCCCGCGGAAAGTCCGGCAGGACGAACGGGCCGCGCGGGGCGGCCGTGACAAGATCAGCCGATCGGAGGTCGGAACACGCGCGAGACGCCGCTGCGCACTTCCGGCAGCAGCGGGGGATTCAGATAGGGCGCATCGAGGACATGCTGGGCCGCGAACAGCGGCGCGCTGCGTCCCGGATAGAAAGTGAGCACGCAACTGCAGGCGCAACTGGTCGCGCTGCCGCAATCGCAGTCGTCGTGGTGATCGCCGTTCGTCGGATCGCCGGTCAACCAGCCGGCATCGGCGGTGCAGGCGGGCGCACCGCGGTCGGGTTTGGCCTGTTCATCATGCTGTCGATGGCTGCCTGCGCCACGCTCGCCGCCACCGACCGTGGCCAGATCGTCGACCGCCATCCGCGTCGCCGCCCACGCGCTGGCCGCGCCATCCAGGCAAAGGATGGTGATCAGGACCAGTCGCAGGAGCAGGCGAATCGACATCGGGAAAAGCGGGCACCAGGTTGTCTATACGAGAGACTTAACACTTATCGAAAACGAGTGTCAACCGTTTGTGCGGCGCGTCATCGAAATCACTGGCGGAGGTTGTATAGACATGACATGCTTTTTCCATGGAGACGCCCAAGCCGCACTACCTCAAGCTGAAGCAGTACATCCTCCGCCATATCACCAATGGCGATTGGCCGCCGCTGAGCCGGGTGCCCAGCGAGAACGATCTGGTGGTCAAGTTCGGCGTTTCGCGGATGACCGTCAACCGCGCACTGCGCGAACTCAGCGACTCCGGCGTGCTCACCCGCGTGCAGGGTGTCGGCACCTTCGTCGCGGGTCCGAAGGCCGAGTCCGCGATGTTCGAAGTGCGCAGCATCCGCGAGGAAATCGTCGCGCGCGGGCAGGTCCACAGCGTGCAGGTGCTGATCGGCGAGGCGGTGGTCGCGCGCCCCACCGTCACCAGCCAGTTCGGACTGGAATCCGGCGCCGAACTCTTCCACAGCCGCCTGCTGCACAAAGCCAACGGCAAACCGCTGCAGCTGGAGGATCGCTTCGTCAATCCGGCCAGCGCGCCGGACTACCTGGGCATCGATTTCCAGACCGAAATTCCGCACCAGTACCTGATGCGCGTGGCGCCGCTGGAGCGTACCGAACACGTCATCGAGGCCGAGACCGCCAACAAGCGGCTGGCCGCGCAACTGGAGATCGCCGAGGGCGATCCCGTGCTGGTGCTGACCCGCCGCACCTGGTCGCGTGGCCAGGTCGTCACCTGGGTCCGCCTCACCTACCCCGCTTCCCGCTATCGGTTCGTCGGCACCTTCCAGGTCGGCGCCACCATCACTCCAGGAGGATAACCATGACCGCCACCGATCCCTCGCGCACCGCCGGTGCCCGTCCCGTCCGCGCGCCGCGCGGCACCGACCTGCATTGCCGCAGCTGGCTGACCGAAGCCGCCTACCGCATGCTGCAGAACAACCTGGATCCGGATGTGGCCGAGCGCCCCGACGAACTGGTCGTGTACGGCGGCATCGGCCGTGCCGCACGCAACTGGGCCTGTTTCGACAAAATCCTGGAAACCCTGCGCACGCTGGGCGATGACGAGACCCTGCTGATCCAGTCCGGCAAGCCGGTCGGTGTGTTCCGCACCCACGCCGACGCGCCACGCGTGCTGCTCGCCAACTCCAATCTGGTTCCGCACTGGGCCACCTGGGATCACTTCAACGAGCTCGACAAGAAGGGCTTGATGATGTACGGCCAGATGACCGCCGGAAGCTGGATCTACATCGGCAGCCAGGGCATCGTCCAGGGCACCTACGAAACCTTCGTCGAACTCGGCCGCCAGCACTACGGCGGCGACTGGTCCGGCAAGTGGATCCTCACCGCCGGCCTCGGCGGCATGGGTGGCGCGCAGGCGCTGGCGGCGACGCTGGCCGGCGCCAGCAGCATCGTCATCGAATGCCAGGAATCGCGCATCGACTTCCGCATGCGCACCCGCTACGTGGACTTCAAGGCCAGGAGCATCGACGAGGCGCTGGAGATCATCCGCACCACCGATCGCCCGGTCTCGGTCGGGCTGCTTGGCAACGCGGCCGAATTGCTGCCGAAGTTCGTCGAACTGGCGCGCCACGGCGTGGCCAGGCCGGACGCGGTCACCGACCAGACCTCCGCGCATGATCTCATCAACGGCTACCTGCCGGCCGGCTGGACGGTCGAACAATGGATCGCCGCGCGCAACGGCGGCGACGCCGAGCGTGTCGCGCTGACCGACGCCGCCGCCGATTCCTGCGCCGTCCACGTCAAGGCGATGCTCGATTTCCATCACATGGGCGTGCCGACGATCGACTACGGCAACAACATCCGCCAGGTCGCCAAGGATCGCGGCGTCGCCAACGCCTTTGACTTCCCCGGCTTCGTCCCGGCCTGCATCCGTCCGCTGTTCTGCCGCGGCATGGGCCCGTTCCGCTGGGTCGCGCTGAGCGGCGATCCGGAGGACATCTACAAGACCGACGCCAAAATCAAGGAACTGTTCCCCGACAACGCCCATCTGCACCGCTGGCTGGACCAGGCGCGTGAACGCATCGCGTTCCAGGGCCTGCCCGCGCGCATCTGCTGGCTTGGGCTGGGCGAGCGCCACCGCGCCGCGCTGGCGTTCAACGAGATGGTCCGCAACGGCGAACTCAAGGCGCCAATCGTGATTGGCCGCGATCACCTCGACTGCGGTTCGGTGGCCAGCCCCAACCGCGAGACCGAAGGCATGCGCGACGGTTCCGACGCGGTCTCCGACTGGCCGCTGCTGAACGCGATGCTGGCGACCTCCGGCGGCGCCACCTGGGTCAGCCTGCACCATGGCGGCGGCGTCGGCATGGGTTTCTCCCAGCACTCGGGCGTGGTCATCGTCTGCGACGGCAGCGAGGCCGCCGACCAGCGTCTGTCGCGCGTCCTGTTCAACGATCCGGCGATGGGCGTGATGCGCCACGCCGACGCCGGCTACGAGGACGCCCTCGCCTGTGCCCGCGAACACCACCTGCATCTGCCTGCCACCACCGGATAAGCCTCCATGTTGAATCTCGTTCCCGGCCAGCTGTCGCTGGTCCAGATCCGCGCCATCGCCAACACCTTCGAGCCGATCCAGCTGGATCCGGCCTGCCTGCCGGCGGTGCGCGCCTCCGCCGAAACGGTGCAGTCGATCGTCGCCGCCGGCGCGCCCGCCTACGGCATCAACACCGGCTTCGGCAAGCTCGCCAAGGTGCACATTCCGGTCGACCAGCTGGAGCAGTTGCAGACCAACCTGGTGCGCTCGCACGCGGTCGGCATGGGCCCGCTGCTGGACGACGACACCGTGCGCCTGATCCTGGCGCTGAAGATCGCCTCCCTGGCACGTGGTTTCTCCGGCGTGCGCGAGCAGACGCTGCAAGCCCTGATCGCCATGTACAACGCGCAGATCTGGCCGTGCATCCCGTCGCAGGGTTCGGTCGGCGCGTCCGGCGATCTGGCGCCGCTGTCACACCTGAGCCTGGCCGCGATGGGCGAAGGCCAGGTCCGAGTCAACGGTGAACTGCGCGACGCCGGTGAAGCATTGCGCGCCGCGGGCATCACCCCGATCAAGCTCGCCGCCAAGGAAGGCCTGGCCCTGCTCAACGGCACCCAGGTCTCCACCGGCATCGCCCTGCGCGCCCTGTTCGCGGCCGAGCAGGTCTATTCGGCCGCGGTGCTGGCTGGCGCGTTGAGCGTGGATGCCGCCTGCGGTTCCGACGCGCCGTTCGATCCGCGCATCCACGCCGTGCGCGGCCAGCCCGGCCAGATCGAGGTCGCCGCCGAGTATCTGCGCCTGCTGCGCGGCAGCGCCATCCGCGAGTCGCACCGCCACAACGATACCCGCGTGCAGGATCCCTACAGCCTGCGCTGCCAGCCGCAGGTCATGGGCGCCTGCCGCGACCAGTTGCAACAGGCCGCGCGCACGCTGTGGATCGAGGCCAACGCGGTGTCCGACAATCCGCTGGTGTTCACCGACACCGGTGACGTGATCTCCGGCGGCAACTTCCACGCCGAGCCGGTGGCCTTCGCCGCCGACCAGATCACCATCGCGGTTTCCGAAGTCGGCGCGCTGTCCGAACGCCGCATCGCCCTGCTGATCGACGCCAGCATCTCCGGCCTGCCGGCCTTCCTGGTGGCCGAGCCGGGCATCAATTCCGGCTTCATGATCGCCCACGTCACCGCCGCCGCGCTCGCCAGCGAGAACAAGACCCTTGCCCATCCGGCCAGCGTCGATTCGCTGCCGACCTCCGCCAACCAGGAGGACCACGTCAGCATGGCGACCTTCGCCGCGCGCAAGGCCGGCGACGTGGCGACCAACGTGCGCCGCATCGTCGCCATCGAACTGCTCGCCGCCGCCCAGGGCATCGATTTCCGTCGTCCACTGAAGTCCTCCGACCTGCTGGAAGCCGCCCACGCCCGCGTCCGCGCGGAAGTGCCGCACTACGGCGAGGACCGCTACCTGGCGCCGGAAATGCAGGCATTGGAAGCACTGGTCGCCAGCGGTACATTGACGGCCTTCGTCGACATGCCGCTCGGAGCATCCGCGTGATCCCAGGCTGGAAAGGCCGCATCGATTCCCCCGGCGACGGCGACACCCGCCGCTGGCACCAGATCGTCGCCACGCCCGAGGCGGGCGCGCCCGCCGGTGTGGCGCTGGTGGGTTTTGCCTGCGACGAAGGCATCCGCCGCAACAACGGCCGCACCGGCGCGGCGCAGGGCCCGATGGTCCTGCGCGCGGCGCTGTCGAACCTGCCGGTCCGCGACGACGCCCCGCTGTACGACGCGGGTGACGTGATCTGCGAGGGCGAGGATCTGGAAGGCGCGCAGGTGGCGTTCGGCGCCCGTGTCGCCGCCCTGCTCGACGCCGGCCACCTGCCGATCGGTCTGGGGGGCGGGCACGAGATCGCCTTCGCCAGCTACCTGGGCCTGATCGGGCACCTGCGCGATCGCCGGCCGCGCGTGGGCATCGTCAATTTCGACGCGCATTTCGATCTGCGCCAGCAACCGGTCGGCAGTTCCGGCACGCCGTTCCTGCAGGCGCTGGATCACGCCGCCGGCATCGGTCTGGATCTGCAGTACCTGTGCCTGGGCATCAGCGCCTCGGCCAACACCCGCCAGTTGTTCGAGACCGCGCGCCGGCGGGGCGTGCGCTATCTGCTGGACGACGAGATGGACATGCGCCGGCTTGATCTCTGCCAGCAGCGCGTGGCCGACTGGCTGCGCGACATCGACCTGATCTACCTGACCGTCTGCCTGGATGTGCTGCCGCATGCGATGGCGCCCGGCGTCAGCGCGCCGAGCGCCCGCGGCGTGCCGCTGGAAGTGCTGGAACCGCTGCTGGAAACCATCGCCGCCACCGGCAAGGTCGCGCTGATGGACGTGGCGGAGCTGTCGCCTCCGTTCGACCGCGACAACGGCACCGCCCGGGTCGCCGCCCGCCTGATCCACCGCGCGGCGCACGCCATCCGCGGCTGAGCCCGCCAATGTGACAAAACCCTTGACTCTTGACCAAGGTCAAGGGTGCAGAATGGCGCCATTCCGAACCGGAGAACGCCATGAATATCGGCCAATTGGCACGCCTGGCGGGCGTGCCCATCGATACCGTCCGCTACTACGAGCGCCAGCAGTTGCTGCCTCCGCCGAGCCGCAGCCCCGCCGGCTACCGCCGCTACGAAAGCGGGGACGTCATCCGCCTGACCTTCATCCGCCGCGCCAAGGCGCTCGGCTTCACCCTGGATGAAGTCCGCGATCTGCTGGAAATCAGCGCCGGACGCGAGGACATGGGCCAGATGAAAGCCGCCGCCGCCAGCAAGCTGGCCGTCGTCGAGGAGCGGCTGGCCGAGATGACCCGCATGCGCGATGCCCTGCGCACCCTGGTCGAGGCCTGTCCGGGCCATGGCGATCTGAGCGAGTGCCCGATCGTGGCCGCGTTGGCCGAGGAGCCGAAATGAGCGGCTCCCGCCATTCGCACGACAAGCCGGATGCCAACAGGACGCAAGGTGGATGCTGCGGTGACGGCTCGCCTTCCACGCCAACCTCCGCGCGTGACCCGGTTTGCGGCATGAGCGTCGATCCGGCCACCACGCAGCACCACGTCGAACACGATGGCCAGACGTACCATTTCTGCTCTGCCGGCTGCCGCGACAAGTTCGTCGCCGAACCGGCGCGATTCCTCGCCGCATCCGCGACCGAAGAGAAGCCTTCGGCCTGCCGTGGCGGCGGAAAGGACGAAGATGCCAGCGCCGCGAAGGCGAAGGGTGCCTGCTGCCAGGCCAGCGATGCGGAGCATTCGCACGCGGGCACGCATGCGCGCGGGCATGCCCCGACCGCGCCTTCCCACGCCGGTCATGACCACGCACACCAACACGCCGCCCACGCGGCGGGCACCGTGATCGATCCGGTCTGCGGCATGAGCGTGGATCCCGACGCCACCGCGCATCGCGCCGAACACGACGGCAAGACCTATCACTTCTGCTCAGCCGGCTGCCGCGGCAAGTTCATCGCCGATCCGCCGCGCTGGCTGGCACCGAAGCGCGAGCCGGAAGCCGCGGTGCCCGGCGCGCAGTACACCTGCCCCATGCATCCGGAAATCGTCCGCGACGGTCCCGGCACCTGCCCGATCTGCGGCATGGCGCTGGAACCGATGATGCCTTCGCTGGACGATGGCGAGAATCCGGAACTCATCGACTTCCGCCGCCGTTTCTGGTGGACCCTGCCGCTGAGCGTGGCGACCCTGGTGCTGGCGATGTTCGGCCAGTACTTCCATTCACTGTCGCCGACCACGCGCACCTGGATCGAACTGGTGCTGAGCACACCGGTGGTGTTGTGGGCGGCATGGCCGTTCTTCCAGCGCTGGGCGCAGTCCATCCGCAACCGCAGCCCGAACATGTGGACGCTGATCGGCACCGGCGTCGGCGCGGCCTACGGCTACAGCGTGGTGGCGACGGTCGCGCCGGACCTGTTCCCCGCCTCGTTCCACGAACACGGCCGGGTTGGCGTCTATTTCGAGGCCGCCGCGATCATCGTCTCGCTGACCCTGCTGGGCCAGCTGCTGGAACTGAAGGCGCGCTCGCAGACCTCGGCGGCGATCAAGGCGCTGCTCGGACTCGCCCCCAAGACCGCCCGCCGCCTGCGCGAGGATGGCCAGGAAGAGGACATCGAACTCTCGCACGTCCACGTCGGCGATCGCCTGCGCGTGCGTCCCGGCGAAAAGGTGCCGGTGGACGGCGTGGTGATCGAAGGGCGTTCGCACATCGACGAATCCATGCTGACCGGCGAACCGGTGCCGGTGTCCAAGGCCGACGGCGACGGTGTCATCGGCGCGACCATCAACGGCTCCGGCAGCCTGATCATCCGCGCCGAGCGCGTCGGCAGCGACAGCGTGCTCGCCCAGATCGTGCAACTGGTGGCGCAGGCGCAACGCTCGCGCGCGCCGATGCAGCGGCTGGCCGACAAGGTATCGTTCTGGTTCGTGCTGGCGGTGCTGGCCGCGGCTGTGCTGACCTTCCTGGGCTGGGGTCTGTTCGGTCCGGAACCGTCGTGGACGTATGCCGTGCTCAACGCGGTCTCCGTCCTCATCATCGCCTGCCCGTGTGCGCTGGGCCTGGCCACGCCAATGTCGATCATGGTCTCCACCGGACGCGCCGCCCAGCTGGGCGTGCTGTTCCGCGATGCCGAGGCCATCGAAACCCTGCGCAGGGTCGACACCCTCATCGTCGACAAGACCGGCACGCTCACCGAAGGTCGCCCGGCGTTCCGCACGCTGATTCCAGCCATCGGATTCGACGAGAACGAAGCGCTGCGGCTGGCCGCCAGCCTGGACGCCGGCAGCGAGCATCCGCTGGCGCACGCCATCGTCGCCGAGGCGCGCGAGCGCGGTATCGCCCTCGCCTCCGCGCAGGATTTCGAGTCCTCCAGCGGCATCGGCGTGCGTGGCCACGTGGATGGCAAGGCATTGGCGCTGGGCAACACCGCGCTGATGCAGGAAACCGGCGTCGACGTCTCGGCGCTGGACACCGACGCCCGCCGCCTGCGCGCCGAAGGCGCCAGCGTGATGTTCCTGGCCGTGGATGGTGGCGTCGCCGGGCTGATCGCGGTGGCCGATCCGATCAAGATCACCACGCCTTCGGCGCTGCGTGCTTTGCAGGCGGCCGGCGTGCGCATCGTGATGGCGACCGGCGACGGCGAGCGCACCGCGCAGGCCGTGGCGTCGCAGGTCGGCATCGACGAGGTCCACGGCGAGGTGCGTCCGGCCGACAAGGCCGCGCTGGTCGCCCGCCTGAAGGCCGAGGGCCGGGTGGTGGCCATGGCCGGCGACGGCATCAACGACGCGCCCGCCCTCGCCTCCGCCGACGTCGGCATCGCCATGGGCACCGGCACCGACGTGGCGATGTCCAGCGCGCAGGTCACCCTGGTCAAGGGCGATCTGGGCGGCATCGTCCGCGCCAAGGCGCTGTCGGAAGCGACCGTGCGCAACATGCGCCAGAACCTGGGCTTCGCGTTCTTCTACAACGCGCTGGGCGTGCCGGTCGCCGCCGGCCTGCTGTACCTGTTCGGCGGCCCGCTGCTTTCGCCGATGCTGGCTGCGCTGGCGATGAGCCTGAGCTCGGCCTCGGTGGTCGCCAACGCCCTGCGCCTGCGTCACCAGTCGCTGCCGATGGCCGGCTGAAGCCGCTGCTCCCGTGAACGGATGCGCCGCTAGAATGCGGCGCATCCTTCAGGCGCGGGGTCCACCGGTACATGCAAGATTCGCAGATACGGTCCGGCGCAACCTCCCCCTGGCGTTATCTGCTGCTGGTCGCCGCACCGCTGCTGGCCGCGCTGCTGCTCTCGCGCTGGCCGTTGCCGGTGTCCGCGCCACCGCCGGCACCCGCGGCGGACGCCGGCCACGGCGGCGCTGGCACGCCGTTGTCCCTGTTCCTGCTGCAACTGTTGGTGGTGCTGTCGGTGGCCAAGGGGGCCGGCTGGCTGCTGAAGCGTTTCGGTCAGCCCGCGGTGATCGGCGAAATGGCCGCCGGCCTGCTGCTGGGGCCGCTGCTGTTCGGGGCGGTGATGCCGGAAACCCAGGCCTGGCTGTTCGCGCCCGGATCGCTCGGCGCACTCGGGTTGATCAGCCAGTTGGGCGTGCTGATGTTCCTGTTCGTCGCCGGCGCCGAACTTGAACTGTCCACCCTGCATGGCCGCCGCGCCTTCGCCCTGCTGGTCAGCCACAGCGGCATCGCCCTGCCGTTCCTGTGCGGCGTGCTGCTGGCGTTCGCGTTGTTCAACGCGCATGCGCCGGCCGGCGTCGGCTTCGCCAACTTCGCCCTGTTCCTGGGCGTATCGCTCAGCATCACCGCCTTCCCGGTGCTGCTGCGCATCCTGTCCGATCGCGGCATCACCCACACCCCGCTCGGCCGCATCGCGGTCGCCTGCGCCGCGCTGGGCGACGCCAGCGCGTGGTGCCTGCTGGCCGCCATCGTCGCCTCGGTGCAGGCCAGTGGCTGGAACGCGGCCCTGATCAGCCTGCTGGGCACGCTGGCATTCGCCGCCGCGATGATCGCGCTGGTGCGGCCGTGGCTGTCGCGGCACGAAGTCGCACCCGAGCGCGAGGGCCGCCATCTGATTGGCCTGCTGCTGATGGCGCTGGCCGCCGCGCTGGTGACCGAGCTGCTCGGCATCCATGCCTTGTTCGGCGCATTCCTGGCCGGCATCGCCGTATCCGGCAACACGCGCCTGCGCGAACTGCTTATCCAGAAGGTCGAACCCTTCGCGATCTCGCTGCTGCTGCCGCTGTTCTTCGCCATGACCGGGCTGCGCCTGCGCGTGGACGGCTGGCGGGCCAGCGACCTGCTGCTGTGCGTGATCGTGATCCTCGTCGCCAGCCTCGGCAAGGGCCTGGGCACCTGGCTGGCCGCGCGCAGCGCCGGCATGCCGCGGACCGATGCGCTGCGCCTGGGCGCCTTGATGAACACGCGCGGCCTGATGGAACTGATCGTGCTCAACCTGGGCTACGAGATGGGCTTGATCGGTGATCGCCTGTTCGCGGTGCTGGTGATCATGGCGCTGGTGACCACGGCGATGACCGGCCCGCTGCTCAACT
Organism: Pseudoxanthomonas sp. 134C1; assembly: GCF_057773065.1. NCBI lineage: Bacteria > Pseudomonadati > Pseudomonadota > Gammaproteobacteria > Lysobacterales > Lysobacteraceae > Pseudoxanthomonas > Pseudoxanthomonas sp. 134C1. The sequence continues at coordinate 65,570 of NZ_JBYMTH010000006.1, forward strand.
TCATCGAGCGCCGTGCGCGGTCGGCCTCGTCTGCGTAGCGGCCGGGCTGAAAAGCACGCCCATCCCGGTGGGGGACGGGGCGGAACGCCGTGATGGCGAGGTGATCTCCTCTCTCCCCACCGAATCACGACCGGCGAAGTCACGGCGTCGCCTGGCCCATGCCGCACCGGCACACGGAAACCGCTCCCTCCCCCGCCTGCGGGGAGGGTTGGGGAGGGGCAAGCGGAAGAATTCCACACCACGACACTCAACGTCGGAAATACAGCCCCTGCATCACCACGTTCGACAGAAAGCAGCGCTGAAAAGCGCCCCATCCCGGCCTTCCCCCGCAAACGGGGGAAGGAGCGGAACGTCGTGATGGCGAGGTGATCTCATCTCCCCACCGAATCACGACCGGCGAAGTTACGGCATCGACCCAGCCATACCGCACTGGCACACGGAAACATCCCCTCCTCCGCTTGCGGGGGAGAGTTGGGTGGGGCAAGCGGAAAAATCCCGCGCCACAACACCCAACGCCGGCAACCGCCCCACACCACCACGCCCGTCAGGACATGACGGCCGAAAAACGCCCCGTCAGGGCCGCCCCCATTCGATACTGACCACCTGCGGTTCCTGCCCGGTTTGCTCCAGCCCAAGGAACACGGCTTCGCTGCCGCGGTCATTGCAAAGCGCCACATAGATGTGGATGTGTCCTTCCCACCGATCGGGCGGCTCGCTTGTCACCGTGTCGATCGGTTCCTCCAGGTAGCCGGTCATCTCTTCGTAGCACTGCTTCAGTTGGGCAGGCGTGCAGTCGGCTCCCAGCTTGGCACCCATCATCTGGTGGGCAGCCTCGAATCGGCCGTCGATCAGGTGGTAGGCAAACCGCTCTCCCGCCTCGATGGCGGCTTCCTCTTCCTCGAGGGTCAGCGGATCGCGCCCCGCTTCGGCCTCCGAATCCTCATCGTCGATCTGTTCACCCAGCGCCGCATTGGTCTGCAACAAGGCCATCAGTTCCTGCTGCAGATCCTGCATCGGACCCGGTGCATTCATCATCGCAGTCAAGCTTTCAGGCAGCCCCATATCAATACTACCCGGCGGATCAACGCCATCGACCAGCCCTGCTTGCCCGCTCCGTCGGTCATTGCGCAAAGCACGGGCGCGGCGTGCGAAGTCGAGGTAGACCGATTCCTTCAGGCCATTGAGTTCCCACGCCCTGTCCAGTGACGCCGCAAGATTGAAGGCTTCCTCCGCCGCGGCGTAGTCCTCCAGTTCCATCAGAACCAAGCCGCGCCAATGCGCCCAAGTCTGTTCGGGAAACAGATCCAGCGCCATGCCATACAACTGTTCGGCTTCGCGCAGGCGCTCGTGCCGGGCCATTCTGTTGTCCTCCGCCCGTGCGGCGGTTCGCCGGGCCAGACTGACGATCGCCGATGCCGCCCGCTGTTTGATGCGATCACTCATAGGTCACGCCCTTTCCCGTTCATGCGTAAGGTCTTCGTTGGAGTCATTCAACCTTCATCATGCCATCATGCGATGCGCTTCCCGCGTGCTGGCCTTTGCCTGTTCTTCTCTTTTTACCCACGGATAACCGCGATAACTTCGCCTTTCCCGTGACAACGAAAACATTGGCTCGAAAACGCTCAAAGTTAGTCGACAGGACCCAGCGCCAGCGCCAGACTCCGACGTCTGGAGCTCATCGCTCCTTTGCATGGAAGTACCTCTTTCGTTGTCCGCGAACTCATTCATCGTCGTCACTGGACGGCGAGCGGAAAACCTACTTCATCGTCGGGAGGCAGATACTGGCAGGCTTCGGCTCTTCCACCCTCTGGCATCTGCCCGCCGCTTTGCGGCTGCTGGCAATTATCGGGCTCACGCTTGCAATCCACCAGCGCCCCATTTCCAGATCAACCTGAAAGAAGAACTTCGAGATGTCCCGATCACGTTCCACCATCACACTCATGATGCTCTGTCTCATGGTAGCGACAACTACCCAGGAAACGCTGGATCAGCCCCCGAAAGGAAATACCATGACTTCAACGACAATGGCTTCCCAGGACCCCGCGAGCATCATCGCAACTCATATCCCGGCCGGATATCGTGAAGTTGCCAGACGCAACGTCACCGTCGACAAACAAAAAGCTGAGCTGGTTCGCTACGAACGCAAGGATGCTCGCAACGCAGCGCTCGGAGGCGAACATTTCAGCGCCGTCATAGCGAACGATGGTCGCCTGATGGGCTTTACCCGCATGGACCTCGACCTCGCCGGAGGCGAACTTCCCACACGAGACGAAACGCAGGAAATCGCCATGGACTTTCTGCGGACTGTTGCACCCGACCTCCTGCCGGGAATGAAACTCAGCTGGATCGAACCACATGACGAACCACTGCGCGTGATTCGCAACGGCAAGACGGAGAACCTGACACTCACAGGCATGAAAGTGAAGATGCGCAACACCGCCGACGGCCTCTGGATGTGGGTCATCGTCGGAGCCGATCGCAAGGTGATGGTGTTCGAACGGGACATCCATTGGATCACATTCCCCGGCCATCGCGGCACTGAAAAATGGCTCCATGACACATGGCTGTCTGAGAATGGATATAAAGTTCGAGACTCCTGAGCATTCTGGCAAACTGAATCTGAGGAGAACATTCCTATGGTCATGCATCTCAATATCCAAGGAAAAGCCCGGCATCGCCGGGCTTTTCCTTGGATTAAAACTGATCGACGGACTCACTTCACCTTCGCGTAAGTCCCCTTCAATGCCACGCCCGACATGATGTTGCCGGCGTAGCATTCATAGTTGGTGGGGCTCTTGAACTCGTTCTTCTTGAAGTAGCTGGTGATGTCGATCACCGCGTTGGCGCCGCGCGCCTTGGCGCTTTCCTGGAAGGCCTTGAGCACCGACAGGGCGACCCAGCGGCAGGATTCCACATCGTTCTTGCCGACGCCGTTGGTCTTCTTGTTGGAGACGTCCTCGCCCATGCGCGAAGTCACCGCGGGGTGGGCCTGGCCGGACAGATAGAACCGCACGCTGCCGTCGATGCCGGCTTCCTTGGCCTGCGGCGAGTCAATCAGTTCCTGCAGCGGCAGTTCCAGGCGGGTATCGCCGGCAAAGGCGTTGGGCGGGGCGATGGACAGGGTCAGCAGGGCGGCGGTGAGCAATCGTTTCATGTCGGCACTCCTTGTAGTGAAAGAAAAACGGTATCAGTCCTGCCAGCGGCGGAAGATCAGCGAGGTGTTGATGCCGCCGAAGGCGAAGTTGTTGCTCATCACGTGTTCGGCCCGCAACTCGCGTCCTTCGCCGGTGATGTAGTCCAGGTCGGCGCAACGCGGATCGCGCGAGTCGAGGTTCAGCGTGGGGGCGAACCAGCCCTCGCGCATCATTTCGATGGTGGCCCAGGCTTCATAGGCGCCGCAGGCGCCCAGGGTGTGGCCGACGTAGCTCTTCAACGAACTGATCGGAATGCGCGGACCGAATACCTGCGCGGTCGCGGTGGTCTCGGCGATGTCGCCGTGGTCGGTGGCGGTGCCGTGCGCGTTGACGTAGTCGATGGCGTCCGGCGTCAAGCCGGCGTCTTCCAGCGCCAGCCGCATCGCTTCGGCCATGGTGTCGGCGCTGGGCTGGGTAACGTGCTGGCCATCGCTGTTGGTGCCATAACCCACAATTTCAGCCAGGATGTTCGCGCCCCGCGCGCGCGCATGCTCCAGTTCTTCCAGGATCAGCGTGCAGGCACCCTCGCCCAGCACCAGGCCGTCGCGGTCGGCGTCGAACGGCCGCGGCGTGGTCTGCGGATCGTCGTTGCGCACGCTGGTGGCGAACAGGGTGTCGAACACCGCTGCGGCGGTGGCGTCGAGTTGTTCCGCGCCACCGGCGACCATCGCGATCTGCTTGCCGAAGCGGATCGCCTCGTAGGCGGAACCCACGCCCTGGCTGCCCGAGGTGCAGGCGCTGGAAGTGGTGATGACCCGGCCGGTCAGGCCGAAGAACACGCCGATGTTCACCGGCGCGGTATGGCTCATCATCTTCAGATAGGTGGTGGCGTTGATGCCGTCAGTGGTGTGCTCGTTGAGCATCCGGCCGAAGTCACCGATTGCGCTATGAGTACCGGCCGAGGAACCGTAGGACACCCCCACCCGGCCGCTGCGCAGCAACGGCTCGCCCAGCAGGCCGGCCTGTTCCAGCGCCAGCTCGGTGGCGCGCACCGCCATCAGCGCGACCCGGCCCATGCTGCGGGTGGTCTTGCGGTTGTAGTGCGCGGGCAGTTCGAATTCGGCGGCGGGCGCGGCCAACTTGGTGTTCAGGCCCTCGTAGACATCCCAGTCCTGCATGTGGCGCACCGCGTTGCGGCATTCGCGCAGGCGCAGATGCACGCTGGACCAGTCGTTGCCCAAAGGGCTGATCGTGCCAGCGCCGGTGATCACCACGCGTTTCAGTCGTGTATCGCTCATCCGATCAACCCTCCATTGACGGAGATGACCTGGCGGGTCACATAGGCGGCCGCGGGCGACAGCAGGAACGCCACCACCGCGGCGACTTCCTCCGGCTGGCCCATGCGGCGCATCGGGATCAGCTTGAGCGCTTCCTCGGCCACTTCGCCGGCCACCATCTCGGTGTTGATCAATCCGGGGGCGACGCAGTTGACGGTGATCTCGCGACTGGCCAGTTCCAGCGCCAGCGCCTTGGTCGCACCGATGATGCCGGCCTTGGCGGCGCTGTAATTGGCCTGCCCGCGATTGCCGACCAGGCCGGACACGGACGACAGGGTCACGATGCGGCCGGGTTTGCGTCGGCGCACCATCGGCATGGTCAGCGGATTGAGCACGTTGTAGAACGCGTCCAGATTGGTGTGAATCACCGCGTCCCAGTCCTCCCCGCTCATCGCCGGGAAAGCGTTGTCGCGCGCGATGCCCGCATTGCAGACCACGCCGTAGTACGCGCCATGCGCGGCGACGTCGGCTTCCAGCGCCTGCGCGGCGGCGGCGCGATCGCCCACGTCGAAACCCATCACCCGCGCCTGCCGGCCAATCGCGCGGATCTCCGCGGCCACGGCCTCGGCTTCCTCCCCCCGGCTGCGGTAGTGCACCACCACGTCAAACCCGTCCTGCGCGGCACGCAGCGCGATCGCGCGCCCGATGCCACGGCTGGCCCCGGTAACCAGGACCGTCGAGTCTCCACTCATGCTTGCTCGTTCTCCAGATAGGCCATCGCGTCCGGTGGTTCGAACACCGACACGTTGGCGCTTGCGATTTCGTCCCCGTTCGCCTCGATCCGGCAGGCGAACATCCCCAGGCCATTGTCGCCCAACATCTCGCGAATCGCCTCCACCCGCAGCAGGGTGCCGGCCGGGAAATGGGGCCAGATGGACTGGTACCGGCGGGTGCCCAGCAGGAAGCCGATGTTCGGCTCGCCACCGGCCTGGCGGGCGCGGCAGCCGGCCCAGGCGGCGATCGCCTGGGCCATGTACTCCACTCCGACCCAGGCCGGGACGCCGGCTTCCTCGCTGAACGGTCCGTCCGCCGGAACCCGCACCTCGACCGCCACCCGGTCCTCGTCCCAGCCGAGCAGGCGGTCGATCAGGCGCAGGGTGCCGCGATGCGGGATGACCCGTTCGATGTCGTACAGCGGATGCGCGATATGGATGCTGTCGCCCTGCATCATCCGGCTCCCAGCAACAGGACGGCGTTGCTCCCGCCAAACGCGAACGAATGGCTGAGCACATGCCGCAGCGGACACGCGGCGCGTTCACCGGGGACGGCGAAGCGCAGCGGCGCCAGCTCCGGATCCGCCTCGCCATCCCACCAGTGCGGCGGCAGTCGATGTTCGGGATTGGCGGCCAGCGCGAGCCAGGACAGCCCGGCCTCGATCGCGCCCGCCGCGCCCAGGGTGTGTCCGGTCAGCGGCTTGGTCGAACTCACGGGTGTATCGGGCCGCATCGTCGCGGCGACGGCGCGGCTTTCCATCGCGTCGTTCTGCGGGGTGGCGGTCCCGTGCAGGTTGACGTAGTCGATGTCGTCCGCGTGCAGGCCCGCGCGCGCCAACGCCTGCTGGATCGCCGCGATTGCACCCACGCCCTGCGGCTCCGGCGCGGAAATATGGTGGGCGTCGGCGGTCTCGCCCCACCCGGCCAGCCGTACAGGGCCGGAATCACGGGTCATCAGGAACAGCGCCGCGCCCTCGCCGATGTTGATGCCGTTGCGATGACGCGAAAACGGGTTGCAGCGGGCGGCCGACACCGATTCCAGCGCGCTGAAGCCGTCGATGGTGAAGCGGCACAACGAATCCGCGCCGCCGGCGATCACCGCGTCGACGATGCCCGCGCGCAACAGCCGCGCACCCGAGGCCAGCGCCTTGGCGCTGGAGGAACAGGCCGTGGAAATGGTCCAGGCCGGACCATGCACGCCTGCCTCGGCGGCGATGAACCGCGCCGGCGTGCCGATTTCCTGCTGGGCATAGTGGAACCCGGCAGGCCACACGCCATGCGCGTGCTTGAACGGCAATGCCTGTTCGGACTCACCGATGCCCGAGGTGCTGGTTCCCAGCACCACCGCCACGCGATCCGCGCCATGGCGTTCGATCGCGGCGGCCACCGCGGGTGCGATCTGGGCGAACGCATCGCGCAGCAGCGCGTTGTTGCGTCCCCGCAGTTGCAGCGGACAGTCCGGGAGATCCGGCAACGGCGTGGTCACCGTGCCCAGCACCAGCGGGCGTCCCGGCGTGAGCGCCTCGCTGACGCCGGCCCCCGCCGGCGAATCGCTGGCGAACAGCGCCGCGGCGACCGCGTCAGGTCCGCGTCCCAGCGCGCAGGTGATGCCGAGTTCGTTGAGGAAGACCGACGCGGTGCTCACGGGACCGGTTCTCCACCCACCGTCTGGATGTCCAGCGCGTAGCCTTCGGCCAGATTGCGCAGCCGCAGACGATCCGGCGCTTCGCGGATGAGCACCAGCCAGGCGGTACCGTCCCGCAGCAACCGCCGTTCGCGTCCGTCGTCCTCCACCCGCCATTCGGCCGGCAACGCACCGCGCACGGCATCCACCGGCCACAGCGCGAACTGGAGATCGTCCAGCACACGCTCGCCGCGCACCGCCGGCGGCAACCAGGGCGCGCGTTGCTGTCGCAATTCCCGGCCGTCCCATTGCAGGCGCACGCCGGACTGGCCGAGCGCCTGCACGGCCAGCCGCACTTCCTGCGCATCCACTTCCAGCAAGGCATCCAGATCGCGTTGTTGCGCGCCAAACTCGAAATGCAGGCGCTGCTGCACCGCCAGCGGCTCGCCCAGCGCGGCCGGCGCCAGCCGCAACGCCGGCAACGCGACCGCCGGCGCCGGCGCGCGATGCGCGCAGGCGGCCAGCAGGCACAGCATCCCCAACAGGACGATCAGGCGTCGCACAGTTCCTCCAGCACGCGCAGGCGGCGGCCGGTGTCGGCGACATAGGGGTTCTGGGTATCCCAGGCATAGCCGGCCAGGATCGAGCAGATCATGCGACGAATCTCCGGCTGCTGGTCAGGATGGAAAATGATCTTCTGGAAGCCGCCTTCGTACCAGGCTTCCACGAAACGGCGGAACGTCTGCACGCCCGCGCGCAGTGGTATCGAATAGTCGTTTTCCCAGTCCACGGTTTCCCCCGCATACCGGCGCCGCAGGCAGTCGGCCGCCAACTGCGCCGACTTGAACGCGATGGTCACGCCCGAGGAGAACACCGGATCCAGGAATTCGCCGGCGTTGCCCAGCAAGGCGTAGCCGGATCCCCACAGCGAGTTCACGTTGGCCGAGTAACCGGTGATCTGGCGCACCGGCAGCACCGCCCACTCGGCGTTCTTCAGCAACCGGGTGAGGTTGGGATCCTCGCCGACGATCGCCTGCAGGCGCTCCAGCTCCGTGCCCGGATAGCGATTGAGGAACTCCATTTCCGCGACCACGCCCAGCGAGCAGCAGCCATTGGAGAACGGGATGGTCCAATACCATACGTCGACGTGCTCGGGGTGGGTGGTGATCAGGATCTTGTTCCGATCGAAGCCGGCATCCTGCGCGATGTGGTCGCGAACGTGCGTGAAGATGGCCCCGCGCACCGGAAAATTCGATGGTGATTCCAGTTTCAGCAGCTTGGGCAGCAGGCGACCGAAGCCGCTGGCGTCCAGCATGAAGTCCGCTTCGACCTGGTAGATCTCGCCCTCCGGCGAGCGCACGGTCACCCGCGGGCGCTCGCCCGGTTCGGCCGCCAGCACCTCGTGCCGGTAGCGGACCTCCGCACCCATCCGCTCCGCGCCCTTGGCCAGCACGTGGTCGAAGTCGGCGCGCTGCACCTGGTAGGTGGTGCCCCAGCCCGGCGAGAACTTGTCGCGGAAATCGAACTGCGTGGTGCGCTCACCACGCACGAACGCGGCGCCGTTCTTGTACTGGAAGCCGGCTTCCACCACGTCCCGCAACAGGCCGGCGGCTTCGATGTATTCCATGCTCTGCGGCAGCAGGCTCTCGCCGATGGAGAAGCGCGGGAACTGCTCGCGCTCCAGGATCAGGACGCTGCGCCCCTGCTGGCGCAGCATCGCCGCCGCCACCGAGCCCGCCGGGCCCGCACCGATGATGAGGATTTCCGTTTGTTCGACTTTCATTCCGTAGGACTCGTGTTCGTGGATGGACGGGGACTGGCCGATGGGCGGGCCGACGGGCGCGCCGATGGGCGGAACAACGGTGAAACCAGCCAGACCAGGCCGATGCCCAGCAGCAGCGTGAGACCGAAGGCGCGCAGCGCCGGCGTGGCCGACAGGGCCAGCAAACCGAATGACAGCCAGGTGCTGGCTGCGCCGATGCAGACCGCCATCCACGCGCTGGCGTCGCCACGGTGTTCGGTCAGGAAGATGCCGTAATCGATGCCCATGCCGAGCAAGAGCAGCAGGGCCAGTACGTTGAAGAGCTGCAGCGGCTGCCCGGCCAGGCCCAGCAGCGCCACGGTCAGCGCGCCGGCCAGCAGCGTCGGCAGCATCACCCGCCACGCGCCGGCGCGATAGCGCCACCACAGCAGCGCGTACACCAGTACCGCACCGGCCAGCAGCAAACCGCTCATCAGGTGGCGATGGTGGCGAAGCAGGCGCGAGAAGTCGGCGGTGCGGTCGACCCAGCGCACACCGGGCAGCTGCGCGGCCTGTTGCTCCAGCAACGCCAGCGCACCGTCGCGTCCCAGATCATCGATCAGCACCACGCTGGCCAATTGCCCGCCCACCTGCCCCAGCCACTGGTGGCGGAACGGCGCGGACACCGGCGAAGCCAGCCATGCCTCGGGCCGCAGGGCCGTGGCGCTGAAATCCGGTCGCGCCAGCGATTCTCCCAGGGCCTGTCCAACCTGCGTCATCACCGCGCTCTCCACCCGTCCGGTCAGCGCGGCATCGGCCTGTTGCCGGCGCTGCGACGGCAGCCAGTCGCTGATCGCGCGATGGCCGCCGATGCGGCCATCGGCTTCCAGCTTGCGCAGGCGTGCGGTCAGGGCCTCTTCTCGTTGCAGCAGGGTTTCGGCGTCGCCGGCGCGAATCAGGAAAAACTGCGCCGGGCTCGGCATCCCCAGCAGTCGCCCCACTTCGATCTGCTGGGTCATCACCGCCGGCGGCGAGGATTGCAGGCTGCGCAGGTCGTCATCGCCGCGCACGCGCAGCAGGCCGGCGACCAGTACCACCGCCAGCAATACGCCCGCCACCATCCAGCCACGGCTGCGAACCGCGCGCGGCCAGCGGTCCAGCGAATGGCCAATCACCTGCGAGAAACGCGTGTCGCGAACCTGACCACCGTCGAGCCAGGGAAACAGGCAGATCACGGTCAGGAACGCTCCCGTCAATCCGACCACCGAGAACAGCGCCATCTGCCGCAGCCCCGGAAACGGCGCCAGCCCCAATGCCAGATAGGCCAGCGCGCTGGTCGCCAACGCCAGCCACAGGCCGGGCAGCAGATGGCGCAGCAGGGTCCAGCGCCGCTCCGCCGCCACGCCCTGGCGCGAGGCGAACCAGTGGATGCCGTAGTCCTCGGCCACGCCGACCAGACTGGCGCCGAAAATCAGGGTCAGCAGATGGACCTGACCGAACACCAGCGCGGTCACCGACAGCGCGGTCGCGCAACCGACCACGAGCGAGGCGGCCACCAGCAGAATCGGGCGCAACGAACGGAACGACAACCAGACCAGCAGCAATACCGCCGCCAGCGAGCCCCAGCCGATGGTGTTGATTTCGCGGTTGGCCTGCACCGCCGCCGCCTCGGCATGCAGCGGCACGCCCGCGCGCAGCACGCGCACCGAAGGCTCGGCCGTGCGCGCGGTGGCGCCGGCGCGATCCAGCGCATCCTGGATGATGCGTTCGCCGTCGAGCCGGAACGCGGAGGCACGGGTCTGGAACGTCAGCACACTCCAGTGCAGGCCGTCCTTCTCCAGCAGGCCGTCCTCGCCGACACTCAGGCCCGACGCCTGCGCGCGCGCCTGCCACCATTGCGGCCACAGGCCCAGCGGATCCTGTCGCCACTCCGTCAGGCGCGGCGCGCCCATCGGTCCGTACAGCGCCGCCAGCGCCTGCTCGGCGAAGGCGCCAACCTCGGTTTCCGCCAACTGGCCGCGCTGCGCGGGCGTCAGCAGGCGATTCCGGTACGGCGCGTAGAACGCCTGCGCCTTTGGGAACCAGTCCGCCGCGTTGTCAGCCGGCGCGAACGGCAACCGTGCGACGTCCTCGCCCGCCAGCGAGCGCCGGAACGCCGCTTCGGCCCGTTGCGCCCGCGCCGGTTCGGAGGCGCCCAGCATCACCACGATCTGGCGCGCGCCGGCATCGGCGATGCGTTCGGTGGCATCGGCCAGCACACGATCGTCGGCGGCCCGCGGCAGCAGCGCGAGGATGTCGCTGTCAATGGGCGGGTGCTGCCAGAACCGCCACTGGTGCACCGCGACCGCGACCACCACTCCCAGCCACAGCAGGGCCAGCCAGCGCCAGCCCGCGCGCCAGCGTCGATCCCGGGCGTCCAGGCCTTCAGTCAAAGCAGCGCGCCTCGTCCGCACTCAGGCTGGCCGGAGCGTCCTTCAGTTCGGAAAAACGCAATTGGGTGCTGTCGCCGTTGGCCTCCTCGATCCGCACCTCGCGCACGTAGCGATCACCGCTCAGCACGATCCGCGCGAACGCTTTCGCCAGCGCCGCCGAGCGTGGCTTCAGGCTCAGCCGCCAACCGTTGTCCGGCAGCGCCTGCGCCTGGGTGTCGAAGCGCGAGGACAAGGCCCCGACATCGCCGCTGACCAACGCGAACATCATCGCGTTGACCGAACGCAGCGCCGGTTGTTCGCGTCCGTCCACCTCGACCCGCTGACTGCCGTCGCGCTGGCGGCTGAGGATGCGGTCGCGGGTGATCACCACCTCGGACGGGAACGGTTTTTCCGTGGCCCAGATCACGCCCTGCTGGCGCGACACCACGAACCGGCCCTGCGAGCGCAGCGGGTTCCTGAAGCCGGTGATCCGCTTTTCCTGATCGAACCGCCCGCGCAGCACTTCCACCTGGGCGACGCGCTGCTTGACCACCGCCAGATCGTCCGCGGCGCGGGCGGGCGGCGGCCACGTGATCGCGGCCAGCGCCAGTACCGATGACAACAGAAAGCCCGACCACCGTTTCATGCGACCTGCACTCCCAGCCGTTCCCACAGCACCGGCGGACACACATAGAGCATCTCGCCTGAAGCGGCATCGACCGCCACCTGGAGGGTGTGGGCGCGGGTCAGGACCTGTCCGGATTCGGCGTCGCGGATGGCGTATTCCAGCTTCAGCCGGTTCTCCCACTCCACGATTTCCGCACGCACCACCAGTGGCTGCGCATAGCGCAGGGGGCGGATGTACTTGATGCGTGCATCCACCACCGGCCACAGGAAGCCGGAAGCCTGCATCTGCGGATAGTCGTAGTCGAACCGTTGGAGCAGCGCGCAGCGGGCCAGTTCGAGATACTTGAAGTAGTTGCCGTGCCAGACCACATCCATGGGGTCGCAATCGTGAAATGCGGGCGAGAGCGCGATTTCGCGGGACAGGTCAGGCGTCGGCATACAGGCTCCAGCGCCGCTCACGGACGTCCCCGCACAGCGCACGCAGTTCGGTATCCAGCGCGCGGTCTTCCTCGACCAGGGCGATGCGCCCGCGCAGATCCGCGTACATCGCCGCGGCCTGTTCGCCGAACGCGGCCGAACCACCGGCCCGGGCGCGCAGTTCCACCGCCTGGCGCGCGGCGATCAGCATGGCCGCGACCACCTGCTCGGTCAGCGTGATCACGCGCAGGCAGTCGCGTGCGGCGATCGTGCCCATGCTGACCTTGTCCTGGTTGTGGCATTCGGTCGAGCGCGAGAACACCGAGGCCGGCATGGTCAGTTTCAGCGCCTCGGCGGTCCACGCCGACACGCTGATCTGCAGGGCCTTCAGACCATGGTTGATGGCCGCGCGCGGACCGGTCGCGGCGGACAGGTTGGACGGCAGCCCGTGGTTGAACCGGGTATCCACCAGCAGCGCCAGCTGGCGATCCAGCAGGTCGGCCAGATTGGCGACCGCATTCTTCATCGCATCCATCGCGAAGGCGATGTGGCCGCCGTAGAAATGTCCGCCGTGCAGGATCTGGCCCCGCTCGGGATCGATCAGCGGATTGTCGTTGGCGCTGTTGAGCTCGGTTTCGATCAACTGGCGGAAGAACGGAAGCGCGTCTTCCAGCACGCCGATCACGTGTGGCGCGCAGCGCAGCGAATAGCGGTCCTGCAGGCGCTGCTCGTTGCGCGGCGGGCGGTCGCTGTGCAGATCCTGGCGCAGGCGCGCGGCGGTTCGCGATTGACCGGGATGCGGCTTGGCGTCGAACAGCACCTCGTCGAAGTGGTGCGCGTTGCCGTCGCTGGCCAGTACGTTGAGCGCGGTCAGTCGTGTCGCCAGCCGGCCCAGGTAATCGGCCCGTTCCCAGGCCAGGCAGGCCAGCGCGGTCATCACCGCGGTGCCGTTCATGATGGCCAGCCCTTCCTTCGGCCGCAGCTTCAGCGGTGCCATGCCGATCTCCGCCAGCGCCTCGGCGGCGGGGCGGCGCACGCCGGCATGGATGACCTCGCGCTCGCCGCACAACACCGCCGCCACGTAGGACAGCGGGGTCAGGTCGCCGCTGGCGCCCACCGAGCCTTCCGCCGGAATCAGCGGCAGCACGTCGTGCCGGAGCAGGTTCTCCAGCCCGTCCAGCAGGCCCTGGCTGACCCCGGACATGCCGCGCGCCAGCGATGCCAACCGGGCCGCGAGCACCGCGCGGGTTTCCTCGGCGTCGAGGAACCGCCCCAGACCACAGCCGTGGTAGGTGTAGAGATGGTGCGGCAGTTCGGCGACCAGTTCCGGCGGAATGTTGACCGTGCAGGAATCGCCGTACCCGGTGGTCACGCCGTAGATGACGCCGTCTTCGCGCAGCACGCGATCCAGGAAGTCGGCGCCGCGCGCGATCCGCGCGCGGAAACCGGCGTCATCGGACAGGCGGGCCTCGCGCCGCCGGCGCGCCAGCGCCGTCACGTCCTCGATGCGCAGCGGGGCATCGCCGAACCGGACCGCGCCGGCGTCACTCTCGGGGGGAAGCGTCATGCGTAACCTGATCCCAGAAGGGGAAGAAATTGAACCAGTCGTAGGGAGCGCCGACCAACTGGCGCTCCAGCCATTGTGCGAACCGTCCGGCATGTTCCGCCAGCGCCGCGTCGCGCGAACCGCGTGGCAGGCGCACGACCTCCGCGAACGGCTCGAACCGGACTTCGTAACCATCGCCGGCATGGGTGCAAGCCATCGTGAATACCGGGCATCCCAGCGCCGACGCCAGCGCGTAGGCGCCGATCGGAAACGCCGCCGTATGTCCCAGGAACGGCACCCGCACGCTGCGCCCGCCCTGCAACGGCACCCGGTCGCCGGCAATGGCGACGAACTCGCCGGCGGCGATGCGCTCGGCCAGCACCGTGGCGGTGGCCGGCCCCAGTTCGGTCACCTGCATCAGGCGCACGCCGTTGGCCGGATCCAGCCGATCCAGCAACCGGTTGAAACGCGCGGCGTGTGCGGTATGCACGAGCGCCGTGAGCCGGAAGCCCGGAACCCGATCGGCCAGCGCCTGGCACAGTTCCAGGCAGCCGATGTGGGCGGTGATGATCAGCCCGCCACGGCGCTGCGCGACCATCGCCATCATCACGTCGCGGTGGGTGGTGACCTTTTGCTCCGGATATCGGTGGCCCATCGCCAGGATCTTGTCCAGCAGGGTCTCGGCGAACATGAAGAAATGGCGCAGGCTGCGCCGGGCGCCGGGCTCGCGGCCGAACACGCCGCGATCGTGTGCATGCAGCCGACGCAGGTATTGCAACGACGCGGCGCGCGCGGTGCCATTGCCCAGCCAGTGCAAGAACACGACCGGGTAGACGCACAGCCGGAACGGCCAGCGTCCCAGCCAGCGGTGCACGCCGCAGAGGAAGCGCACGCCAGCCACCGAGGTGGACTCGGCGATGTCGGCCCAGTGCGGTTGTCCGGCGTCGCTCACGCGGGCATCGTCCGGCCGCGCAGCAGCCAGCGCGGCAGGCGCCGCAGCATGCCGAAGAACAGCCGCGCATGCATGCGGCTGATCCGCACGTTGTCGCGCCAGACATCGAAATGCGACACGCCGTCACTGGGATAGGTCACCCGGGTCGGCAGATTGATCACCGCCATGCCACGCCAGAACAGCCGCACGATGATCTCGACGTCGAAATCCATCCGCCGTCCGATCGGCTCCTGTGCCATCAGCGCCAGCACCGGCGCCAGCGGATAGATGCGAAAGCCGCACATCGAATCGCGGATGGCGAACGACAGCGTGTTGATCCAGACCCAGACGTGGGTCAGGTAGCGTCCATACAGGCGCCCCTTGGGCACGCTGTCGTCGTATTCGGGCACGCCGCAGATGATCGCGTCCGGCTGCTTCCGCGAAGCCTCGGCGAAACGCGGAATGTCGCCGGGATCGTGTTGCCCGTCGGCGTCGATCTGCAAGGCGTGGCTGGCTCCCAGCCGCGCGGCTTCGTGAAAGCCCGCCATTACCGCGCCGCCCTTGCCCTGGTTCCGGGCAAACCGCAGCAGTCGCACACGCGGCGCATGCGCCCGGGCCAGTTCATCCAGCACCTGCGCGCAGGCCGGACCGGAACCGTCGTCCACCAGCAGGCAGTCCAGGCCGGTGGCGAGCACGCCCCCGACCATCGCGCCGATCGCGTGTTCGTGATCGAACACCGGAATGATCACCAGCATGCGTTCGTCCTGCATCGCTCAGCTCTCCGCCTGCGCGCCGAACACCACCCGGCCGCTGGCATGCGGACCATGCGCGGAGGTGTACTGGAAGGCCAAAGTTGCCTTTTCCGCGGCCCATTGCAGGTGCAGGCGAATGCGATCGCCGGGGCGCGCGACCCGCTGGAACTTCAGCGCCTCCATGCGCAGGAACCGCGGCGGCATCGGGAATACTTCGCGGCCGAACCGGATCGCCCAATCCAGTTGCGCCACGCCGGGCAGGATCGTCGCCTGCGGGAAATGGCCGTCGAACACCGCCAGATCCGCATCGAGATCCAGCTCGAGTTCGGCGACCGCGGATTCGCGCACGCGCCAATGCGGTTCCGGGCGCTCGGGCCGGAACAGCGCGGTCAGCGCGCGCTCGGTGACCTTGCCCTGCGCGTTCACCGGCAGGGCCGCGGCGTAACGCCAGCGCCGCGGTCGGATCACCGCGTCGTGTCGACTGGCCAGATGCTGGGACAGCAGCTGCGAGAACGCGCGCCGCCCCTGGCCACGCAACAGTTCCCAGCCCGCCTCGCTGGGCACCACCACCGCCACCAACGCGTCACGCGTGCCGGGCAGCACGCAGACGCGCGCCTCGGCGACTCCCGGATGGATGCCGATGTCCCGTTCCAGCGCGTCCAGCGATACCCGGCGCTCCTCGATCTTGACGATCCGGTCCGCGCGCCCGAGCAGTCGGAACCCGCCGCCTTCCGCGCTGACCTGATCTTCACTGGTCCACCAGTCCCGTGCCTGCGCCAGGTGCGGCGAGCGCACCTGCAAGCGTCCGTCGTCGATGCGCCAGTCGACACCGGGCAAGGCTCGCCAGGACGGCAGTTCGCTGTCCCAGCGGCGCCAGGCGATGCCGCCGGTCTCGCTGCTGCCGTAAATCTCGGTGGGGGCCACGCCCAATCGCTCGCGGGCTTCCAGCGCGGCTTCCGCCGCCAGCGCGCCGCCGGATGAAAACACGGCCCGCAACTTCCCCCGCAGGGCGTTCCAATCGAGTTGTTGCGGCAACCGTTTCAGGTGCGCCGGGCTGGCCACCAGCAGCGAAGGCTGCACGGCCAAGGCGGCCAGCAGATCCTCATGGAAGAAGGTCCGCGGCGCGATCGGCCGGCCGGACGCCAGCGGCCAGAGCACCCGGAACAGCAGCCCGTAGATATGCTGGTGCGACACCGTGCCATGCACCGTGGCGGTTCCCGCGTCGGCGCCGAAGGCCGCCTCCAGCGCTTCCACTTCCCGCGCCAGCTGATCCAGACGCTTTTCGATGGCCACGGGTTCACCGGTACTGCCGGAGGTGAACACCACCAGCCGGGCCGCCGCTTCATCCAGGGGCCGCAGATCCTGCTCGCCCGCCGACGCCGCGGCCACCAGACCACCGTCCGGGAAATCGCCCGCGAACCCATCCACCTGGCCCGCCAGGCGTTCACGCGTGGCGGGCAGGTTGTCGGCGCACAGGAACACCCGCTTGCCCGCGTGCCAGGCACCGAAGAGGGCGGCGGCGAATGCCAGGGCATCGTCGAAACAGAGTGCCCAGTCCTCTCCCCCGGCTTCTGCGAATGCCGTCCGCCACTCCAGCACGCTGGCCCGGAACGCCGGATGCTCCCACCCGGGGCCCACCTTCCGCCCCACGCGGGGCTGGACGGCGATGCGATCCAGCGGCAACCACTCACTCATGCCGGTGCGCCGCCCGCACGCGCTGCCGCACCAGCCATTCGCCCGCGAACAGCGCGCCCATCAGCAGATAGGCGATGCCGCCGTTGTAGAGCGCCCAGACGCGATCGGTGGTCCATAGAGCCGTTGCCAGCGCCAGCGCGCCATTGAAGATGAAGAACACGCACCACACCTGGGTGACCCGTCGGGTGTAGGCGACCGCGCGCGGCGGCAGATCCGGTTCGCTCAGGCGGGCGATGCGCTCCACCACCGTGGGTGGAAACCGCAGGCTCACCGCGAACACCACCAGCATCACCGCGTTGACCAGCGCCGGATACAGCTTCAGCGGCAGCGCATCGTTGAACAGCGTGGTCAGCCCGGCCAGGATTGCCGCCCCGCCCGCCGCGGCCAGCCAGACCGGCTGGCGGGTGGCCAGCGCGCGCAGCAGCGCCAACGCCATCAGCAGCAGGGCCAGCCAGCGCGGCTCGAACCGGCCCAGCGCCAGATAGACGACCAGCGGATAGGCCAGCGACAGCGCGATGAACAATGCCGCGCGGACCCGGTTCGCCATGAACGCGCCGCGCCTTGATCAGGCGGCTTGGTCGCGGATCAGGCCATACAGCACGTCGACGACGTCCTGCACCGTGCGGACGGTCTTGAACGCATCCGGCTGCAGGTTGCGGCCCAGCAGCGGCTTGAGCTGGACGATCAGATCGACCGCGTCGATGCTGTCGATGTCCAGATCGTCGTACAGGCGCGATTCCGGCGTGATCTTCGCCGGATCGATTTCGAAAGTGTCGTGCAGGATCGTGGCGATCCGATCGAATAGTTCGTTCTTGGTCATGTCTCTCCCCTCGCCGCGTACGTCACGCCGCCCGCTGCGATGCCACGAATTCGGCCAGCGCGCGCACGCTGGCGAAGTGCCGGCGGGTCTCCTGCGAGTCCGCCGACAGGCTGACGCCATAGCGCTTCTGCAGCGCCAGGCCCAGTTCGAGCGCATCGATCGAATCCAGCCCCAGTCCCTCGACGAACAGCGGCGCCGCCGTGTCGATGTCATCGGGACCGATGTCCTCGAGGGACAGGGCGGTGATGATCAATTCCTTGATCTCGTGCTCAAGTGCCTGCACGCGTTTCCTCTCTCCGAAAAAGGTGTCGTCAAACAAAAAGAAAGTTCGTCAAATAGTCGGTGAGCCGCCTGGCGGCTGCCGCGTCCCCTCCGGTTCCGGGCTCGGCGGCATTCAGGAACCGTGCGACTGGCAGGTCTTCCTGAACGTCCACCACCACATGGAACCGGCGCGTGGGCACACGATACCATTTCTCCCCTTTCCCCAGCGTCATCGGCGTGCAGCTCAACCTCACCGGCGTCACGTCCAGACGGCCCCGGACGGCGATGTTGGCGGCACCGCGCTGCAGCCTGGGTGGCTGCCCGCGGACGGTCCGCGTGCCTTCCGGAAAGATCACCAGATTGCCCCCCGCCTTCACCGCCGCGATGCAATCCTCCACCAGCCCGGCGCCGTCGTCGTTGGATACGTAACCCGCGGCCCGGACCGGCCCCCGCATGAAGGGATTCCGGGCCACCGCCGATTTCACCACGCAGTCGGCGTTCGGCAGCAGCGACACCAGGAACACCACATCGATCAGGGTGGGATGGTTGGCAAGGATCAACAGCCCGTCGCGCTGGAGGCGCTCGCGGTGACGGATCTCGTAGGTCAGCAGCCCCAGCCGGCGCATCAGCTCCACATGCGCGGCGAAACTGCGCTGCACGGTCCGCCGGACCAGTCGCCGCCGCCGCCGCGGGTCGCGCACTAACCATTGCATGGGCGGGAACACCAGTACCCGCAGGACCAGCCCGCCCAGGCCGAACGCCAGGAAACTGAGGCCGGTGCCGAGCACCCGCCAGAGGTGGTTCAGGCGATCACCCACCGTGGCGCCACTCCCACTGCTGGGCGTCCACCCGGTGCCGCAATGCCCCGGATCCGGTCAGCAGGAAACGCAGGACTTCCAGGCCGTGCGGCAGGTCCGCTGGCGGCGCCTGCCCGGTTTCCGTACCCGCCCCGCAGGCAAGGGAGACGCGGATGCCTTCCCGATCCGCGGGCGCCACCCGCCAGCACCAGGCATGGAAGGGGTCGGGCTCGTCCCTGAAATCGGCATAGACCTCGGGCAGGGCCGCGTCGTAGATCACCACCAATACCTCCGGCGCGCCGTCCCCGAGCAGCCCGGCCGCCTCCACCAGCGCCGTTTCCGGGGTGGCCCGCCCCGCCGCCAGCGCCAGATAGTTCCCGCGTTCTCCCCGCACGATTGAATACAGCGCGGCGATCGCGTTGTGCACGGACAGGCCGAAACTGGTGGGCGACAGGGTTTCCCGCCGACTCAGCGCTTCCAGCAGTTGCACCGAGCAGGCCACGTCGCCATGCCGCGATGCGAACACGAACGGAATGCCTTCCGCTTCCGCGCGCTGGCACCAATAGGCGGTCTGGATGGCCATCCGGCCCAGGCGATCGATGCGCCGCCGCTGCATGGCCGGCACTTCGCCCAGGGCCGGTGTGCCGTCGCCGACCGGAATGAAGGGTTTCCGTGCCCACGCCCGCCAGGCCTCGGCCGTCTCCAGTCCGGGCGCCCAGGCGGCCCACTCGGCGATGGTGAACTGAATATTCACGATGCTGCGTACCGCCTGTTTTCTGCGAGCGCCTATTCCAACGGATGTGCCCCGAATCCGCCACCGTGAAATTTTTTTTTCACGAATACTTGCAAGTCGCCAAGGCTCTCCCTACAATTTCGCCTCTCCCGCCGCGTGGGGCCATAGCTCAGCTGGGAGAGCGCTTGCATGGCATGCAAGAGGTCGCCGGTTCGATCCCGGCTGGCTCCACCAACTTTCCAGGCATTAGGCCGTCTGGAAAGAAAAACTTAAGCGGCAAAGTTTCAAACGCGTCCCCATCGTCTAGAGGCCTAGGACATCACCCTTTCACGGTGGCGACCGGGGTTCGAATCCCCGTGGGGACGCCAATTTTGAAGAAGCAATCAGGGCCCGGGAAACCGGGCCCTGATTGTTTTTGTCTTGCTGTTCGAATGGGTAACCGGAATGCCGCCCGTCTTTCCGGCGTGAATCAGGCCCGCTTGTGCAACGCGACGATGCGCCACCCTTCCGCCAATGTTTCATCGCAACGTGTCTGCGAGGCGCGTACCACTAAGCGGCATCCAGCGCCGCGCTTTCCACTGCCTTCAGCGTCGCCACTCCATGCCCCTGCTCGGCCAGGTACTCCAGCCATTTGCCGAGAAAGGTGTTCATGCGCATGCGATGGCTGATCACTTCCGCCGGTGGCGGGTACAGACCGATCACATCCTGCCAGCGTCGGCCCACATAACAGTGGGTGGCCTCGGCCTGATGCGCGTCGCGGTAAAGGCGCACGAAGGCGGAGGGATCCGGTTCGCCGGTCAGCGGATCACGCAGGTCGTAGGTAATCCGCAGCTCGACCGTGTAGCGATGGGTCTCGATCACCTCCAGGCGCACGTCCAGGCCGTCCCCGACCGAAGACAGGTAGGTACCCGCGGTCAGATGATCCGGCGCGAACAGACGCATCAGCCGCGCATGGTTTTCCGCATACAGCGCCATCAGCCAGCCGAAGCGGCTGAGCTTGGGAATGCGGGCCTGGCGGTCGGTGGAGGGCGGTTGCATGGGTCCGATGCTACACGCTGGCCGCGGCTCGCGGCAGCATTGACGGCATCGCCCGGGAAGCCTAAGTTAAGGTTTCCCGTCACGGGATTCCACGGTCATTTCCGGCCATTTCAGGCCCCTTCCCCGTCTCAGAACATCTCGCGCTGCAGCCCCAGCGTGGACAGCACCTTGCTGGAGATTTCCTCGATCGACTTGTTGGTCGTGCTCAGGGTCGGAATGCGCTCCACCTGGAACATCGCCTCGGCGGAAGCGACTTCGCGCTTGCACGTATCCAGTTGCGCGTAGCGGGAATTGGGGCGGCGCTCCTGCCGGATCTGGTGCAGGCGGTCGGGATCGATGGTCAGCCCGAACAGCTTGCGCCGATACGCCCGCAGGCGCGGCGGCAGCCGATCGGTTTCCAGATCCTGATCGGTCAGCGGATAGTTCGCCGCGCGTATCCCGTAGTGCAGCGCCAGATACACGCAGGTCGGGGTTTTGCCCGCGCGCGACACGGCCACCAGGATGACGTCGGCTTCTTCGTACTCCAGCGCGATGCCGTCGTCGTGGGTCAGGGCGAAGTTCATCGCGTTGATGCGGCGATGATAGGTCTCGAAATCCACCAGTCCGTGCGCCTGGCCCACCCGCGATTGCCGGGGCGTGCCCAGCTCGCGCTCCAGCGGCTCGATGAACGGCGCGAACACGTCCAGCATCAGGGCGCCGCTCTCGGCCAGCACCCCGCTCAGGGCCGGATCCACGCAGGAATTGACCACGATCGGCCGGGTTCCGAGCGCGACCCCGGCCCGGCGGATGCGGTCGGCGGCGTCCCGGGCCTTTTCCTCGTCGTCCACGAAGGAAATGCGATCGGTCTGGAAGCGGAAACCGGTGAACTGCGTCAGCAGGCTGTGACCGATGGTCTCGGCGGTGATGCCGGTACCATCGGAGACGTAGAACACCGGCCGGGTCACCAGGCCGGGCTGGTCCGGATTCATCATGAAACCCCCTTCAGATCAAGCTTGTCTGCAATTGGTATTGCATAGCATCATATCGCCTCTTTCCCCACGGACACGGCCCGGCCGATGGTCTCGGCGCGGCGCACGGTCAGCTTTGGAGCTTAACGCTTGAACGAGAACATCCTCTGGCTGCATGCGTTGCGCCTGTCCGACCTTGCCCGCGTCGGCGGCAAGAATTCCTCGCTTGGCGAAATGATCGGCCATCTGGCTGGCTTGGGCGTGTCCGTGCCGGGCGGCTACGCGACCACGGCCGAGGCGTTCAAGGCGTTCATCACCCACAACGACCTGTCCAAGCGGATCTTCGACAAGCTCGCCACCCTGGACGTCGAGGACGTGCCGGCCCTGACCGCCGCAGGCCGCGAGATCCGCGGCTGGGTCATCGATGCCCCGCTGCAGCCCGATCTGGACCAGGACATCCGCGACGCCTACGCGCAGCTCTGCGCCGAAAACGGCGGCGGCGAAGTCGCGGTCGCGGTGCGTTCCTCCGCCACCGCCGAGGACCTGCCCGACGCCAGCTTCGCGGGCCAGCAGGAAACCTTCCTCAACGTCACCGGCGCGGAAGACGTGGTCCACAAGGTGAAGGAAGTCTTCGCCTCGCTGTACAACGATCGCGCCATCGCCTACCGCGTGCACCACGGCTTCAAGCACGAGGACGTGTTCCTGTCCGCGGGCGTGCAGCTGATGGTGCGCTCGGACGTGGGATCTTCCGGCGTGCTGTTCACTCTGGACACCGAGTCCGGCTTCCGCGAGGTGGTGTTCGTCACCGCCAGCTACGGCCTGGGCGAGAACGTCGTGCAGGGTGCGGTGAATCCGGACGAGTTCTACGTCTACAAGCCCACCCTCGCGCAGGGCAAGCCGGCGATCCTGCGCCGCGCCCTGGGCAGCAAGCAGATCCGCATGGTCTATTCGGACAGGCCGGGCGAGCGCGTGCGCAACGAGGACACCCCCGCCGAATTGCGCGGCAAGTTCTCCATTTCCGACGTCGACGTGCAGGAACTGTCCAAGCAGGCGCTGGTGATCGAAAAGCACTACGGCCGTCCGATGGACATCGAATGGGCGAAGGACGGCGTCAGCGGCAAGCTGTTCATCGTGCAGGCGCGACCGGAGACGGTGAAGTCGCGTGCCAAGGCCACCCAGATCGAACGCTACGCGCTGGAAAAGCGCGGCACGGTCATCGCCGAGGGGCGTGCCATCGGCCAGAAGATCGGCAGCGGCGTGGCCCGCGTGGTGCGTTCGCTGGAAGACATGAACCGGGTGCAGGCCGGTGACGTGCTGGTCGCCGACATGACCGATCCGGACTGGGAACCGGTAATGAAGCGCGCCTCGGCCATCGTCACCAACCGCGGTGGCCGCACCTGCCATGCGGCGATCATCGCCCGCGAACTGGGTGTGCCGGCCGTGGTCGGCACCGGCAACGCGCTGGACAGCATCGCCGATGGCGTGGAAGTGACGGTCAGCTGCGCGGAAGGCGATACCGGCTTCATCTATGACGGCGCCCTGCCCTTCGAGCGCACGACGACCGATCTGGACAATATGCCGCCGGCGCCGCTGAAGATCATGATGAACGTCGCCAACCCGGAGCGCGCGTTCGACTTCGGCCAGCTGCCCAATGCCGGCATCGGCCTGGCCCGACTGGAAATGATCATCGCCAGCCACATCGGCGTGCATCCGCTGGCGTTGCTGGAATACGACCGCCAGGACCTGGATACCCGTCGCAAGATCGACGCCAAGATGGCCGGCTACGCGGACCCGGTGAGCTTCTACGTGGATCGCCTGGCCGAGGGCATCGCCACCATCACCGCCTCGGTCGCGCCGAATCCGGTCATCGTGCGCCTGTCGGATTTCAAGTCCAACGAATACGCCAACCTGATCGGCGGCACCCGCTACGAACCGCATGAAGAGAACCCGATGATCGGCTTCCGTGGCGCCAGCCGCTACGTCGATGCCTCGTTCGAACCGGCCTTCGCGCTGGAATGTCGCGCGGTGCGCAAGGTCCGCGACGAGATGGGCCTGGACAACCTGTGGGTGATGATCCCGTTCGTGCGCACCCTGGAGGAAGGCCGCAAGGTGGTCGAGGTGCTGGCCCGCCACGGCCTGAAGCAGGGTGATGGCGCGACCGCCGGAAAGCCGGGACTGAAGATCATCATGATGTGCGAAGTGCCTTCGAACGCGCTGCTGGCGGACGAATTCCTGGACATCTTCGATGGCTTCTCGATCGGCTCCAACGACCTGACCCAGCTGACCCTGGGCCTGGATCGCGATTCCAGCATCGTCGCCAACCTGTTCGACGAGCGGAACCCGGCGGTCAAGAAGCTGCTGTCGCTGGCCATCCAGTCCGCGCGCGCCAAGGGCAAGTACGTCGGCATCTGCGGCCAGGGCCCTTCCGATCACCCGGATCTGGCCGAGTGGCTGATGCAGGAAGGCATCGAGTCGGTGTCGCTGAATCCGGACACCGTGGTCGATACCTGGCTGCGTCTGGCAAAGCGAAAAGCGTCATAATCCGGGCCGCATGGCCCTGATCACGCTCCCGACCAAGACGCCCCCCGCGGCGTCCACGCCCTCCGCCCCCCGCGCGTTCGACTGGAGTTCGATCGACTGGGGGGCGGTGCTCGCCAACTGGGCCATCGCCGCCGCCATCGTGCTGGTCGGCTACTGGCTGTCCAAATGGATCAGCCGGATCGTGTACCGCGCGCTGACCCGGGGGGGCGTCGAAGCCACCCTCGCCGGCTTCCTCCGCAATGTCTGCTATGCGGTGATGATGGTGGTGGTGCTGATCGCCGCGCTGCAGAAGATCGGCGTGCCCACCACGTCGGTGCTGGCGGTGGTCGGCGCCGCCGGCCTGGCGGTGGGCCTGGCGCTCAAGGATTCGCTGTCCAACATCGCCTCCGGGGTGATGTTGATCGTGCTGCGGCCGTTCCGCGACGGCGATCATGTGCAGGCCGCCGGATTGGAGGGCGTGGTCGAGGAAGTGCGTATTTTCCAGACCCGCCTGCGCACCTTCGACAATCGCCTGATCGTGCTGCCCAACAGCATGATCACCACCGCGCCGATCATCAATTTCACTGCCAAGCCGCGCCGCCGCGTCGACATCCTGGTCGGCGTCGGCTACGACGATGACCTGAAGCAGGCCAAGAATGTGCTGCTGTCACTGGCGCACGCCAACCCGCTGGTGCTGGCGGATCCCGCGCCGGCGGTCATGGTGAGCAAGCTGAGTGAAAGCAGTGTCGATCTGACCCTGCAGGCCTGGGTGAAGACCAAGGACTTCGGTGACGCCCGCAGCCAGCTGACCGAAGCCGTGCGCACCGACATCATCGGCCACGGCCTCAACATCCCGTATCCGCAGCGTGATCTGCACGTCTACCATCACAATGCCGACGGCACCCCGCTGACCAACCTGGTCACCCGCGCCGTCGCCGACGATGGCGATGTGGCGCCGTCGCCGACCACGTCCGCCCCCTGACCCGCCGGTTCCTGTGGGAGCGACGTCAGTCGCGATTACTTCACCGGGGACGACGGTTCGGTGTTGATGATCTATCGGGTCGCGACTGACGTCGCTCCTACAGCCGATTGCTCCATGCAGGAGCGACGTCAGCCGCGACCGGGTACTTTCCGAACGAGGCCATCGCGACTCACGTCGCTCCCACAGGTACAGATGCAGGGAAAGCGCGCCTCAGCCGGCCAGTTCGGCCAGGTGCTTGCGGTAGTGGCGCAGTTCCTCGATGGAATCGCGTACGTCGCTGAGCGCGGTGTGCGCAGCCTGCTTGCGCACGCCTTCCAGCACCGGCGGGGCCCAGCGGCGCGCCAGTTCCTTCAGGGTGCTGACATCGAGGTTGCGGTAGTGGAAGTACTTTTCCAGCCGCGGCATCAGGCGATGCAGGAAGCGGCGGTCCTGGCAGATCGAGTTGCCGCACATCGGCGACGCGTTGGCCGGCACCCATTCGGTCAGGAAGGCCACGGTCAGTGCCTCGGCCTGGCCCAGGCTGACCTGGCTGTCCACGACCCGCTGCCACAATCCGGACTTGCGATGCTGGTTGCGGTTCCAGTCGTCCATCGCCTCCAACGCCTCCAGCGGATGGGCGATGGCCAGTTCCGGCCCCTCGGCCAGCACGTTCAACTGCGAATCGGTGACCACCGTGGCGATTTCCAGGATGGAGTCTCCGCCTGTATCCAACCCGGTCATTTCCAGGTCGATCCAGATGAGTCGGTCGTTGTTCGCGTTGCTGGCTGCCATGCACCTGTCCGTCGGAAGGATGAAGCCGGAAATCTCCGGCGCGTTGCGGGAAATCCGCGTGATGTCATCATAACGCAGACGCCCACCACGACCGGCCCATGAACAATTTCGCGCACTACGCCGTCCTGACCGCGATGCTGGCGCCCGCGTTCTTCCTGACCGCCACCGCCTCCCTGCTGCTGTCCGCCAACAACCGCCTGGCCCGGATCATCGACCGCGCCCGCACCCTGCTGCGCGAGCTGGTCGACATCGAGGACGAGCACGAGCGCCAGCTCTACGAGATGCGCATCCGCCTGCAGCGCCGCCGCAGCCTGATCATCCTGCGCGCCGGCCAATTGCTGTATGTGGCCATCAGCTGTTTCGTCGGCACCAGCCTGGCGGTGGCGGTGGACACCTTTCTCGGTCACCGGCTGGGCAGCCTGCCCACCTGGCTGGCCGCGGCCGGGGTTCTGGCGATGCTCGCCGCCAGCCTGTTGCTGGCGCGTGAATCCACCCTCGCGGTGACCGCCATCAACGAGGAAATGGATCACCGGCACGTCAAGCGCCGGTAGGACGACGGCGCTTGCTCCGCTGGTGCCAGGCCGCTCCCTGGAGGGGTCAGAAAGCGGCGGAGCAGGCGCCGCTCTACCGCAGCGGACGGCCGCGCTTGGCGCGGAAATAATTGGTCAAACGCCGACCGGCCTCGTCTCCCAGTATCCCGCCCCGCACCTCCACGCGATGGTTGTGGCGCGGATCGGCCAGCAGATCGAACACGCTGCCGCAGGCGCCGGTCTTCGGATCGGTGGCGCCATAGACCACCCGCGCGACCCGCGCATGCACCATCGCCATCGCGCACATCGCGCAGGGCTCCAGGGTGACGTACAGGGTCGTGCCGACCAGCCGGTGGTTGCCCAGCGCTTGCCCGGCGCGACGCATGGCGACGATCTCCGCATGCGCGCTGGGGTCGTGTTCGGCCAGGTTGCGGTTCCAGCCCTCGCCCAGCACCTGCCCGTCCGCATCCACCAGCACGGCACCCACCGGAATCTCGTCGTCCTCGCGTTCAGCCCGCTCGGCCAGCGCCAGCGCGTGCTGCATCCAGCGGATATCGTCGTCATGCGTGGCCATCGGGTGCGATTCGCTCAGCGGAAGGCCGACATCGTGGTCGATGCGGGCGGCCAGCGTCAACGCGACCGGCACCGCGCGCATATGCCTACGTATATCCGGCACGCACCAACGGTTGCGACGGGAACGCCAAGGCAGGCTGTTCCTGCCATCCGGCGCTGCCGATAATTTTCTCCGGCGGCAACGAACGTCAAGCCGACGTCCACGCTTCCATCGCATCTCGCACTCCTTCTCACGCAGGCAACGGACATGGATCCCGACCCAGGCTGCCGCACCCGGCCGCCGTTCTCCTTTCTCTCTGAATTCACCGTTCGCATTCCCTTCCGCGCCTGATCAATGACGGGCCCGACGGGGGATCCGCCGAGGTCATGTCATGGACAACACCCGTATCCACGCCGCGTTGCGCGCGGCGCTGCTGTTCCAACGCCCTTCCCGCCTGCTGACCGCGCATGGCAGCGACGTCTTCGCCGGCGCGCTGGCGTCCTGTCCGCCCCGGCTGGTCGCCGAAGCGTTGGCCCAACTGCCCGCGGATGCAGGCATCCGGGTCCGCCAGGCCCTTCCCGGTTCGTTGAGCCGCGATTTGCGTCGACTGGCACGGCCCGCGGCATGTCCGGAAGTTCTTTCGGTCGGCGGCCACGTGGCGACGACCGCGCGGGAACCAGCATGAGCGTCACCACCTCCGGCGCGGCCAACGCCGCCGTCGTCCGCCGGGACGGCCCCCGCCAGATCCGGATCAGCCTGTGCGTGCAGGTCGGCCTGCATCCGCGGGTGGAACGCTGGTTGCGCATGAGCATCCGCCAACGGTGCCTGCGCCTGCATGCCTGTCATCGCAGCCGTGCCACGGCGCCCTGGGTGTTCTATCTCGACGTTCCCGTCGACACGCGCCGCGAACTGCTCCGCCGCCTGCGTCGCCTGCGCCTTCGTCCCGGGATACGTCAGGCGTCCTGGGAATTCGTGCCTGCCTGATCCACGCGTCCTCCACCTTTCCACATCTCCCGAAGAGACTCTCATGTCCCACAGGAACCTAGCCACCATCGCGCTGATGTCATGCGCGATCCTGACCGCCTGCGGTCTCTCCCCGGCCTCCACTGCCGATGGCGGCGCGCCGCTTCGCCATGACGGCGGCGTCGTCGAGGTGCCGCCGTCCTCGCCGTTGCGCGAACGCCTCCAGATCACCATTGCGACGGTCTCCGAGATCGCCCGGCCACTGGGCGCGCCGGGCGCCATCGAGGCCGCGCCTGAGAAACGGGTCAGCATCACGCCCCCGGTGCCCGGGCGGGTGGTGAAGATCCACAAAGTCCTGGGCGATCGGGTACGCGCGGGCGACGCGCTGTTCACCCTCGATTCCGCCGAAGCGGCCGGTGCGCGCGCCGAACATGCCAAGGCGATCGCCACCGCCGCCCAGGCAAGGCGCGACCTTGAACGCGAGCGCCAGTTGTTCGATGCGGATGTGGGCGCGCGCAAGGACTTCGAGGCCGCGCGGCTCACCCTGGTCAGCGCCGAAGCCGATGCCCGCGCGGCCACCGCGCAGTTGGCCCAGTTGGGCGCAGCCCGGGGCACGGGCCGCGCCTATGTACTGCGCTCGCCGATCGGTGGCCGCGTGGTGGAAATGCTGGGAGCACAGGGCGGCTACTGGAACGACATCAACGCGGCGGTGATGGCGGTCGCCGATCTTTCGACCGTGTGGATGACCGCCAGCGTGCCCGAACGCGACGCCGGCCAACTGTTCGTCGGCCAGCCCGCCAGCATCGTCCTGGACGCACTTCCCGGGCAGCCCATTCCGGGACACGTGCGCTACATCGACGAAATGCTGGATCCGGAGACCCGCAGCGTCCGGGTACGGGTGGCACTGGCCAACGCCGATGGCCGTTTCCGTCCAGGCATGTTCGGGCGGATGGTCCTGCAGGGGCGTGCGGAATCGGCGCTGATGGTGCCCGCCTCGGCGGTGTTGCAGGACGGCATGAACGCGCGCGTCTTCGTAGAGCGCGCACCGTTCCGGTTCGAGCCACGCACGGTGACGACCGGCTTCCAGCAGGGCGAACGCATCGAGATCGTCTCCGGCCTCAAGCCCGGCGAACGCATCGTTACCCGCAACGGGGTGCTGCTCAATGATTGACCGCATCGTCAACACCTGTTTCCGCCGACGCGGAATCGTCTGGCTGGTGTTCGCCTTCGCCGCGCTGTACGGGTTGTTCTGCTGGAAACAGCTGCCCGTGGAAGCCTATCCGGACATCGCCGATACCACCTCTCAGATCGTCACCCAGGTTCCCGGCCTGGCCGCCGAGGAAATCGAACAGCAGATCACCATTCCACTGGAACGCGCCCTGCTCGGCACGCCGGGCATGCACGTACTGCGGACCCGCAGTCTGTTCGGTCTGTCGCTGATCACGGTGGTGTTCCAGGACGGTGTAGATGGCTACTGGTCGCGCCAGCGCCTGCAGGAGCGGCTCGACGAAGTCGATCTGCCCTATGGCGCCGCGGCGGGCCTGGATCCCTACACCTCGCCCACCGGAGAGATCTACCGCTACACCCTGGAAAGCCCCACCCGCAGCCTGCGCGAACTGTCCGAACTGCAGTTCTGGACCGTCATTCCACGCCTGCGCAAGGCGACGGGCGTGGCCGACGTGACCAACTTCGGCGGCCTGACCACCCAGTTCATGCTGGAACTGGAACCCGACCGGCTGACCCAGTACGGGCTGACCCTGGGCGACGTCGTCGATGCGATCAACGCCAACAACGAAAGCGGTGGCGGCAGCGCGGTCGATCGCGGCGAGATTTCCTACGTCGTGCGCGGCGTCGGCCTGCTGCGCTCCCTCGACGACATGGGCAACGTGGTGGTCAAGAGCGTCAATGGCATCCCGGTGCTGGTCAAGGATCTCGGCCGCCTGACCTATGGCAACGTCGAGCGCCGTGGCGTCCTGGGCAAGAACGCCAATCCGGATACCGTCTCCGGCATCGTGCTGCTGCTCAAGCAAACCAATCCGTCCGTGGCGCTGGACGGGATCCACGAGGCGGTACGCGACCTCAATGCGAACCTGCTGCCGGCCGACGTGAAGCTGGTTCCCTACCTGGATCGCAGCACGCTGATCGAGCAGACCACGCATACGGTCGGCAAGACCCTGGCCGAGGGATTGCTGGTGGTCTCGCTGGTGCTGCTGCTGTTCCTGGGCAGCCCGCGCGCGGCGCTGATCGTGGCCCTCACCATCCCGCTGGCGCTGCTGCTGGCCTTCGCCTTCATGCATCACTTCCGGATCCCGGCCAACCTGCTTTCGCTCGGCGCGATCGACTTCGGCATCCTGGTCGATGGCGCGGTGGTGGTGGTGGAGAACATCCTGCGCAGGCGCGAGGCCCGCGAACAACGCCCGCTGTCCCCGCATGACGCCATCGCCGCGACATTGCAGGTCGCCCGTCCGATCTTCTTCGGCATGAGCGTGATCGCTGCCGCCTACCTGCCGCTGTTCGCGTTCGAGCGCATCGAATACAAGCTGTTCTCGCCGATGGCCTGGGCGATCGGCGGCGCGCTGGTGGCCGCGCTGTTGGTGGCGCTGACACTGACCCCGGCGCTGGCCTGGCTGGCGTTCCGGCGCCCACGCAAGGTGTTCCACAATCCCGCCCTCGCCTGGCTGGGCCGCCGTTATGACGGCTTCCTGCAACGCAGCCTCGGCCGCCGCCGCTGGCTGGCTGGCGGCACCCTGACCGCATTGCTGGTGCTGGGCCTGCTGGCCGGCAGCATCGGCCGCGACTTCCTGCCTTATCTCGACGAGGGTTCGATCTGGCTGCAGGTGCAGATGCCGCCGGGCATCACCCTGGACAAGGCCGCCGCGATGGCCGACGAACTGCGCGCCGCGACCCTGGAGTTTCCGGAAGTCTCCCACGTGGTGACCCAGACCGGACGCAACGACGACGGCACCGACTACTGGACGCCTTCGCACATCGAGGCCAGCGTCGGACTGCACCCTTACGGCAGTTGGAAATCCGGCATCGACAAGCAGGAACTGATCCGCAGGCTGGGCGAGCGCTACGCCCGCATGCCCGGCTACTCGGTGGGATTCATGCAGCCGATGATCGATGGCGTGCAGGACAAGCTGTCCGGTGCGCACAGCGATCTGGTGGTCAAAGTCTTCGGCCAGGATCTGGACGAGGCCCGGCGCATCGCCACCGGGGTGGCAACCACGCTGCGCAAGCTGCCCGGCGCGGCCGACGTCGCCGTCGACGTCGAGCCGCCGCTGCCCAACCTGCGCATCGAACTGGACCGCGCGGCCGCCGCGCGCCATGGCATCAATGCCGCCGAGGTCGCGCAACTGGTCGCCACCGGCATCGGTGGCGCCGGCATAGGCCAGATCTACATCGGCGAACGCAGTTACGACATGACCGTGCGCTTCACGCCCGAGGCGCGCGCCAATCCGCAGGCCATCGCCGATCTGCGGCTGACCGCCTCCAATGGGGCCAGGATTCCCTTGGCCGATGTCGCGGCCATTTCCACCACCTCCGGCGAGAGCGTGATCGTGCGCGAGATGGGCGAACGCCACATCATCGTGCGGCTCAATACGCGTGGTCGCGATCTGGCCAGCTTTCTCGCCGAAGCACGCCCGGCGGTCGAGCGCGAAGTGAAGTTCGATCCGCGACGCTTCCGCATCGAATGGGGCGGCCAGTTCGAGAACCTGCAGCGTGCGGAAGCGCGGCTGATGATGATCCTACCGTTGACGCTGGGCATCATGCTGCTGCTCCTGTTCGCCGAGTTCGGCAACCTGCGCCAGCCGCTGCTGGTGCTGGGCGTGGTTCCGCTCGCGATGATCGGCGGCTTCGCCGGCCTGCATCTGCGCGGAATGACCCTCAATGTCTCCAGCGCGGTCGGTTTCATCGCCCTGTTCGGCGTGGCGGTCCTGGGCGGCGTGCTGATGGTCGCGCAGATCAACCGGCTGCGGCGCGAAGAAGGACTTGCCCTGCGCGAAGCGGTGCGCGAAGGCGCGCTGAGCCGGATGCGCCCGGTGCTGATGACCGCCAGCGTGGCCGCGTTCGGTCTGTTCCCGGCCATGCTGGCGACCGGACTGGGCAGCGACGTCCAGCGCCCGTTGGCGACCGTGGTGGTGTGTGGCCTGGCCAGCGCCACCGCGCTCACCCTGCTGTTGTTGCCCGGACTGTACTACTGGCTCGAATCGCGCTTCGAGAAATCTCGCTTCGAGAAGTCCCGCTTCGAGAACCGGACGGCGCGCAACCGCACTTCCCCATCCCCCGCTACCCGTTCGCCGGAGGCATCCGCATGAAATCCCCCTCGCGCTTCCGGCTTCCCCGCCGATGGCTGGCGCATTGCGCAGCCGGCTGCCTGCTGGCGCCCCATCTCGCCGGCGCGACTCCGTCGCTCCGCTTCCAGGAGTACCTGGATATGGTGGAACAGCGCAATCTTGAACTGGCCGGCCAGCGTGAAGCCCTGACCGCCGCCCGCGCCGGCATCGGCATCGCCGGCCTGCGGCCGGATCCCGAGTTCACCTGGGAGGCCAGCCGCGAGCAGGTCCGCGCCCATCATCCGCGCCCGGTCAGCCGGGGTCCCACCGTCAGCTGGACCCTGGAGACCGGCGGCAAGCGCGGCGCCCGATTGCGCCTGGCCCGCAGTGAACTGGCCGTCGCCAGCGCGAACCAGCGGACGGTGCTGCATCAGGTCTATTCCGATGCCGCTTCGGCCTTCGCCGATGCCTGCCACAGCCACGCCGTCCTCGAACGCAAGGAACAGACCCTGGCCGCGCTGGACGGTACCGTGCGTGCCAACCAGACGCGCCACCGGCTTGGCGATATCGGTGGCGTCGAATTGTTGCAGTCGCGGCTCGAACGAAATCGCTTCCAGGCCGAAGTGATCCAGGCCAGGGCGGAGGCGGAGGCGGCACGGCTCGCGCTGTCGGTTCCGCTGGGAAGCGACGCCGTCGAAGTGTTCGGTGATCGCGGCTACGACTGCGCATTCGCGCCATTCGCCGGCGGCGAGAATCTTGCCGAACTGCTGCCGGCGGCGATGCAGGCGCGCGATGAAATCCAAATGGCGCGCGCAGAACTGCAACGCAGCGACGACAACGCCGGTCTGGTCCGCGCAAACCGCTGGCTCGATCCGACGCTTTCGGTGGGCGTGTCGTCCACGCGTGGTTATCCGGCCGGGCTGGACGAGGATGGCGGCGTCGTGGATGCGACTCCGAAGTCACGGGAGCTCACCGTCTCGATCAGCATCCCCATTCCGCTTTCGCGCCGCAACCGCGGCGATCTGGTGCAGGCGGATGCCGAACGCGCGCAGGCCGCGCTGGCGCTGCGCCAGGCCGAACGGGTGGCCGACACCGAGGTGCGCTCCGCCCATCGCCGTTTCCTGGCCGCGCGCGAGAACGTCGCCCGCTATCGAAACGGCGTGCTCGACGATGCCCAGCGGGCGCTGGACGGCGTCCGTCTTTCCTACCGCAACGGCGCCTCTTCGCTGCTGGAACTGCTGGATGCCCAGCGTTCCGCCGACGAAACCCGGCTCGACTATCTGCAGGCCGAACATGATCTGGCGATGGCCACCGTCGTCCTGCAACTTGCCATCGGCCAGCGTCCGCGGTTGTGAGGAACGCCGGCCATGCATCCACGTTCCGATCCCGCCGTCATGTCGTCACCAGTGCCGCAATCGGCGTCGACGGTCCTGCATCATCGGCTCACCGTGATCGTCACCGCCGAAGCGGTACGACAGGTCCGCAAGCTGATCGGGCGAGCCATCCACGACCTTCGCGTTCCGCTGGATTCAATACGCCAGGAGCCCATCCTGGCCTCTCCGTGCCGCTACCAGCTGAGCGGCGAGTTCCCGGGCTCGCCGGAACTCGCGCAACGGCTCATGCGTTTGCTGCTGACCCACTTGCCGCTGCCCTGCCTGGTGGTGGCGCGGCTGGAAACCCTGGGCGAGGCGGCGCGGGCCGGTGGGCGGGAATGCGCGCCGTTGTCCCGGCCCTCGCCGCGGACGCGGGAATGTCGCGATCTCCTGGATTGAACCTATACCCGGGTATATCCGCGGCACACCACGAGAGGCTAGGCGCCGACGCATGCGACGCGAATAATCCATCCCACGCATCGCGCACGGCATCGCAGGCCGATGCATCCCCGGTTTTCCCGCAATCAGGAACATCCATGGATCCCGACCCTGGTCGACGCGTCCCGTTGCGCGTTCTTCCCGCATTCCGCCTTTCCATCCCGGTGCCCTCGCCGCCTCCCTCCGACACCTGATCGCCGGGGAGCCTCGCGGGCGCCCCTCGCAGGCCTTTTCCCCATGATTCGCCAGTCCCCCCTTTATCCCGCCATCCGCGCCAGTGTCCTGGCACGGGACGTCACCGCGCTGCACCGGCTGCTTCGCGAACGCGGCGCGCCCGATTTCGCCATCGCGCTGTCTTCCTGCTCACCGCGCGTGGCCGCCGACATCCTGTCGCTGCTTTCGATGCCGGATCGCCTGCGCGTCCTGCCCCACCTGCCCACCGGCGTGCGGCGCCATGTGCAGCCGCTGTATCGCACACGGACGCCGCGCGCCGACGCTGCTCCCTCCCCCCTGCAGTCGCGGTACTCCGCATGATGGCCCTGTCGTTCCGCGCGGCGGAGACCGGCACGCGCCATCCCTACTTCCGCCTGAGCCTGCGCGTGGACGCGGGCCTCGCGGACACCGTGGTCGCCCGGGTGCGCGCCGCCAGCGGCACCGATCTGCGTCTGCTGTTCGTGCATCGCCGCCATGGTCACACGGTGTTCGGCATCAGCGCGCCGCACCATGCCCGGCTCCAGGTTGCCCGCCTGGTCCGCCGGCTGAACCAGCACCCCGGCGTGCGTTCGCTGCGCTGGGAAGTCGTGCCCACCACCGCCGACGCCTTCGCCCCCTTTGCCTGAGTTCCGCGTCCCCGCGGACTCCCGGCGCACCTCCGCGCGCCGCCCATCCAGGAGTTTTCCATGAACCTGCTCAAGACCTGGTTCGATACCTTTCTGCACAGCCGCCGCGCCGCCGGCCTGTTCGGCCGTCGCGCCATGCCCGGGGCCGGCTTCGGGCGCGCCGATGCGCGCGCGACTGCCGTCCTTCCGTCCCGCACCCTGCTGCAGACGGCGCGGGACGACGTGGCCGCCGCGCTGGCGCGCCTGCAATCGCACGAGGACGGCCTGAGCATGGCCGAAGCCGCGGAGCGCCGGACGCGCTTTGGTCCCAATGAAGTCGATCACGAGAAGCCGCTGCCCTGGTGGCGCCATCTGTGGCAGTGCTACCGCAATCCCTTCAACCTGCTGCTGACCGTGCTGGCTGCCGTGTCCTACCTCACCGAGGATGCGAAGGCGACCGTCGTCATCGGTACCATGGTGCTGCTGTCCACGCTGATCCGGTTCGTCCAGGAAGGGCGCTCCAATCGCGCGGCCGAGCGCCTGAAGGCATTGGTCGGCAACACCGCGACCGTGATCCGGCGAGACCTGGGCACCGAGGCCGCCGACGTCGCCGAGCGCTACTTCGGCACGCACCTGCATTCGCGCCGTCCGCCGAGCCGGCAGGAAGTGCCGATCCGCGATCTGGTCCCGGGCGACCACATCGTGCTGTCGGCCGGCGACATGATTCCCGCCGATTGCCGCGTCCTGGCGGCCAAGGATCTGTTCGTCGCCCAGGCGGCGATGACCGGCGAATCGCTGCCGGTGGAGAAGTTCGCCGAAACCAGCCGGGACGAGGGCGGCGCGCTCGAACAGAACAACCTGCTGTTCATGGGCACGAATGTCGTCTCCGGCACCGCCACCGCACTCGTGGCGGCAACCGGCCAGGAGACCTGCTTCGGCGCCGTCGCCCATCGGGTCACCGCCGGCGATCACGCGCCCACGGCGTTCCAGGCGGGCGTCAACAGTGTCAGCTGGCTGCTGATCCGCTTCGCGCTGGTGATGGTGCCCTTCGTGCTGCTGATCAACGGCTTCACCAAGGGCGACTGGATGGAAGCATTCCTGTTCGCGCTGTCGGTCGCGGTCGGACTGACCCCGGAAATGCTGCCGATGATCGTCACCTCCACCCTGGCCAAGGGCGCGGTGCTGCTGGCGCGCCGGAAGGTCATCGTCAAGCGGCTGGACGCGATCCAGAACTTCGGCGCGATGGAAGTGCTGTGCACCGACAAGACCGGCACCCTGACCCAGGACCGGATTGCGCTGGAGCGGCATACCGATGTGTTCGGCCACGATTCGGAGGACGTGCTCAAGTTCGCCTATCTCAACAGCCACTACCAGACCGGGCTGAAGAATCTTCTGGACCGTGCGGTGCTGGAACACGTGGAACTCCAGACCGAATTGCGACTCGCCCAGGACTATCGGAAGGTCGACGAGATTCCATTCGATTTCGAGCGCCGGCGCATGTCGGTGGTGGTGTCCGAGCGCGAGGATCACCACGAACTGATCTGCAAGGGCGCGGTGGAGGAAATGCTCGCGGTCTGCACCCGGGTTCGCGACGGCGACACCGTCGTGCCGCTGGATGCGCGCATGCTGGCGCGCGTCCGTCGGGTCACCCAGGAACTCAACGAGGAAGGCCTGCGGGTGGTCGCGGTGGCGATGAAGGAGACCCCGCCCGCCCGCGACGCCTACTCCATCGTGGACGAATGCGATCTGACCCTGGTCGGCTACGTCGCTTTCCTCGATCCGCCCAAGGAATCGGCGGCGCCCGCGCTGCGGGCGCTCGCCGACCACGGCGTGGAGGTCAAGGTCCTGACCGGCGACAACGAACTGGTCGCGGCGCGGGTGTGTTCGCAGGTCGGTCTGGAGGGCGACGCGGTCATCACCGGTCCGCAACTGGATCGGATGACCGATGCCGCGCTCGCCAGCGCCGTCGAACACTATCGCGTGTTCGCGCGACTCAACCCGCTGCACAAGGAGCGCCTGGTGCGCGCCCTGCGCGCGCAGGGCAAGGTGGTCGGCTTCCTCGGTGACGGCATCAACGACGCCCCCGCCCTGCGCGCGGCGGACATCGGCATCAGCGTGGATGGCGCGGTCGACATCGCCAAGGAAGCGGCCGACATCATCCTGCTGGAGAAGAGCCTGATGGTGCTGGAGGAAGGCGTGGTCCAGGGCCGCCGCACCTTCTGCAACATGCTCAAGTACATCCGCATGACCGCCAGCTCCAACTTCGGCAACGTGTTCTCGGTGCTGGTGGCCTCGGCGTTCCTGCCGTTCCTGCCGATGCTGCCGCTGCAACTGCTGGTGCAGAACCTGCTGTACGACGTGTCGCAGATCGCCATTCCGTTCGACAACGTGGACGAGGAACTGGTGCGACGCCCGCTGAAGTGGAACCCGGCGGACATCGGTCGCTTCATGGTCTTCTTCGGCCCGATCAGCTCGATCTTCGACATCACCTGTTTCGTGGTCATGTGGTACGTATTCGGCGCCGACACGGTGGCCGAACAGGGGCTGTTCCAGTCCGGCTGGTTCGTGGTCGGCCTGCTCACCCAGACCCTCATCGTGCACATGATCCGCACGCCGCGCCTGCCGTTCGTGCAGAGCCTGGCCGCGCCGCCGCTGCTGGTGATGACCGGCGTGATCATGCTCATCGGCGTGCTGCTGCCCATGAGTCCGTTGGCCGGCTACTTCAAGTTGCAGGCCCTGCCCACGGGCTACTGGCCGTTCCTGGTGGCGATCCTGCTGGGCTACGCGATCCTGACCACGCTGCTGAAACGTTTCTACATCCACCGCTTCGGCTGGCAATGAGCGGGCGCGAACATCGTCCGCGAGGAAGCCCCCATGAATCTGGACCTGAATCTGCCCCCGTTCGACCCGGGGGCCACCCTGAGCTCGCTGATCAGTCTGGCGACGGCATTCCTGCTGGGCTCGCTGATCGGCTTCGAGCGCCAGGTGCGGCAGCGCACCGCGGGGCTGCGCACCAACACCCTGGTCGCGGTGGGCGCGGCCGTGTTCGTGGATCTGGCCGTGCGTTTCCATGCCCTGCATGGCGGCACGCCGGGCCCTTTGCAGGTGGTGGCCTACGTCATTTCCGGCATCGGCTTCCTCGGCGCGGGCGCGATCATGAAGGAAGGCGCGCAGGTATCCGGCCTCAATACCGCGGCCACCCTCTGGGGTTCTGCAGCGGTCGGCGCCTGCGCGGGCGCCAAGTTGCTGCCGGAAGCGGCCATGGCCGCGCTGTTCGTGCTCATCGCCAACACCGTGCTGCGACCGGTGGTCAATCGCATCAATCGCCGCCCGTTGCAGGAGGAGTTCAGCGAAGCGATCTATGCCATCCACGTGATCTGCGAGCGGGCGGCGCAGGCCGGCGTACTGCAGCGGACCACCGATCTGCTGGAGGACGCGCACTATCCGATCCGTTCGCTCGAACAGCAGCCCTTCGGCACCGATGAAGTCGAACTCGAAGCGGTCCTGTATGCGACCGCGGTCGAGGCGGACGAACTGGATGCGGTGATGGCCACGCTTTCACGTTTGCCCGGCGTATCACAAGCCTTCTGGAACGCCAGCGCCGAGGAATGAATCCCGCCTCGGCGCCTGCGGGGCGGTGCTATCCTGCGTCGCCTCCGGGACACTGACACCTAGGATCATGCGCGCCCCCTCCTCCCGCCTGAGCCTCAGCATCGCCATCGCCCTGG
Source organism: Pseudoxanthomonas sp. 134C1 (assembly GCF_057773065.1). Classification (NCBI taxonomy): domain Bacteria; kingdom Pseudomonadati; phylum Pseudomonadota; class Gammaproteobacteria; order Lysobacterales; family Lysobacteraceae; genus Pseudoxanthomonas; species Pseudoxanthomonas sp. 134C1. The sequence goes on from NZ_JBYMTH010000006.1 coordinate 104,047, forward strand.
CGATCATGGCGGCCATCTTCATCGCCGATACCTCCACCGACTACGCCGTGGCCGCCGCCGGTTTCTATACCGTGGTCATCCTGGCGGTCGCCCACCGGTTGTCGGCCGGCCAGCTGATGTTGCTGGCCGGCGCCTGCATCGGGCTTACCATCCTCAGTTTCGCCCTGACCGGGTTCGGCAGCTACCGGGTGGGCCTGATCAATTCCGCCATCGGCATCGTGACCATCGTGGTCACAACGTACCTGGCGCTGAAGATGGAAGCCGCCCGCGCCACCGCGCAGGAAGCGCAGGCCCAGCTGCTGCGGGTGGCGCGCGCTTCCACCCTGGGCGAGTTGACCGCGTCCATCGCCCACGAGGTCAACCAGCCGCTCGCCGCGATCGTCACCAGCGGCAACGCCTGCCAACGCTGGCTCGCACAGGCGCCTCCCAATGTGGACAAGGCGCAGCAGGCGGTCGAGCGCATGCTGGGCGACGCCCAGCGCGCCAGCGAGGTCATCGTCCGCATCCGCGGCATGACCCGCGGCCAATCGCTGCAACCACAGGCATTCGCGATCAATCCGGCCATCGAGGAGATCCTCTCGCTCTCGCGCGCCGAGCTGGAGCGCCATGAGGTGGACATCACCCTCGATCTGGCCGACGACTTGCCACCGGTGTTCGCCGACCGCGTGCAGGTACAACAGGTACTGGGCAATCTGGTGCTGAACGCGGTGGAGGCAATGTCGGGAATGCCCGACGGACCGCGCACCCTGGGTCTCGCGACCGCGCGCGGCGCTGCCGGCCATGTGCTTGTCAGCGTTTCCGATACCGGCGGCGGCCTGCCCTTCGCGGCGGCCGATCAGATTTTCGAGGCGTTCTGGACCACCAAGGCCGATGGTCTCGGCCTGGGCCTGAGCATCAGCCGCAGCATCATCGAGGCCAACGGCGGCCGGATCCAGGCGCGCAACCACGCCGAAGGCGGCGCGATCTTCCAGTTCGAACTGCCCGTGGTACCGGGAGCCTCCGCATGAACCAGCGACGTTCCGCCACGCCCACCGAACCCGCCCCGCTCGTCCACCTGATCGACGACGATCGTTCCGTGCGCGCGGCGCTGGAGGATCTGCTGGCGTCCGTTGGTCTGCGCGTGCGCGCTTTTGGTTCGGTCAGCGAGTTCCTTGCCGCCCCGCGCGAGGATGTCCCGGGCTGCCTGATCCTGGACGTGCGCATGCCGGGCCGGAGCGGGATGGATTTCCATAGGCAGATGGGGGAGCTGGACATCCATCTGCCTGTTATCTTCATCACCGGCCACGGCGATATCGCCATGGGCGTGGAAGCGATGAAGAACGGCGCCGTTGAGTTTCTCACCAAGCCATTCCGCGATCAGGATCTGCTGGATGCGATCCAGCAGGGCATCGAACGGGATCGGCAGCGCCGCCGGGAAGAAGGCGCCATCGACGAGCTGCGCCAGCGCTGGGCCTCGCTCAATGCCGGCGAGCGGGCCGTGGTCCAGGGCGTGGTGCGCGGACGGCTCAACAAGCAGATCGCCGCGGACCTCGGGGTCAGCGAGATCACCGTGAAGGTCCGCCGCGCCCAGGTCATGCGCAAGATGCAGGCGAGAACGCTGGTCGATCTCGTACGGATGTACGACCGCCTGCAGGCGTCGTAGCGATTCACTTCCGAGAATCCCGCGCTGCCGCATCCACGTGGTTGCCGGACCGCCATTGCCCGCCCGGACCGGCCGCAGGCATTGAGGCACATCGCGACTTCCAGCGTCCGCGCTCATCGCCATGCGTCCGTGCTCGACTTTCCCGCCTCACTCGACGATGAGCCCGAGTCGGGTTGAGCCCCGACACCCGCAGGCATCACGGCTCGCGCGGGTACCGGGTCCGTCCGCGGGAACCGCTCCGCCTTCTTTCAACTTCCGAGGAACGAATTCGTTCCACACGAACAGACGATGGGCGGCGGAAGCCACCGCCCCGGTCTTCGTCAAGACGCGCGACGTGCCGGCGGCATCAGGCGACGCCCAGCTTCCCGCGTTCTCCCTCGCGGGGCGCAGCGAGTTCCTCGGGGCTCACGAATTCGGCTAGATCCGCGGCCTCGTAGAACGGCCGGATTTCCACCTCGCTCGGGCCCGACATCGGTGCGCGCCTGGCCCAGGCCATCGCCTCGTCGATGTCCTTGACCTCCCAGATCGAGAAGCCGGCGATCAGTTCCTTGGTTTCGGCGAACGGCCCGTCGGTGACCGTCAGGTGGGCGCCGTCGTAACTGAGACGCTTGGCCTCGGTATTGTTCTTGAGGCCGGCTGCAGCCACGAAGATGCCGGCCTGGACCAGTTCCTCGGTGAACCGATCCATCGCCGCGAAGGCTTCCAGCGCCTCCGGGGTGGGATCGCCGATCTTGTCGCCACCCTCGATGGCTTTCACGAAAACCAGTACGCGCATGTCTGTCTCCTGATGGAGTCCGCCCCATTGGCGTCTCATCTGGACGACGAACCGGTGAAGCGGCAATCGACGCTGCTCGAACGCTTCTTAAGAACAATCGGCAAATGATTGTTTCAAAAAACTTTTATCGTGCGACTTCTTATTCCCACTCGATGGTGGCGGGCGGCTTCCCGCTGATGTCGTAAACGACACGAGAAACACCACGCAACTCATTGATAATTCTGTTTGAAACAACGCCCAACAGATCGTACGGCAGGTGCGCCCAATGCGCGGTCATGAAGTCGATGGTCTCGACCGCACGCAGGGCGATGACCCATTCGTAGGCACGGGCGTCGCCGACCACGCCGACCGACTTGACCGGCAGGAACACCGCGAACGCCTGGCTGACCTTGTCGTACCAGTCGGCCTTGCGCAGTTCTTCGATGAAGATGGCGTCCGCGCGCGCCAGCAGGTCGGCGTACTCGGCCTTGACCTCGCCCAGGATCCGCACGCCCAGCCCCGGACCCGGGAACGGATGGCGGTAGACCATCGTGCGCGGCAGGCCCAGTTCCACGCCCAGCCGGCGCACTTCATCCTTGAACAGCTCGCGCAGCGGCTCCACCAGGCCCAGTTTCATGTGCTCGGGCAGGCCCCCGACGTTGTGGTGGCTCTTGATGACATGGGCCTTGCCGGTCTTGCTGCCGGCCGACTCGATCACGTCGGGATAGATGGTGCCCTGCGCCAGCCACCTGGCATTCTTCAGCTTGTTCGACTCTTCCTCGAAGATCTCGACGAACAGATTGCCGATGATCTTTCGCTTGGCTTCCGGATCGCTGACACCTTCCAGTGCCTTGAAGTAACGCTCGGCGGCGTTGACCCGCACGATCCGGACCCCCATGTGTTCGGCGAACATCGCCATCACCTGGTCGCCTTCCTGCCAGCGCAACAGGCCGGTATCCACGAACACGCAGGTCAGCTGATCGCCGATCGCCTTGTGCAGCAACGCGGCAACCACCGAGGAATCCACGCCACCGGACAGACCGAGGATGACCTCGTCGGAACCGACCTGCTCGCGCACGCGGGCGATCTGGTCGTCGATGATGTTGGCGGCGGTCCACAGGGTCTTGCAGCCGCAGATTTCCGCGACAAAGCGGCGCAGCAGGGTCTGGCCCTGCTTGGTGTGGGTCACTTCCGGATGGAATTGCACGCCGTACCAGCGCTTGTCTTCCAGCGCCATCGCGGCGACCGGGATGCGATCGGTGACGGCGGTAATCGTCCAGCCTGGCGGCGCCTTGGCGACGTGGTCGCCGTGGCTCATCCACACGTCGATGCGCGGGTCGCCCTCATGGTCGCTCAGCCCGCCCAGCAACGCATCGTGCGCCACCAGTTCCACTTCGGCATGGCCGAACTCGCGGGCGTCGGCGGCTTCGGTGGCGCCGCCCAGTTGTGCGGCCAGGGTCTGCATGCCGTAGCAGATGCCGAGGATCGGCAGGCCGGCGTCGAACACCTGCTGCGGTGCCTTCGGCGCATCCGGCAGCGTGGTGGATTCCGGGCCGCCGGAAAGGATGATGCCCTTGGCGCCGAACTTCGCGATTTCCTCGGGATCATGATCCCAGGCCCAGATTTCGCAGTAGACGCCAATTTCGCGAATGCGGCGGGCGATCAGCTGGGTGTACTGCGCGCCGAAATCGAGGATGAGGATTTTGTCGCTGTGCAGATCGGTCATGGGGCGGTTCCGTTGATGCCGGGCGCAGTTCCCGGGGCGTGGATGCTCTGCGTGAGCGAGGCGATGAACGCCTTGCGTTGTTCGAGTTGACGGGGCCGGTCGCTGTGCCAGCGCAGGGCGATCAACGCGTTGGCCAGGGCGGGACGCTGTTGCGATGAAACCACGGGCTCCAGCGGCCACATCACCATCGCGACTTCACGCACCTGGGTTCCCGGCACGTCAATCAATTGATATGCGGGAATTGCGACGATGGCATCGCCCTGGCGCGCTTCCCATACCTCGATGTCATGGCGCATGCGGGAGGGATCCACGGGACCGCTTTCACGCAGCACTTCCACGGCATCCGGCCCGGACACGGGCGCCGGCAGGCACTGCACGCTGGCGGCGGGCGCGCGCTCGCCGGCATCGTCCAATTGCCAGCGCTGTCCCGGTTCCACTTCACGCATGCGCCAGCCGGAAGGCAGCGCAAACGCAATGCCGCAACCGGTGAAGAGCTCCGCGTGCAAGACCGCCGCTTCCGGCAACCCGGCGCGCGGCGGTGATCCGGTCTGCACGCATGCCGCAAGCAGCGGCACCATGCAGCAGATGGTGAGGCGGAATGCGCGGCGCATCGCCTCGCCTACCCCATCCGGTAATTCGGCGGTTCCTTGGTGATCTGCACGTCGTGGACGTGGCTCTCGCGCTGGCCGGCGCCGGTGATCACCACGAACTTCGGCTTGCTGCGCATCTCCTCGATGGTCGCGCAACCCACATAGCCCATGGTGGCGCGCAGGCCGCCGACCAGTTGATGGATGATGCCGCCGACAGAGCCGCGGTACGGCACGCGGCCTTCGATGCCTTCCGGCACCAGCTTGTCGGCGTCGGACGCATCCTGGAAATAGCGGTCCTTGGACCCCTTCTCCATCGCGCCCAGGCTGCCCATGCCGCGATAGCTCTTGTAGCTGCGGCCCTGGAACAGTTCGACCTCGCCCGGGGCCTCCTCGGTGCCGGCGAACAGACCGCCGATCATCACCGTGGACGCACCGGCGGCGATCGCCTTGCCGATGTCGCCGGAATAGCGGATGCCACCGTCGGCGATCAGTGGAATGCGGTCCTGCAACGCCTCGGCGACCATGTCGACCGCGGTGACCTGCGGCACGCCCACGCCCGCCACCATGCGGGTGGTGCAGATGGAGCCGGGCCCCACGCCGACCTTGACCGCGTCGGCGCCGGCGTCCATCAGCGCCAGCGCGGCGTCGCCGGTGACGATGTTGCCGCCGATGACCTGCAGTGACGGGAAGCGCTTCTTGACCCAGGTCACGCGCTCCAGCACGCCCTGCGAATGGCCATGCGCGGTGTCTACGATGACCACGTCCACGCCGGCCGCCACCAGGGCTTCCACGCGCTGGTCGGTGTCGCCGCCCACGCCCACCGCCGCGCCGACGACCAGGCGACTGGCGCTGTCCTTGGCGGCATTGGGGTTGTCGGTCTTCTTCTGGATGTCCTTGACGGTGATCAGGCCGCGCAGTTCGAAACCGTCGTTGACCACGAGCACCTTTTCGATGCGGTGCCTGTGCAACAACTGCAGGACTTCGGCGTCGCTGGCGCCTTCGCGGACCGTGATCAGCCGATCCTTCTTGGTCATGATGTGGCGGACCGGGTCGTCGAGCTTGGTCTCGAAGCGCATGTCGCGGCTGGTGACGATGCCGACAAGCTGGCCGCCATCGACGACGGGCACGCCGGAGATGTTGCGTGCGCGGGTCAGCTTCAGCACTTCCGCGATCGTCGTTTCGGGACCGACCGTGAAGGGTTCCTTGATGACACCGGCCTCGAACTTCTTGACCTTGGCCACTTCCGCGGCCTGCTGTTCGACGGTCAGGTTCTTGTGGACGATGCCGATGCCACCCATCTGCGCCATCGCGATGGCCAGGCGGGCTTCGGTGACGGTATCCATGGCTGCCGAGACGATCGGCAGGTTCAGCCGGAGGTCGCGCGTGAGGCGCGTCGCCAGGCTCACGTCTTTCGGCAGGACGGTGGAATGGGCGGGGACGAGCGAGACGTCGTCGTAAGTCAGTGCTTCAGCCTGGATGCGTAGCATCGGCGGACCCGGAGTGTGGGGAAGCGCGATATTGTAGCCCGTTGCGGCCCCGAATGTCAGCGGCTGGCGGGATTCAGCGTGCCGCCGGCGCGGCTTCCGCGGCTTCCAGGGTGTTCTGCATCAAGGTGGCCACGGTCATCGGCCCCACCCCGCCCGGTACCGGGGTAATCCAGCTGGCGCGGGCGGCGGCTTCGTCGAAACCGACATCGCCGACCAGCCGGCCGTCATCCAGCCGGTTGATGCCCACGTCGATGACCACCGCGCCCGGCTTGACCCACGCACCCGGGATCAGGCCCGGGCGTCCCACCGCCACCACCAGGATGTCGGCGTCGCGGACCCGCGCTTCCAGCACCTCCGGAGAGGTGAACTTGTGGCAACTGGTCACCGTGCAGCCCGCGATCAGCAGCTCCAGCGCCATGGGTCGGCCGACATGGTTGCTGACGCCCACGATGGTGGCGTTCTGGCCGCGCACCGGCCGGTCCGTGTAGGCCAGCAGCGTGGTGATGCCGCGCGGCGTGCACGGGCGCAGGCCGAACTGGCGCAAGGCCAGGTGGCCCACATTGGCCGGATGGAAGCCGTCCACGTCCTTGCGCGGATCAATGCGTTCGATGAGGCGGCTGGCATCAGGAATACCCGGCAGCGGCAGCTGCACCAGGATGCCGTGGATCTTCGGGTCCGCGTTCAACTGGTCGATCAGGGTCAGCAACTGCGCTTCGCCGGTGCCCTCCGGCAGATCGTAGTCGTAGGCATGGATGCCGACCTTCTCCGCCGCCCGGCGCTTGTTGCGCACGTACACGGTGGACGCGGGGTCGCCGCCCACCAACACCACCGCCAGTCCCGGCCGATCCCCGCCCGCGGCCAGGCGCGCGTCCACCCGCGCCTTCAGTTCGTCAAGCAGGTTTTCGGCAACGCGGCGGCCGTCCAGGATTCGGGCAGTCATCGGGATCGGAGGGGATCGGAGCGGTGTAAAGTCCGCACATTCTCCCCGATTCCGGCTTTCCTGTGTGAGCGGCGGCGCGGCCGCCCCGCGGAAACGCCGTCACAGGAACCCCGATGACCGACACCACCACCCTCGAAGCCGCCGCCTTCCGCCGCCTGCTCCAGCACCTGAACGAGCAGCGTCCCGATGTGCAGAACATCGACCTGATGATCCTCGCCGGCTTCTGTCGCAACTGCCTGGCCGACTGGTATCGCGAAGCTGCCGCCGAACGGGGCGTGCCGCTGGACAAGGAACAGGCGCGCGAGCGCATCTACGGCATGCCTTTCGCGGAGTGGAAGGCGCGCCACCAGCCGGAGGCCACGCCCGAACAACTGGCCGCCTTCGAGACGGCCCGCAAGCGGCATGGCTGACGCGCGGAGGCGTCGCATGTGGCCGTGGCTGGCCATCGCCGCCCTGCCCCTGCTGCTCTGGCTGGCACTGTGCGCCGGCATGTATGTGCAGCAACGCCATTTCATCTACTTCCCGCAGGCCACCCGGACCACGGCCGCGGACACGAACTTCGAGCTCCGGCGTGAGGGACTCGCCCTGCGTGGCTGGCAACTGCATCCGCGACAGCGGGATGCGCTGATCTACTTCGGCGGCAACGCCGAACGCGTGCAGGACAACGCTGCCGATTTCGATCGCAGCCTGCCGGACTGGACCGTCTATCTGCTGCCCTATCGCGGATACGGACCCAACCCCGGCGAGCCGGACCAGACCACGCTGGTGGCCGATGCGCTGGCCCTCTGCGACGAGGTACGCCGCCGCCATCCCCAGGGCCGGATCGCAATTGTCGGCCGCAGCCTGGGCAGCGGCGTGGCCGTACAGGTCGCCGCTCACCGCCCGGTCGATCGGCTGGTGCTGGTCACGCCGTTCGACAGCCTGTCCGAAGTCGCCGCCACCCACTATCCCTGGCTGCCGGTGCGCTGGTTGCTTCGCGATCGCTATGACTCGGCGAGCGGACTGCGGGCCCACCGGGGGAAATGGCTGGTCCTGCGTGCCGGACGGGACGCGGTGGTTCCTCCCCGGCATACCGACCGGTTGATCGCCGCTGCGCCGACGCCGCCGCAGGTGGTCGATTTCCCGGAAGCCGGCCACGATGACTTGTCCCTGTCGCCACGCTACTGGTCGGCGATGGCCGGGTTCCTGCGCGCGGACCGTCAATCGACGGTTCGCTGACGCCTCATTCCTCTTCCTCGCCGATGGCCTCGGCGGCCTCGTCGTTGAGCGCCCTCGCTTCGCGACGTGGCGGGGTAAACGGCGTGGGCGTCGGCTTGAACGGCTGGTTGCCGCGCATCAGCGGGATACCGGCGCGCACGTCGCCCGCGGCGATTTCCAGTTCGAACCGCTCGGCATCCAGCCGGCGCACTTCCTCGGCGATTTCGGCGGCTTCGTCTTCCGGCACGCCCAGATGGATCAGGGTCGCCTGACCGAAGTTCACCGCCGATTCGAAGGTTTCGCGGATCTGGAAATCGACGCCGGCGGCGACCAGCGCCAGCGAATGCTCGCGATCGAACGAGCGGACCAACAACTTGGCCTGCGGAAATTCCTGCCTGGCCAGTTCGACGATGCGGCTCGCCGACTCGCGCTGGTCGATGCAGACCGCAATCGCGCGGGCGCTGTCGGCCCCCGAGGCGTGCAGCACGTCCAGGCGGGTGCCGTCGCCGTAATAGATCTTGAAACCGAACTCTTCGGCGCTGCGGATCATCTCGATGTCGTTGTCGATGATGGTCACGTCCACGTCACGCGCCAGCAGCGACTGGCTCATCACCTGGCCGAAGCGGCCGAAACCGATGATCAGCACGCTGCCGCTCAGGCCTTCCGCCTTGTCCACGCCTTCCAGATTGGCCTGGGTCCTGGGCGCGAAGCGGCGGAACAAGGTGGCGAACAAGGGCGTCAGCGCCATCGACAGCACCACGATCGCGGTGAGGTTGGCGGCGATTTCAGCGTCGATGACATGGGCCGCCGCGGCCGCGCCGAACAGGACGAACGCGAATTCACCACCCTGCGCCATGACCACCGCGCGATCCAGCGCCTCGGCATGACAGGTCCGGGTCAAGCGGGCGACCACGTAGATGGCGATGGCCTTGACCAGCATCATCGCCAGCACCGCGCTCAGGATCAGCGGCCAATGGCCCCATACCACGCCCAGGTCCAGGGCCATGCCCACGCCGAGGAAGAACAGGCCCAGCAGGATGCCGCGGAAGGGCTCGATGTCCGCCTCGATCTGGTGGCGGAAGGTCGACTCGGACAGCAGCACGCCCGCGAGGAACGCGCCCATCGCCATCGACAGGCCACCGAGTTGCATCAGCAGGGCCGCGCCCAGCACCACCAGCAATGCGGCGGCGGTCATCACTTCGCGCGCGCGCGCCGCGGCGAGAATCCGGAACAGCGGGTTGAGCAGCCAGATGCCGGCTGCCACCAGGCCTGCCACCGACGCGGCGGCGATGCCGATCCCCATCCAGCGCGACTCGCCACCACGGGCGGCCACGTCCGGCGACATCAGCGCGACCACCGCCAGCAGCGGGACGATCAGCAGGTCTTCGAACAACAGGATGGAAACGATGCGCTGGCCACGCGGCAATGCGATGTCGCCGCGCTCGCCCAGCAACTGCATGACCACCGCGGTGGAGGTCAGCACGAAGCCCATCGCGCCGATGAAGGAGACCGGCAACGAATACCCGAACGCCAGACCCACGCCGGTCAGGGCGACCCCGCAGGCCAGGATCTGCAGCGTGCCGAGTCCGAAAATCTCCCCGCGCAGGCTCCACAGGTGCGAGGGCCGCATTTCCAGGCCAATCACGAACAGGAACATCACCACGCCCAATTCGGCCACGTGGAGGATGGCCTGGGCATCGGAGAACCAACCCAGCCCGAACGGACCGATCAGCAGACCGGCCGCGAGATAGCCCAGCACGGAGCCCAGGCCGAGGCGGCGGAAGATCGGCACGGCGACGACGGCCGCGCCCAGCAAGGCGACGACCTTGACCAGGTCGCTGGTGGTGGATTCGACGGACATGGCCGTCAGTCTAGCGTCACCTGCTCCTGTCTGGTGTTGCGGCTACATCATCGGCCGCGATCAGGCTTCGGACGCGAGTCCGTGGGCCCTGCCCCTGCGCAGCGCACGCGTTTCCCAGACCGCCACCACGATCATCACCAGCGTCGTGCCGATGCCAAGCGACAGCGCCGAAGGATGGGCCACCGCGACCCAACCGCCCATCAGCGCCAGCAGGGCCAGCCCGACCAGGTGCGAAAGCGGCGGGAAACGGCGCTCCCGGGTAAGCCATTTGAACAGCGCGTTGCCGATCAGATAGAGCGCGGGACCGCCCAGGATCGCGATGATGCCCGCCAGCGAAGCGTGGTCCGGATGCACCAGCACCAGTTCATCGGCTACCGCGCATACGATGATGCCCGCCACGATCAACAGGTGCGCATAGGTGTATGCCACCCGCGCGAGGCGCCCGGGATCATCCGAATGGGAGATGCGGTGGCTGCCATGCTCCGCTCCCGAGTCGAAGTACACCCACCACATCGCCACGCTGCCCAGGAACGCGGCCAGGAACGCCGTCAGCGCCGCCGGTGTCCAGGCCAGATTGGCGAACGTGGCGCCGGTGACCAGCAGTGATTCGCCCAGCGCGATGATCACGAACAGCATGCAACGTTCGGCCAGATGCGCGCCGTCCACGTCCCAGTCGCTGGTCCGCGACCGGCCCAGGCCAGGCACGCGGAAGTAGAGAGCGGGCGCCGCGTATTCGATGCCCAGGGCGATGAGCCAGCAGATCAGCCGCTGCTGGCCTTCCAGCATGCCGCCGGCGAACCAGAACGCGCCGGACAACAGCAGCCACAGGGTGATCCGCAGGAAGTTGTCGCGCTGCTCCGGATGCCCGCGGAACGCACACACCATGAACAGCGAACGTCCGACCTGCATCGCCGCGAACAAGGCGCCGAAGACCCGCCCGCCGTCGCCGAACGCCTTCGGGACCGAAGATGACACCACCAGCCCGCCCAGCATCAACGCGAACAGCAGCAGGCGCACCGCGGTGGTATCCGGGTTCAGCCAGTTGGTGCACCAGGAAGTGAAGATCCACAGCCACCAGATGGCCAGGAACAGCACCGACGTCTGCAGGAAGCCGACCGGGCCCAGGTGCGCCAGCAGGGTGTGCGACAACTGGGTCACCGCGAAGACGAACACCAGGTCGAAGAAGAGTTCGGTCATCGAGACCTTGCCGCTGTCCCGCTGGCCCCGGGAACGCAGCCACGATGGGTGCTCCATGGATGTTCCTTTCTTCGATGCCTGTTTCACGGGCACCGGCTGCCCGCCAGCCTCTTGCGGGGAATCAGCGGGGGCGCGTGCGCAGCCACCAGCCCACGGCCAACGCGACCGGTACGGCATAGATGAGCAACTGGATGGGCAACTCCTCGGAGAGCGAATAGCCATGCGAAAGGCCGGTGCGCAGATTCCACGCCACCACGCCCAGCCAGACGATCGCGAAACCGCCTGTCAGCCAGCCTCGCCTGGCCGCGGGCGCGAACTGCAGGGTCGCCGCCGCCAGTACCAGACCCACTGCGATGAGGATCAAGGTGCGCATCCGGTTTTCTCCACGTCGGGACTGCCGTCATTGCCACTGTCGCCCTGCCTCGAACCGTTTCGGGACAGGCGGTATCGAACATAACCGAAGGGTCCCGCGCGCGCCACGGGTCCCGGACAGCGGCCAGGTTCGATGACCTTCCCGGACCGCCGCGGTACCGGCTCAGTCGACGCCGCAGAACCTGGCGTAGTCGATGTAGCCCGGGAACGGCACGCCGGGCGCGCAGACCGGGCAGTGCGGGTCGGCGCGCAGGCGGGTCTCGCGAAAGCGCATGCCCAATGCGTCGAAATGCAGCAGTCGCCCCGTCAACGGCTCGCCGGTGCCCAGCAGCAGCTTGATCACTTCGGTCGCCTGGAGCAGGCCGACCACGCCCGGCAGGACGCCCAGGACGCCGGCTTCGGCGCAGTTCGGGGCGAACTCCGGCGGCGGCGGCTCGGGAAACAGGCAGCGGTAGCACGGCGCCTGACCACGATGGCGGCCCGCGTCGAACACGCTCACCTGTCCTTCGAACCGCTGCACCGCGCCATACACCAGCGGCTTGCCGAGCTTTACACAGGCATCGTTGAGCAGATAGCGCACGGGGAAGTTGTCGGCGCCGTCGAGCACGACGTCCACGCCTTCCAGCAGCCGCTCAACGTTCGCGGACGTCACCCGCTCCCGCGCGGCTTCGATGCGGGTGCCCGGATTGAGCGCGTTCAGCGTGGCCTGCGCCGAAGCGACCTTGGCCTCGCCGATGCGCGCCTCGGTATGCAGGATCTGCCGTTGCAGGTTGCTGCGATCGACGATGTCGTCATCCGCGATGCGCAGATGGCCAATACCGGCGGCCGCCAGGTAGAAACCCGCGGGCGACCCCAGACCGCCCGCGCCGATCATCAGCACGCGCGCCGCGCGCAACCGCCGCTGCCCTTCCACACCGACTTCCGGCAGCAGCAGGTGGCGTGAATAGCGGTCATAGAAGTCGGCCGCGTCGGCGTCCAGTTGCGGCTTCACCACCGGCAGGCCATCGGCGATCCACCGGCTGGTGCCGCCGGCCACCGACAGCAGGCGCGCGTAACCGGCGGCGTGCAGGGTCCTGGCCGCATCCATCGAACGGCCACCACGCTGGCAGATCAACACTACGGCACGCTGCGGATCGGGAAGATGGCGGGACGGGTCGGCTACCAGATCGGCCTTGGCCACGCCCAGTGCGCCTTCGGCCTGTCCCCCTGCCCGTTCGTGTTCCTCGCGCACGTCGATGAAGACGGCGCCCTGGGCCAGGTGCTCGCGCACCTGCGCCGGACTGATTTCACGGATGTCCATGCGCGGATTATCGCGCAGTTCGCCGCACCTGGCCTGGCCGCTGCCCGTCGGCGTCCATCAGTAAGGCAGGATTTCGACGACCTCGTCGACGGCGTATGCGCGTTCGCCTTCCGGCAGCACTATCAGGGCATCACTCTCGGCGGCACCGCGAAGGCGGTGCGAGGCATCGGCCGCGTTCGGCGTCACCCGCAGGACTCCGTCCATGCCCGGTTGCAGGCGTCCGCGCAGGAACTCATGACGGGCATGGGTCTTGCGCCAGGGAGCGGCCAGGCGCGCATGCCAGCGTTGCCGCGACTCCGTGCGGCCCTGCAGACCGTCCAGCAAGGGTAGGCCCAGCGCCAGAAAGGTCGCCAGCACGGATACCGGGTTGCCCGGCAAGGACAGGAACAAGGCACGCTCCCGTTCGCCGAACAGGACCGGCATGCCGGGCTTCATCCGCACCTTCCAGAAATGGACCGTGCCGTTGGAGATGAGGTGGTCCGGCAGGAAATCCCTCTCGCCCGCGGAAACCCCGCCACAGGTAAGGACGAGGTCGAATGCCGCCGCGGCGTCTTCCAGCTGAATGCGGATGCGCTCGGGATCATCCGGCAGTGTCGGCCAGGCGGTCGGTTCCAGGCCCTGCTGGCGCAGCAGGCCCATCAGCAGGTCCCGATTGCTGTTGTAGATGCGACCCGGCGGCAGCGGCAGGCCGGGTTCGACCAGTTCGTCGCCGGTGGTGAACACCGCGACGGTTGGACGAGGCGCCACCGTGATCTCGGCGATGCCCAGCGCCGCCAGCAGGCTCACGCGCGCGGGTGAGAGTACCTGTCCTGCTCCGAGCACGCGTTCCCCCGCCACCACATCCTCGCCGGCGCGACGGATGTCCGAACCTCGTTCCGGCAAACCGGCCAGTTCAATCCAGCCCGCAGCGTCCTCGCGCACGTCCTCCTTGATGACCACCGTATCCGCGTCTGCGGGCAAGGCCGCACCGGTGGTGAGGCGCACGCAGCAACCTGGTTCCAGCGCCACGATGGTGTCTGCACCGGCATATTGCACACCGGCAATGCGCAGGCGCGGCGGCTGGCCGGCATTCGCCAGATCGGCGTGGCGCAGCGCGAAGCCATCCATCCGACTGTTGTCGAAGGGCGGCAACGCCATCGGCGCGACGATGTCTTCCGACAACACCCGTCCTTCCGCGCGTCGCAGCGCGATGCGTTCCGCAGCGCGCACACGTCCCGCCGCCACCCTGCGGACGATCGCCAGCGCCTCATCGATCGCGATCCGGCCGGGAATCTCCGCGTGCATTCCGGAGCCGCCTACTTGTTGCGCTTCACGTGCCGGATCAACCGGCGCTTGCGGGCGACCTGGCGATCGCTGAGTTCGTTCTTCTTGCCCTCGTAAGGGTTGGCGCCCTCCTTGAACACGAAACGCACCGGCGTGCCGACCAGCTTGAAGCGCTTGCGGAAGAAATTCTCCAGGTAGCGCTTGTAGGATTCCGGCAGGACCCGCAGGCGGGTGCCGTGGACCACGAAGGTCGGCGGATTGCTGCCGCCCGGATGCACGTAGCGCAGCTTGGACACGTGGCCACGGATGCTCGGCGGCGGATTCGCCTCGTACGCCACTTCCAGCGCCTTGTTGATCTCGCTGGTGGCGAACTCGCGGGTCGCCGAGGCGTGCGCGCGATGGATGGCGCGGAACAGTTCCCGCAGGCCCGAGCCGTGCTTGGCCGAAATGCGCACCGCCTCGGCCCATTCGACGAAGCTGAGCTTGCGTGACAGCAGGGCTTCGGCCTGCTCGCGCTGGTAGGTGGTCAGGCCATCCCATTTGTTGATCGCGACCACCAATGCGCGGCCGGCGTCGAGAATCGCGCCCAGCACGCTGGCGTCCTGGTCGGTGACGCCTTCGCTGGCATCCAGCAGCAGCACCGCGACCTGGCACTGTTCGATGGCCTGCAGCGTCTTGACGACGCTGAACTTCTCCACCGCTTCGTCCACACGCGATTTGCGACGCAGGCCGGCGGTATCCACCAATCGGTACTGGCGCCCATCGCGTTCCAGATCCACGGCGATGGAATCGCGGGTGGTACCGGGGACATCGGAGGCGATCATCCGCTCCTCGCCCAGCAAGCGGTTGACCAGGGTCGACTTGCCCACGTTGGGGCGTCCGACGAACGCCACCCGCATCCGGTTGGGATCGTTGTCCAGCGTTTCGGCTTCGCCTTCCTCCGGCAAACGCTCCAGCACCTGCTCGAGCAGATCGTCGATGCCCTGCCGGTGCGCGGCGGAAATCGTCATCACGTCATCGAAGCCGTAGCGGGCGAACTCGGCCAGCGCGCCGGCTTCGTCGACGCCATCGATCTTGTTGATCACCAGCAGGGTCGGCCGTGCCGCCTTGCGCAACCAGCGCAGGATGTCGTCATCCAGCGCCGACGGGCCCTCGCGGCCATCGACGATGAACAGCACCAGGTCCGCTTCTTCGGCCGCGGCGCGCGCCTGGCGGGCGGTCGCGCCCGCCAGGCCTTCTTCCTCCCCCGCGATGCCGCCGGTGTCGACCACCACGAAGGACTGTTCGGCGTCCGGCCGGCACACACCGTAGTGGCGGTCACGTGTCACGCCCGGCTGGTCATGGACCAGGGCGTCACGGCTGCGGGTCAGCGCATTGAACAGCGTCGATTTGCCGACATTGGGACGGCCCACCAGGGCGACGAGCGGAAGCATGGATTGAACCGGAAAAGGATGGGAAGCGGTAATCGAGCCGGGGACGCCGGCCGGGCCGGTCGCGGGTCATCCCGCGCCGGAAACACGCCGGCGCCTGTCAGGCAGGTCCCGCATGATGCCGAGCCGGCCCGGAAAAGGGAACTCGGAAACGGAAAGCGGCCCGGTGCGCACTGGCCCCGGACCGCCCCTGTACAGCGTCTCTGGGCTTACTTGAGACCGAACGCGGTCAGTTCGCCTTCGACGTTCTGGATGATGAGGATGCCGTCCACCACGACCGGCTTGGCCCGGATGGCCTCTCCGCCGGCGCGCGCGCGCGCGGCTTCCTCGCCGTTGTCGACCTTCAGCCAGTGCACATAGCCGTCGAAATCGCCCACCACCGCGTAGTCGCCATGGATGGACGGGGCGGTCAGCGAGCGGCGGAGCATCTTCGGGTTGGACCAACTGGCGTTGCCGCTGTAGCGATCCAGGCCCCAGACCGTACCGCCCTGGTCCGCGACCACCACATAGCTGCTGGTCACGCCCAAGCCACCCGGGCCGCCGTTGTCGCGCTGCCACAGCGGCCGCCCACTGGGACCTTCGATGGCAACGGTTTCCTTCTTGTAGCTGGTCGCGAACAGAGTCGTGCCGTCCAGCACCGGCGGACCGTCGACGTCGGCCATGCGATCCAGCTCGCTGCGGCCATCGGCGCTGCCCACGGTCTGGGCCCATACCTGGCGTCCATCGCGCAGCGACAGGGCCGACACGGTGCCATCGTCGTTGCCGACGAACGCCATGCCCGGTCCCAGAGTCACCGGCGCATTGCCACGCACGGTCAGGCTCGGGAGTTCACTGGTCCAGAACCAGCGCCGTTCGCCGCTGGTCGCGTCGAACGCGCTCACCCGGCCATCGTTCGTCCGCACCAGTACGTAACCCTGGCCGACGGCGGGCGCCGTGATGACCTCGTTCGGCACCTTGACACGCCACTTTTCGGTGCCGTTGCTGGCATCCAGCGCGATCACGCGACCATCCAGCGTACCGATCACGACCAGACCATCACCAGCGCCGGGACCACCGGAAAAGCGCCATTCGATCTTGCGCTTGGCGGCTTTCTTGGCGAGCTTGGCAGCCTCCTTGCGGGCGCGCTTGGCGGCCTTGGTTTCTTCCTCGCCAGCCGCCGGCTCCTCGGCCACCTGATCAGGCTGGGCCGCGTCGCCGGCACGGGTCTTCTCGGGCTTGAAATGCCAGACTTCCTTGCCGGTCTGCAGATCGAAAGCGCGCACGCCGCCCTCGACCGCCGCCGCGTAGACGCGGCCATCGGCCACGACCGGTCCCTGCTGCAGGCCCAGGCGTCCTTCACCCTTGCCGGCGTTGGCGCTCCACAGCTTGGCCACTTGCAGCGACGGGGTGAAGTCGATCAGTTCCGCCGGCTCGGTCGGCTTCTCATCTTTCTTGTTGCCGCCGAACCAGCCCTTGATGGTGCTGCAGCCCGACAGGACCAGCGCCAACACGGCTACGGCCAGCAGCCGCTTGCTCATTGCATTCCCTGCCATCACGCAGACTCCCCGCTCTTCGGCGGAGTACCGCCCGCATCGGTCAGTTTCAGTTCCACCAGGCGCCGCTGCGGCGACGCCACGTCCAGGCCTGTCAGCGCCTTGGTATAGGCATCACGCGCCTCGGCCAGCTTGCCGCCGGCGACCAGCGCGTCGCCGCGGATTTCCAGACTGGTCGAATCCTTGGCGTCGGCCACCAGTTTCAGTGCGTCGTCGTGCTTGCCGGCGTCGATCAGCAGACGCGCCAGGCGTTGCTGGACGATGGCATGCAGGCCGGAGTCCGCCTGGATCGCGCGCAGGGTGGTGATAGCCGCATCCCGCTGTCCGGCTTCCACCTGGGCCTTGGCCAGTTGCAGCGCCGCCAGATCCGCATAGACGCCACCCTTGCCACCCAGCGAGGCGACCGCGGCCTCGGCCTTCTTGAGGTCGTTGGCGGCAATGCCGTCCACCGCCTTCTCGTAGCTCAGATTGGCCTGCTCGTCCTGCTGCTGGCGATTCTTCTGCCACCATTGCCAGCCAAAAATCACCGCCAGGCCCAATGCGACGCCGCCAATCAGGCCAGCACCATTGTTCCTGAGCCAACTGCGGACGCGTTCGCCCTGTTCGTGCTCGTCGAGCAGATCATCAATCGCCATGCGTACTCTTGCCCCGTCCGACCGGGGTCTTGATCTTGGTTGGACAAACCCGCGGGCGGGTCAGTCGGCGACCGGCACGAGGGAACCGTCAGAGGATACCGTAAAGCGCGCAACATTCGCGCGCCGGTAAGGCGTCAGGTCAACCGTACTACCGGCATGCTGAACCTCGACCGCCGCCGCATTGCCCAGAACTATCCGCCCCACCTGGCCTGCCTGGTAGCTACGCTGGTCACCCGCCTTGAGCAGTGCCTGTTCGACGCTGCTGCCGTCCGGGGCAACGATCTGGACCCAGCTGTCCCCCTTGAACACCAGGCTGAGTGCCGCTTCCGGCGCCCGGCTGATGGGTGGAGTCAGCGAGGCCACATACGGTGCCGCCGGTGCGCGCTCGGTCGATGCCGGTGCGATGCCGGGTGTACCGGTACTGGCGGGCTTGCTGGGCATGACGTCCAGGGAGGCCGTGGTCTGGTTGCCGTTGCCCGCCAGATGCGGACGGGTAGCCATCCAGATCGGCGTGGCGATGACCGCCGTGATCACCACGTACACGGCCCGGCGCTTGGCGCTTTCGAAGATCCGCTGCGCGCGGGGAGTGTAGCTGTGGCTGATCAGCTCGGCCGGCCGCACCGTTTCCAGATCGGCCTGCGCCAGGAACGAATCGATGTCCACCTTCAACAGCCGCGCATAGCTGCGCAACTGCCCCCGGACGAACACGGGAGCTCCCAGCTGCGACCACTGTTCCCCTTCCAGGGCCTGCAGCACCTTGAGCGGCATCTTGAGCCGGCTTCCCACGTCCTGCAGGCTGAGACCCGCCTTCTCACGCGCGTCCCGCAGGAACGCGCCGCAGCCCTGCAGGTGCTGCGTATCAATCGAGTTGGAACCCGTCATTGTTCTGCCTTTCCCCCAGTTTGAGCGTCTGAAGCGTCGGGGAACTCCGCCCGAAGTTGCTGAACATATCGACCGGCAGCGGTCCTGTCGCCGAGTCTTTCTTCGATTTGTGATGCAAGTTTTAGCACGTCGGCGGTGGCGGATGCAGCCGCCAGCCGGCGTTCGACGAACGCGCGGGCCTCGAAATAGCGCCCGGCGCGGTACTCGTTTTCGGCCATGGCGCCCAGCGCATAGGCATTGCCCGGATCGAGCGTCAGCGCCTGGCGCAGGTCGCGCTCGGCCCGCTCATGCTGGCCTGCCTGGGCGGCACAGCCTCCCGCGTTGGCCAGGGCCGCCGCCGGGGTCTCGTAGTCGGAATCCTGCAATGCACGGTCGAACCAGACCAGCGCCTCGGCCGGGAATCCGTTCGCGCACAGCCATACGCCGTAGTTGTTCTGTTCGGCTCCATGCCCGGGCACCAGTTCGGTTGCCCGCCGGTAGTGCTCACCCGCCTGTTTGGCCTGGCCATGGCGGTCCGCCAGTACAGCGAGCAGCGTCTGGACGTCGGCGGATTGGGGCGCCGCCTTCTGGGCGACCCGCACGGCGCGTTCAGCGCCATCCAGATCGTCCGATTGCAGACGCTGCGTCGCCAGCGCCAGGGCACGCTCGGCTTCCATCCGCTGCCTGACCTCGGGGCTGTCCTTGACCTGGTAGGACGGCGCGATTTCCTCGCCGTCCTTGCGCTCCATCTTCGGTTTTATGAAAGTCAGGCGGCTGCAGCCGGCCGAGACCAGCACCAGCGCCATCAGCAGCAGCCAGAGCTTATGCCGCTGCATCGCCGATGCCCTGTTCCTGCAGGTGGCGGCGGAACTCGGCCTGGCGGCGGGTCCGATCCAGGACCTGCCCCTTGAGCTGTCCGCAGGCCGCGTCGATATCGTCGCCGCGGGTCCGCCGGACCATGGTGAGCACGTGCGCGTCCAGCAACAGTTTCTGGAAAGCGCGGATGTCTTCCTCGCCCGAGCGCTCGTAGCGCGTGCCCGGGAACGGGTTGAACGGAATCAGATTGACCTTGCCCGCGTCCTTGAGCTGGGTCGCGTTGCTGAACTTGCGCATCAGCTGGGCGAGTTGGCGCGCATGTTCGGGCTGGTCGTTGACGCCCTTCATCAGCGTGTATTCGAAGGTCACCGAGTCGCGCTTCTTGTTGGCGCGCAGGTAGCGCGCGCAGGAGGCCATCAACTCCGCGATCGGATACTTCCGGTTGAGCGGCACCAACTGTTCGCGCAACGCATCATTCGGCGCATGCAGCGATACCGCGAGCGATACATCGGTCTCGGTCGAGAGCCGATCGATCATCGGCACCAGGCCGGAAGTGGAAAGCGTCACACGCTTGCTGGCCAGGCCGTAGCCCAGATCATCACGCATGATGTTCATCGCGCGCACGACGTTGTCGAAGTTGAGCAGTGGCTCACCCATGCCCATCATCACCACATTGGTGAGACGACGGTTCTGGGCGGGCACGTTGCCCAGATGGCGCGCGGTTATCCAGACCTGGCCGATGATCTCGGCGGTGGTCAGGTTGCGGTTGAAGCCCTGGGTCGCGGTCGAGCAGAACGTGCAGTTGAGACCGCAGCCCACCTGCGAGGACACGCACAGCGTGCCGCGGTTCTTGTCCGGGATGTAGACGGTTTCGACGGCATTCTTGCCGTCCACGCCCATGCCCAGCAGCCATTTGTGGGTACCGTCGGCGGAAGGCTTGTCGAACACCACGCCCGGGACGATCACCTCGGCCTGTTCCTGCAGCTTGGCGCGCAGACCCTTGCCGAGATCCGTCATCTGCTCGAAGTCGGTGACGTAGCGATGATGAATCCACTTCATCACCTGATGGGCACGGAACTTCTGCTCGCCGAGTTGCTCGACGAAGAAATGCTCCATGCCATCCCGATCGAGGTCCAGCAGATTCTGTTTCGCAGGCACGGCCGCGCCGATCGCCACCGGCTGCGCATCCGCGGCCAGCTTCAGTTCGATCGGCGCTAGCTCGTGACTGCTCATCGCCCTGATCAGCGCGAAAACACTTCGGTGGCGGCGAAGAAGTACGCGATCTCGATGTTCGCGTTCTCGACCGAATCCGAACCGTGCGCCGCGTTGGCGTCGATGGAATCGGCGAAGTCGGCGCGGATCGTGCCCGGCGCGGCTTCCTTCGGATTGGTGGCACCGAGGATCTCACGATGCTTGAGCACCGCGTTCTCGCCTTCCAGCACCTGGATGGCGACCGGGCCGGAAATCATGAATTCAACCAGCGCGTTGAAGAACGGACGCTCGCGATGCACGGCGTAGAAACCTTCGGCCTCGCGACGCGACAGGTGCTTCATCTTCGCGGCGATGATCTTGAGACCGGCCTTTTCGAAACGGGCATAGATTTCGCCGACGACGTTCTTGGCAACGGCATCGGGCTTGACGATCGACAGGGTGCGCTCCAGCGCCATGGGGATTTCTCCGTTGGGCGGGCCACTTTCGGCCCAAGGTTAACATGAAAAAACCCGCGTCGAAACACGGGCTTAGCCTGAATTGCGGAGCGAGATTCTAACGTATTGGCCGCAATTGCGCACCTGTCCAGCGGCCGGATTGCTGCAGGGCAGCATGACAACCATACGTGGGCGGATGGACAATCAAACAAGCGTTTGATTCAGCGGATTCCAAGGCCATGGGCAATACCCCCCACTTCTCCACCAAGGAACGCATCCTCGGCGCCGCCGAGGAACTGTTCGCCCAATACGGCTTCGCCGGGACCTCCCTGCGGCAGGTGACCAGCCGGGCCGACGTCAACATCGCCGCCGTCAACTATCACTTCGGATCCAAGGAAAACCTGGTCAACGAAGTCTTCCGGCGCCGCATGGACGAGATGAGCGGCCAACGGCTGGGCCAGCTCCGGACCGCGCTGGAGCAGCATCCCGGAGAGCTGGAGCCCATCCTGGCGGCCTTCGTCCAGCCCGCTCTGGCCCTGGCCCAGGACCGCCACGGTGGTGGCGCGTTCGTCCGGGTCATCGCCCGCGCCTACGCCGAGAAGAATGACGGGCTCCGCAAGTTCCTGTCGGATCACTATGGCCACGTGCTGCGCGAGTTCGGCAAGGCCATCGCTGGATGCGTGCCCGGCCTGAGCAAGGAAGAGCTGTACTGGCGGCTGGACTTCCTGTCCGGCGCGCTGACCTACGCGATGGCGGACTTCGGCCTGATCAAGCGCCCCCATGGTGTCACCGAGGCGGTGCATCGTGAACGCGCCGCCCGTGAACTCATCCGTTTCGCCGAGGCCGGCCTGCGCGCCGACCACGTCAAATAACCCCCTGACATCCAAGGATTCCCGAAATGTCCAATCCATTGCTTGTACGCAAGGCGGCCGTGCTGGGCGCCGGCGTGATGGGCGCGCAGATTGCCGCGCACCTGACCAACGCCGGCGTCGATACGGTGCTGTTCGACCTGCCCGCCAAGGAAGGCCATCCCGACGGCATCGCGCTGAAGGCCATCGCCAACCTGGGCAAGCTGAGCCCGGCCCCGCTCGCCAGCAGGGCGCTGGCGGAAGCCATCACCCCGGCGAACTATGAAACCGGGCTGGAGCAGTTGAGGGGCTGCGACCTGATCATCGAGGCCATCGCCGAGCGCATGGACTGGAAGCAGGACCTTTACAGGAAGATCGCTCCGTTCGTCGCCGACCACGCCGTGCTGGCCAGCAATACCTCCGGCCTGGGCATCAACACGCTGGCCGACGTGTTGCCGGAACAGCTCCGCCATCGCTTCTGCGGCGTGCACTTCTTCAATCCGCCGCGCTACATGCACCTGGCCGAGCTCATTCCAGCCAGAACAACCGACGCGGCGGTCCTGGAAGGCCTGGAGACTTTCCTCACCACCACCCTGGGCAAGGGTGTGGTCTATGCGAAGGACACCCCGAACTTCATCGGCAATCGCATCGGCGTGTTCTCGATCCTGGCGACCGCCCACCACACCACCGCCTTCGGCCTGGGTTTCGACGAGGTCGACGCCCTCACCGGCCCGCTGATCGGTCGCCCGAAATCCGCGACCTACCGTACATCCGACGTGGTCGGTCTGGATACGATGGCGCACGTCATCAAGACGATGGGCGATACCCTGCCCGCGGATCCCTGGCACGCCTATTTCCGCTCGCCGAAATGGCTGGATGCCCTGATCCAGAAGGGCGCACTGGGGCAGAAAACCGGCGCCGGCATCTTCCGCAAGGTCGGCAAGGACATCGTGGTGCTGGATCTGCAGAAGCAGGACTATCGCCCCGCCGACCGCGCGGCTGATCCGGAAGTGGTCGAAATCCTCAAGTTGAAGAACCCCGCGGAGAAATTCGCCAAACTGCGTGAAAGCCAGCATCCGCAGGCGCAGTTCCTGTGGGCGGTGTTCCGCGATCTGTTCCACTACAGCGCGTTCCATCTCGCCGACATCGCCGAGACCGCGCGCGACGTGGATCTTGCCATCCGTTGGGGTTATGGCTGGTCGCTTGGTCCGTTCGAAACGTGGCAGGCCGCCGGTTGGAAACAGGTGGCCCAGTGGATCGCCGACGACATCGTCGCCGGCAAGAGCATGAGCAACGCGCCATTGCCGGATTGGGTGTTCGATGGCCGCGAGGGCGTGCATGCCGCCGACGGCAGCTACAGCCCGGCGCGCAATGCCAAGCTGCCCCGCTCCGCGCTGCCGGTCTATCGTCGCCAGCGTTTCCCGGATCCCCTGTTGGGCGAATCGTTCCCGCAGGGCGAGACGGTGTTCGAGAACGATGGCGTTCGCCTGTGGACGGATGGCGACGGTGTGGGCGTGGTCAGCTTCAGGACCAAGATGAACACCGTGTCCGACGCCGTGCTGGCGGGTGTGCAGCAGGCGGTCGCGATCGCGGAGCAGAAGTTCAAGGGTCTGGTGATCTGGCAACCGAAGGAGCCGTTCTCGGCCGGCGCGGATCTGGCCGGCGCCCTGGGCGCGCTTCAGGCCGGCAAGATCGCCGAGTTCGAGGCCATGGTCGCCAACTTCCAGGCCACCAGCCAACGCATCAAGTACTCGCTGGTACCGGTCGTGGCCGCGGTGCGCGGCCTGGCGCTGGGCGGTGGCTGCGAGTTCCAGATGCACAGCGCCCGCACCGTGGCCTCGTTGGAAAGTTACATCGGCCTGGTCGAAGCCGGCGTGGGCCTGCTGCCTGCCGGTGGTGGCCTGAAGGAAATCGCGGTGCGTGCATCGCAGGCGGCCGGCCCGGGCGGCGACGTGTTCGCCGAACTCAAGCGGACCTTCGAGACGGTGGCCATGGCCAAGGTCTCGGCTTCGGCGGTCGAGGCCAAGGAACTGGGCCTCATGCGGGCGAACGACCTCGTCGTGTTCAACGCCTATGAGCAGCTGCATATCGCCAAGCAGCAGGTACTGGCGCTGGCCGAGAGTGGTTATCGCCCGCCCCTGCCGGCCCGCCGCATCCAGGTGGCCGGCGACGTCGGCATCGCGACCTTCAAGATGCTGCTGGTCAACATGCTGGAGGGCCGCTTCATCAGCGAGTACGACTACGAAATCGCCACCCGCATCGCCACCGTGCTGTGCGGCGGCGAAGTGGATCGCGGCGCCCAGGTCGACGAAGAATGGCTGCTGGCGCTGGAGCGCAAGCATTTCGTCGAACTGGCCCAGCAGGAAAAGACCCAGGCCCGCATCGCGCACATGCTGAAGACCGGCAAGCCGTTGAGGAACTGAGAATCGTGATCCGGGATTGGGGAATCGTGAAAGCGGGTCCCCTTCCCCACCCAATTCCATCATCGCCGGGAAGGCCGGGCACGGGGACATTCGCGAATCCCCAGCCCCGAACCCACACTCCCGGCACTCGGAGAAAGCCATGAAGCAAATCCAGGATGCCTACATCGTCGCCGCCACCCGCACGCCGGTCGGCAAGGCCCCCAAGGGCGTATTCCGTAACACCCGCCCCGACGACATGCTTGCGCACGTGCTCAAATCGGTCATCGCGCAGGCGCCGGGCGTGGATGTCAATCGCATCGACGACGCCATCATTGGTTGCGCGATGCCGGAAGGCGAGCAAGGCATGAACGTGGCCCGCATCGGCGTGCTGCTGGCCGGTCTGCCCAACACCATCGCCGCGCAGACCATCAATCGATTCTGCTCCTCCGGCCTGCAGGCGGTCGCGATGGCCGCCGACCAGATCCGACTCGGCAATGCCGATCTGATGCTCGCCGGCGGCACCGAATCGATGTCGATGGTGCCGATGATGGGCAACAAGGTGGCGCTGTCGCCGTCGGTGTTCAAGGACGACCACGTCGCCATCGCCTACGGCATGGGCATCACAGCGGAGAAGGTCGCCGAGGAATGGAAGGTCTCGCGCGATGAGCAGGATGCATTTGCCCTCGCCTCCCATCAGAAGGCGCTGGCGGCCATTGCCGCCGGTGAGTTCAAGAGCGAGATCTCGCCCTATGAGGTCCTGTCGCACCTGCCTGACCTGGCGGGTAACACCATCCGCCTGAAGAAGCTGCTGGTCGAGAACGACGAAGGTCCGCGTCCCGATACTTCGCTGGAGGGTCTTGGCAAGCTGCGTCCGGTGTTCCGCAATGGCCAGTTCGGCGGCAGCGTGACCGCGGGCAATTCCTCGCAGATGAGCGACGGCGCGGGCGCGGTACTGCTGGCGTCCGAACAGGCGATCAAGGACTACGGGCTGACGCCGTTGGCGCGTTTCGTCAGCTTCTCGGTCGCCGGTGTGCGCCCTGAAGTGATGGGCATCGGCCCCATCGCGGCCATTCCCAAGGCGCTGAAGCAGGCCGGCCTGAGCAAGGATCAGCTGGACTGGATCGAACTCAACGAAGCGTTCGCCGCACAGGCACTGGCGGTGATCCGCGACAGCGAGCTGGATCCCTCCAAGGTCAATCCGTTGGGCGGCGCAATCGCCCTGGGCCATCCGCTGGGCGCGACCGGCGCCGTCCGCACTGCCACCATCGTCCATGGCCTGCGTCGCCGCCAGCAGAAGTACGGCATGGTGACCATGTGCATCGGCACGGGCATGGGTGCTGCCGGCATCTTCGAATCGCTCTGACCGCAAAGCACCCACGACGGATGAAACGAAGAATGGCGCCACCTGGCGCCATTCTTTTATCCGCGTTTCCCGAGTTCTTCAGGCCAGGCGGGTCCCGTTGGGAACCGCGCGCTCCAGCGTCGTGATCACCACGCCCTCTTCGGTGGGGAAACCGGTAAGCAGGAACTCGGAGATGAAGGGGCCGACCTGCTTGGGTGGAAAGTTTATGACGCCCACTACCTGGCGGCCGACGAGACCATCCTCCGCGTAGAGCGCCCGGATCTGAGCACTGGTCTTGCGCACGCCGTGGGCGCCGAAGTCGACCCAGAGCTTCCAGGCCGGCTTGCGCGCCTCGGGAAACGGTTCAACGCGTACAACCGTTCCGGCACAGAGGCACACTTTCTCGAACTCGGCCCAGGTCAGCGTGGCGTCCACTCGTGCCCCTACTCCAGATCGGTCACGCCCAGTTCGCTCAATGCATCCTGCATCATGCTGCGGGCCGCATCGCTGAGCTTTTCGTGATCGAGCGCGTACCGGATGGTCGCTTCGATCAGGCCGATGTGGGTCCCGCAATCGAAACGGGTGCCCTGGAATCGATAGGCATGCACCGGTTTCTCCGCCAGCAGGGTCGCGATGGCATCCGTCAGCTGGATTTCCCCACCCGCGCCCGGCGTGGTCTTTTCCAGCAATTCGAAGATGCTGCCGTCCAGCACGTAGCGCCCGACCACTGCCAGGGTGCTTGGCGCCACGTCGGGCTTGGGCTTTTCGACGATGGCATTGATCCGGCCGGAACGCCCCGAAAACGCATCTGTTGCGACAATGCCGTAGCTTCCCGTCTGTTCGCGGGCCACGTCCTGCACCGCAATCATGCTGGCGCCGGTGGTCTCGGCCGCGTCAGCCATCTGCTTCAGCGCGCCCGGCCCCCGGTTCCAGATCAGATCGTCGGGAAGCAGGACCGCGAATGGCTCGTTGCCCACGATGGGTTTGGCGCACAGCACCGCGTGACCGAGCCCAAGGGCCTCGGCCTGGGTGACGAACACCGCGCGCACGCCTTCCGGCAGCACATTGCGGACCAGTTCGAGCTGTTCCTGCTTGCCTGCCCGCTCCAGCTTCTGCTCGAGTTCGTAGGCCTTGTCGAAGTAATCGGCCACCGCATGCTTGTAGCGGTTGGTGACGAAGATCAGGGTGTCGCAACCGGCTTCGATGGCTTCATCGACGGCGTACTGGATCAGCGGCCGGTCGATGATCGGCAGCATTTCCTTGGGGACGGTCTTGGTGGCGGGAAGAAAGCGGGTTCCCAGGCCTGCGACGGGAAAAACGGCCTTGCGGATGCGTCCGGTCATCGGGTCCTTCGAGCTTCTCGAGCGGGAAAGGTGACGATGTTAGCCGATGCGGGTTCAACAGATTGTTCAAGCGGCGAGAACTCGGGAACCGCGATACGCAGGACCTCCTGCATCTCGACCTCGTCGTAGCGGCCATGCGCGACCCGCAGCCGCTGCACGGCCAGTTCGATGAAATCGGCCGATACCGTGCGTGCCTCGGCCTGCATGATCTTGGAGTGGGAGGTGGGCCGATACGCCTCGTCCGCATGGAACAGGTTCTCATGCAGCTTCTCGCCCGGGCGCAGTCCCGTATACACGATCGCGATATCGCGGCCGGGCTGCTTGCCCGCCAGCCGGATCATCTGCTCGGCCAACAGCCGGATCGGCACGGGTTCGCCCATGTCCAGCGTATAGATGGAAGCATGCGCCGCGCCCGCCGCCGCCTGCAGGATCAGCTGGCTGGCCTCCGGAATCGTCATGAAGTACCGCGTCACTTCCGGATCCGTCACCGTCACCGGCCCGCCCTTGCGGATCTGCTCGCGGAACAGGGGAACGACGCTGCCGGCCGAATCCAGCACATTGCCGAAGCGGACGGTGACGAACCGGGTTCCCCCCGCATGACCATCGTCCGACGCCTGGCACACCATCTCGGCGAGCCGCTTGCTGGCGCCCAGCACATTGACCGGATCCACCGCCTTGTCGGTGGAGATCAGGACGAACGTGCCGACACCATTCCGCCGGCAGGCCTTGGCCACCATCTCGGTCGCCAGGACATTGTTGCCGACGGCTTCACGCAGGTGCTGCTCCAGCAGCGGAACCTGCTTGTAGGCCGCGGCATGGAAAACCGCATCCGGTTCGGCCAGCTTCAGCGCGTGCTCGATGACCGCGGGATCGCCGCAATTGCCAAGTACCGGCAGCAACTCCAGATCGGGGAAGGCCCGCCGCAGGTCCGCCTGGATGGTGATCAGGGCCAACTCGTCGATTTCGAGCAGCGCGATGCGCTGGGCACCGTGCCGCGCACACTGCCGGCAGAGTTCGGAACCGATCGAGCCGCCCGCGCCGGTTACCAGGACGGTCCGGGCTCCCAGCCAGCCGCGAATGAGCTTCCAGTCCGGGGTCACCGATTTCCGGCCCAGCAGATCCTCGATGGCCACTTCCTTGAGATCACCCGGCATCGCGTGCCCTTCCAGCACGTTGATCAGGCGCGGCACCATGCGGAACGGCAGCCCCGTGCTCTCGCAGATGGCGACCACCCGCTGCATGCTCGGCGCATCCAGCGAGGGCATGGCGATGACCAGCATTCGCGCCGCTGTTTCCTTGGCGACGCTGGCTGCCTGATCGAGGCTGCCCAGGACCGGGACGCCCAGCAGTTTGGAGCCGTGCAGCTTGACCGCATCGTCCAGGAAGGCAATTGGATGATAGACGCCGGTACGGCGGAGTTCGCGCACCAGCGCCTCGCCCGCCCGACCGGCGCCGAGGATGACCACGCGGGAGGCGTTTTCATGGGAACGGGAGGCCTGCAGATCCTTCCAGGCCCGGTACAGCAAGCGTGGAAGCCCCAGAAAGGCAACCAATGCAAAGGGATAGAACGCCAGGACCGCCCTCGGCAGCGAGCCGAAGCGGTTGTAGAAGAAGAGGCCGATGACGATGGCAAGGAAACCGAGGCCGCTGGCCTTCACGATGTTCCACAGGTCCGGCAGGCTGGCGAACCGCCACAGGCCGCGATAGAGGCCCATCCACCAGAACACCAGGCCCTGTCCGGCGACCACGATGGCGATTTCATTGGACCACAGGGGATAGCCGGGGGACTGCGGCAACATCGCGTAGCGCACGAAGTGCAATAACTGCCAGCACAACCAGACCATGAACAGGTCATGGGTCGCCACCAGCAGGCGCGGTAGGAATGCCGTTGTCCGGTCCCGCCAAGATTGCATGCAACTCCTCCCTGACCTTATCTATGACAATCCCTTGCGCGACCATCCCCAAAGCGCAAGTGCGAATGCATACCAGATGGCGACGATGACCAGCCCCAACCCGGTTCCGGCATTAGACAGCATCCACATTAACAAGAGCGTAACACCACTGAACAGGCCATAGAGGACTGTTACGGTGACGTGACCGTAACGACGGGCGGCGCGCTGGTAGACGTGTGAAACATGGGGCGTCCACCAGCGCTCGCCCCGCAGAATGCGCGTTGCGAGCGTGAAGCCCGCGTCTACAAGGAAGGCAGTAGGCGGCAACATGAACAACCACGGGGTGATTACCTTGTCGCCGGGAGCGAGGCTCAGCAGTGCCGCCAGCGTGAAACCCAGCGCGCCGCTTCCTACGTCTCCCAGGAAAATCCGCGCGCGCGGGAAGTTGAACGGCAGAAAACCGCAGCAGGCGGCGAACAGCCCCGCCGCCAGCCAGGACCAGGGGCCATGCAGGAAAAACGCGGCCGCCACCGCGGTCAGCATGGCCTGGCTGGCGGCCAGACCGTCGATACCGTCCATGAAGTTCCAGACATTGACCAGAACCAGAACAGCGACGACGGCCAACAGCGCCTGCCAGACCGGTGCCCCCTGACGGTACAGGGCCGCCGCGAACACCAGTGCCGACAACAGGTGAACCAGGAGGCGCCACGACGCCGGAAGCGGACGATGATCGTCCCACCAGCCCACGCCGGCGACCAGCAACAGGCCGACGCCGAACGCGACGAACAGTTCGCGCTCGGCCGGCGCGCGTACGCCCAGGACAACAGCGGCCAGCAACAGGGCCATCACGATGGCGATGCCGCCGCCGCGCGGGGTGGCGACCTGGTGACTGCGCCGGTCGCCCGGCTGATCGAGCAACTGTCGATGAATCGCGTAGCGGCGCGCCAGCCAGGTACCTGCCGCCGCCACCAGGAAGTTCAGCGACAGCCAGGGAATGAATCCGGGCATCAGACGACGGCGTAGTTCAGCAGCGGCTTGATGCTGCCCCATTCCTTGCAACTGGGGCATTGCCAGTGATGCGTGCGTGCACCGAAGCCGCAGCGGGTGCAGCGATAGCTGGGGTTGCGGACCAGCAACTGGTCGGTGATGTGCTTGAGGTCCTGCAGGGTGGCCGCGGGGTCGGCACCTTCGGCGAGCGTGAGATCGATCAGTGCGGCTTCGCCGCGCACGGATGGTCGATCCTTGAGCTGTCGGGCCAGATAGGCACGCGCGGCGGCGACGCCATCCTGCCCTTCCACAAGTTTGGTCAGTGCCAGGACCGGCGCGATACCCCGGTAGTGCTCGCTCATTTCCGACAGGAACGCCCGCGCTCCGGACAGATCGCCGACTTTCTCGTAGTTGGCGAGCAGGCCGGGCAGAACTTCGGGCAGGTAATCGGGATCATGGCGCGCGGCGCGCTCGTAGGCCCGGATCGCCGCCTCGTGGTTGCCCGCGTCCGATTCCAACCGCCCTTCCAGGATGCCTGCGCGTACGCAACCGGCATCGGCCTGATAGGCACGGGCAATGGCAGCGCGCGCCGACGAGACGTCGCTGGCGGTGCGGTACCGCTCGGCCAGTTCGCATTCGAACTGCGCGACCAGCTTGCCCATCGCTTCGCCAGTCACTTCCTCGTAGCGCATGGCATTGTCGATCGCCTTTTCCCAGTCGCGTTCCGCCTGGTAGATGCCGATCAGATGCTTCAGCGCCTGCGGGGCACGCTGGTCGATGCGGGCCAGATCGGTGAACACCGTCTCCGCGCGGTCCAGCAGGCCGGAACGCATGTAGTCCTCGCCAAGCGCCAGCAAGGCCTGCACCTTCTGCTGATCACTCAGATCAGGGCGCTGCACCAGGCCCTGATGCAGCCGGATCGCCCGGTCCACTTCGCCGCGCCGCCGGAACAGGTGACCGAGCGCGACCTGGGTCTCGAAGGTCTCCTTGTCCAGTTCGGCGATGTGCAGGAACAGCTCGATGGCCTTGTCCGGCTGTTCGTTGAGCAGGTAGTTGAGACCTCGGAAATAGGTGCTGGAGAGGCGGCTCACCTGGGTGTCGCCATGGCGCTGTCCCCCGCGCCGGCCGATGATCCAGCCGCTGAGGGCGGCCAATGGCAGGAACAGGAAGAACCAGAACCACTCGTTGAGGAATTCCATCGATCAGGGACCCGTGCCGGAAGTTGGCGTAGCGGAAGGAGCGGACGCCTGGACCTTGCTGGCCTTGCGCAGGCGCGCATACAGCGGCAGCACCATCGTCGCCATGACGATGAGACCGCCAATGAGCACGCCAGACAGCAGCGACAGAATGATCGCGACGCCGGACGAGGTCGGGATCTCGGTGAAGAGCAGTTTCAGCACGATGGGCTGGGTGTTGAGCACGCCGATCACCAGACCGGCGGCGAGGAAAATCAGTGCG
This sequence comes from Pseudoxanthomonas sp. 134C1, assembly GCF_057773065.1. Lineage (NCBI taxonomy): Bacteria > Pseudomonadati > Pseudomonadota > Gammaproteobacteria > Lysobacterales > Lysobacteraceae > Pseudoxanthomonas > Pseudoxanthomonas sp. 134C1. The sequence continues at coordinate 135,568 of NZ_JBYMTH010000006.1, forward strand.
ACGACCAGGCGGACGGTACTCATCGGGCGACTCCCTGCGCTATGCCAATCTGCGCCTAGCTTAGCCGAGGGCATTGCCCGTGGGCAGCATCAATCGAGCCGGATGCTCACGAAGGCCATCTCCGCGTCCGGAAAGGAGCAGCGAGGCGGCGGTCAGTCCGCGCTTTCTTCCACCGGCGTGACGTCGCTGACGCGTTCGCGCAGTTCCTTGCCGGGCTTGAAGTGGGGGACATGCTTGGCCGGCAACGCGACCGAATCACCGGTCTTGGGATTGCGACCCATGCGGGGTGGCCGGTAGTGCAGCGAAAAACTGCCGAAACCGCGGATCTCGATGCGATCGCCCTGCGCCAGGGCCCCGGCCATCATCTCCAGCAGCGCCTTCACGGCCAGATCAACGTCTTCGGCCTTCAGATGCGGTTGGCGGCGGGTCAGGATTTCGATGAGTTCGGATTTGGTCATCGCGCAGGCTGTCGGGCGGGTACGTTCCGCACCGACCCGGGTGGAAACCCGGGCCGGTGCGGACACTTGTGTTGCTTACAACGGACTTGCTTGGCTTACTCGGACTTGTTGCCGTCCAGCTGCGCGCGCAGCAGCGCGCCCAGCGTGGTGGTGCCGCCCGACGCCGACTGGTACTCCTCCAGCACTTCGCGCATTTCGGCTTCGTCCTTGGCCTTGATCGACAGCTGCAGGGTACGACCCTTGCGATCCATGCCGATGAACTTGGCTTCGATCTTGTCGCCGACTTTCAGGTGCTGGCTGGCATCGTCGATGCGCTCGTTGGCGATGTCGCGGGCCGACACGTAGCCTTCGATGCCGTCGGCCAGTTCGATCACGGCGCCCTTGGCGTCGACTTCCTTCACCACGCCCTCGACCTTCGAGCCCTTCGGATGCGCCGCCATGTACTGGCCGAACGGATCCTGCTCCAGCTGCTTGACGCCCAGGCTGATGCGCTCGCGCTCCGGATCAACGGCCAGCACCACGGCTTCCAGCGTGTCGCCCTTCTTGAAGTTGCGCACGATGTCTTCGCCGGTGGTGTTCCAGCTGATGTCGGACAGGTGGACCAGGCCGTCGATGCCGCCGTCCAGGCCGATGAAGATGCCGAAGTCGGTGATCGACTTGATCTGGCCGGACACCTTGTCGTTCTTCTTGTGGGTGGCCGCGAAGGTTTCCCACGGATTGGCGGCGACCTGCTTCATGCCCAGCGAGATGCGGCGACGCTCTTCGTCCACATCCAGCACCATCACTTCGACCTCGTCGCCGACCTGCACGACCTTGGACGGGTTGACGTTCTTGTTGGTCCAGTCCATCTCGGAGACGTGCACCAGGCCTTCCACGCCCGGCTCGATCTCGACGAACGCGCCGTAATCGGTGACGTTGGAGACCTTGCCGAACACGCGGCTGTTGGCCGGATAACGGCGGGCGATGTTGTCCCACGGATCCTCGCCCAGCTGCTTCAGGCCCAGCGAGACGCGGTTGCGCTCGCGGTCGTACTTGAGCACGCGAACGTCCAGTTCCTGGCCGACTTCGACCACTTCGGACGGATGGCGCACGCGCTTCCACGCCATGTCGGTGATGTGCAGCAGGCCGTCGATGCCACCCAGGTCGACGAACGCGCCGTAGTCGGTGAGGTTCTTGACCACACCCTTCAGCACCACGCCTTCCTGCAGCTTGTCCATCAGCTGCTCGCGCTCTTCCGAATGCTCGCTCTCGACCACCGCGCGGCGGGAGACGACCACATTGTTGCGCTTGCGATCCAGCTTGATGAGCTTGAACTCCAGCTCCTTGCCTTCCAGGTAGCCCGGGTCGCGGACCGGACGGACGTCGACCAGCGAGCCCGGCAGGAACGCGCGGACGTCCTTGATGTCGACGGTGAAACCACCCTTGACCTTGCCGCTGATGCGGCCGGTGATGGTTTCGTTCTTCTCCAGCGCCTGCTCCAGCTCGTCCCACACCATGGCGCGCTTGGCCTTCTCGCGCGACAGCACGGTTTCGCCGAAGCCGTTCTCGATCGAGTCGAGGGCCACCTTCACTTCGTCGCCCACGCCCACGTCGATTTCGCCGGCATCGTTCCGGAACTGTTCGATCGGCACGATGCCTTCGGACTTCAGGCCGGCGTTGATCACCACCACGTCGTTGCGGACTTCCACGACGACGCCGGTGACGATGGCGCCCGGCTTCAGCTTGGCCAGTTGGGTCTGGCTCTGTTCAAACAGTTCGGCAAATGATTCGGTCATTGTTGATTACTCGGTTGGACACACGGACAGGTGCGCGCCTCGCGGCTCCCCCGTCCACCCTTTCGGCACGTAGGAAAAAGTGCCGTGTGTAGTTGAAGTTGAAAAACCGTCGCCCCGGTGCAAGGCACCGGAGAACGGGGCTGTTTCTGCTGGCGGATTCCGCGGCGTGCCTGACCGGGAACCATCGCGATGAAATGCGATCAGCGATCCACGATGGCCAGCACGCGCGCCACGACTTCTTCGATGCCCAGACCGGTGGTGTCGATGTGGACGGCGTCGTCGGCCGGCCGCAGGGGCGCCACCGTGCGCTGCGCGTCACGGGCGTCGCGGGCGAGAATCTCGCGTAGCAGACCGTCTAAGGTAACCGAAACCCCTTTGTCTTTCAACTGCTTATAGCGCCTTTCCGCCCGTTCCTCGGCGCTGGCGGTCAGGAACACCTTGCAAGAGGCGTCCGGGAAGATGACCGTGCCCATGTCCCGGCCGTCCGCGACCAGCCCGGGAGCTTGCCGGAATGCCCGCTGACGCTCCTTCAGCGCCGACCGGACCTCGGGAATCGCGGCGATGGCCGACGCCAGTGCCCCGGTGGTCTCCAGCCGCAGTTCCTCGGTGGCGTCCACGTCGTCGACGATGACCCGCAAGCCCTGCGGGCCATCCTGGAAGCGCACCTGCGTGTCGAACGTGCAGCGGACCAGCGCCGCGGGGTCCGAAATATCCAGATCCGCCCAGCTCGCGGCCACCCCGACCGCCCGGTACAGCGCGCCGGAATCCAGGTAGTGCCAGCCCAGGCGCTCGGCGACGATGCGGCTGACGGTGCCCTTGCCGGCGCCGGAAGGGCCATCGATGGTGAGGACGGGGATGCTTTCGGACATGGGGAATCCTGTGGTTTTCCGCCTATTATGCCGCCCCGCGCGCGCCGCTCCGCCGGCGCTTTCACCCCGGCTCCGGCAACCACTTGATACGGCTGGGGAAATGCCTTTAGAATAGCGGGCTTCGTTTCGCCCCATATTCTTTTACGCCGAGGTTTCATCATGAAGGTCCTGTCCTCCCTGAAGTCGGCGAAGGCCCGTCACCGCGACTGCAAGGTGGTCCGCCGTCGCGGTAAGGTCTTCGTGATCTGCAAGTCCAATCCGCGTTTCAAGGCGCGCCAGCGCTGAGTTCCGCATCGCGGGCGACCTTTCGGTCCAGCCTGCGTGGAGCTCCCGGAAAACCGCCTTCGGGCGGTTTTTTGTTGCGCCGCATTTGCTATAAAGGCCGCCTCTTTCCGGGGGAAACTCGCCATGAACCGTCGTGTCCTCGTCGTCCCGATGTCCGTGCTGCTGGGCCTGGCCGCCAATGCCTTCGCCGCCGATACCCTGCTGATTGATCGCGTGCAGGAAACCGCCGCCCATTCCGCCCCGGTGCGTGGATGGAACAGCACGCAGGTGCAGGCGCGCTTCGGCGAACCGCAACAGAAGCTGGAGCCGCGCGGCGGCCAGAAGCGCCAGTGGCCGGCAATCCATCGCTGGGTATACCCGGCCTTCACCGTTTACTTCGAACGTGACCGCGTGATCGACGTGGTCGCCAACCAGGCCGGTCCGGATGAAGTCGGGCCAAAGCCGCCCATCCGCTGACCCGAACATATCGATTGGTACGATGACCGACGCATTCCGCTTTCCCGCCGAGTGGGAACCCCAGTCCGCGATCCTGATTGCCTGGCCGCACGCCGAGACCGACTGGGCCGAACGCCTGGGTGATGTCGAGGAAACCTACGTGGCGCTGGTGGCGGCGATCACCCGCTTCCAGGACGTGGTGATCTGCGTCGCCGACGACGATCTGCAGATCTACGCCGAGGCGCGCCTGCGCTCGGCGCGGGTGGAGATGGACCGGGTGCGCTTCGTGCCGGCCGAGTACGACGACACCTGGTTGCGCGACTCCGGCCCGATCACCCTGCGCGACGGTGGCCGCTTCAAGCTGCTCGACTTCCGCTTCACGGGCTGGGGCGGCAAGTTCGAGGCCAGCCGCGACGATCGTCTGGTGGGCGAGCTGTCGGGCATGAACCTTTTTCACAACTATTTCGTTCAAAGTATTGATTTTGCGCTGGAAGGTGGTGCCATCGAAACGGACGGTGAAGGTACGCTGCTGACCACGTGGCAGTGCCTGCACGAGCGCCATCCACAGGCCAGCCGCGAGGAATTGACCACCCGCCTGGCCGGCTGGCTGAAGCAGGATCGGGTGTTGTGGCTGGACCACGGCTACCTGGAAGGCGACGACACCGATGCCCACATCGACACCCTCGCCCGCTTCGCGCCGGGTGAGGCCATCGTGTTCCAGGCCTGCGACGATCCGGCCGACTCGCATTTCGCCGAACTCCAGGCCATGGCGGCCGACATCGCCGCCCTGCGTACCCGCGCCGGCGAACCCTACCGCCAGTTCCCGCTCCCCTGGGCGCAGCCGGTCCTGGACAACGGTCGCCGCCTGGCCGCTTCGTACGCGAACTACCTGATCCTCAACGGCGCGGTGCTGATGCCCGCCTATGGAGATCCGGCCGATGCCAAGGCGGCGGGGGTACTGGCCGCCGCCTACCCGGACCGGGAAATCGTGCAGGTGCCCTGCCGGTCGCTGATCTGGCAGAACGGCAGCCTCCACTGCATCACCATGCAGTTGCCGCAGGGGCTGCTCTCGGCTGCCTGAGTGGCATCCCCGGAGGATCGAAACGAACGGGGGCGGATTCGCGTGAATCCGCCCCCGTTTCACATTTCGGTTCGAAACATCGCCACTAGGTCTTTGGTTGGGGCGGCATTGAACGCTTCGTTTACACATGCAGGACACCAATCACTGATAACGATCTCTTGCCCAGTGCGGAGGAGTTCACGGTGTACACACGACGCCAGTTCCTTGCTTCCACTGCCGCGGTCACCGCCGGTCTTGGCCTGGTGGCCTGCCGTGATACCGCCGAGGCCGGCATGGCCCAGAGCACGCCTGCCAAGGCTACGCCCGGGACCGAAGCCACTTCGCCCGGCCCACTCAACACCCGACTGATTCCCCGCACGCAGGAACGCATTCCCGTCATCGGCATGGGCACTTCCGGCAGCTTCGAAGTCGGCACCAGTGCCACGGAACAGGATCCACTGCGCGAGGTGCTGAAACGCTTCTTCGCCGCGGGCGCGAGCGTCATCGATACGGCGCCGACCTATGGCACCGCCGAGGATGTGCTTGGTCCGCTGCTGGCCGAACAGAATCTGCGGCCTAAGGCCTGGCTGGCGACCAAGCTCTCCGGCGTGACCGGCCGCGAAGAAGGCCTCGCCCAGTTCAACGACAGCCTGCGCCGCCTGCGGACCGACAAGGTCGAACTGCTGCAGGTCCACAACCTCGGGGATCTCAAGACGCAATTGGCGTTGGCGCGCGAGCTCAAGCAACAGGGCAAGGTGCGCTACGTCGGCGTCACCCACTACGTCGAGCGCGCGCAGGACGAACTGGCCGACATCGTCCAGGCGGAGAAACCCGACTTCCTGCAGATCAACTACTCGGTCGTTTCCCGCGGCGTGGAAAAGCGGGTACTGCCGCTGGCGCAGGATCTCGGCGTGGGCGTGATGATCAACCGGGCGTTCGAGGACGGCCGGTTGTTCGCGCAGGTGAAGGACAAGCCGCTGCCGGATTGGGCGGCCGAAGCCGGCATCACCAGTTGGGCGCAGGCGTTCCTGAAGTTCGCCTTGAGCCATCCGGCGGTGACGGTGGTGATTCCCGCCACCGGCAAGCCGGATCGACAAAGCGACAACCTTCGCGCCGGCGTCGGCGCGGATCTCGATGCCACCCAGCGCCAGTCGCTGATCGCCCAATTCACCTGAGCACCCGATGAGCGACGTTCCACCGCGCCCCAACCTGATCGCCCGCCTGTTCAACGTCGAACCCCGGGAGACCGCGGCGGTCGTCGCGGGACTGACGCTGTTCTTCCTGTTGTTCACCGGCTACTTCATGCTGCGCCCCGTGCGCGAGACGATGGGCGTGGCCGGCGGCGTGGACAACCTGCAATGGCTGTTCACCGGCACCTTCGTCGCGACCCTGGCGGCGATGCCGCTGTTCGGCTGGGTGGCGGCGCGAGTGCCGCGCCGGCATATCCTGTCGTGGACGTTCGGCTTCTTCGTGCTGAACCTGCTGGTTTTCGCCGCGCTGTTCGCCTGGCAACCGGAGAACGTCTGGATCGCGCGGACGTTCTACATCTGGCTGTCGGTGTTCAACCTGTTGACCATCTCGCTGGCCTGGAGCGTGCTGGCGGATCTGTTCGTGGTGGCGCAGGCAAAGCGCCTGTTCGCGTTGATGGCCGGTGGCGCCAGCCTGGGCGGACTGTGCGGCCCGGTGCTGGGCACGCTGTTGGTGGCTCCGCTGGGGCACGCCGGACTGGTGCTGCTGTCGGCGCTGTTCCTCGCCGGCAGCATCGCCGCCGCGACGTGGCTGCAACGCTGGCGCGACATGCATCCGCTGCCGGAACGCGACGCGCAGGCGCGTTCGCGTCCGCTTGGCGGCAATCCGTTCACCGGGGCCACCGCCGTGTTCCGCTCGCCCTATCTGCTGGGCATCGCCCTGTTCGTGCTGCTGCTGGCGAGCGTGAGCACCTTCCTCTACTTCGAACAAGCGCGGCTGGTCGCGGAGCATTTCCCGGATCGCACCCGCCAGACCCAGGTGTTCGGCCTGATCGATACCATCGTCCAGAGCCTGGCGATCCTCACCCAGGTCTTCATCACCGGCCAGATCGCGCGCCGGCTCGGCGTGGGCATCCTGCTGGTGCTGGTTCCGCTGATCACCGCGGCAGGTTTCCTGTGGCTGGCGCTGGCACCGACTTTCGCGGTGTTCGCGGTGGTCATGGTGGTGCGCCGCGCGGGTGAGTACGCACTGGTGCGGCCGGGCCGGGAAATGCTGTACACGGTGGTCGGCACGGAAGACAAGTACAAGGCCAAGAACTTCATCGACACCGTGGTCTACCGCGGCGCCGATGCCTTGAGCGGCTGGGTGAAGCGGATGCTGGATCTGGTCGCGGAGCACCCCGCGCTGGCGATGTTCATCGGCGCCGGCATCGCACTGGTCTGGGCCGGCAATGGCGCCTGGCTGGGACGCGCCCAACGGCGTCGCGAGCAGGCCGGCGGCTGACGCGGTCAGACCCGCCGTTCACCCCCGGTCGGCCCGGGGCCGTGCCATCCGCGTTACCATGCGCGTCCGTTCAACGTCGCCCCCGCCATGACCCGCAAGACCTCCCTGCCCGTCGCCCTGATCCAGGAAAAGAACCACGGCGACGCCGACGCCAACCTGTCGGTGATCGAGGAGCGCGTGGCCGAGGCCGCCCGCCGCGGCGCCCGCCTGGTGTTGCTGCAGGAGCTCCACAACGGTCCGTATTTCTGCCAGCACGAGTCGGTCGGTGAGTTCGATCTGGCCGAGCCGATTCCCGGCCCCAGCACCGAGCGCCTGGGCAGGCTGGCCCGGCAGCACGACGTGGTGCTGGTGAGTTCGCTGTTCGAACGCCGCGCCACCGGCCTGTACCACAACACCGCGGTGGTCTACGAAAAGGACGGCAGCATCGCCGGCAAGTACCGCAAGATGCATATCCCGGACGATCCGGGCTTCTACGAGAAGTTCTACTTCACCCCCGGCGACATCGGCTTCAAGCCGATCGATACTTCGGTCGGCCGCCTGGGCGTGCTGGTGTGCTGGGATCAGTGGTATCCGGAAGCCGCGCGCCTGATGGCGCTGGCCGGCGCCGAATTGCTGCTCTATCCCACCGCGATCGGTTGGGATCCGGATGATGTCCAGGAAGAGAAGAACCGCCAGCGCGACGCATGGGTGTTGAGCCACCGCGGTCACGCCGTCGCGAATGGCCTGCCGGTGCTCAGTTGCAATCGCGTCGGCCACGAGCCATCGCCGCTGGGCACCTCCGGCATCCAGTTCTGGGGCAACAGCCACGTGCTGGGTCCGCAGGGCGAATTCATTGCCGAGGCAGGCACTGACGCCACCATTCTCAATGTGGAAGTGGACATGGAGCGCAGCGAGCACGTGCGCCGGATCTGGCCGTTCCTGCGCGACCGTCGCATCGACGCCTACGACGATCTGCTCAAGCGCTACATCGACTGAGGCCCTGCACGCTTGCCCCTCCACATCCGCGACGCCAGCGAAGCCGACATCCCGGCCATCGTCGCCCTCTACGCCGACGAAGTCCGCGAACGTGTGGCGACCTACGAGTACGACGTGCCCGATGAAGCCGAGATGGCGCAGCGCATGCGCGCGGTGCAGGCGGCGGGCTATCCCTATGTCGTCGCCGAGCGCGATGGCCGCTTCGCCGGCTACGCCTACGCCAGCAGCTACCGCAGCCGCATCGGCTACCGCTGGACCGTGGAGGATACGGTCTACATCGTTCCCGAACACCAGGGCCAGGGCGTCGGCAAGGCATTGCTGCAATACCTGATCGACACCTGCGCGGCCAGGGGCTTCCGGCAGATGGTCGCGGTGATCGGCGAACCCGCCAATGGCGCTTCGGTCGCCCTGCACGAAAAGCTCGGCTTTCGCACCATCGGCGTTTTCCAGGGGCTGGGCCGCAAGCATGGCCGCTGGCTCGATACCGTTCAGATGCAACGCGCGCTCGGTGCCGGCGCCGACACCGCCCCTTCCGATGAATGATCGCATGAACGACCACACGCCCTCCGCCATGCCCGCCGCACATGATCCGCTGGCCGGCCAGCCTCACCAGATCGTCGAACGCGACGGCGTCCGCTACACCCTGCTGGGAACCGCGCACGTCTCGCGCAGCAGCGTGGACGCGGTGCGCGCCGCGGTCGCCAGTGGCGCCTATGACAGCGTGGCGGTCGAACTCGACGCCGGCCGCCTGCAATCGCTCACCGATCCCGACGCGCTAGCGAAACTGGATCTCATCAAGGTGCTGCGCGAGGGCAAGACCCATCTGTTCGCCGCCAATCTGGCGCTGGCCGCGTATCAGCGCCGCCTGGCCGAACAACTCGATGTGGAACCGGGCGCCGAACTCAAGGCCGGCGCCCTCGATGCGCGCGAGCGTGGCTTGCCCGTGCACCTGATCGACCGCGAAGTCGGGCTGACCTTCAAGCGCGCCTTGAACCGGTTGAGCTGGTGGGGTCGCGCCAAGATCAGCGCAGGCATCCTCGCAGGCATGTTCGCCGACGAAGAGGTCGGCGATGCGGAAATCGAGAAGCTGAAACAGGGCGACATGCTCGAATCAAGCTTCGGCGAATTCGCCCAGGACAACCCTGCGCTATACGAGACCGTCATCGCCGAGCGGGACCGCTACATGGCCACGCGCCTGCGCCAGGCGGGCGGCCAACAGATCACCGGCGACAAACCGCACGAGATGCTGGCGGTGGTCGGTGCCGGCCACCTGCATGGACTGGCCCGGCACCTGCGCGAGGATCACGACGAGCCGGCCGCCACCCTGGCCGAACTCGAACACATCCCCGAGAAAAGCAGCATCCCCTGGTTCACCATCCTCCTGACCACCTTCGTGCTCGGTGGCTTCGCCTGGGGCTTCTACCGGGGCGGTGTCGACGTCGGTTCGGATCTCATCGTGCAGTGGGTGCTGGCGACCGGCGTGCTCGGCGCGCTGGGGTGCGCCATCGCCGGTGGACATCCTCTGAGCATCGTCGCCGCCTTCATCGCATCCCCGCTCACCCCCCTGCATCCAGCCCTTGCGTCCGGCACGGTCAGCGCACTGGTGGAGGCGAGCCTGCGCAAACCCACCTATGCGGACTTCATGGCCCTGCGCGACGATGTACAGACGGTGCGCGGCTGGTGGCGCAACCGGGTGGCGCGCATTCTGCTCAATTTCTTCCTGACCAGTTTCGGCACCGCCATCGGCGTCTGGACCGGTGGCCTGCGCATGCTGGGCAAACTGTTCGGTTGATCGCCGCCCGGATGTCCCCACTCGGCCCGCTCACTCCCTTGTGGTTGCAGTTGCAGGCCTGGGAAGTCGAGCCGTCATTGCGCATACCCGGTGAATGGCGCCATCGCGGCGACGTGCTGGATTGCGTGGAGGCGTCGGGTTTCCAGGCGGACGCGGCACTTTCCCGGCGGGTCGAAGCCCTGCGCCATGAACTGGAAGAAATCCAGCACGATTTCTGCGCCACGCTCCGTGACGCCATTCGTGGCGGCCATGGCGCCGAAGCCATCTACGGATTGGCGGGCACGCGACAGGCCCCGGACCGCGACGACTACGACGCCCTGGACGATCTGATCGCGGAAGTGTTCGCTTCGGATGCACTCGCAACCGACATCGGCACGTTGCTTCCGGGCATGGTGTTCTACCAGCCCACGCCGGCGCGGCATCTGCTGGCACTGCTGCGCCGACTGGAACTGCACGAACACGATGTCCTGATCGATCTCGGTTCGGGATTGGGCCATCTCCCCTTGCTGACTGCCGCCCTGACGCCCGCCCATGGCCTCGGTATTGAAATCGAATCCGCCTATGCCGCCAGCGCACGGCGCAGTGCCGAAAGCCTCGCGCTGGATCGGGCGCGATTCCTCGCCGAGGATGTCCGCACCGCCGATCTGTCCACGGGCACGGTGTTCTATCTCTATTCGCCCTTCACCGGCGCGATGCTCGATGAAGTGCTCACCCTTCTGGAATGCCAGGCGCGCGCACGGCCGTTGCGGATCGCCACGCTGGGCCCCTGCACCCGGGAAGTCGCGGCCCTTCCGTGGCTGCGCACCGGCGACGCCATCCGCGGCGACACCCCGGTCCTGTTCCACAGCTGCTGAGTTCCGGCTCCGCGCGGCCGGGGCATTTCGCAATCTTGCCGACACAAATGATAATGACTATCATTTGCATGAATTATCACGAAAGCCGACGGCATGGATGGGTTCACCCGCGTTTTCGTCCGCGAGCGCCAGCGCATCGTTCACCTCGTCCGGCGCATCGTCGGCTGCGATTGCACGGCTGAAGATATCGCCCAGGACACCTATCTCCGGCTGAAGGACCGCAACCTGGACGAAGCCGACCTGAGCCTCGTCTTCCGCACGGCGCAGAATCTGGCGCTGGACCACCTGCGGTCCAGGCGGGTACGCCGCGACCATGCGCATCAGGCTGTCCACGATACCGACACCACGTCCGTATCCCCCGAGCAGGCCGCCGACAGCCGCGCGCGCCTGGATGGGCTGCTGCATACCCTGCGCGGCCTGCCGCCGCGTACCCGCCGCGTGTTCCTGATGCAACGCGTCGACGGTTGCACCTATCCGCAGATCGGCAAGGCGCTGGGCGTGTCGACCAGCACGGTTGAAAAAGAGATGATGCTGGCCATGCACCGATGCCGCGATTTCCTTCGCCGGCAGGCGCACGCCGAGTCAACCCCACCCGCTGGTGAGCGTTGCACCCTGACCTGATCCGCACACACACCTTGCTCCCAGGCACCCATGTCGGCAACCCAAGAGAGCCCCACCCCTGCCCCGTCGGACCAGGCCTTGTCCTGGTACGTGCGCCTGCACTCGGGCACCCCGATGGACGATGTCGAACAGGAGCGATTTCTCGCGTGGCTGGAGATGCCGGCACACCAGGCCGCATGGGAGGAGACGCTGCAGTTGTCGGCACAACTGGAACAACCGGCACGCAGGCTGGCGGATGAGTCCGGCCACACGTTCAACCGTTCCGCTTCCGCGGCCTTGAAGCCCTGGTGGATGGCCGGCATCGCCCTGCTTTTATCGGGCGTGGCACTGTACTACCTGTTCCACTGAGAACACGCCCTGCTCGTTGAGTGATTCCCGTTGCCGGCGCGTTGTACGTCCGCACCCCACCCGGGGCGAACGTCACGCCACTTCAGGAATCACATCATGTCCCCCACCCTCGTTCCGACCCTTCCCTTCCGCCATCCATTGGCACAGGCCGTCGCGCTGGCCTGCGCGTTGCTGCCCATGATGGCGCACGCACAGGCTTCCTCCGACGGCCCGACCACGCTGGATGCCATCGAAGTCCACGGTGAAAAAGAGAACAAGAACTCCTACACCGTCCGCGAAACCGGCAGCGCCACCAAGCTGGGCCTGTCGCTGCGCGAAACTCCGCAGTCGGTCACCGTCATCACCCGTCAACGCCTGGACGACATGGGACTGTTCAGCCTCTCGGGAGTGATGCAGCAGGTCACCGGCGTGTTCGTCCAGTACACCGACAGCGAACGCGTCAGCTACAACTCTCGCGGCTATGCGATCAACAACATCCAGGTCGACGGCATGCTCAACACCGGCGGCTACGTGAAGGCCGACGGCGATTCAGCCGTGTACGAACGCATCGAAGTGGTCCGCGGCGCCACCGGCCTGACCACCGGCGCCGGGGATCCCTCCGGCACCATCAATCTCATCCGCAAACGACCGACCTCCGAATTCGCGATGACCACCGGACTCACCGTGGGCCGCTGGAGCAACCATCGCTTCGAGACCGACATCAGCGGTCCGCTGGGCTGGAGCGGCCGCCTGCGCGGCCGGCTGGTGGCCGCCAAGCAGCAGAGCGACTCGTGGCGGGACTTCTACAGGCTCGACAAGAACGTGCTGTACGGCGTGATCGAAGCGGACCTCACGCCACGCACACTGCTGACCGCCGGCTACGACTACCAGTCGCCGGAAACCCAGGGCGCCACCTGGGGCACGGTGCCCTACTGGATGGCCGATGGCAGCCTGGCGCGGTTGCCGCGCAGCACCAACCTGTCGGCCAAGTGGAGTTCCTGGCCGCGCGAGGATCGCCAGGCCTTCGCCCGCCTGGAACAGTCCTTCGCCAACGGCTGGCTGGCCAGGCTCGCCTACACCCGCGCCGACAGCGAGACCGACGGCTACATGTTCTATGGCGGCAACGGTTTCCCGCGCGCCGATGGCAGCGGCATCACCGTCTGGAATTCCTACTTCCTCGGCAGCACGCGCAGCGACGCGCTGGAATTCAACGCGAGCGGTCCGCTGCGCCTGTTCGGCCGCGAGCACACGCTGCTGTTCGGCTACAGCACGCTGACCCAGCGCGAGTACACGCCCTACACCGAGAACGTGCTGCCCGCCGGCTACGCCAGTTGGGACGACTACCTGCGCATTCCCGACTGGCGCGCCTGGGACGGCAACGTGCCGCGCTTCGACAGCATCCGCTACGGCCACGACAGCTACCGCTCCCGGGTCAAGCAGACCGCCGGGTTCTTCGCCGCGCGGCTGAATTTCACCGACGCCCTCAAGGCCGTGGTCGGCGCGCGCTACAGCGGTTGGGAAACCGCCAGCGAGGAACGCTACAACCCCGCCGGGACCCTGGAAGCGCGTAACGGCTACAAGGTCGACGACGTGCTGACGCCGTACGCGGGCGTGCTCTACGACGTCAACGACAATCTCACCGCGTATGCCAGCTACACCAACATCTTCAAACCGCAGGAATACCGCGACAGGAACAACCGCTACCTGGACCCGATCGAAGGCAACAGCTACGAGCTGGGTCTGAAGGGCGAATTCTTCAATGGTGGCCTGAACGCCAGCGCCGCGGTGTTCCGCAGCGAGCAGGACAACCTGGCCGAGATCGACGACTCGGTGCCGCCGCGGATCATCAATGGCTCGCCGACCTACGCCTACAAGTCCACCGGCAAGGGCAACAAGGTGGAGGGGTGGGAACTGGAGATGCAGGGCCAGATCAACGAAGACTGGAACATCGCCGGCGGTTTCACCCATGCCAAGGCGGAAAACGCGGCCGGCGTGCGCATCAACACCATGCAGCCGGTGGATCTGTTCCGGCTCAACACCTACTACCGCCTGCCCGGTCGCTGGAACCGGCTGAGCGTGGGCGGCGGCGTCACCTGGCAGGGCAAGCTCAGCGGCACCGGCAATCGTCCGACGGGCGCATACAACCCGAACGGCACCCCCATCACCCAGCGTGCGCCGCTCGAGCAACCGGCCTTCCATCTGCTCAATCTGTCGGCGAGCTATCGCTTCAGCGACAACGTCACTGCCAGCCTCAACATCAACAACCTGCTGGACAAGGACTACTACAGCCGGATGGGTTTCTACAACGGCGTGCATTGGGGCGAACCACGCAACGTTACCCTGAATCTGCGGATCCGCCTGTAACCCGGAGCCGTCGCCGCTTCGCATCCGCGAGCGATTGAGGGATGCCGGATCCTGGCCCGTTATAGCGGGATGGACACCGGCGTCGACCGCGTCGGCCGCCGCCAGGGAAGGCGGTACCCGGGCGGGTGGCGATGCCGCCCGCCCATTTCCCGCTTTCGGCCCGGATTGTTTGTGAACGTTCCTTTCTTCCCGTTTCCTCGACGCCTCGCCGGAGTGATCCGGCATCCGCGCGTCGGCATCGCGTCGCGCAGCCTCGCCGCCATCCTCGGCGGCTATGCCCTGGCCGCGACCACCTCATCCTTCCTCGCGCTGGCGCTGCCCATGGATCGCGCGCAGGCCGTGCTGACCGGCATGCTGGTCGCGATCGTCGCCTGCGCCTGCGCGGCGCTGTGGGCCTTCGCGGTGCGTTCCGCCCTGCGCGCCTGGATCGGCATCGCCCTGCCCGCGTTGCTGATGGGCGCAGGCACCGTCTGGCTGGGACCCGCGGCATGAAGCAGGGCTTCCGCCAATCGATGGCCTGGCTGCATACCTGGACCGGCCTGCTGGTCGGCTGGCTGCTGCTGCTGATTTTCATGGCCGGTACCGCCAGCTACTACCGCGAGGAAATCAGCCGCTGGATGCGTCCGGAGGTGCCCGCCACCACTACCCGGGGTCCGCCGGCGGCCGAACGGGCGTTGCAATACCTGCAACGGCATGCGGCGCGAGCCGAAAGCTGGACCGTCACCCTGCCGGATGAGCGCACCGGCACCCTGCGGATGTTCTGGCGCAATCCCGAGTCCGCGACGCCCGTGGACGACGGGAAACGGCGCGGCCGTCGTGGTGGCCGCTTCGGTGACGCGACGGTGAATCCCGACACCGGCGAAGCGATCGCCGCGCGCGAAACCCGGGGTGGCGATTTCTTCTATCGCCTGCATTTCGATCTGCACTACATCCCCGTCGTTTGGGCGCGCTACGTGGTCGGTTTCTGCGCGATGTTCATGCTGGTGGCGATCATCACCGGCGTGATCACCCACAAGAAAATCTTCAAGGATTTCTTCACCTTCCGGCCCGGCAAGGGCCAGCGCTCGTGGCTGGATTTCCACAACGTGAGCGCGGTGATGGCGCTGCCCTATCACGCGATGATCACCTACACCGGCATCGTCACCCTGATGTTCATGTACCTGCCTTGGGGCGTACAGGCGGCCTATCCGGACGACGAGGATGCGTTTTTCAGCGCCGCGTTCGCCCAGTTCGGTGAACCGCGCGAAGCCGCGGGAACGCCTGCGCGGGGCACGGACATCGCACGCCTGCTCGATGCTTCGTCCCGGCATTGGCAAGGCGGCGAGCCCGGTGGCTTCACCGTTCACCATCCCGGCGATGCCCATGCGGTGGTCGACGTGTTCCAGCGGACCGGCAAGCGCCTGTCGATCGATACGCCCTCGCTGCGCTTCGATGGTGTCACCGGCGCACTGCTCGATGCCGCTCCCGCGCCGGGCGGCGCGACCCGCACCCGTGGCGTGATGTATGGCCTGCACCTGGCACGCTTCGCCGACCCGTTGCTGCGCCTGCTGTTCTTCCTGTCCGGTCTCGCCGGCTGCCTGATGGTCGCCAGCGGCGTGATCCTGTGGGCCATCAAGGAACGTCCCGGACACCTGAAGGCGGGGCGCATCGGCTTCGGCCTGCGCCTGGTGGATGCGCTGAACATCGGCGCGGTCGCGGGCCTGCCGATCGCGTTCGCGGCTTACTTCTGGGGCAATCGGCTGCTGCCGCTGGCGATCGTCGAGCGCGCGTCCGCCGAGGCGAACGTGTTTTTCGCGGCCTGGGCAGTGGCGCTGCTGGCCGCGTTCGCCTGGCCGAAACGCGCCATGTGGGCCTGGCAGCTCTATGCCGCCGCACTGCTGT
This sequence comes from Pseudoxanthomonas sp. 134C1, assembly GCF_057773065.1. Lineage (NCBI taxonomy): Bacteria > Pseudomonadati > Pseudomonadota > Gammaproteobacteria > Lysobacterales > Lysobacteraceae > Pseudoxanthomonas > Pseudoxanthomonas sp. 134C1. The sequence continues at coordinate 151,736 of NZ_JBYMTH010000006.1, forward strand.
TCCTGCTTCTTCCGGTGGTCAACGCGCTGACCACCTCGACGCACCTGGGTGTCTCGCTCGCGCAGCGTGACTGGGTGATGGCCGGATTTGATCTCGCCATGTTCGCGCTCGGCGCCGGCCTGGCCTGTGCCGGCCGACGGATGCAGCGCTGGCAGCCGCCCGCAAGCGCGGCCGCCAGGCGGCGGCAGAACGCCAACGTCGTGGACACCGGGCCGGCCGGAGCAGGCGCATGAGCACGCTCCTGTTCCTGCTGTTGACGGCCCTCGCCTACGCCGGTTTCGCGGCGCTGTGCCTGTCGATGGAAAAGCATCAGATGGATCTGCACGGCGCCGCACGGGCCGGCGCCGGTCGGATCCGCCGGTGGCGCTGGCTCGGCTGGAGCCTGCTGGCGCTGGCCCTGCTGGTGGCCGGCCAGGCCGAAGACTGGGCGCGCGGCCCGGTGATCTGGCTGGGTGCGATGACCGCCGCCGGTTTGTCGCTGGCGCTGGGTGTCCTGCCCTACCGGCCGCGCTGGCTGTGGGGCGTCGCCTGGCTCCTGGCCGGTTTCACGGCGCTGGCGATCCTGCACGGATGGCTGGCGTGAACGCCGGTTCTTCCCCTTGCCCCTGTTCGGAGCCGATTGATGAGCCTGCACGCGATTGAGCGCGTCACCCACGTCCACCACTGGAACGACAGCCTGTTCTCATTCCGCACCACCCGCGATCCGGGCCTGCGCTTCGAGAGCGGACACTTCGTCATGATCGGCCTCGAGGTCGAAGGCCGGCCACTGATGCGGGCCTACAGCATCGCCAGCCCGCATTGGGAAGAACATCTCGAGTTCTTCAGCATCAAGGTCCAGGACGGCCAGCTGACGTCCCGGCTGCAACATCTTCAGGTGGGCGATCCGGTGCTGGTCAGTCGCAAGCCGACGGGTACGCTGGTTCTGCACGACCTGCGTCCGGGGCGGCATCTCTACCTGCTCGGCACGGGTACCGGCCTGGCGCCCTTCATGAGCATCATCCAGGATCCGGAAACCTACGAACGCTACGAGAAAGTCATCGTGGCACATGGCGTCCGCCGCATCAGCGACCTTGCCTACTCGGATTTCATCGAGCGGAACCTGCCGGCGCATCCATTCCTGGGCGATCAGATCCGGCGGAAACTGATCTACCACCCGACGGTAACCCGCGAAGCTTTCCGCAACCATGGCCGGCTTACCGCCCAGATCGCCGATGGTCGCCTCGCGGAGACATCCGGATTGCCCGCGCTGCATCCGGCCCGCGATCGCTTCATGATCTGCGGCAGCCCGTCGATGCTTGCGGAAATCCGCGCCCTGCTGGATCAGCGCGGGTTCCAGTGCTCGCCCCGCACGGGTCATCCCGGCGACTACGTGTTCGAACGCGCCTTCGTGGAGAAGTAGACGCGCGCCGCGCGGGTGCCTGCCCCTGCGGGGGGGCCGCGAGGACTCGCCTTCGCCAACTGCTTCATTCTTCAAACAGAAAAGCCGGCTTGCGCCGGCTTTTCCGTCAACCGTGCGGTCTGCATTATTCCGTATGCAACGCAGTCAGGCTGGCGGCCGCCGGCGCATCGCCCTTGCCACGCGCACGCCGGAGCGCCCGGACCGTGCCGCTGCGCAGATCGTCGAGGATCGCGTAGATGGTCGGCAGGAACAGCAGGCTGACCACGGTCGAGAACGCCAGGCCACCGGCGATCGCGCGCGCCATCGGGAAGTATGGCGGACCATCGCCGGCCAGCTGGGTGTTGCTGATGGCGATCGGCACCATCGCCAGGATCGCGGTGCCCATCGTCATCATGATCGGGCGCAGGCGTTCGCGGCTGCCTTCCACCAATGCTTCGGTCCGGGACATGCCGCGCCGTCGCAGATTGTTGATGTGCTCGATCATCACGATGCCGTTGTTCACCACCACGCCCATCAGCACCAGGATGCCGATGAAGGCCATGATGTTGAACTCGGTTCCCGTCAGCCAGAACAGCCAGAACACGCCCAGCACCGAGAACAGCACGCCGCTCATGATCGCCGACGGGAACAGCAGCGACTCGAATACCGCCGCCATCACGACGTAGATCATGATCAGCGCGATCAGCAGGTTGAACATCATCTGCTGCATGGCTTCCTGATCTTCCTGGAAACCACCGCCATCGAAGCTGTAGGTGTAACCCGGCGGATAGGCCAACGGCTTCAGGGTGTCCTCCATCGCCTTGCGGGCATCCGGCATCGACACCTTGTCGGCCAGATTGGCCTGGATGGTCAGCGTGGTCTGACGATTGGAACGCTGCACCTCGTTCGCCGAGGGCTTGATCGCGACGTCGACCATCGCCAGTAGCGGCACCGTACGGCCATCCGGCGCGCGCACGGTGAACGATTCAAGATCCTCGGAACCGTAGTGCTCCGCGCCCGAGAAACGCACCCAGACCGGCACTTCGTTCTCGCCCCGGCGGAACTCGCGCAGCGGCGCGCCGCGCAAGGCCAATTCGACGAAGCGTCCCACTTCCTGCGCGCTGAAACCGAACGCCAGCGCGCGCTCGCGATCCACCCGCACGGCCAGTTCGCTGTTGCGATCGCCGCTGTTCACGCGTACGTCGGTCAGTTCCTTGCGCTTGGCCAGGATCGGCACCACCTCGTTGGCCAGTTCGGTCAGGGTCTGGGTGGAGTCGCCCACCAGCTGCACCGACACGCTCTGCGCCTGCTGGCCACCGCCCCCGCCGGGACCGCCCTGGTCGCCGATGCCGACATTGGCACGCGCCGACTTCGGAAGATCCTTGCGGATGGCATCGACCAGTTGCTTGCTTTCGGTGATGTCCTTGGTGTCGAGCTTGATGTTGGTGCCGCCCCAGCCCTGCTCGCTGAAGAACGAGTAGATCTGGGTGATCTTGAAGCGCTTGCGGTTGGCTTCCAGATAGGCCTCGATCTTGCCGACTTCCTGCGACATCTGCTCCTTGGTGTAGGCGCCCTTCCACTGGTAGAAGATGCGGGTCTCGCCGGCGTCCTCGCCGCCGAACATGTTGGTCTTCATCTGGGTCATCGGCAGCGCGCTGGCCGCGATGATCAGCAGGATGCCCAGCACGCTCCAGCCGCGATGGGCCAGTGTCCAGCGCAGCAGGCCGGCGTAGCGGCGCTGCATGCGCGGGATCAGGCCATCGGGCTTGCTGACCGCCGGTGGCGTCTTCAGCCGCGCGGAGATCATCGGAATCAGGCTCACCGCCACCAGCCACGACGCCAGCAGCGACACCGAGATCGTGATCGCGATCTGGGACAGGAAAATGCTCAGCATGTTGCGTTCGCCGAACATCGTCGGCACGAACACGATGCAGTGGCAGAGCGTGCCCGCGGACAGCGCGATGGCGACGTGGCGGGTGCCGACGATCGAGGCCAGCACCGGCTGGCCCGGCATCCGCTCGCGTTCCTGGTAGATGCTCTCCACCACCACCACCGCGTTGTCCACCAGCATGCCGACGGCCAGCAGCAGGCCCATCATGCTGAGGATGTTCAGGGTGACGCCGGCGAAGTACATGAAGCCCAGAGTCATCACGAAACAGATCGGAATCGCCAGGGTCACCATCAGCGTGGACGGCCAATGGCGCAGGAAGAAGAACAGCACCGCGATCGACAGCACCAGGCCGATGCCGCCGGCCTCGGCCAGGCTCAGCAGCGAGGAGGTGACGTTGTCGCCCTGGTTGTCCATCACCAGCACCTGCACGTCGTTCAACGCCGGACTCTCGCGGATGGCTTCCACTTCCTTCAGCGCCGCGCTGGAGACTTCCACCAGGTTGGCGTTGCGTTCCTTGAAGATGTCCAGGCCCACCGCCGCGCGCCCATCCAGGCGCCGGCCATAGTCCATCCGCGCCGGCTTGAGCCGGACCTCGGCGATGTCGCCCAGGCGCAGGCCGCTGTTGTTCAGCACCAGCGCGCGCAACTGCTCGAGGTCGGCCAGCTCGCCGACCGGCTGCACGCGCAGGCGACGGCCACCGTCGGTGATCTGCCCGGCCGAGACCGAGAAGTTGACCGCCTGCAGACGAGTCGTCAGCTCGTTGAGGCTGAGATTGTGCGCGGTCAGGCGATCCGGTTCGATCGCGATTTCCACTTCGTTGGCCGGGGCGCCGGACACTTCGACCCGGGCCACGCCGGGAATGCGTTCCAGCCGGCGCTTGAACTCGCGGTCGATCATGTCGTACGCGCCGGTCAGGTCGGTGGTGCTGGCCAGGCGTACGCGGAGGACCGGTTCGTCGGTGGTGGAGAATTTGAAGACGAAATAGCGCTGGAGGTCATCCGGCAGGTCGTCCCGGATGGCGTCGATGCGCTCGCGCGCCTCCGAGGCGGCGATGGCCACGTCGCGGTTCCAGTCCGAGAACTGGATGAAGATGTTGGCGCCATCCGAACGCGCGGAGCTGTCCATCCGCTTGATGCCGGTCATGGTCGAGAGGGTTTCCTCGACCGGCCGCAGCACCGTGCGCTCGACCTCTTCCGGGGTCGAGCCGGTATACGGCAACTGCACCATGATGAAAGGCGGCGACACGTCCGGGAACGCTTCCAGCGGCAGCCGGATCGCCGCGATCATGCCGATCACGAACAAGGACACGAAGAACATGACCGTCGTGACCGGCCGCTTGATGCTGAACTCGGCGACGCTCATGCGTGCTCCGCGGCGGCCTGGCCGCCTTCACCATCGATGCCTTCGACCGAAGCGCGGTTGCGACGTCCGCGCTCCAGGTAGTAGTCATCGGCGCGGCGATCCAGCAGGTTGTAGACCACCGGAATCACCAGCAGGGTCAGCAGGGTCGACACCAGCAGGCCGCCGATCACGGTGATGGCCATCGGTGAACGCACTTCCGCGCCCGGACTGCCGAACAGCGGCGCCACCGCCAGCGGCAGGAAGCCGAACAGGGTACACAGCGTGGTCATCACGATCGGCCGCAGGCGGGAACGCGCACCCTCGATCAAGGCCTCGCGCTTGGCCACTCCGGCCTCGCGCAACTGGTTCACCTTGTCGATGAGGATGATCGCGTTCTTCACCACCAGGCCGACCAGCAGGATCAGACCGATGAACACCACCACCGACACCGGAGAGCGCGTCATCAGCAGTGCCAGCACCGCGCCGACCAGGGCCAGCGGGATGGTGAACAGGATGACGAACGGGTGCAGCAACGACTCGAACTGCGAGGCCATCACCAGGTAGACCAGGAACACCGCCAACGCGAACGCGAACAGCAGCGAGCGCACGGACTCGGCCAGTTCCTCGCCCTGGCCGCCGATGTGCATGCCGATGGCCGCGCCCAGCGGTTCCTTGGCCACCATGTCGCGGACCTCGGCGACGGCGCCGCCCAGATCGATGTCGCGCAGGTTGGCCGACACGATCGCCACCCGGATCTGATCGGTGCGGTGGATCTCGCTGGGGCCGGTGGTCGACACGACGTCGGCGACCGCGTCCAGGGTCACCGGCCGGCTGCTGCCGGGGTTGACGATCAGACGGCGGATGCTCTCCACGCTGGCGCGATCGGTTTCCTGCGCGCGCACCAGCACGTCGATCTTGCGATCGCGGAAGCTGTACCGGGTCGCCACTTCACCGCGCACCTTCTTCACCACCACGTCGGCGATCTGGCGGGTGGTCAAGCCCAGCGCGCCGGCGCGTTCCTGATCGAAGCGGATCTGGATTTCCGGGAAGCCCTCCTCCACCGTCGACTTGACGTCGGCGTAGTGCGGATTGTTGCGCAGCATCGCCGCCAGCTTGCGGCCGGCCTGCTCGATCGACGCCAGATCCTGGCCGCGCAGCTCCACTTCCAGCGGGGTGGAGAAACTGAACAGTTCGGGGCGGGCGAAGTCCACCTGCACGCCGGCCTTCGAGGCCATGGTGCCGCGCAGGCGCTCGGTTTCCGCGGCCTCGATCTTCTCGCTGCCGCCACCCGCCATCACCACCGTCAGCTTGCCGATGTTTTCGCCGCTCTCGGTCGGGCTGGCATCCAGACGGGTACCGCTGCCACTGACGCCGTACAGCGCCTGCACGCCGTCGTCTTTGGCATGCTTTTCCTGCAGCTCGCGAACCAGCGCGTCGGTTTCCTTCAGCGGCGTGCCCGGCGGCAGCTTGACCGTCATCTCGAAGCGGTCCTGGGCCAGCTGCGGAATCAGATCCGCACCCAGCATCGGCACCGTCAGCAGGGTCAATCCGAACGCCGCGGCGGCGAAGCCCAGCACCAGCCAGGGCCGCGCCAGCGAGGCCGGCAACAGCCGCAGGTAGGCCCGCTCGGCGCCGTTGTACGGCTTCATCACCAGATCGCTGATCGTGCGCATGATCGGACCGACCACGGCCACCAGCCCACGCCACGCCTTCACCACGAGCCAGGCGATGCCGAAGAACACGGAACGGAACACCAGCCCGATCAGATGGCCGACGAAAGCGAACGGCCGCTGCCAGGCCGACTTCGGCTGCCAGCGCGGATGCGGTGCTTCCTCCGGAAACGCCAGCGGCGGACGTCCCTTGAGCGAGCTCAGCATCGGAATCAGCGTCATCGCCACCACCAGCGAGATCGCGATGGCAATCGCCACCGTCAGCGCCTGATCGCGGAACAGCTGCCCGGCGATGCCTTCCACGAACACCAGCGGCAGGAACACCGCCACGGTGGTCAGGGTCGACGCCACCACCGCCATGCTCACTTCGCGGGTGCCGACGATCGCCGCCTGCAGGATGCCCAGCCCGCGTTCACGTGCCTTGGCGATGCTCTCCAGCACCACGATGGAGTCGTCCACCACCAGGCCGGTCGCCAACGCCAGGCCGCCCAGCGACATCACGTTGAGGCTCAGCCCCAGTTGGCCCATGAAGAAGAAGGTGGTGACGATCGACACCGGCAGCGACAGGCTGATGACGAACGTGCTCCAGCCGTCGCGCAGGAACATGAAGATGATCAGGATCGCCAGGATGCCGCCGATGACCGCGTCCTTCTTGACGTCGGCAATCGCATGCTCGATGAACAGCGACTGGTCCTCGATGGTGGTCAGCTCGATGTCCGGCGGAACCTGCGCCTTCAATTCCTCCAGCTTCTTCTTGACCGCATCGGCGGTGGACACGGTGTTGGCGTCGCCTTCCTTGTAGATGGCCAGTTCCACCGCTTCCTTGCCGGCGAGGCGGATGATCGCCTCGCGCTCCTTGTAACCCTGGCGAATCTCGGCCACGTCCTTCAAGCGCACCGCCATGCCGCCGGCGATGGTACTGGTGTCGCCCGAGGATGCGCTTTGCACCGAGGCGGCCGCGGCCATCGCCGCCGCCGAACCGGTGGATGCCGCGATCGCCGCCATCTGCGCGGCCGCCGACTGCGCGGCGCTGCTGCCACCGTTGGTCTGCGCGGTGATCAGCATCTCGCGGATTTCATTGACCGTGGCGAACTGGTTGACCGTCCGCACCAGGTAGCGCTGCGAGCCCTCTTCCAGGCGGCCGCCTGAGATGTTGATGTTCTCCTGCTGCAGGCGCTGGATGACGTTGTCGATCGGCAGGTTGAGCTGGGCCAGCTTCTGCTGATCGATGTCCACCTGGATTTCGTCTTCCAGACCGCCGCCGACCTTGACCGCGGCAACGCCTTCGACCGGCTCCAGCTTCTTTTTCAGATCGTCGTCGGCGTAACGGCGCAGCTCGGTGAGCAGGCGCACCGCGTCGGCATCATTGGCCGGCGCGTTCTTGTTGGACAGTGCCAGGCGGACGATCGGCTCCGTGGACGGATTGAAACGCAGCAGCACCGGCGCCTTGGCCTCCAATGGCAACTGCAGCACTTCCATCTTGTCGCGGACTTCCAGGCTCGCCTGGTCCATGTCCGTGCCCCAGGCGAACTCCAGCACCACGTCGCTCTGGCCGGTACGCGAGACGGACTTGAGCTTGCGCAGGTTCTTGACCACGCCCAGCGCTTCCTCGACCGGTTCGGAAATCAGGGTCTCGATTTCCGACGGCGCGGCACCGGTGTATTCGGTGCGCACGGTCAGGGTGGGATAGCTCAGATCGGGCAGCAGGTTGACCTTCAGGCTGCCGAGGGCGATGGCGCCGAACAGCAGCATGGTGACCGTGATCATCGCGATGGTCACCCGGCGGCGGGTGGAGAACTCCACCAGGCCACCGCCCAACCGCCCCTGCGGCTGGGATTCGTTGGAGTCGGAAGGACCGCTCATTGCTTGTTACCGGCCTTGGCGGGCTCCTTCGCGGCGACCGCCTTCGGCACCGGGTCGCCGATCACCTGCACGGCGCTGCCGTCGCGCAGGGCGACCTTGCCGGCGGTGACCACACGATCACCCGGCTTCAGGCCCTCGCGCACTTCGAGCCATTCGCCGTCCACATAGCCCAGCTTCACCGGCACGCGCGCGGCCTTGCCGTCACGGACCACGAACACCGCCGGATCACCGTCGTCCAGCAGCGCGATGCGCGGCACCACCAAGGCGTCGGCGCGCTGGTCGTAGTCGATGCGGATGCGGCTGAACATGCCCGGCTGCAGGGTCTTGTCGGCGAACGCGCAGACCACCCGGAAGGTGCCGCTGCCGGCATCCACCACACTGGCGACGCGATCGACCACGCCTTCGAAGGTCTTGCCCGGCAACGCGTCGGCCTGCAACAGGACCGGCAGGCCGGCCTTGAGGGTCGCCAGCTCGCGCTCGGGCACGTTGAGCGTGGCTTCCAGCTTGGAGTTGTCGACGATGCGGAAGATCGGCGTGTTGATCTGGACGAAGTTGCCGGTCTTGATCGAACGCGACGCGATCGTGCCGGAAATCGGCGCCACCACCGTCGTATAGGAAAGCTCCAGCTTGGTCAGGTTGTACTGCGCACGCGCGTTCTCCAGATCGAATTTGATCTGGTCAACGTCGTTGGCGCTGATCATCTGCTGATCGACCAGCTGGCGGGCACGGTGGTAGTTGTTTTCCAGCTTGCGCATCTGCGCCTCGGCCTGCGCCACCGCCAGGCGCGCGCGATCCGGATCCAGCCGCACCAGCGCCTGCCCGGCGCTGATGTGCTGGCCTTCCTCGACCATCACGGCCAGCGCGACGCCGGAGGTCTTGGCGACCACCTGCGACTCGGCGCGTGGTTCCAGGGTGGTGGTGCCGGTGTAACTGGCGGCCACGGCGCGGCGGCTGGCCGCCACGGCTTCCACCGGCACGGCGTCGGCCGCCTTGGCCTCCGCCCCGTTCTTGGCCTGGGCTTCGGGCGCGGGGCCGCCGCCCTTGCAGGCTGACAGCACGAGCATGCCGCAGAGGACAGGCAGCATGGCCAGGCGCAGATGGGAGCGGCCGGATTGGGGGTGGGCTCGGGACATGGGGTGGACCGTGGTGGTGTTGTTTAGGTGTTGTATGAAGGTATATCACCCATTCAGCCGGAATCATGCGCCGAAGGTCATGGTGACGAGCATCCGTAATGGCCGCTTTTGCGGCGATGGCGCGCGCGGCGCGGCCGGTGATCGGTTGCCGCCAAGGGTGCATCGGCGATGCGGCACCGGCGTGACCGTCCGGCGGATGGCGGCATTCGTGACGTTAACGTTATACTCCGCGGAGCCAAGCGCTGCGGTTGGACGCGGCGCGCGCAAATGAGAGTCCCGGATTAACGACATGATGCGACCGCTTCCGCTCGCCGCTTGCCTTGCCTTGGCCGCTGCCCTGCCGCTGGCCCTGACCGCCCAGACCCCCACCAGCGAAGCGGCCCCCGCGCCGGCTCCCGCTGTGGCCGCGGCGGCCCCCGCTCCCGTCGCCCCTGCTGCCGCGCCGGTCACCGGCAACGCCGACAAGGGCCGGACCTTGACCTACACCTGCCAGGGTTGCCACGGCATCACCGGCTACAAGAACGCCTACCCGAACTACCACGTGCCCCGCATCGGCGGCCAGTCGGCGGAGTATCTGGTCAATGCGCTGACCGAGTACAAGAAGGGAGCCCGCAAGCACCCGACCATGCAGGCGCAGTCCGAAAGCTTCTCGGATCAGGACATCGCCGACATCGCCGCCTTCCTTTCCACGGTCAAGTAATCGCCATGCCCAACGCCAAGCACGCCCAGCGTCTAGCCATCGCCCTGCTCGCCGCCATCGCCCTGGCGGCATGTTCCAAGGTGGAAACCAACGAGACCGCCGCCGCCGACCCCGGCCACGCCAGCGGTGAGCACGGTTCCAGTTCCTCCGCCGGCCTGCCGGCGGGCCGCATCGCCGCCGGCGAGCAATTGGCCAACGCCAAGGGCAAGGCCACCGGCCAGAGCTGTATCGATTGCCACGGCGCGGAAGGCAATGCGCCCATCGACGGCACCTACCCCAAGCTGGGGGGTCAGTACGCCGATTACATCGCGCACGCGCTGCAGGCCTATCGCGCCGGCGATCGCCAGCATGCCCTGATGTCCCCGCAGGCCGCCGGCCTGAGCGATCAGGACATCTCGGACCTGGCTGCCTACTTCGGCTCGCGCGAATCCAAGCTGCGCGATCTGCACGGCGTGCACTGAAAGAGCCGCGGCAGGAAAACATCTTCGTCGGAGACGGAGCCGCAAGGCTCCGTTTCTTTTTTTGCTTGCGGCCAACGGTAGTCAGATGCGCGCGGGCCCACCCGTAACCGTGCCGCACGACGCTTCCCTCGGGCACACGCGCCGGATCCGGACGTTCGAGCTCAGGAATCGGTGGGAATCGGTGTGCGCTTGGTCGGAATCTCCGGCGGCGGGCGCGCCGACGCCGGCTGTTCGTTGAGATTGGGATCGAACAGGCCGCAGCCTCCTCCCAACTGCAGGACCGACACCACGCAGCGGAGCTTCTTGCCGGTGCCCGGAATCGGTATGACCGCCTCGCGGATGTTGCGCCGGACCCATTCGGCCAGCAGCGACTCGTTCGGAACCCAATACTTGTCGAAACTGGTCGGTTCGTAGTCGTAGGGCGCCCGTTGCAGCCAGGTGCCGGAGCTGTCGATCTTCTCGCGCGTCCATTGATCGTTTCCGCCGCCCGGCGCGCCACGGTCGGCGGTGGCCGGACCACTGCCGCCAGCGCCTGTCGGCGCGCGCACGCTGCCATCGGCGTTGAACAAGCCCGGCTTCTGTCCCGCGTTGGCTCCGCTGTCACCCGCCACGTTGCGCCGCGAGGCACCCCAGTCATCGCCGCGTTGCGGGGTCGCCCAACCACCACTGCGGTCGGTCTGTGCGGGTCCGGAACGGGTCGCACCCGGTTGCACGCCGGAGGCATTCGAAGGCGTGGCGGCCTGCGAGCCGCTACCACTGTCGCGCGAAACACTCGGAGCCGGCGTGCTCGCCGTCGCGGCGGTGCCCGTCGTGGTCGTGGTGCTCGGCGCGGCAATCTCGCGTTCGCGCACGCCCGGCGCCGGGCGTTGCAGATCCCGGATCGGCGCCACCCGGGTGGGAACCTGGGAAGTACGCACCTGCGGCAGTGGCGCGGCGATCTCGCGCTCCTGCACCAGCGGCACCGGCCGGGTCAGCTGCGGCGTGACGATGCCACGCTCGGAGTTCACGCGCGGCATGGTCGGCGTCTCCAGCACGGTGACCTCACGCTGCGGCACGCTCATCTCGCGTGGCGTGATGGTCGGCGCGGTGACCGGATCGCGCCGCAGGTTGGGTGGCGGCAACACGTAAGCACGGGTCGGTTCCGGCGTCTCGGTCACCTGGAGCGGTTGCGGTGCCTGTGGCGCGGGTTCGCTGACCTCGCGCTCGCGGACCTGCGGCGACTCGGTCGCCAGGGTCGGCGATGGCGGCACGATCTCCGGCATCCGCCGGGGCGTCGGAACCGCACTGGCTTCCTGCGAGTCGGCCTCGCCGCCCGATGCGGCCTCCGCCGGTGAAGCCGTCGCCTGCGGCGCGCCACCACCGACTTCCTCGGGCGTGCCGCGACCGACGAATTCCACCTGCACGCGACTGCTGTCACCCGCGTCGGCGGGCAGCGGCGGCAACCGCACGACCGCCACCCAGAGCAGCAGCAGCACGAACAGCAGATGCATCAGCAGAGTGGTGGAGCCCGCCAGCCAGCGCAGGCCGCGTTCCTCGCGCGGCGGCGGGTCCCAATCCTGGTAGAACAGCGAGCGCAAACCACGCCAGAACCCCAGCGTCGGGGCGATGGGTCCCGGTGGAGGCGGCGGGCGCGCCGCCAGATCCGACACGATGGCTTCGGATTTGTCGCGGCTGATGATGCCCAGGCGTTCGGGCAGTGCGCGCAGCCACAGGCCCCAGCCATACGGCAGGCCGGTATGACGCTCGAGCATCGGGGCCGCCTTGCGCGGCAACAGCGCCTGGATGATGAGTTCGGCGGCTCTCGTCACCGGCGCGGGACTGCGTCAGGCCGCGTTGCCGCGGGGAATATAGGGAGCCGCACCCGTTTCGTGATCGGTGGCGTCACGCACCGCCGTCACGCCGGGCACGCGTGCGACCAGGGTCTTCTCGATGCCCTGCTTCAGGGTCACGTCGGCCATCCCGCAGCCGTGGCAACCGCCGCCGAAGCGCAGGTAGACCACGCCATCACCGGTCACCTGCTCCACCGCCACCTTGCCCTTGTGCTGGGCCAGCTGCGGATTGATCTCGTTCTCCACCACCCAGCGCACACGCTCGACCAGCGAAGCCGAGTCGGTCGGTGCCTCGCCCTTGATCTTCGGCGCCTTGATGGTGAGCTGGGTGCTCGCACCCTGGTAGACGTAGTCGATCTCGGCACCGTCCAGCCAGGCCACGCTGGCCGCGTCCACGTACACGGTGAACCCATCGCAATCCACCGCCCACTCGTCACCGGCCAGATCACGCGGTTCGGCGAACTCCAGACGCGCATCCGCGCGCGGGGTGCCGGCGTTCATCGCACTCAGCCGGACGCCGAGCCCGGGCAGCGCCTCGCGCTCGATCAGTTTGCGGAAATGGGCCTGTGCGCTGTCGGAAATCTGGATCATGCGGGGTATTCTAGCGTTCCGGCCGGGGGTTGCCCGTCCGGATCATCGTAACGTGTGCCGGCGTTCAGCGGACCGGCCTTCCGGAGGACCCATGAACGACCTGATCCCCCTCGCCCAGGCCCATTGCGTGCCCCTGCGTGGCGGCGAACACAAGCTGGGCCAGGCCCGCATCGCCGAATTGATGCCGGAACTGCCCGGCTGGGAACTGGTCGAGGATGGCCATGCCCTGTGCAAGACCTTCGCGTTCGCCAACTACCACGAAACCATGGCGTTCGTGAACGCGCTGGCGTACATCGCGCATCGCGAGGATCACCATCCCGATTTGGGCGTACATTACAACCGCGCAGTGGTCCGCTACTCGACCCATGATGTCGGCGGACTCAGCGAAAACGACTTCATCTGCGCGGCCAAGGCCGAAGCGCTGGCCACCGGAGGACCGTGATGAAACCTCTTTTCCTGCTGGCTTCTTGCTCCCTGCTGGCGGTTGCCCTGGTGGCCTGCGGCGGTTCGGGCACGTCCGCGGCCCCGGTCGCGGCACCGACCGAACTCGCGGCGGTGCATACCCCGCCTCCGGACTATCCGATTGAACTGGCCTGCGCCGGCATCGGCGGCGTCTCCACACTGAAGGTGGTGGTCGGCATCGAAGGCATCCCGACCGAGATCGGTGTATTCAAGAGCAGCGGCCAACCGGCACTCGATGAGGCCGCCCGGAAGGCGGTGCACGGCTGGCAGTTCAAGGCCGCCACCCGCAACGGCCAGCCGGTCAGCCAGACCATCCAGGTGCCGGTGAATTTCACCCCGCCGCAGGAACGCCCGAACCAGTGTTTCGCGCTGGATTCGCAGCGCCAGGGATGAACCCGCATTGCTGAAGCTGTTGCTCGCATGGGCTTTTGCCCAGGCCCAGCCCGCCGAACTGCCGCTGCCTCCGCCACCGGAGACTCCGGCGCCCTTGCGTTACCTGCCTGTCCGCGTCGATGCGCAGGTCGCGGCCGCGGATTCGATTCCGGCGGATGCGCGTGCCGGCGACATGCAGGTGTCCATCGTCGACGGGCAGACCCTGCGGGTGGTGGTGACGGTGCGCCACGACGAACTGGAACGCGTGAACGCGGCGGATATCCGCGCATGGCGAGCCGAGGATGACCTGCAGATCGTCATTCCCCTGGTTTCCAACACCGCCACTCCGTTCGAACCCCGCTGCTGCATTGCCTATTCGCAGGCGGACCTCATGCTCACCCTGCCCGCAGGCCTGCCCACGCAGGTCACCGTGCGCGCCGAGCGTCCGCAATTGCATGTGGTCGGCGAACAGCGCCTCGTGCCGCAGCACTGAGGGCGGTTCGGGCATGGCTCAGCCAAGCCGGTTCAGCACATCCGCCAATTCCGGCGCCAGCGGCGCGTTGAGCAGATAGGGCGTCTTGCCACCGTCCAGCGCGAATTCCAGCGACGCAGCATGCAGAAACAGCCGCTTCAGCCCGGCTTGATCGCGCAGGCGCTTGTTGGCCGCAGGATCGCCGTACTTGTCGTCCCCGGCCACCGGATGGCCCAGATGCTGCGCATGCACGCGGATCTGGTGGGTGCGACCGGTCTCGATGATCACTTCGCAAAAGGAATGGCCACCGCGCCTCTCCAGCACGCGGAAATGGCTCAGGGACGCCTTTCCGGCGGGATTCACCTGGACGTGGCGCTCCCCTCCCTGGCGCAGCCCGACATGCAGCGGCGCGTCCACGCTCATCACGCCATCGGGCATCCGTCCGACCAACAGGGTCAGATAGCGCTTCTCGATGCCCCGCCCTTCGTCGCTGTCGTTCTCGCGCATCAGGGCCTGGAGCTCGGACAACGCGGAGCGTTTTTTCGCCATGATGAGCAGTCCGGACGTGTCACGGTCCAGGCGGTGCACCAGTTCCAGCGTCTGTCCGGGCCGCAGCGCGCGCATGGTCTCGATGGCGCCGTGGCTGATGCCGCTGCCGCCATGGCTGGCGACGCCCGAAGGCTTGTTGATGACCAGCAGGCGCGCGTCCTCGAACACGATCGCCGCCTCCATCCGCTGCAGGAATCCCGACGGCGGCGGTGATTTGTCTCCGACTTCGGTGAGATTGACGGGGGGAATCCGGACTTCATCACCCGCTTCCAGCTTCCTTTCCGCCTTGGCCCGACCGCCGTTCACCCGGACCTGCCCGCTCCTGACCAGCTTGTAGACAAGACTTCGCGGCGCCCCTTTCAGCTGGCCCAGCAGGAAGTTGTCCAGCCG
The DNA here is from genome assembly GCF_057773065.1 of Pseudoxanthomonas sp. 134C1. Lineage (NCBI taxonomy): Bacteria > Pseudomonadati > Pseudomonadota > Gammaproteobacteria > Lysobacterales > Lysobacteraceae > Pseudoxanthomonas > Pseudoxanthomonas sp. 134C1. Next base: position 166,838 of record NZ_JBYMTH010000006.1, read on the forward strand.
CTGTCCTCCCCGATCTTCCGGAACCCTGACCAGGCGAACGGTGGCTTTGGTTCCTGCGGGGGGCGACGAGGCGGGGGGCGGAGCGGTCATGGTCACTATTATTCTGTTACACTCGGCGGGCGAGATAAGGGTTTGATTTCGCAGGGAGTTGTCGGCTTGGAAGCAAGCCGTGGGCCAGAAGCCCGGCTCCTCGCGATTCCGGCAGGCGCGCAGCCACCGCCCCAGGGGCGGCCATGTTAGCGGCTTGCTGGCGAACCCGGATACCGCCGGACGCGTGACGGCGCCCGTTGCTGAACATGTCCCGTGCGGCGCCACCACTGGTTGGGAAGCTGCCGCCGGCCCGTAACACATAGTAAGAAGCGCTCCCGCGGCGTGCCGTGGTGTCGTAGCGCTGGAAACCCAACCCGCCCCGCTGCGCGTGCGCAAGGGACGGAGCACCGTTCCAGAGGCGAAACGCCACGGCGTTCCGCGCGGTAGTAGCGCGCGAGGAACGCAAACAATGAAACGCATGTTGATCAATGCGACGCAGGCCGAAGAACTGCGCGTCGCCATCGTGGACGGCCAGACCCTTTACGACATCGATATCGAACAGCCGTCGAAAGAACAGAAGAAGTCCAACATCTACAAGGGCCGCATCACCCGGCTCGAACCCTCTCTCGAAGCCGCTTTCGTCGATTACGGCGCAGACCGCCACGGCTTCCTGCCACTGAAGGAAATCTCCCGCGACTATTTCCAGGCCGGGGTCGACCACAACAAGGCCGGCCTGCGCGAACTGTTGCGCGAAGGCCAGGAAGTCGTCGTCCAGGTGGACAAGGACGAGCGCGGCAACAAGGGCGCCGCCCTGACCACTTTCATCTCCCTGGCCGGCCGTTACATGGTGCTGATGCCGAATTCGCCCACCGCCGGCGGCGTGTCCCGCCGCATCGAGGGCGACGATCGTGCCGAGCTGAAGAAGGCCATGGACTCGCTGGCCATCCCCGACGACATGGGGGTGATCATCCGCACCGCCGGCGTCGGCCGCGACGCCGAGGAACTGCAGTGGGACCTGGACTACCTGCTGCAGGTCTGGAAGGCGATTGCCGAGGCTGCGCTGACCAAGCCGGCACCGTTCCTGATCTACCAGGAGTCGCGCCTGATCGTGCGCGCCCTGCGCGACTACCTGCGTGCCGACATCGGTGAAATCCTGGTCGACACCGAGGAACTGTACGAGACCGCGAACGAATTCATGCAGCAGGTGATGCCGCAGAGCCTGCGCAAGCTCAAGCATTACAAGGACGACATCCCGCTGTTCAACCGCTTCCAGATCGAATCCCAGATCGAGGGCGCGTATGAACGCAATGTCCGCCTGCCCTCCGGCGGCTCCATCGTGGTCGACCAGACCGAAGCGCTGACCGCCATCGACGTCAACTCGGCGCGCGCCACCAAGGGCGGCGACATCGAGGAAACCGCGTTCCACACCAACCTGGAAGCGGCCGAGGAAGTGGCCCGCCAGCTGCGCCTGCGCGACCTGGGCGGCCTGGTGGTCATCGACTTCATCGACATGTCGAGCAACAAGCACCAGCGCGAAGTCGAGAACCGCCTGCAGAACGCGCTGAAGTACGACCGCGCCCGCGTCCAGTTGGGCCGCATCTCGCGCTTCGGCCTGATGGAAATGAGCCGCCAGCGCCTGCGTCCGTCGCTGGGCGAGTCCAGCCAGATCGTCTGCCCGCGCTGCGACGGCCATGGCCGCATGCGCAGCGTGGAGTCGCTGTCGCTGTCCATCATCCGCGTGGCCGAAGAGCACGCGATGAAGGAGAACACCGGGCAGGTCCTGGTGCAGGCGCCGGTGGAAATCGCCAACTTCCTGCTCAACGAGAAGCGTGGCGCGCTGCGCGAGATCGAGACCCGTCACGACGCGCCGATCATCATCGTCGCCGATGAGGCGCTGCATACCCCGCACTACGAAGTCACTCGCGTCCGCGAGAACGAGCTGGGCGAGGAAACCACCAAGCCCAGCTATCAGCGCGGTACTCCTCGCAAGTTGCCTGTGCATGCGCTGACCAAGGCGCAGCTGAACATTCCGGCCGCACCCGCGGTGACCCATGTGAAGCATTCGCAGCCTGCCCCGATCCGCGAGGAACGCGAGGCGCCCGCTCCTGCTCTGGTCGCTCCCGCGCCGGCGCCCGCTCCCGTCGCGACGCCCGCGTCCGGTGGGCTGTTCGGCTGGCTCAAGCGCCTGGTCGGTGCCGAGAGCACGCCGGTCCCCGCGCCGCAACCGCGCCCACAGGACGGTCGCCAGCAGCGCAACGAACGCAATGATCGCAACGCACGCCGCGACAACCGCCAGCAACAGAACCAGGGCGGCCGTGGCGGCAACGGGCAGCAGCGGCGCGAAGAAGGCCGTGGCAAGGGCCAGCAGAACGCCGGTGGCCAGAATCAGCAGAATGCCCAGCAGAAGCCTCGCGCCGAACAGCCCCAGAAGCAGGCGCAGCAGCAGCCGAAGCAGAAGCAGCAACAACCCCAGGCCCCTCGTCAGCAGCAGGGCCAGCAGCAGAAGCCGCGTAACGAGCCTGCTCAGCAGCAGGCACAGAAGCCACAGCAGGCCCAACCGCAGGCGCCGAAGCAGGAACCGGTCGCGCCGGCGCCCGCCGAGGCCGATGTGACCAGGATCGCCGCTGTCGCGGTCAACATCGTGGAAACGCCGCGCCCCGCGCAATCGCCGGTCCCCGTCGACGCCGACACCCCGGAAAAGGCCACCGACGTCACCGCCCCGGCCGCCGTCGCCGACGAAGGCGAGACTGCCTCGGCGGACGCCGGTGAAGGCACCGGTCGCCGCCGTCGCGGCCGCCGTGGCGGTCGTCGTCGTCGTCGTGGCAATGGCGAAGGCGCGCTGTCGACCGACGAACAGGCGGGCGACGATTTCCCGGAAGCGGGTGAAGAACAGGACGTGATCGCGCATCGTTCGCAGCCGGAATTCGACTTCGATGATGAAGAGCCGTCACGGGCTGCGGCCCCGGTTCGCGCATCGGAGAACATCCGCCCTGCCTCCCCGGCAGCGGTCGCTCCGGTCGTGGAAACACCGGCACCGGCAGCACCCGTCGCGGACAAGCCTGTCCCGACGGCGGCAGTCGCGGTGACGACTCCCGAACCGGTCGCGGCATCGCCGGAAGTCATTGCCGAAGCCCGGACCGAGGTCGCCGCCGTGGCGGAGAGCGCGCTGGCGCGAGCCGACATCGCCGACACCGTGAAGCAGGAAGCCCGGATCGGTAGCGAAGCGGTCCAGACCGCGCAGCAGGACATGGTGGAAACCGCGGTGCCCGCCATCGCTGCGAACGGTCCCGGGGACGTGTCCTCCTCCGCTCCGGCGGAGACCGCGGCGATGACGGTGCCGGTTGCCGACGCGGATGAGGCGGTGGCCGAACAGGAAGCGGTCACGGGCGAATCCACGACGGCCATCCCGGCCGCCAAGCCGGCGGCGCCCGCCGCGCCGGCACGTGGAACCACCGGTTCGCTGTTCTTCGCGCTGGATGCCGACACGCCGCCTTCGGTGACACGAGGCCTGTTCGAACCGGTCGCCGCGCCCAAGCCGACCGCATCGGAAGCTTCCGCGGACGTTGCGCACAACGACGACGACAAGCCCGCGGATCCGGACCATCCGGAAAGCGAACGCAGCGCCTGAACCCGGGCGTGCATGCGTGACAGGAAACCGGCTGGTGACAGCCGGTTTTCTTTTGTCCGCAAACAAGCAACGCGTAGGTCGGCCAGACGCTCGCCGGCCCGGAACGACTACAGCGCGCGTGCCGGGTCCAGCAAGCCGTACTGCGCCGCCAGACGCGCCAGCGCGATGTTGTCGCTGACACCCGCCTTCTCGAACAGGCGCGTCTTGTGGGTGTTGACGGTCTTGGCGCTGAGGCTCAACCGCTTGGCGATCTCTTCCTGGCGCAGGCCCTGGATCAGCAGCATGGCGACCTCCAGTTCACGCGGCGACAGCGCATCGAAGGGTGAACCATCTCCGGTTACGTTGAGCAGCGCCAGATTCTGGGCGACGCTGCTGCCCAGATAACGCTTGCCGCGCGCCACGTCACGCACCGCCCGGATCAGTTCCTGCGCGTCGCCTCCCTTGCCCAGATAACCGGACGCGCCGGCTTCCAGCAGGCGCTTGGGCAGCGGGCCGTCTTCCAGCACCGATACGATGATCACCCGGGTGTCCTGATCGCCGCGCACGACGCGCTCGGTCACCTCGAGCCCGCTGTAGCCGGGCAAATGAAGATCGCACAGCACCACATCGGGCTTGAGTTTGCGGATCAGCGGCAGGGCTTGCTCACCGCTTTCCGCTTCGCCCACTACTTCCAGATCGGTTTCCTGCGCGAGGATCATCCGCATGCCGGTACGCACCAGCGCGTGATCGTCGATCAGGAATACTCGAATCGTCATGCCACTTCCCCTTCCGAGCCTTGGCTCAACACCGAGCCTATTCCCGGAATGCGGCCGTCGCAACTCACATTCTAGTCCTCCACCCGCATACGGCCGATCTCCCACAGGTCATGGATGGCTTGGCTCCGGGCTCGTGCATACTCGGCATCCAACTTCCCGGGGGAACATTCAATGACATCGAAAACAACACTGCGCCCTCTCTGGGCCGGCCTGTTGCTGCTGGTTGCCCTGCCAGCCCTGGCTGCCGATGGCGGTGGCGCGGTGAGCTGGAAAGACCAGGTGGCACGCATCAGTGAGGGAGCCGACACCAGCGCGCGCGGGGAAGCCATCACCCGACGCCTCGACGCCCTGGGCCTGGCATGGCGCGAGGAAGCCTTCGAACAAAAGGACAAGCAGGGACGCAACCTGTTTGTGGATCTGGGTGGACCGGACGGCGCGCCATTGCTGCTGATCGGCGCCCACTATGACCGGGTCGCGGTCGGCCACGGCGCGACCGACAACGCGTCAGGTTCCGCCGCGGTGCTGGAACTGGCGGAGCGCCTCAGGGCACATCCGCTGTCCCATCATCGTGTGCAGATCGCTTTCTGGGATCTGGAGGAAGCCGGCCTGCTGGGTTCGCACGCCTACGTCACCACGCCTGGCCGCGAGAAACCCGCGCTGTATGTCAACTTCGACGTGTTCGGTTGGGGCGACACGCTGTGGATGATGTCGCCGCAGGCGGACACCCCGCTGATCGCCGCACTGCGCAAGGGCAGCGAAGCCCGGCAACTCGGTTTCCAGCCGGGCGAGCACTATCCGCCGACCGATCACCTTGCCTTCCTGAAGCAGGAATGGCCCGCCGTGTCCTTTTCGCTGGTGGGTGGCGGCGAGATTGATCCGATTCTCGCCGTGTTCGCCGGCAAGGCGCCGGCAACCCCGCCGAAGGTGATGCAGGTAATCCACAGCCCCCGCGATACGGTGGCCGAACTCGACGACGAACGCGTGGACGATGCCCTGGACGTCATCGAACAGGGCCTGCGCGATTGGGATGCGAAGGCGCACTGAAACAGGCGGCATCGAACCCGGACATGGCCGGGGCGGAATGCGAGAACCGCCCTGGCTTTCCGGACGGCGACGGTGTCGGGCTCGCGACTGACCGCCAGGCACCTGCGTTGCCGCAGGCGTTGGGCTCTCTCGTGGCTTCCAGGTCATCAACCGGTCCGGAAAACGTGCCGGGATGGTCGGCACGAGCCACTGTCTGGAAGTTATACGCAGCCTGACGCGAAGGAGGCGTGTAGAGAAGCCCCGCCACACATCGTGGGAACTGCTACCAAAGGCCAAGGCGTTTCTTTGCACGGAGATGACATGGCTGTCGCTAGCCTGTCGGCAACCGATGCTGCCCAGCCGCACCATGATGACGCTCGACCTCCCCCACTCGCCCGGTCATGACGGCAGCTTCCTGCTGTCGATCAACGAATCCGAACCACTGCACTTCCCCTCCCGCATCTCGGCGCTCACCTATGCCAGCAAACTGGCATGGCAACGCGAGCAGCAAGGCCTGGACTACGCGATCAACGTCGAAGGCGGAGACGGCAAATGGCGCCTGTTTCATGGCTTCCGCAGATTGCGGGCCTGATACGGGTCGCGGGATATCGGATTTTTCCTACAGCAGGTCGGGCGGTGCACCGACTGACGTATCGCCTTGGGCCCGGCATTCTGGACGCGTTCCCGGAAGCACGCCCTGCGACGGTCAGGATGACCGCTCTGCAAAGGAAACGGGCGCCGCCTTGAGCAAGCGGAAGCGGCCCGGGAACCTCCCCCTTCAAGGTCCGGCCTGGATGGTGCCGGACCTTTCTTTTTTTGGCTGTCCCTTTCGAGGTTCGGCCGCGTAGACGTCCGAAAACGGTGAGTCGGCCGTTGCCTGACATGGCAGCATCTCCCTGACCCCGCCAGGACTTCCAGCATGCCCACCTTCCCCGAACGCACCGCCCTGTTTCGCCAGTTGCATGCCAATGACCTGCTGCTTCTTGCCAATGCGTGGGATGCTGGTACCGCGCGACTGATCGAGTCGCTGGGCGCATCCGCCAGCGCCACCACCAGTGCCGGCCTGGCTTGGGCGCAAGGCTATCCGGATGGCGATCGGCTGCCGGTATCGCGTCTGTTCGAAAGCATCACCGCGATCACCCGCGTCCTGCATACACCGCTGACCGTCGACATCGAAGGGGGGTATTCGGACGAACCCGACACCGTCGCCGACACCGTTCTTCAACTGGTGCAACAGGGCGTCTCCGGCATCAACCTCGAAGATGGCGGCGACGATCCCGGCCTGCTGTGCGCCAAGATCTCACGCATCCGCGAACGCTGCCGGGATGCGGGCGTGGACGTATTCATCAACGCACGCACCGACGTCTACCTGCGCCGGCTTGCGCCCGCGGGCGCGGACAGTGTGCGGGAAACGCTGCAACGGGCCGGGCGCTATCGCCAGGCGGGCACAGATGGCCTGTTCGTGCCCGGCGTGGTCGAAGAATCCGAGATTGCGGCCATTGCCGAGGCCGCCGGGTTGCCATTGAACATCCTGTGGCGGGCATCGTTGCCGGATCGCGGCCGCCTGCGCCAACTGGGCGTACGCCGGCTCAGCGCAGGCTCGTTCCTGGCCGAATCAACGGCCGGACATCTGCGACATCACGCGCAGGCATTCCTCGGCGAGGGGCCAGGCCTGCCGGCGGATCCCCGGGCGATGAGCTACGGCGAACTCAACGCGCTGTTCGCTTCCGTCTGAATCCGGCGCCGTCAGCCACCGCCCAGGCACTCCACCAGGAAGTCGACGGTGGCGCGCACGCCCGGCAGCTGTCCACGCCGGTGCGGCATCACCAGCGTGGTGGTGACGCGACCCGCATGCCATCCGGGCAGCACCCGGCGAAGCCGGCCATCGGCCTGTTCCTGCCGGCACAGTGATTCCGGCAGGCAGGCGATGCCCAGGCCCGCGATCGCAGCGGCCTTCAGTACCTGCGATTCGTTGGCGACCAGGCGCGGCGGCGGCGGTGCGACCTGCGCGACATCGGCCTCCGCGTCTTCCCGCGCCAGCGTCCAGCGCGTGATGCCGGATCCGGTCCAAAGGCCGGCATGCTGCTCGAGCACCTGCGGCGCGGCAGGCTCACCGGCGCTTTCCAGATAGCCGGGAGATGCCACCAGCACGATGCTTTCCTGGCGCACCCGCCGCTGCACCAGCTCCGAATCGGGCAAGGGCGCGAAGTGGCTGCGCACGGCGATGTCATAGCCTTCCTGGAGGACGTCGACGAACCGGTCGGTCACATCCAATTGCACGCGCAGGCGCGGAAATCGTTGCGCCAGACGCGGCAGGTGGGGCGCCAGTTGGTCCTGCGCCACCGGCACCGAGGCGGTGACGCGCACAGCGCCGCTGGGCTCGGCGACCCGTTGGCGCACCGCATCCTGCGCCGCCTCCGCCTCGATGATGGAGGCACGCGCATGTTCGTAGAAATCACGACCCACGTCGGTCAGGGTGAAACTGCGTGAACTGCGATGAATCAACCGCGCCTGCAGCGCTTCCTCCAGTTCGGCCACCCGCTTGCTCAGGGTCGATTTGGGCAGGCCCAACCGACGCGATGCCGGCGCGAAGCCACCGTGCTCCACGGCGGCGACAAAGAACACGAGGTCGTTGAGGTTGATCACACAAAAGTCCATGAATGTGGACGATGAGTCGCCATTTTGCCGACTACACGAACAAAGTCCACAGATTTACTGTTTCTCCACCGGCCGGTTTCCTCCCTTTCGACTTCCACAGGACTTTTCGATGAACACCACCACCCTGCTGTACGGCGTCCCCTCCGGCTGTTCCTTCGGCTCCATCGTCGCCCTGGAATGGCTCGGCCTGCCCTATCGGCTGAGTCGCATCGCCATGCCCGAAGCGGTGACCAGCGACGACTATCGCCGTCTCAATCCCGTCGCCGAGACGCCGACCCTGATCACCGGGGGCGGGGAAACCATCAGCGAGAGCATGGCCATCCTCAATCATCTGGGCGCGCGTGGCGTCGGCACCGGATTGGCGTTTGCCCAGGGCACGCCCGATTTCGATCGTCTCAACCAGATGCTGGCCTTCCTCAACACCACCTTCTTCAATGCCTTCAGCCCCCTGTGGCACGCCCTGGAACACGGCAGCGAGGGCACCGAAAAGCAGGTACTCACCGAATACGGGCGCGGCAAGGTCGAACGCGCGCACGCCGTGCTGGAACAATTGCTCGGTGATCATCCGTGGCTGCTGGGTGAGCAGCGCACGCTGGCCGACGCCTACTTCATCGGCATCGCCCGCTGGACCCGCTACCACGACGTGGCCGACCGCCGCGACTATCCGAACCTGCAACGCCTGTTCGAAAAACTGGAGACGGATCCGGCGGTGATCTTCGCGCACGCCATCGAAGCCGAACGCCCGGCCGTATCCGCGGGGGGGTTCCTTGGGCACGTCTCCTTGCAGGATGTACTGGCCCCCTTCCGCACAGCCGCCTGAGGCGGCGCAAGAACCGGAGAGTCCGGACGGGGCGCCATGGACACACTGGCGCCTCTTCCCCACCAGGACGATCCATGAAGATTCTGCAAGACAAGATCGCCATCGTCACCGGCGCCAGTTCCGGCATCGGCCAGGCCAGTGCACGGCTGTTCGCGCAGGAGGGTGCCCGGCTCGTCGTGGTTGCGCGCGGCGAAGAACGACTGCACGCGCTGGCGGCGGAGCTCAACCGGAACGGGGGCGAAGCCGTCGCCATCGTTGGCGATGTGCGTGACGAGGATTGCGCGCGGCTGGCGGTGCAGGCGGCCATCGAACACTTCGGGGGTCTGGACATCGCCTTCAACAACGCCGGCACGCTCGGTGAAATGGGCCCCACGCCGGAAGTTTCCACCGCGGGGTGGCGGGAGACCCTGGACGTCAACCTGACCAGTGCCTTCCTCGCCGCCAAGCATCAGTTGCCGGCCATGCGTGCCCGCGGCGGCGGTTCGCTCATTTTCACATCCACCTTCGTCGGACATACCGTCGGCCTGCCCGGTGCCGCCGCCTACGCCGCCAGCAAGGCCGGTCTGCTCGGCTTGACCCGGGCACTGGCCGCGGAATTCGGTGCCGAAGGCATCCGGGTCAACGCCCTGCTTCCAGGTGGGACCGACACCCCCCTGGCGCGGGCGATGAACGGCACGCCCGATGCCTGGGCCTTCGTCGAAAACCTGCATGCGCTCAAGCGCATTGCAACGCCGGAGGAACAGGCGCGCTCGGCGCTGTATCTGGCGTCGGACGCCTCTTCCTTCACCACCGGCACCGCGTTGCTGGTCGATGGCGGCGTGTCGATCACCCGCATGTAACCACGACACGCTCGTATGCCCTCGCCTCCCCGCATGCCGCGCGCTACAGTGGCGGCGGGGAATTCACCGCCGGCTCGCCGGCAGATTCGAGGGGACTACGATGAAGACGATCATCGCCTGCGGTGCGGGCGTGGCACTGTGTCTGGCATGCCTGTCCGCACCGGCGCAGGAAGTGGAACTGACGCCGGAGCAGCAGACCCTGATGCGGGCGGCCCAGAACGTCACCACCCGGACGGAAACCGTCACCCGGATCCTCGAATACTGCATGCGCCAGGATGACGGTTTCGCCCAGTCCGGGCTGGACAGCCTGCGCGCCTGGCGGGCACGCAACCAGGCCTACGTGGATCTGGGCCCGGCGCTGCGCGAGGAGGTCTACACGCTGGGCATCCGCCAGTTCGGCATGAGTCGCCAGGAAACCGAAGACGCGCTGATGAGCGCCGTGCAGGAAGTCGCCGGCACGTTCGCCGAGGAACTCGACAAGGTGGATGATGCCGCCCGCCGCCGTCACGCCTGCGACACCTATGCGGCGAAGATACGCGATGGTGAACTGGACATCGGTTTCGAGCGCCCCGAGGTCAAGGCGATGCTTGACGCCCGCCTGGACCAGGCGCGCATACGCTAGCCAACGACCGCGTCCGCGGACGGTGACGCCAGCCACGCGCCCAGCTTGTCCAATCCGACTTCGGTGCCCTCGCGGCGCTCGCCGTGATCGGCGTAGCCGTCCAGGAACACCACCTGCTCGGTAAACGACATCAGGGTGCCGCCGGCATCCGGCTGGAACGCCACCGTGACCAGCGATACCGAGATGCGCCGTTCTCCCAGCAGCAATTCGTACGCGTAAACGATGCGCCGTTCCGGCACGATGTCGAGGAAGTGCGCACGGAACACATGTGCGAGGCCATCGCCATCGCTGACTTCGTTGTACTCGCTGCCACCGACCCGGAAATCCAGCGTGTAGCCGGCATTGCGCCAGTCGTCATGGCAGGAGAACCAGGCCTGCTTGGCCTCGGCCCGCGACCAGGCGGCGAAAACCCGCGCGGGGGCGGCCTGCAGTTTGCGGTCGATGCGGAAGCTGGTGTGGACTTCGGAAGGCGTGGAAACGGCATTCATGGACCTTGCTTCTTGAAGGGGATCACGCGCTGCCCTCCCGCTCGCCGCCGTCGCTGGCGGCCAGGAAGGCTTCAAGATGATCGAAGCGTCGTCGCCAGGTGCGTTCGCGTTCGGCAGCCCAGGCCTCGACCCGGGCAAGCGCGCCGGGCACCAGTTGGAACGTACGTACCCGTCCCTGCTTCTCCGAGTTCACCAGTCCGCCACGCTCCAGCACCGCCAGATGCTTGACCACCGACGGCATCGCCAATTCCAGCGGCCGCGCCAGCTCCGACACCGACGCCGGGCCCTGGCTGAGCTGGTCGATCATGCGCCTCCGGCTGCCGTCCGAAAGCGCATGGAACAAGGCGTCCAGGCGCGCCTGTTGCGAGTCGCGCATGGTCAACCCTCCGCAGGCGCGAGCAGATGTTCGGGCATCGCGTCGCGGTACGGGAAGAGATGGAAATAGGGCCGCGCCTCGTCATAGGTGCGCCGCACCGACGGGCACGCCATCAAGCGATCGAAGTAGCGGATCAGATGGCCGTATTCGCGCGGGAAGGGCCGCACGATGCCCGCGTAGAACAGGGCCGGTGCCGCCGCGCAATCAGCCAGCGAGAACATGTCCGCCACTACCCATTCACGGCCGGCCAGCCGGGTTTCCAGCATCGCGTAGGCGGTATCGAGCGTGGCCGCGGCTTCGGCGACGCCACGCGGGTCGCGCTCATGCTCGCCGCGCAGCCGGTCGCCGACGAACTTCTGCATCGGCTGCTGCACGTACAGATCGAAGAAGCGATCCCACAGGCGGGTTTCCCGCGCGGCGTCCGGATCCGCGGGAACCAGCCGGGCCTGACCGGGATAGTGCTGGTCCAGGTACTCGATGATGATGGTCGACTCGGGCACCACCGCACCGCGCCGCACATCATGGAGCACCGGCATTTTCCCGACCGGCCAGATGTCCAGCAGCGGCTCGCGCGAAGCGGAGTTGCCCGGCTCGACCAGTTCACCGCGAAAACCGTTTCCCTGCTGGTACAGGGCGATGAGGACCTTGTGGCAGAACGAAGCGAGCGGGTGGTAGTACAGCAGCAGATCCATCGGTTTTCTCCCTGACCTGACGGGCACAATAGTTTCCCGAATGGATAAGTATTAGATCGCCCGCGCGACCGGCGCAAGTGCCCGCTCCCCGCACCGTCCGGTTGGTCATCGTGGCGGTGCCCTTTGTCCCACCCCCGTTGCCCGGCAATGCGCCGCCACCGATCGTCATCGGCATCCTCCGTACTGGCCCGGACCACCTCATGCGCACGCTGCTGAACGGCTATCCCTGGATTCACCCGGAAACCTCGCTGCACGTCCTGCGCATGCTGACGGCGGTGTTGTTCATGGCCCATGCGGCCGTGCGCATCACCAACGGCACCATCCCGCGCTTCGCCGAGTTCATGGAACTCCAGGGCTTTCCACACGGCGCCGTCTGGGTGTGGACCATCACCCTCTACGAACTCACCGCCGGAACCCTGTTGATACTCAACATCGGCGTGCGCTGGGCGGCTTCGGGCCTGGCGCTGATCGCCGCCGTCGGCATCCTCCTCATCCACTGGAGGAACGGCTGGTTCGTCGGCGAACACGGCGTGGGCGGCAGCGAATACAGCGTGGCCCTGCTGGCGATGCTGCTCGTGGTGGCGGCACACGATGCGCACCGGCGGTTCGCCAAGCCGGCGACAGGGCCACAGATGGCGAATACGGCTGCCCCCGCCTTCGTCCGCCTGGAGGGCACCGATTGAATCCGGTCCCCGCCGCGATAGCGCGCTAGCCCGCGGTCGGGATGCCGCGCCGGATCAGGGCATGAACCTGATCGCGGTAGTTGCGCCCGCTGACCAAGCGGCGCCCGGTATGCAGATCCAGGCGATAGCGGCCCGAGCCCATCGACATGATTTCGCGGATCGCGCCGGTGCGCACGATGGTGGAACGATGCACGCGCAGGAACGCCGTCGTGTCCAGTTCCGCCTCGAAGGAAGCGAGGGTGCGCCGCAAGGTATAGCGTCCCTGCTGGCAATCGACATCCAGATAGTTGCCTTGGGCCTCGACGACATTGATCTGGCTTTCCGGCACCAGTTGCACCCTCTGCCCGACCTGCAGCGGTATGCGACGCACGCCCTCGTCAGCGGCTGCGGTCTGCAGGCCCTGCAACGCCAACCGTTCACGCAGCCGCTCCACGGTCTGCTGCAGGCGCTCGGCCGACAATGGCTTCAGCAGGTAGTCCACCGCCCGCGCGTCGAACGCACGGGCGCCGTGCTCGTGGTAGGCGGTGACGAACACCACCAGCGGCACCGGGCCACGCCATTGCGCGAGCGCGGAAAATCCGTCGCCGCCCGGCATTTCGATGTCGAGGAACAGCACATCGAGCGCATCGCCACGGGCCGCCTCGAGCAGTTCCTCCACGTCCACGCATTCGGCGACCACGGTGATGCCGGTTCCGGCGACCTTTTCGAGCAGCCGGCGCAAGCGCGCGCGCGACAGCGGCTCGTCATCCACGATGGCGGCCTTCAGGCTCACGCCACCCGCTCCAGCGGCCGCGTCACCGATGGAGACACGGGTACCGGCAACGGAATCTCCAGCTCCACGACATAGCGATCCGCCGTGACCTCCGGTTGCAGCAGTCGTGCCCGCGGGCCATGCAGCAGTTGCAACCGGCCGGATACGCTGCGCAGGCCCACGCCGTTGCCCGCCACGGTACCCGCGCCCGGCTCGGCGCTGTTCTCCACCGCCAACCGCAGCAGACCGTCGGCCAGCCGCGCCCGTATCAGCAGCCAGCCCGGCGACTTGCGACGGGCGATGCCATGGACGATCGCGTTCTCCACCAGCGGCTGCAGGATGAGTACGGGCACCGGGACATCCAGGCATCCGGCGTCGATTTCGCGGCGTACCTGCAGGCGGCTGGTCAGACGGATCTTCTCGATCATCAGGTAGTGATCGACCACCGCCAATTCGTCCCGCAACGAACGCTCCTGCACTTCATCCTGTTTCAATCCATCGCGCAGCAAAGCCGACAGGGAAACCAGCATGCGGTCGGCCAGATCGCGATCCACATGGACCATTTCAGCCACCGAGTTCAGTGCATTGAACAGGAAGTGCGGATTGACCTGGGCGCGGAGCGCTTCGAGCCGGGTGGACACCAGGCTCTTCTCGATGTCGGCGATGCGCTTCTCGCGTTCGCGCGCACGCTCGTAGTAGACGAAGGCGTGCGCCACGCCGATCACGGTCCATGCCGTCATCAGGTTGTTGCGGATGCTGGTGATCACGACTTCCCCGAAACCCGGCAGGACGTCGTACCACTGGAAAACGGGATCGGTCAGGTAAACATAGGCGGCTTTCAGCACGATGATCGCCGCGACGCCCAGCGACTGGACGCCCAGCGCCCGCAGCACCGAACCACGCTCGATCGGGAACCGCCGGACCAGCCACAGGATGCCCAGGCTGAAAGGCACCCAGGTCATCCAGCCACCGAAACTGAAATGCAGTGCGCGCGACCAGGCGATGGGTTTGCCGTCGGTATCGCCCATGGCCACGACCTGGCTGGCGAACATCACCGAGTAGGCGGTCCACCAAAGGAGGACCATCCAGACGATCAGGGGAATCTTGAAGGGGCGCTTGTCCACGGGCGCCACCCTACCGCTCCTCCGCGATGCCGTACAGGCATCCAGCGGCTTTTTTTCCAGTCGTGGCGCGGCCGTGGCGTTCGTCACGCGCCCGGTGCCGTTCGTCACAGCCTAATGGCGGTCATGTGCCGGCGACGAAAAAGATGTGTGCGCTCCCGCCGGGCGGACAAGGCCAGGAAGCCTAGGCTTCCGCGCACGGACGACGGCTTCCACCACGAGAGGATCCCATGGCACACAGACTTCTTTCCCTGCTTCCCCTGGCCCTGGCGGGCGCGACCTCGGTCGCGTGGGCCGGCGAATGCGAGGATAATTTCAGCAAGTCCGGCAGCGTGTTCTCCGGGGCCGACTTCTCCAGCAAGGTGACGGTATCCGATCTGTCCGTGGCCGATGCGATGGGCCAGATCCGCGGCATCATGATCGCCGAGAAGATGGACGTGATCACCGAGGACGCGGGCACCGGCACCATGCTGGTGGAACAGCGCTCGACCAACTTCACCCGCGCCGTCCCCACCCTGATCAACGTCAGCCAGGAAGGCAACGCGGCAGTGGTGGAGATGACAGTCAAGACCGAGAAGGGGCAGTTCGCCAAGGCCGATTCGATGCGCCCGTACATGTGCCAGCTCATGGCCAAGATCAAGGGCGGCAAGGAAGGCAGGACCGCCGGCGCGCAGGGCGCACGCACGCAGAACGTGGCGGATACCACGTTCAAGGATGTGTACGTCTTCTCCCGCGAGATCGCCCGCGAAGCCAAGGGCAATTCGCTGGTGGTGAACGCCCGCCACAAGGGCCGCAAATACAGCCTGAAGGGACGTGTCGACTACATCCAGGAAGATGGGGCCGAGTACAACGTTTCCTTCGATATTCCCGACGAGAGCGAAGTGCTGATCAAGGTCCCCGGTGACGACCAGCCGCGCGTGGGCGTGGCCTGTCTGTTCAACGCCAACCAGCTCGCCAACGTATTGACCTTCCGCAAGGGCGACTACGCGACCTTCACCGGCAGCTTTCATCGCTACGATGATTTCAAGCGGATGCTGTGGCTGGAGAACTGCGTACAGAGCAAGAAGAAAAAGTAGGCGCCGGCGGCTCCATGCGATGGCCCACCTTCGTGGGGTGGCTCGGGGATGGCTGTGTGAGACGTTCCCGTGAACACCCCACCTGCGCGGTGACCTTGCATGCCGCCGGATTGTGTCGATTTCTCAGCGCTCTTCCCAGGCAAAGTCGTAGAACACCCTGAACCCGTTCCCGTCGATGTCCTGGGCGTGGAACTCGTAGAGCTTGAAAGGCATCGCCTCGGGAGGAGCCGCGATCCTGGCGCCGGCCGCGACCCATTCCCCGTACAGCGCGTCGACTTCGGCGCGGTCGGCAAGATTCAGCCAGAGGACCACCGGTCCACTGGCACCGCGGCCAGACCGGTACTCGGCGCTCGCCATGAACACGCGGGCGGCGCCACGTGAAAGGCCCGCCAGGCCGAGTTGCTCATCCGACCAGTCGATCATGAAGCCGAGCTGGTCCCGATAGTAGGCCAAAGCCCGCGTCAAATCGGCGACGGGAATTTCAGGACAGACGGGTGGAAACTGCATGGTTCGAGCCTCCCTGACGGTGGCATCGCGTGACCCCCTGGAGACGGCGTTCGGCACTGCGGTGCCCACTGCCACAGGGTGGGAAAAACATCGGCCAAAGCGCGGGAGCGATGCCTGCCCCGCGATGCCGTTGCGGACCATGGTTGGCGGAGAGAGTGGGATTCGAACCCACGGAAGGTTTGACCCTTCGCCGGTTTTCAAGACCGGTGCCTTAAACCGCTCGGCCATCTCTCCATTGTGTTTTCATACCGCGCCGACGTCGCGCGTTGATTCGATCGTCGACCTGCGGGCAATGCGCGGACGCGGGATCGTCCGGCGCGCATTTTCGCATGAAGCCGACCCGCGTGCTTACGAGGCCTTCTTGACCCTGGCGGCCTTGGCGTTGTCCAGGGCCAGTTCCAACGCTTTTTCCGCGGCCTCGGTGCACTTGCCGCCACAGTCCAGGCGCGAGGCTTCGATCTGCTGGGGCAGGTGTTCGGCCAGGAAATCGATGAACACCCGCACCGCCGGCAACAGGCCACGGCGGGAGGCGAACACCGCGTGGCAGATGCCCTGCGGCAGCGACCATTCCGGCAGCACCACTTCCAGTTCGCCCTTGCGCACGGCTTCGGCGCAGACGGTTTCCGGCAACAGAGTGATGCCGTAACCGTCCTTTGCCATTGCCTGCAGCAGCGGGAAGTCGAACCCGGCCAGGCGCGGCTGCAGTTCGACACGGCGCACTTCGCCGTTGGGACCGTGCAGTTCCCAGCGCTGGCGCGCCTCGTCCTCGCTGATGCTCAGGGTGACGTGTTCGGCCAGATCTTCCGGCGCCTGCGGGCGGCCGGCGCGATTGAGGTACTTGGGGCTGGCGACCAGCAACTCCTGGATCTGGCCGAAGCTGCGCATCACCAGACTGCCGTCGTCGTCGAGCTTCGCGCGCACGCGCAGGGCCACGTCGTAACCTTCGTTGATGATGTCGACGCGCCGGTTGTTGACGTGCAGTTGCAGGCGCACCTTCGGATACTTGTCGAGGAACTTCGGCAGGATCTTCGGCAACTGCATCTGCGCCACCGCCACCGGCACGCTCACCCGCACCACGCCGCGCGGTTCGGCGCTGAGGCGATCGACCACTTCGCGCGCGGCCTGCGCTTCGGCCAGCATCGTCTGCGCGTGCCGGTGCACGCTCATGCCGACATCGGTGACCGCGAAACGGCGGGTGGAGCGTTGCAGCAGGCGCACGCCCAGATCGGTTTCCAGCTGGCTGATGCGCCGGCTCAGGCGCGACTTGGGAATGCCCAGCGCGCGTTCGGCCGCGGCGAAGCCGCCATGGTCGACCACCATGGCGAAGTAATAGAGGTCGTTGAGGTCGTGCTGCATGACTATAGTTCCATTATCAGAACAATCAGTGATATTAGACCAGCTTTATCCTATTTACGCAACAACCCAAGATGGCACCCAACGCGGCACGGCCGCATTTGCCGGACAAGGCCATCATGAAACTATTGCACATCGACAGCAGCGCGCTGGCCGACAACTCGGTCACCCGCCAACTCACCGCCGCCATCGTAGCCCGTTGGCAGGACGAGGTGCCCGGTCTGAAGGTCACCTACCGGGATCTGGACGCCGAACCCCTGCCCCATCTGACCGGGCCGGTGCTGGCCAAGGTCGATCCCGCGGTCGCCGAGGCCTCCGAGGAGACCCTGCGGCAGTTCCTGGACGCCGACGTCGTGGTGATCGGAGCGCCGATGTACAACTTCGGCATCCCCTCCACCCTCAAGTCCTGGATTGACCGGGTCGCGGTGGCCGGACGCACGTTCCGCTACACCGAAAAGGGCCCGGAAGGACTGGCCGGCAACAAGCAGGTGATCATCGCCAGCGGTCGCGGCGGCATCCATTCCGGCGCCGCCAGCGACTTCCAGGAGCCCTATCTCAAGTTCGTACTGGGCTTCATGGGCATCACCGACGTTGAGTTCGTCCGTGCCGAAGGCGTGAACTACTCACCGCAGCATCGCGTCGATGCGATGGCCAGCGCGTTGGCTTCGATCCCGGTTCCGCAGCGCCTTGCGGCGTAAGCGCGCAGTCTTTCTTGCATTCCCGCAGTTCCTTCCCGGGGCCCGCGCAAGCGGGCCCTTTTTGTCCGTGTCTGCCGGTCCGCGACGCCGGCGCCATCGCGTAGCTATGCTTGAGTGCTCCTGACAGCCACTTTGACCATGCCTGCCACCCAGAAGCCCGCGCGCCGCGTTTCCCGCCCGGCCACCATCCCCGCACCGGTCGATATCGAACAGGCGCTGGCGATGCTTCGGCAACAGGCCAGTCCGGCCCATCGCGATGGGCTCGCCCGCTTCGGCATTCCCGACGATCACGCCCTCGGCGTGCCGATGGCGAAGATCCAGGCGATCGGCAAACACATCGGCCGCCAGCCTGCGCTGGCTCCCGCCCTGTGGGACAGCGGCGTGTACGAGGCGCGTCAGCTGGTCGCTTTCGTCGCGGATCCTTCGCAATTGAGCGCCGCGCAGATGGATCGCTGGTGCCGGGACTTTGACAACTGGGCACTCTGCGACACTCTGTGCTTCCACCTGTTCGATCGCACGCCGCATGCCTGGCGCAAGGTGACGCAGTGGAGTGGCCGGCGCGGCGAATTCGAAAAACGGGCGGCGTTTGCCGTGCTCGCCGGCCTGGCGGTCCATGACAAACGGGCGCCCGACGGGGTATTCGCCGAGGGACTGCACCTGGTCGAGGCCGCCGCCGCCGATCCGCGCAACTTCGTCAGGAAAGCGGTCAGCTGGGCGTTGCGGGCCATCGGCCAGCGTCGCGTGGGACTGCACGCCACGGCGGTGGCGCTGGCACGCCGGTTGGCGGCGTCCGAAAACGCCACGGAGCGCTGGGTCGGCAAGGACGCACTGCGTGATCTGACACGTCCGCAGGTGGTGGAGCGGTTGGCGCGGCACTGAGTGGCGGTGTGCAGGCCAGCCGGCCAGAAGCAAATCCCCTCGGTCCCCCTTCTCCGGAAGGGGAGGCGTGGAGCCGGGCTTGCCCGGTCACGGCAGCACGGCCGATCGGGACGAATCCGGACGACTCGGATGGCCGAAATCGGACAGGAGACAGCGGAGCAAACTCCGCTCTATGGGATGGCGCCGCGCGCGCCGATCAGGCGATGCGGTCGACGCCGCCCATGTAGGGACGCAGCACTTCGGGCACGGTGATCGAACCGTCGGCGTTCTGGTAGTTCTCCATCACCGCGATCAGCGCGCGGCCCACGGCGGTGCCGGAACCGTTGAGGGTATGCACCGGCTCCGGCTTGCCGGTCGCCGGGTTGCGCCAGCGCGCCTGCATGCGGCGGGCCTGGAAATCCTCGCAGTTGGAGCACGAGGAAATCTCGCGGTAGGTCTGCTGCGACGGCAGCCAGACTTCCAGGTCGTAGGTCTTGGTGGCGGAAAACCCCATGTCGCCCGAGCACAGCAACATGCGGCGATACGGCAGGCCCAGCTTCTCCAGCACCACTTCGGCGCTGCGGGTCATGCGCTCGTGCTCGTCGTAGCTTTCCGCCGGGCGCGCGATCGAGACCAGTTCAACCTTCTCGAACTGGTGCTGGCGGATGAAGCCGCGCACGTCGCGGCCGCTGCTGCCGGCCTCGGAGCGGAAGCACGGCGAATGCGCGGTCATGCGCAGCGGCAGGCGCGCGTCGTCGACGATTTCGTCGCGGACGATGTTGGTCAGCGAGATCTCCGAGGTGGAGATCAGGTAGCGCTTGTGCTCGCCCAGTTGGGTGCTGAACATGTCCTCTTCGAACTTGGGCAGCTGGCCGGTGCCGTACAGGCTCTCGGCGTTGACGAGCAGCGGCACATTGGTTTCTTCGTAACCGTGTTCGCCGGTATGCAGGTCGAGCATGAACTGCGCCAGCGCGCGATGCAGGCGGGCCAGTTGGCCGCGCAGCACGGTGAAGCGCGCGCCGGAGATCTTCGCGGCGGTGTCGCCGTCCAGCCAACCATGACGGGCGCCGAGTTCGACGTGGTCCTTGACCGGGAAATCGAACACCGGCTGGTCGCCCCAGCGGTGTTGCTCGACGTTCTGGCTCTCGTCGCTGCCGTTCGGGACGCTGGCATGCGGGAGATTGGGAATGCCCAGCGCGATCGCCTCGATCTCGCCGCGGATTTCCTCCAGTTTCACTTCCGAAGCCTTGAGCTCGTCGCCGAAACCGGCCACTTCGGCCATCAGCGCGGACACGTCCTCGCCCTTGGCCTTGGCCTTGGCCTGGCCAATCGCCTTGGAGCGGGTATTGCGCAGGTTCTGCAGTTCCTCGGTGCGCTTCTGGATCTGCTTGCGCGCCGACTCCAGTTCGGCCAGCCGGGACACGTCCAGGTCGAAACCCCGGCTGTCCTTGAGGCGTTGGGCGAGTTCGGCGGTCTGGGTGCGAAGCAGGGCGGGATCGAGCATGGGATTCGGAGCGGATATGCGGCAGGACGCCGATTATCGCCTTTTATGCGCCGCGATGCCTCGCGGCATTCACCCCGGGCGTGTCAGAATCGGCGCAGCCACCACGGTGCCCTCCATGTCCGCCTCCCGCGAATCCCCGGATTCCGAACTCGTGTTCCGCCTGCCCCGTCGCACTCTGCGCATTGCCGGCATCGCCTTCGGTGCCGGGCTGCTGCTGTTCGCAATCGTCTGGCTGGCCGGCCGCGGTGACGATGGTTTCTACCAGCCAGAAGCCTCGGTCGAGGGCAACAAGCCGGTGGTGGAGGCATTGCCCGAGCCCCTGCCCGCGCGCGGCGGCGCCAGCGGCCTGGAGGAGCCCAGCCAGGCGGGCAACGAGCGTCCGCAACTGGTGGAACAGGCGCCGATGCCGGCGCCGATCGAAGAAGTTCCGGCCCCCGCGGCCCCCACCGCGCCCGATGCGCCGGCGGCGGCTCCCGCTGCCGGCGTCGCCCTGGCGCCCGGTGACCAGCCGGTGCCAATCGCCGGCCAGACACCGCCTCCCGACTACCCCGCCGCCGCCCTGCGTCGCGGCGACGCGGGCACGGTCATGGTGCGGGTCCAGGTCGGTGCGGACGGCGTGCCGACCGACGTGTCCATCGAGGCCCGCAGCGGTTCGCGTGATCTTGATCGCGCGGCGCTCGACGCGGTCCGCCGTTGGCGTTTCAATCCGGCCCAGCGCGATGGCCAGCCGGTGGCGTCCAGCGTGGTCGTGCCCATCGATTTCAATCTGCAACAATGAGCCCGCAACTGGCGCGCAGCTGAACCGGCGGCGCGCCAGCTGAATCGCGACTTTCCCGCTCCGTGCGCTTTTACCGGCCACTCACGCGATGCCAACAAACCTCCGTGCAAGACTCGATGCCAACGCAGCAACGCGTGGACGAGGAGGTTTTCCATGGCGCAGACACATCCCCAGCCCGAATGGAGTCCTGCCGATACGGCCGATGCATCGCCGCCGCGGGAGAAGAACGCATCCCTGCTCCTGCTCTGGTTGATCGCCCTGATCGCGGTGGTCGCGGCAGGACTGGCCTGGTACAAGCAGCACCAGCCCTCATCATTGCCGTTGGAAAGCGCGGCGCCGCCAGTGACCGCACCGGTGGTCACGCCTGAGGAGAGCGGGCAGGTCACGGCAACGCGTGCCGAGAAAGCGCGTGCCGAGACCCGTCGCACCCCGACCGCCTCGGCGCAACGCCAGGTCCGTTCGCAGGCACCGCGCCTGCTGGCCGGCAACCGGTCACCGCAATACCCGGCCACCGCGCTGCGTGCCGGCATCGGTGGCACGGTCATGGTTCGCGCCGAACTGGATGCCAGCGGCCAGCCGATCGATGTGGACGTGATTCGCCGCAGCGGCAACCGCGATCTGGATCGCGCCGCCGTGCAGGCCGTGCGCAAATGGCGCTTCGAGCCGGCGATGCGCAACGGCAAGGGTGTCGCCAGCACGGTGCAGGTGCCGGTGGATTTCAAGCCGATTTAAGTCCAGCCTGAAACCGGAATCGAAAAAGGGAGGCCGGGGACGGCTTCCCTTTTTTGTTCTTCCTTCCTTGTGGGAGCGACGTCAGTCGCGACCGTCGTCCATCAGGCTCGGGGATGATTTCAATCGCGACTCACGTCGCTCCCACAGGTATCGCTCATGCGGACCGCAAGGCGAAGCCGGCGCCGGTGGCCAGGGTGTCGAAGCCGGGGAACGAGGTGGCGACGTTGGCGATGTCGCCGACGCGCACTTCGCCGCCGCTGCGCTGGCCGGCGACCGCGAAGGACATGGCGATACGGTGATCGCCGTGGCTGTCGATGCGGCCGCTCTGCATTGCGCCCGGATGGATCGTGCCGCCGTCCGGTGTTTCATCCACCTGCAGACCCAGGGTGCGCAGGCCAGCGGCCATCGTGGCGAGTCGATCGGATTCCTTCACCCGCAGTTCGGCGGCGCCGCGCACCACGGTAGGACCTTCGGCGCAGGCCGCGGCCACGAACAGCGCCGGGAACTCGTCGATCATGTCCGGCACCAGCGCTTCGGGCACCTCGATGCCGCGCAGGGGCGCATGCCTGACCACCAGATCGGCGACCGGTTCGCCGCCCTGCTCCGCCCGGTTCTCCTCGCGGATGTCCGCGCCCATCAGGCGCAGCGCGGCCAGCAGGCCGGTACGGCGTGGATTGAGTCCGACCGCGCGCAGACGCAGTTCCGAACCGGGCACGATGCTGGCGGCGACCAGGAAGAACGCCGCGGAGGAGAAATCCGCCGGCACCACGACATCGGTCGCGCGCAGGCGCTGGCCACCGCGCAGGCGGGCGTGACCGGGGGAGAACTCGATGTCGGCGCCGAAGGCGGCCAGCATGCGCTCGGTGTAGTCGCGGGTGGGATGCGGTTCGTGGACGATGGTCTCACCCTGCGCGTACAGGCCCGCCAGCAACACCGCCGATTTCACCTGCGCGCTGGCGACTTCCAGTGTGTAGTCGATGCCGTGCAGCGGTTGGCCGCCGTGGATGCGCAATGGCGGCAGGCCACCTTCCTGCGTATCGATGCGCGCGCCCATCCGCGCCAGCGGCCCGGTGATGCGGCGCATCGGCCGGCGCGACAGCGATTCATCGCCGATCAGCATGCTGTCGAACGGCTGCGCCGCCAGCAGGCCGGCCAGCAGGCGCATGCCGGTGCCGGCGTTGCCGCAATCGAGTTCACCGGTCGCGGCCTTCAGTCCGTCCACGCCCACGCCATGCACGATGCGGCGCGACGGCGACGGGGTTTCGATGTGCACGCCGAGTTTCTGGAAGATCGCGGCGGTGGCGCGGGTGTCCTCGCCCTCCAGGAAACCGTCAATCTGCGAGACGCCGTCGGCCAACGCGGCGAACATCACCGCGCGATGCGATACCGACTTGTCGCCGGGAATGGTCAGCTCGCCGCGCAGCGGCTGTCCGGGGGAAGCAATCCAGTCGTTCATTTGCAGGGAATGGGGAATGGGGAATGGAGAATCGAAAGAGCGACATCACGTGGAACGAAGGGCACCCGGCAAAGGTGAATCTGTCAGCTTGGACGATTCCCCATTCCCGATTCCCCATTCCCGTATCAGGGCACCGCCACCGGGTAGGAGCCGAGGACCTTGATCTGGGCGGAATGCGCCTTGAGCTCGGCCAGTGCCTGTTTCATGCCTTCATCGTCGACGTGGCCGGCCAGATCGATGAAGAAGCCGTACTCCCACTTCGCGTGGTGCGACGGGCGCGATTCGATCCGGTTCATGCTGATGCCGTGGCGCGCGAACGGGCTGAGCACGTCGAACAACGCGCCCGGCTTGTCGTGGATGAAGACCAGCACCGAGGTGCGGTCATGGCCGGACGGCGGGAAGATGCTGCGGCCGATGACCAGGAACCGGGTGGTGTTGTCCTTGTCGTCCTGGATCGAGCTCATCACGACCTTCTTCAGGCCGTAGACATGACCGGCGCTTTCGCCGGCGATGCAGGCGGCGTCATCGGAGTTGCGCGCGCGGCGCGCGCCCTCGGCGTTGCTGGACACCGGAATCTTCTCGACCTTGGGCAGGTTGGCACGCAGCCAGCCGGCGGTCTGGGCGAAGGATTGCGGATGTCCGTAGATGCGCTCGATGTCGTCGATGCGGCCGGTGCGCGAAAGCAGGAACTGATGCACGCGCAACTCGACTTCGCCGCAGATCTTCAGGTTGGACGTAAGGAACATGTCCAGGGTCACCTGGATGGTGCCCTGCCCCGAGTTCTCCACCGGCACCACGCCGAAATCGGCGTTGCCGCTCTCCACTTCCTGGAACACTTCCTCGATGCTCGCCAGCGGCAGGCCATGCGCCGAACGGCCGAAGTGCTTGAGCACGGCCTGCTGGCTGAAGGTGCCTTCCGGTCCGAGGAAGCCGATCTTCAACGGCTCCTGCTGGGCCAGGCAGGCGGACATGATTTCGCGGAACACATGCACCAGCACTTCGTCGCTGAGCGGGCCCTCGTTGCGATCCACCACCATGCGCAACACCTGCGCCTCGCGCTCGGGGCGGTAGTAGTCCACCGCCGCGGCCAGCTTGCCCTTGGCCTTGCCGACCTGGTGGGCGAAGCGCGCGCGCTCGGCGATCAATTCCTGGATATGACGATCGATCCCGTCGATCTTGGCGCGCACATCGGCTAGCACCGGCGCGGCGATGGCGGGCGCGGCGGCCTTGCCGCGGGCGGGCGGCTTGGCGGTTTTGCCGGTGGTTTTCCTGGGCTTTTCGGCCATTTGTCTGTTCCTTGAAATTCCTGGCAGGAGCGACGTCAGTCGCGACTGACGTCGCTCCTGCCTTGATGTCATTCAACCATTGCGCTGCTGGAAGTCGCGCATGAAATCCGCCAACGCCTGCGCGCCGGCCAGCGGCATGGCGTTGTACAGCGAGGCGCGGATGCCGCCGACCGCCTTGTGCCCCTTCAGCGCCAGCAGGCCGGCCTGTTTCGACTCGCTGACGAAGCGCGCGGTCAGTTCCTCGTCCGGCAGGAAGAACGGGATGTTCATCCGCGAACGCACCGCCTTCGCCACCTCGTTGCGGTAGAAGCCGCCGGAGCCGTCGATGGCCTGATAGACCAGCGTCGACTTGGCCGCGTTGCGGCGGGCGAACTCGGCGACGCCGCCTTCGTCCAGCATCCACTTCACGGTCAGGCCCAGCAGGTACCAGTTCCAGGTCGGCGGCGTGTTGAGCATCGAATCGCGGGCGGCATGCGAGCGGTAGTCGAAGATGTCGGCGCGTGGCTGGCCGGCGCGTTCCAGCAGATCGCGGCGGACGATGACCACCGAGATGCCGACCGGGCCAAGATTCTTCTGGGCGCCGGCGTAGATGAGGCCGAACTTCGAGACATCGAGCGGCTCGGCGGCGATGTTGGAGCTGAAGTCGGCGAACAGCGGCACTGCGCCCACGTCCGGCACGTCGCGGAATTCGAGGCCGTGGATGGTCTCGTTGGCGGTGATGTGCACGTAGGCGGCATCGGCGCTCAGGCGCCACTCACCGCGTGCCGGGATATCGCGGAATCCGCCCGGCTCGCCGTCGGCGGCGACGTTGGCGGCCACGTACGGTTTGGCCTGCTTGATCGCGGTCTTGCCCCAGTGGCCGCTGACCACGTAGTCGGCGGCCTGCCCCGGGGCGGCGAAGTTCAGCGGCAGCAGCGCCTGCTGGGTGGTGGCGCCGCCGGACAGGAACAGCACCGCGTACTCGTCTGGGATGGACAGCAAGGTCCGCAGATCCGCCTCGGCCCGTGCGGCCACGGCGATGAAATCCGCGCTGCGGTGGCTGATCTCGACGATGGACGCGCCGACGCCGTTCCATTCCAGCATCTCGGCCTGGGCCTGCCGCAATACCGGTTCGGGAAGGGTGGCGGGACCGGCACTGAAGTTGTACGCGCGCGTCATAAGGCACCTGAACGGGGAATCCGTAGTATGCCGCAGTGCATCAGTTGCAGGGGCAACCTTTGCCGCCGTTTTCCGGTGGCTTCATGCCGTTCGCGGCTGTCCGGCGTATAAACGGAGCGCGCGGTCGCGGGGAGCGGCACCCGATCACGCGAAACCTTCCGACCGGTCCGCGCCTCTGTCTTGTATCCACGACTGCCGCTTGGAGTCTCCCATGTCCCTCCGGGATGCCCTCAGGATTCCCGCCTCCCAGATCACCGACGAGGCGGTCTACCGCCAGCGCCGCGACCTCCTGCGCGCCCTCGCGCTCGGGCCGGCCATCGCCCTGGCCGGCTGTGCCGACGCGGAGCCGCCGGCCCCTCCCCGGGCCGCGATCACCCCCGAACAGGCCCGGTCCGGCTTCCGGACCGACGAACCGCTGACCCGCTATGACGACGTCACCACCTACAACAACTTCTACGAGTTCGGCACCGGCAAGGCCGACCCGTCCACCGCCCGCAAGACCCTGCGCACCTCGCCCTGGTCGGTGGTGGTCGGCGGCGAGTGCGAGCGTCCGGGCAAGCTGGCACTGGACGATCTGCTCAAGGGCCTGACACCGGAGGAGCGCGTCTACCGGCTGCGCTGCGTGGAAGGCTGGTCGATGGTGATCCCGTGGCTGGGCGTACCCCTCGGCGCGGTGCTGAAGAAATTCGCGCCGACCTCCAAGGCGCGCTACGTCGCCTTCACCACCCTGGCCGATCCGGTGCAGATGCCCGGCATCCGTTATCGCTCCATCGAATGGCCGTACAAGGAAGGCCTGCGCATCGACGAGGCGATGCACCCGCTGACCCTGCTCGCCACCGGCCTGTACGGCAAGCCGCTGCCGCAGCAGAACGGCGCGCCGCTGCGGCTGGTGGTGCCGTGGAAATACGGCTTCAAGAGCATCAAGTCGATCGTGGCGATCACCTTCGTGGAGAAGATGCCGGAGACGGCCTGGCATGAACTGCAGCCTTCGGAATATGGCTTCTTCTCCAACGTCAATCCGGCCGTCGATCACCCGCGCTGGAGCCAGAAAACCGAACGCCGCATCGCCGGCTCGACCAACCGGGTGTTCGCCGAACGCATTCCTACCCGGTTGTTCAACGGCTATGGTCCCCAGGTCGCCTCGATGTACGCGGGGCTGGATCTGAAGAAGTGGTATTGAATTGATATGCGGCTGAAAGACGCCAGACGGATTGGCGACGGTTCCGGTTCTCCCCTCCCGCGGAGCCGGCCGGCGCGGGTGTTCGCGCTGGCGGTACGAACGCGGGCCGGAACCCGTCGCGCGGCATGAACCGGGCCAGGCGTGCTTCCAATCCGCGGATGGCCAAGGCGCTGGTGCATGCGCTGGCGCTGACCCCGCTGGCGATTCTGGCCTGGCAGTTCTGGTCGGTGCTGCACACCGGCAGCGACGCGCTCGGCGCGGATCCGGTCGCGGAGGTCGAGCACCGCACGGGACTGTGGGCACTGCGGATGCTGATGATCACCCTGGCCATCACCCCGCTGCGCCAACTGACCGGGCAATCGGTGCTGATCCGGTTCCGGCGCATGCTGGGCCTGTATGCGTTTTTCTACGCCTGCCTGCACCTGGCCAGCTATCTGGTGCTCGACCTGCAGGGCTACTGGACGCAGATATTCGAGGAGATCGCCAAGCGTCCGTACATCACCGTGGGATTCACCGCCTGGCTGCTGCTGGTTCCGCTGGCGGTGACGTCCACCCAGGGCTGGATCCGGCGCCTGGGCCGGCGTTGGGGCCAGCTGCACAAGGCGATCTACGCGGTCGGCGTGCTGGCCGTGCTGCATTTCTGGTGGCTGGTGAAATCGGACATCCGCGAACCGCTGCTCTACGCCGCCATCCTGGCCGTGCTGCTGGGCTGGCGGCTCGCCAGGCGCCTCAACCGGAACCGAACAGCAGCAACGCGCTGAGCGCTGCCGCCAGCAGCAGCGCCGCCAGCAGCAGCCAGGGCCAGCGCCGCACATTGCCCGCGCGCCGGGGCTCGGGTGATTCGGATTCGGTAGGAGCCATCGGTTCGCCACCGGCTTCGCCCAGCAGGGCATCCGCGCGGGTCCAGGGCACTTCGACCACGAAACGATGCTGCGCGTCGAACACCAGTTGATCGCCGGCCACCAACAGGGCATCGCGCGTCGCCACACCGTTCACCAGGCTGCCTTCGGTCGAACCGAGGTCACGCAGCGAGACCCGGTCGCCCTGGATCTCCAGTTGCGCATGGCGCTCGGCAAAGACGGGCTCGTCCACCCGGATCGCCGCCTCGCGGGCGCGCCCGACCAGCACCGGCCGCAGCAGCGGAATGCTGCGGCCGTGGTACTTGCCGCCCACGCCGCGCAGGATGATGCGTGGATCCGGGGGCGCCGGTACTGGTTCAGGCCCGCGTTCGGGCGGCAGGTGCTCGGCCTGGACCAGCAGCTCCACGCCATCCACGTAGATGCTGTCACCGGCGCGCAGCAGCGCCATCCGCAGGATCGGGCGCCCGTTCACATGCACGCCGCGCATGCCGGTCGGAACCTGCAGCCAGAGGCCGCGGCGATCCACGCAGATGCGCACCAGCAGCGCGCCCTGCAGTTGATCGCCGACGCCGACGTGACCGGAAGCCTCGCGCACGATCCGGTGCACGCCCATCGAAAGGGGGCGATCCGGTTGCGCGCGGTTTGAAAAATGAAGTCGCAGGTTTTCCACCGGCGGCAGACTAGCGCAGCCGGGGCCACGACATCCAGCCTGATCAGCATCGACCTGCTTGCGAATGTGAACGGCTTGCGGACAATAGGTGGCCTTTCCGGAGAGAACGCCATGGCCACCATCGACATCGTCCACGACCACAGCAAGACCCCGGCGCAGGCGAGGAAGGCGGTCGAGGACGTGGCGCGCAAACTGGCCGAGCGCTTCGACATGGACTACGCCTGGGATGGCGACACCATGAACTTCCGCCGCTCCGGCGTCGATGGTCATATCGCGCTGCTGCCGAGCCAGTTGCGGGTCACCGCGGATCTGGGCTTCCTGCTGTCGGCGATGAGGGGACCGATCGAATCGGAGATCCGGCGCGTGCTGGGCGAGAAGTTCGCCTGAGGCAAGCGCGCTTTTCCCTGTGGGAGCGACGCAAGTCGCGAACGCACGATTTCCGCACGTATCAGGTACGAAAAGCCTCGCGACTTGCGTCGCTCCCACAAGTCGGGTCCTGGGCAAACGGCGTGGGGTCGTCGGCGAACAGCCGCCGCGAGACTTCGCGTTCGGCCTGTTCGATGTCACGGACAAACGCCTTTCCGTCTCCCAGTGCCGAGAACGCGGCGAAGCCGCGTTCCAGGAAACCCTGCAGTTCGCCCAGCCCGGTCGCCTTGGCCGGGCCCCGCGAGAGTTTGAGCAGGGTCAGCACACCCGGCATCTTCACCGCCCGCGCCAGCCCCACGCCCAGTTCCGCGATCAGATCGATCTGGCGGGCGCGCAGGCGCCGGTGCCCGACCTGCCGGTAGGCCTGTCCGTACAGGGCTTCGTCCAGCCGCTTGCGGCGTGGCGCGAGCGAGGCCAGTGCCTCGGCCATGCGCAGATCCAGGGCATGGGTCAGCGCCCCCAGTTCGATGGCGTCGTCGACCGTCTCCAGCACCGCGGCGGGCAGCAGCCGCTGCATCATCGGGACCACCTTGGCGACATTGGCGTCGCGGCGGCTGAAGTCCTGATCGCCGTAGACGTCGGTGAGGAAGAACATCGCCGCGCCCCGGCGGCGCGGATCGGCGAGGAAATGGCCGAAGCTCTGCTCCAGCCGCGCCGCCTGCCAGCGCCGCAGCTCCGGGAGCCAGGCCAGCCGGTTGCGCGGCTCGCCAAGGGGATCGTGCAGGGCCTGGTGGCAGGCCAGGCGACGGCCAAGCCGATCGCCGATGGAAGAAGGACGGGCCATGAACCGGATGATCCGGGGCCGCCCGGCCCGCCGCAAGCGCCCCCGCCGGTCGGCTACACTCGGCGCATCGTCCTGTGCGGGAACCGCATGCTCTCCATCCACAGTGCCCGCAAGCGCGGTGATGGCGGCCGGATCGGCCTGGCCATCGCCGGTGGCGGCCCCATCGGCGGCATGTACGAACTGGGCGCCCTGCGCGCCATGGACGAGGCCCTGGACGGACTGGATCTGACCCGGCTGGATTGCTACGTGGGCGTAAGCTCCGGCGCGTTCCTGGCCGCCGGGCTGGCCAACCGGATGAGTACCGCGGAGATCTGCCGGATCTTCATCACCGGCACCAGCGACGACGCCGAATTCCGGCCCGAGACTTTCCTGCGCCCCAACGTCAACGAGTATCTGCGTCGGCTGGCCAGCCTGCCCGGCCTGTACGCGCAATGGGCCCAGCGCCTGCTGCGCAATCCCGGCAAGGCGGTGCGCTGGTCGGATCTGATCCTGCGTTTCGGCGGGCTGGTGCCCACCGGCCTGTTCGACAACGCCGGCGTCGAGGACTTCCTCCGCGACGTGTTCAGTCGGCGCGGCCGCAGCAATGATTTCCGCACCCTGGGGGCGGATCTGTTCGTGGTGGCGGTGGACCTGGACACCGGCGAGGCGGTCCGTTTCGGCGAACGCGGTTGGGACGACGTGCCGATCTCGCAGGCCGTACAGGCCAGCGCGGCGCTACCCGGCCTGTACCCGCCGGTGGAAATCCGTGGTCGTCATTTCCTCGACGGCGCGCTGCGCCGGACCATGCATGCCTCGACGGTGCTGGATCGCGACATCGACCTGATGATCGGCATCAACCCGCTGGTGCCGTTCGACGCCACCCGCGCGGCCCCGCAGGCCGACGAGGCCGAGCAGGTCGGACTGGTCAGCGGCGGCCTGCCGGCGGTGTTGTCGCAGACGCTGCGCACCCTGTTGCAGTCGCGCATGCAGATCGGCCTAGAAAAATACCCGCTGCGCTACCCGGACATCGATCAACTGGTGTTCGAACCCAATGCCAGCGACAGCGAACTGTTCTTCACCAACTTGTTCAGTTTTTCCTCGCGCCACCGGGTCTGCCAGTTGGCCTACCGCAACACCCTGGCGGACCTGCGCCGGCGCGCGCCGGTGCTGGGCCCGATGCTGGCCGCGCACGGCATCCGCCTGCGCCACGACATCATCGATGATCCGCAACGCTCCATCCTGGATGGCCTGGACATCACGCCGCGCATGACCGACGCCACGGCGCGGTTGCGGCGTGCGCTGGACGATGTGGATCAGTGGATCGCCACGCACCGCGCCGCACGCGTCTGAACCCCGCTGCCGCGCTGGTGTGAAAACTCTAGACGTGGCCGCGATTCTGGACCACGTCCCTTTCCTCCCTTGACGGAATCCCATGGCTACCCTGAAGAAATCCGCCCGCAAGAAGTCCGCCCCGTCCGCCCAGCAGGACAATCTGCAGGCGCAGGCGCAACGCCTCTCGAAGAATCTCAGCGAGTCCGCGCAGCAGGTCTGGCTGGCGGGTGTCGGCGCGTTCGGCCGCGCGCAGGCCGAAGGCAGCAAGTTGTTCGAGACCCTGGTCAAGGAAGGGCTGTCGCTGGAGCAGACCACCCGCAAGCTGGCCGGCGGCCGGGTCGAAGCGGTGCGCGACGCGGTCGAAAGCACGGTCGGTCAGGCCCGTGAACGCGCGTCCGATACCTGGGACCGGCTGGAGAAGGTGTTCGAGGATCGCGTGCAGCGCGCACTGCGTCGGCTGGAAGTGCCGAGCCGCGAGGATCTCGGTGCATTGATCGACCGTGTCGATGCGCTCAATGCCGAACTGCGCCGTCTGGGGGGCGTGCCTTCCGCGCGCACGCCGGCCCGCACGAAGGCCGCGCCCGCGGTGAAGAAAGCCTCCGCGAAGAAAGCGCCCGCCAAGCGCGCCGCCACCGCCGCCAAGCGCACCACGACGAAGCGCGCGACAAAGAAAAACAGCGACTGAACGCACCTCGCCGGTGCAACCGGAATTCGATCGAATTTCTTGTTGCAAGGCAACATGGATCGCGCAACAATCAGTCCGGGCCCGCCAGTCCACACGAAGTACGTATGCTCCCCTCCCCTTACGACTTCGGACTGGCGGGCCTTTTCGTGTCCGGCGACCGCCGAAGTTCCCGCGTTCTTCCCGCGCCCCCGCCATGCCGTGCCGCGCTGTACTGGTTTTCCTGACAGCGAATTGCCCACCGCTTGGTTAGAATCCGCGAACTCCAAAAACCTATTACGCGGTACTCATGCTCTTCTGGCTGTCTGGACTGGCCGTTGCCCTGCTGACCGGCGTGGCCGTCAGTGCCTATCTATGGTGGATCCGCCGCCGCAACGATGAAATCGCGGCGGGCCTGCATGCCCTGTCCGGCTTGCGCTGGCGTGAATTTTCCCGGCTGGTGCTCAGCGCGCTCGAACGCCGCGGCATGGTCGTGGTCGCCGCCGCGCCGGACGAAACCCGGGATCCGCGCGGCATCTTTCCGCTGACCCGGGATGGCCAGCGATGGCTGCTGTCGTGCAAGCACGGTTCGGCCTACCGCATCGGCGCGGCCCCGGTGGAGGAACTGGCCGCCAGTGTCCGCCTGGGCAATGCCACCGGCGGCATCCTCGCCACCGAGGGGCAACTGGAGCAGGAAGGCCGCGTCGCGGCCCAGGGACACAACATCGAGGTGCTGGACGGCCCGCGCCTGTGGACCGAGCTGGCGCCGCTGGTCGAGACCGACCTGCGCGAGCAGATCGTCGGACAGGCCGCCGCCCGCGCCAAGCGCCATATCGCCATCGGCTGGCTGGGCAGCATCACGCTCGGCGCCCTGATGGCGACCACCCTGGCCAATTCCGGGTTCGGCGCGGCCGACTCGACCGCGACCATCGCCCCGCCACCGCTGAAACCGGCCGGCGCGTCCGCCAGCGCCGACGTGGTGGCCTACCGCGAGCCCACGGAAGCCGAACTCCAGGAACAGCGCCTGGCGGTATCACGCGCGCTCTCGGGCACGCCGGGCGTGGTCCGCGGCGTCTGGCAGACCCGGCTGACCCTGTCCGTGGACTACCAGGGCGATGAAACCGCGATCTGGCCGCGGATCTGCCAGCAGGTCGAACTGTATCCGGCCCTGCGCACGGTCCGCGTGCAGCTCAATCCTCCGGCCGGCAGCAAGGAGCCGGTACGCTGGCGGCAATGCAAGACGATCTGACGCCCTACCAGCGCATCGGCGGCGAAGCGGGCGTACGCCGGTTGACCCGGCGGATGTATGCGCTGATGGACACCCTGCCGGAAGCCAAGGCGGTGCGCGCGATCCATCCGCCGGAACTGGCGGACAGTGAGCAGAAGCTGTTCGAGTTCCTGAGTGGCTGGCTGGGTGGCCCGCCGCTGTTCACCGAACGCCGGGGCGCACCGATGCTGCGCGCCCGTCATCTGCCGTTCGCGATCGGGATGGACGAGGCCAGCGGTTGGCTGGCGTGTTTCCAGCAGGCGATGCAGGAGACGGTGGAGGATGCGGAGCTGCAGGAGTTCCTGTGGAGCCGGATCGAGCCGCTGGCGTTGCATATGCGGAATCGGCAGATGTTGCCGACGGGGTGGACGGGGGCCTGAACATGGCTTGCCGTGTGTAGATCTCGGTTTGCTCCTCTGCTGTTGTCTTTCTCTTCTGGGCGCTGACGCGCGGGTCGCTGTCGGTTCTTACCGATGGCGCGCCAGCGCCTACTACCTCTCAAACCCCAAGAGATATCAGGAGTAGCGGAGCAAACTCCGCTCTACCAATGCACACCCCGCATCAGCGCCGCGAAAGCGATCTGTTCCTGGCTCGGCGCCGCCTCCTTGAGCGCCTGCCTATCCCCCTTGGCCGCCGCCGAATCCGGGAACAGCTCGAACGCCGTGCTCATGATCACCTCGTACGCCTTCGGTGCCACCGCATTGACCAGCGCGGCGAAAATGCCCAGGCGGGTCGCGATGCGGCTGGGTTTCTCGATGATGCCCTTCACCACCAGATCCGCCGCCTCGTCGGGGGTCAGCGTCGGCACGCTGTCATACATCTTGGTCGGGGCGATCATCGGGGTCTTCACCAGTGGCATGTTGATCGTGGTGAAGCTGATGCCCTTGCCCGACAGCTCGCCCTGCGTGCAGCGGCTGAACGCATCCAGCGCCGCCTTGGAGGCGACGTAGGCCGAGAAGCGCGGCGAATTGGCCAGCACGCCGATCGAACTGATGTTGATGATGTGGCCCTTGCGGCGATGGGTCATGCCCGGCAGGAAGCCCATGATCAGGCGCAGGCTGCCGAAGTAATTCAGCTGCATGGTCCGTTCGAAATCGTGGAAGCGGTCGTAGCTGAGCTCGATCGAGCGGCGGATGGAACGCCCTGCGTTGTTGATCAGCACGTCAACGTGGCCATGTTCGTCCAGCACCTGCCGGATCAGGCGGTCGCAGTCGGCCATGTCCGCCAGATCCGCGGTATAGGCGAACACCTTGCCGCCCTTGGCTTTCATGTCGTCGCGCGCCTTGAACAGTTCCTCCTCGCCGCGGGCCACGATCACCGTCACCGCGCCGGCCTCGGCCACGCGCTGGGCGGTGGACAGACCGATGCCGGAGGAACCGCCGGTGATGACCACGACCTTGTTGCGCACCTTGCCCTTGAGCGAGCGGTCCACGAACAGGTCCGGGTCCAGATGCCGTTCCCAGTAGTCCCAAAGTCGCCAGGCGTACTCGTCCAGGCGCGGCACCGCGATGTTCGTGCCCTTGAGCGCACGCTCGGTCTCGCGGCTGTCGAAACGGGTCGGATAGGTGATGAACTTGAGGACTTCCTTCGGAATCTTGAAGTCGCGCAGCAGCATGCCGATGAAGCGCCGCACCGGCGGCAGGTTGCCGACCGCCGCGCGGATGCCGCTGGGCACGAAGGCGAACATGCGCGCGTCCAGCCGCATGGTCATCTCCGGCGCGTGGCCGGCGCGGCAGAAGGTGTTGAGCACCTCGCCCACCCGCATCGGCTCCGGGTCGGTCAGGTGGAAAGTGTGGCCGTCCAGCTTGGGCTTGTGGGCGATGTGGTCCATCGCGTCGGCCACGAAATCCACCGGCACGATGTTGATGCGGCCGCCTTCGATGCCGAGCACCGGCACCCATTGCGGCAGCAGCTCCCGCAGTTTCTTGATCAGGGTGAAGAAGTAGTACGGGCCGTCGATCTTGTCGATTTCGCCGGTTTTCGAGTGCCCGACCACCATGCCCGGCCGGTAGATGCGCCATTTGAAGCGGGTTTCCCGCCGCACCATCGCCTCGGAATCGTGTTTGGTCCGCAGGTAGGGATCGTCCAGGCCCTCGGCTTCCTCGAACATGTCCTCGCGGAAGATGCCGGGATACAGGCCAGCCGCGGCGATCGAACTGGTGTGGTGGAACAGCGGCGCCTTCAGCGCGGCCGCCAGGTCCAGCGCATGCCGGGTACCGTCGATGTTGGCAGCCTGCTGGGCCTCCACGCCTGCGGTCAGATCATAGACCGCGGCCAGGTGGAAGAAATGCTTGATCTTGCCGCTCAGGTTGCGCAGCTGGGCGGGGGTCAACCCGCAGCGCGGCTTGGTCATGTCGCCCGCCACCGCCACCACCCGCTTCGGATCCCAGCCGGATTTCCTGGCGA
Organism: Pseudoxanthomonas sp. 134C1; assembly: GCF_057773065.1. Lineage (NCBI taxonomy): Bacteria > Pseudomonadati > Pseudomonadota > Gammaproteobacteria > Lysobacterales > Lysobacteraceae > Pseudoxanthomonas > Pseudoxanthomonas sp. 134C1. The sequence goes on from NZ_JBYMTH010000006.1 coordinate 202,295, forward strand.
TGGCGTCGTATTTCTTCTGCGAATCCTTGCGCACCAGCACGTACACCGTGCCGCTCCGCTTGAGCAGGTTGGAAACCAGATAGCGGCCGATGAATCCGGTGGCGCCGGTGACGAAGTAGCTCATGGATACCGTCCCGTGTAGGCGGGCAGGCCCTCCGCCTGCCCTGCGCGCTAACTTGCCAGAGCCGTTTGGGTTCCACAATCCCGCCCCGATTGACCGGTCATGCCCCGCGTGGTGTGATGCCGGCACTATTGGGAGGTAGTCCTCATGTCCGATCTGAATTCCGCTTTCGAACAGGCTTCCCGCGACATCCAGGGCCTGGCCGAACGCCCCGACAACGAAACCCTGCTGCGCCTGTACGCGCTGTACAAGCAGGGTTCGGAGGGCGATGTGAAGGGCGACAAGCCCGGTTTCTTCGATTTCGTGGGCACCGCCAAGTACGAAGCGTGGGCCAAGCTCAAGGGCACCGCCCCCGGGGACGCGCAGAAGAAGTACGTGGACCTGGTGAAGAAGCTGACCGCCTGAAGCCGTGGCGCGCGACACCCGCCAGCGCATCCTGGATGCGTCTCTCGCGATGTTCAACGTGCAGGGCGAGCCGCACGTCACCACCAACCACATCGCCGATGAGCTGGAGATCAGCCCGGGCAACCTGTACTACCACTTCCGCAACAAGGACGACATCATCGAGCAGCTGTTCGCCCGCTACGAGGAGCGGATGGACGTCGCCCTCACCGCGCCGGTGGACCGGTTGCCGGGACTGGAGGACATCTGGCTGCAGTTGCATCTGGTGTTCGAGTGCATCTGGGACTACCGCTTCCTGTACCGGGATCTGGTCGAGATCCTGAGCCGCAACCGGCGCCTGCGAATCCGCTTCGCGCGTTTGCTCAAGCGCGCCGACGACAGCGCGCACGCGGTGATGCGGGGACTCGGCCAGGCCGGGGTGATGCGTGCGTCGGCGGCGGAACTGGCGGCGACGGCGACCAACATCCTGGTGGTGGCGACGTTCTGGCTGAATTACGCGGCGGCGCGGGGGGACAAGGATGAGCAGGTCGCGATCCGGCACGGCATCGTGCAGGTGATGATGCTGGTGGCGCCGTTCCTGCGGGATGCGGAGCGGGTGCATCTGAATACGTTGACGACGGCTTACGTCGATTGAGTGTTTAGCGGGGTTGGTTTCGCTGCGTTCGGCTTTTTTACCGAATTAGCTGTTGGGCGCTGACGCGGGGTTGCCATCGGTGAAAACCAATAACCCCACCGCGCAAGCGCCCGAAGAGACGAGGTCATGGCGTCGGCTCTTCACCTGCGGACCACATCCGCACCGGTGGCGCCTGTAGGCAAACCCGCAGGCGCCGCGCAGGACGCTCGGCATTTTGGCAAGCGCCCATAGATCAAAGACAATGCAATGAGCCGCGAAGCAAGACCCGCCTTACTGAATCAAGCCCGCTTGCGCCCCGCAGCCTTTCGCGCAACACCCACCCGCTTCCGCGGCGCCGGTCGAGCCTGCTTCGCGGCCGCCGGCTTGCGGCGTCCCTTCGGCGCCAGCTTGGAACCCAATCCCAACTTGTCCAATACCGGCGCCAACCGCGTTTCGACATCCGCGCCGAACCGGCCAACCCCCGCCTCGCCCTGCGCCCGCACATCCCGCAACGTGGCCTGTGCCCGCTGCACGATGCGTTCAATGTCCTGCTTCGCCGTCGTCAGACGCTGGGCGCCGCGGCGGCGCGCGATCGCGATCACGCCGAGGCCGGCGAGCCAGACATGGCGGAGGTTCGGTTCCGGGGCCTTGGCCCGCGGGGTGGTCTTCTTCCTGGCAGTCATGGGGACTCCTCGACGCCGGCCACGGTGGCAGGCTTCCGGCAACGATGCTGAAGCCGCGGCATCGAGCAAACACACTAGCGGCGCGGGGCTTGTCAGCGGCAATGGCTGCGGCCATGCTCATTCGAACCAACCAGGGAGGTATGGCATGGCAGGCAAACAGGCGAAATGGGCAGCGTTTCCGTTGGACGCCAAGGCGTTCGGCTACGCCGGTGATGCGCTGAAGAAGGCCTGGCCCGCGCTGCACGCCGGCGATGCCGAGCCCTACCCCGACGCCAAGCGCACCCAGGCGCTGATCGAAGCGGCCGGAAAGGCGGCCAAAGGCCAGGATGCCGCGGGGCTGGCGACCACATTGCAGGACGCCTGGCGAGCCTTCCATCGCGGCGACTTCCAGGCGGCGTTCGAGGCTGGCCAGGCGCTCGGGCCGCTGGGCGCCTCGGTGGCGGTCAAGGCGCTGGGTATCCATGCGACCTATCTGGTTGATGACGAGGACGAGAAACTCAAACGCTTCGAGCACGCCGCCAAACTGGCCGAGGCCGCGGTCAAGGCATTGCCGGACGAGGCCAACAGCCACTACCGCCATGCCTTCGCGCTGGGCCGCTACAGCCAGGGCCTGAGCATCGTCAAGGCGCTCAAGCAGGGCATCGCCGGCAAGGTGCGCGAAGCGCTGGAGGCCACCCTGGAACTGGCGCCCAAGCATGCCGAGGCGCATACCGCGCTGGCGCTGTACCACGCCGAGATCATCGACAAGATCGGCGCGATGATTGGTGGATTGACCTATGGCGCCAAGGCCGCCGAGGCCGAATCGCACATCAAGACCGCGTTGAAGCTGACGCCCGATTCGCCCATCGCCCATGTCGAGCACGCCAACGTGCTTTTGTTGCTGTACGGCGACAAGAAGGAAGACGCGGCGGCGGCGGCATTCGAGAAGGCCGGCAAGCTGAAACCGCGCGACGCCATGGAGGCCCTCGATGCCCGACATGCGAACGAGCAGCTCGAATAAGTTTCTGGCGCTGGCGCTGCTGCTGGCTTGCACCAGCGAAGCGGCGCGGGCGCAACAGCATCCCGCCACGCCTGTGCCGCCCTCACCCGCGGTCGCGCCGACCGTGGCGCCGGCCACGGATGCTGCCCGGGACTCCCGCGCCGATGGCGACGATCCGCTGTTCGATGCCCTCACCTGCCGGAGCGGTCCGGAGGTCGCGCGCCTGCTGGCGCGTCTTCGCCGCGATCGTCCCGATGATTTCGTGCAGACCGAGCGGCAATATTCAGATCCGCCAATGGATCTGTATCGGCTGGAAGTTCCGGTGCAGGCCTGGGGCCAGCAGAGCGATGCGGTGGTCATCACCGCCAACCGCGTGCTGATGGTGGTGGACGGCAGCGCCGACGAGGTCGCCCGCGCACTCGAAGCCAGCCTCGCCGGCAGCGAGGCGCCCCTGTCCGGGCCGCTTGACGATCAACACGCACTGGTCCTGTACACCGAGGAACGCCCGGGGCTGCAGCAGCGCGTGCTGATCGGCTGCGAGTATCGGCTGCCGGAACTGTCGCTGCTGGACGATCCGGACGACGCCTGGCGCAAGGCGCCCATTCCCGGAGCTCCGTAGAGCCGGGCTTGCCCGGCTGCGGCCGCTTCCATACCGATACATCCCGCGGCGAAGCGAACTCCGCGCTACGCGCTGCGCGCGGTTCCGCGGATATCGATATCCCTCCGCAAAGCCGGGCTTGCCCGGCTGCGGGGCTTCCACACCTGGAATTTCCCGACGACGGAGCGGGTTCCGCCCTAGGGCGGAGACGGATGGTTTCCGCCCCTAAAGTTCCGCCGAGACCTGCCGAATAAGGCGCGCGCCGCGCGCCAGGGCCTGGCCTTTTCCACACGGAATTTCAATCCCGGGACTAAAGGTTTCCGGGGCAACGCCGTTATCCCTTTCGCAAGCAGAGGGCGACTAGCCAACAAACCAACAAACCGGCAGCACCCTCTTTCCATCAACGCCGGGACCCAAATAAGAGGAGACGACCCATGGCACAGGTAATCAACACCAATACGATGTCGCTGAACGCTCAGCGCAATCTGAGCACCAGCGGTACTTCACTGGCCACCACCATCCAGCGGCTTTCTTCCGGCCTGCGCATCAACAGCGCCAAGGACGACGCCGCCGGTCTGGCCATCTCGGAACGCTTCAGCACCCAGATCCGGGGCCTGGACGTGGCCGTGCGCAATGCCAACGACGGCATCTCGCTGGCCCAGGTCGCGGAAGGTTCGCTGAGCGAAATCGGCAACAACCTGCAGCGCATCCGCGAGCTGGCCGTGCAGTCGGCCAACGCCTCCAACTCCTCGACCGACCGCGCCGCGCTGAATGCGGAAGTCAAGCAGCTGACCGCGGAAATCGATCGCGTCGCCAAGCAGGCCGACTTCAACGGCACCAAGCTGCTGGACGGCACCTTCACCAGCCAGTTGTTCCAGGTCGGCGCCAACGCCGGCCAGGCCATCGCCATCGACAAGGTGGTCGACGCCCGCTCGCAGACGCTGGGCGGCGTGCAGTTCGCCAACGTCTACGTGGGTACCGCGCTGGACAACGCCGGCACCGCGGCGGTCAATGAGGACCTGGCCACCGCCGACACCGTGTTCTCGCAGTTGCAGCTGACGGTGACCCCGCCGGGCGGCGGCGCCGCCAGCACGGTCAACATCGGTGCGTTCGAAGTGAAGGCCGGCCAATCCATCTCCCAGGCGACGGCCGCGGCCGTCAACGCCAAGCTGGGCGAAACCGGCGTCTACGCCGACGTGAAGTCCGGCGTGCTGAACCTGACCTCGGTCGAGGCCGGCCAGACCTTCGCCCTGGGCTTCGCCGGCCCGGCGGTGACCGGCGCCACCCCGGCGACCCTGGCCAACATCGGCCTGACCCAGACCAGCACCAACGGCGGCGCCCTGACCGGCGTCACCGGCAGCTTCGTCAAGGATCTGGACATCACCTCCTTCGCCGGCGCCCAGCAGGCACTGGAGATCGTCGACAAGGCGCTGACCGCGGTGAACGGCGCGCGCGCCGACCTGGGTGCCATCCAGAACCGCTTCACCTCGGTGGTCGCCAACCTGCAGACCAGCTCGGAAAACCTGGCCGCTTCGCGCAGCCGCATCCGCGACACGGACTTCGCCAAGGAAACCGCCGAACTGACCCGCACCCAGATCCTGCAGCAGGCCGGCACGGCCATGCTGGCCCAGGCCAACCAGGTGCCGCAGAACGTCCTGAGCCTGTTGCAACGTTAACCCTCGCGTCCCCGATGGCACGGCGGGGAATCGTTGAAAACTCGTTCCCCGTGCAGAGAACGCCCAAGGAGTCGAACTCATGGCACAAGTGATCAACACCAACACGATTTCGCTGAACGCCCAGCGCAACCTGGGCACCAGCGGATCCTCGTTGGCCACCACCATCCAGCGCCTGTCTTCCGGCCTGCGCATCAACAGCGCCAAGGACGACGCCGCCGGTCTGGCCATCTCGGAACGCTTCAGCACCCAGATCCGGGGCCTGGACGTGGCCGTGCGCAATGCCAACGACGGCATCTCGCTGGCCCAGGTCGCGGAAGGTTCGCTGACCGAAATCGGCAACAACCTGCAGCGCATCCGCGAACTGGCCGTGCAGTCCGCCAACGCGACCAACTCGTCGTCGGATCGCGCCGCGCTGAATGCGGAAGTCAAGCAGCTGACCTCGGAAATCGACCGCGTCGCCAAGCAGGCCGACTTCAACGGCAGCAAGCTGCTGGACGGTTCGTTCTCCAGCCAGCTGTTCCAGGTCGGCGCCAACGCCGGCCAGGCCATCGCCATCGACAAGGTCGTCAACGCCAAGGCCGAAGCGCTGGGCGGTTCGATGTTCGCCCAGGCCAGCTTCACCGCCACCGCCAGCGCCACCGCCGGCGCCGGCCCGTACAGCTATGACGCCGGCACCATCGCCGCGTTCACCGTGACCAACGGCGGCACCACCACCAGCTTCGCGGCCATCGACATCGCCGCCTCCGGCGCCACCTACGCGACCGCGGCCGAAGCGGCCACGGCCAGCCAGGTCGCCAAGGGCTCCGCGATCGCGGCCGCCGTGAACGCCAAGACCGGCGACACCGGCATCACCGCGGAAGTGAACACCACCACCGGTGCGGTTGCGTTCTCGTCCTGGAAGGAAGGCAAGGTGGGTGATCAGATCACCAGCACGCTGGCCGGCGGCACGCTGACCAACACCGCCATCGCCGCGACCGACTCCAAGTTCGTGGACGACCTGGACATCTCCACCTTCTCGGGTGCGCAGAAGGCGCTGCAGATCGTCGACAAGGCGCTGACCTCGGTCAACAGCGCGCGCGCCGACCTCGGTGCCATCCAGAACCGCTTCACCTCGGTGGTCGCCAACCTGCAGACCAGTTCGGAGAACCTGGCCGCCTCGCGCAGCCGCATCCGCGATACGGACTTCGCCAAGGAAACCGCCGAACTGACCCGCACCCAGATCCTGCAGCAGGCCGGCACGGCCATGCTGGCCCAGGCCAACCAGGTGCCGCAGAACGTCCTCAGCCTGCTCCGCTAATCACGGAGAACAAAGCCGGGGCGGACTCTTTCCCCGTCCGCCCCGGCCAGGCACCACTTTCGCCCTTCGCATCAACGCCAAAGGAAACCTCTCATGGCACAAGTCATCAACACCAATACGATCTCGTTGAACGCCCAGCGCAACCTGGGCACCAGCGGGTCCTCCCTGGCCACCACCATCCAGCGCCTGTCCTCCGGTCTGCGCATCAACAGCGCGCGCGACGACGCCGCCGGCCTGGCCATCTCGGAACGCTTCAGCACCCAGATCCGGGGCCTGGACGTGGCCGTGCGCAATGCCAACGACGGCATCTCGCTGGCCCAGGTCGCGGAAGGTTCGCTGACGGAAATCGGCAACAACCTGCAGCGCATCCGCGAACTGGCCGTGCAGTCGGCCAACGCGTCGAACTCCGGTTCCGACCGCGCGGCGCTGAACGCGGAAGTCAAGCAGCTGAGCGCGGAAATCGACCGCGTCGCCAAGCAGGCCGACTTCAACGGCACCAAGCTGCTGGACGGTTCGTTCTCCAGCCAGCTGTTCCAGGTCGGCGCCAACGCCGGCCAGGCCATCGCCATCGACAAGGTCGTCAACGCCAAGGCCGATGCGCTGGGCGGCGCCAAGTTCGACGCCAACGCCCTGACCCTGGCTGACCTGACCGCCAATGCCGCGGTCAAGATCACCGGCCTGAAGGTCAACGGTGTGAGCATCGACGAGGTCAACGTGGCCCAGGGCGCCAGCGGTGCGGAAACCGCCGCCTCCGCGCGCAGCGCGCTGGTCACCGCGATCAACGCCAAGATGGGCGAGACCGGCGTCTATGCCGAAGTCAACGGCACCACCGGCGTCACCCTGACCTCGGTCAAGGACAGCACCAACACCGACGGTTCGTTCAAGGCGATCACCGCCACGGTCGGCACCTGGACGGGCGTGAACGCGGCCGACTCGGGCCAGACCTACACGGCCAAGACCGCCGCGACCACCGCCGCCACCAACACCTTCGTGTCGGCCCTGGACATCTCGGGCTTCAAGGGTGCGCAGCAGGCGCTGGAAATCGTCGACAAGGCGCTGACCTCGGTCAACAGCGCGCGCGCCGACCTGGGTGCCATCCAGAACCGCTTCACCTCGGTGGTCGCCAACCTGCAGACCAGCTCGGAAAACCTGGCCGCTTCGCGCAGCCGCATCCGCGACACGGACTTCGCCAAGGAAACCGCCGAACTGACCCGCACCCAGATCCTGCAGCAGGCCGGCACGGCCATGCTGGCCCAGGCCAACCAGGTGCCGCAGAACGTCCTCAGCCTGCTGCGCTGATCGGTTTCGTCCGTTCCACTGTTTCAGCTTCCTGTCGCATACGGACGGATTCGTCTCCCTCCGTCTTGGCAGTACTCAAACCCCTTCCGGAAACGGGAGGGGTTTCTTTTTTTGGGGATTCGGGATTGGGGATTGGTTTGTGGGCGCTGGCGCGGGTTGCTGTCGGTGGTCACCGATGGTGCGCTCGCCGCGGGGCATTCTTTCTTTGCTTGTGCAAAGAAAGAATCCAAGAAAGCACACCCCGGTCCTCGCGCCCCAGCCGCTGCGCGGCCGGGGTCCGTGTCGCCGGCGGGAATTTTGGGACGGCACATCCTGTGCCGACCCAAAACGCCGCACATCCTTGTGCGGCGCCCTTCGGGTTTGCCCACCGCCGCCACCGCTGCGGAAGGGGGCCTCAAAAGCAAGGCAAAAGCTACAACGCCAGTCTGCTCAACGCAGAGCTCTTGCTGTTGTTCGTGCCTTTGCGTTTGCTCTTCGGGACCCCGTTCAGGCGTGGCAAGCGGGCCGGGTAAAACCCGCAGGGCGGCGCACAGGACGTGCGCCGTTTTCGGCAGGGGCAGGAGGCCCCTTCCGAAAATTCCCGGACCGATTGCGGACCCGGAGCGCACAGCGCGCAGGGCACGCCGCCCAGGGGTGTGCTTTCTTTTGGTTACTTTTCTTTGCACAAGCAAAGAAAAGTGACTCCCGCGGAAGGCGCACCATCGGTGACCACCGATAGCAATCCCGCGCCAGCGCCCAGAATCAGACCAGCCCGCCTCCGCGGGAGACCGATTCCGGCATGTGGCGAAGACGGAGCAGTCCACACCACGGCCCCAGTGGCACAAATCCTGCACTACACCGATCGTCCCGCATTTCTCGCCGACCAGGGCCCAAGCCCCGGCGGCGGGAGACGGAGAAATGCGGGCTAAAGATCGGCCTCCGGAGGCCGCTACCACTACACGGGCGACACCGCCATCCATCAGGGATGCCAGGGTCGCCCCGACGCCCGTTCCGGAACGGGCACGACAGGAGACCCTCGATGGCAGACTACTCGCTCGGTTATGGTGGCGTCGGCTCCGGCCTGGACATCACCGGCATGGTGGAGAAACTGGTGGCCGCGGACCGCAAGCCCGCCGACGCCCGTCTCAACCGCATCGAGTCGAGCGCCAAGTTCAAGATCTCCGCGCTGGGTACGGTCAGCTCCGCCTTCAGCACCCTGGAAACCGCGCTGAAGGCGCTCAAGGCCGCCGACGCCTTCGACAGCCGGACCAGCAAGGTCGGCACCGATACCGTGCTGGGCGCGACCGCCGGCAAGGGCACGCCCAGCGGCGAATACCGGATCGAAGTGCTGGACCTGGCGACCGCCAACAAATGGACCGCCAACCAGCCCGTCTCGGCCGAACAGACCTTCGGCGCCGGCAAACTGACGCTGACGGTCGGCGGCGAGACGCTCGACATCACCATCGCCGAGGGTTCCCGGCTCGTCGACGTGCGCAGCGCGATCAACGACGCCGCGCGCAGCAAGGGCGTGCAGGCCAGCGTGATCACCTCCAACGACGGTCTGTTCCTGTCGGTGGCCTCGGACAAGCCCGGTGCCGCCAACGGCATCTCGCTGGCCTTCAGCGAAGGCGGCGCGGATCTGCAGAACCTCGCCAGCAGCATGGTCGAACGGGTTGTCGCCGCGGATGCGCGGGTTTCCATCGACGGCCTGACCGTGACCGCCAGCAGCAACAAGATCACCGACGCCGTGCCCGGCCTGACCCTGGATCTGAAGACCAAGGGCACCAGTACCGTCACCATCTCCAGCGACGTGGCGGCCAGCCGCAAGCTGGTGCAGGACTTCGTGACCGCGTACAACGCGACGATCACCGCCATCAACAGTTCGACCAAGTACGACGCCGGCACCGACACCCCGTCGGCGCTGACCGGCGACGCGCAGATGCGCGGCATCGCCGGACAGATGCGCGGCGTGCTGGGCGATCTGCTCGGCAATCTCGCCCAGCAGGGCCTGGATGCCAAGACGCTGGGGCTGCAGACCAAGGGCTACCCGGCCTCGGACGGCAGCCTGACCCTGGACACCGCCAAGTTCGACGCGCTGATGACGTCGAATCCGGAAAAGGTGCGCGCGGCGTTCACCGGCGACAACGGGTTCGCCGGCAAGCTGCAGGCGACCGTCGCCACCTACATCGGCAAGGAAGGCTCGCTCACCCGCCGCACCGATGGCCTGACCGCCCAGATCAAGGACATCGGCAACCAGCGCAAGGCGCTGGACGCCCGCATGGAATCGGTCGGCAACCGCTACAAGGCGCAGTTCGTGGCGCTGGACAACATGATGTCGCGCATGAACAGCACCAGTTCTTACCTTTCGCAGCAACTTGCTTCCCTGGCCTCGCAGTGAGGCCACATCCGCGGAGGGATTTTCCGCGGAAGACCAGGAGATAGAAGGAATGTCAGCCCATTCTTACGCCGCGCAGTACCGCAACACGGGCCTCAGCAGCGCCGTGATGGAAGCCGATCCGCACCGCCTGGTGGCGTTGCTGCTGGCCGGCGCCTGCGATCGCATCCGGCTGGCGGAAGCCTGCATGGAGCACGGCGATCTGGCCCGCAAGGGCAAGGCGATCGGCGAGGTCTGCGCGATCATCGGCCACCTCAACGGTTCGCTGGATCACGAAGCGGGCGGCGAAATCGCCGGCAGCCTGTCGGCCCTGTACGACTATCTGCAGGGCCGCCTGATCGAGGCCAACCTGCACAACGACACCGACGCGCTGCGCGAGTCGCTGGAGCTGCTGGGTGAAATCGAGTCGGCCTGGAACGCCATCCCCGCCGAACAGCGACAGCGCCCGGCCGCGGTCCAGGGGGCCTGACATGCCGACGGTGTCGGTGGACACGTTGTTCGCGCAGTTGCAGGCCATGCACGACAGCCTGCAGAACGGCGATCTGGACACCGTGCAGGGCCTGCTGGAGCAGCACGACCAGGACGTCCGCGGCTTCATGCAGGGCCATGGCAGCCGCGACGCCGGCGCCGACACCCTCTCCAACCTGCTGTACGCGCAACTTCAGCTGCAGGATCGCCTGCGCGACGCGCGCGATGCCGCCGCCCGCAAGCTGCGCGAATCGCAGCAGGCCGAGCGCGCCGCGCGCGCCTATCTGTCGACACCGGGAGGTTGAGCCATGCCCACGCGCGTGCCCGTATTGAACCATCCGGCGGAAACCGAACTGTTCGGCGACGCGCTCACCTGCGAAGCCTGGCTGCCCGCCGGTTTCAACCCCGTCGAGCCGCAGCAACCGCCGGCCGCCGCCGAATCCCTGCTGCATGCACTGGCCGTGGCCGAAGACGCGCGCGGCGATGACGTCGATGATCGCAAGGGCGAACCGCCGGTGTCGTTCCAGCGCCTGGAAGCCAAGGTCGATCTGCTGATGAACCTGGTCGGCAAACTGGCCCGCCAGCGCGACGGCGCCCTGCCCCTGCGCGGCCTGCGCTGGTCGCACCTGGGCCTGCGCCTGGACGCCGCGCAATCGTTCGGCGTTTCGCAGGGTGATGCCGGCGTGGCGTTGCTCGAACCGGCCAGCTGGCTAAGCGATCACATCGAACTGCCGGCCCGGGTCCTGGCGATGTCCGCCACCGCCGATGGCCAGCATCACCTGTGGCTGCGCTTCGCGCCGCTCGGCGCCGGCCTGGCCGATGCGCTGGAACGGCATCTGTTCCGGCTGCACCGCCGCCAGATCGCCGAGGCGCGGCTGATGGCGCGTCAGGCCGACTGAACCTCATCACCGTCGCTCTCGTCCACTGGCCCGGAAGTCGGACGGGCCGCCACGACGCGGGACGAGGACGCTGACGGAAATCCGTCACCTTGGGACAAGCTTGTGTGACGAACTTCAAGCTTTGACGGCTTCGACACTTAAGTAACATTGGCGGGATCCCGGCGTGCCGCTATCGTGGCGCGACTCCTCCGAACGAGCCCTCCCCGTCCCGTGCGTGTCCTGATCGTTGATGACCATACCCTGGTGCGCGCCGGCATCGGCCGCCTGCTCCAGTCGATCGCGGATGTGGACGTGGTGGCCGAGGCCTCGGACGCGCAGCAGGCGCTGGACATGGCGGCGATCCACCGGCCCGACGTGATCCTGCTGGACCTGTCCCTGCCCGACCGCAGTGGCCTGGATCTGCTCAAGCCGCTGAAGGAATCGCTGCCGCAGACCAAGGTCGTGATCATGTCGATGCACAACGATCCCGGCCAGGTGCGCAGCGCGCTGGATCGCGGTTGCGCGGGCTTCGTGGTCAAGGAAGCCGCGCCGATGGAACTGGAACTGGCCCTGCGCGCCGCCGCCGCCGGCCAGGTGTTCCTGAGTCCGCAGGTGTCGTCGAAGATGCTGGCGCCGATGCTGGGCCAGGCCCGGCCTACCGGCATCGATGCGCTTTCGCCGCGCCAGCGCCAGATCCTGCGCAAGCTCGGCGGCGGCATGAGCAGCAAGGAAATCGCCGCCCACCTGGGCATCAGCGTCAAGACGGTGGAAACCCATCGCGCGCGCATGATGGAGTCGCTGGGCTGCCGGCGCGCCAACGACTTGCTGTTGCTGGCCGCGCGCCACCAGAACGATTTGGCCTGAGCCTTGCAGGACAGGGGGACGCCCGCCGTCCCCGCGGCGGCGTACCGTCACCGCCCTTCCCCGGATCCGCCCGCAACGCCTCCCCCGCCACCCACCTGACACCTTCCAGCGTCCAAAGTCCGGCGATGTCGGGGAAACCCCGACAGCGCGCTCGGGCATGCCCCGACCACAACCAGAAACGCCCTGATTCTTTTTCCGCCACGCGCGGCGCAAAGTTTCCCCACGACGTGAAATCCACGTGAACGTCGCATCGGGGCAACGGGGCAAATGGGGATTTAGGGATGAAGACGGGACTCACCACGCAGCTTGGTCAACAACTGCACCTGACGCCGCAGTTGCTGCAATCGATCCGGCTGCTGCAACTGGATGGCCTGCAACTGGAAATGGAAGTCCGCCGCGCGCTGGACGCCAACCCGCTGCTGGAACTGGAAGAGGAATCCACCACCGCCGAAGACCGCACCGACGCGGACGGCGCCCGCCTGGAAACCGCCGCCTTCGACGAACTGCCCGAAGCCTCGATGTGGGACGTGCATGGCGGCAGCTGGCAGGACGGTGACGAAGACCGCCTGCAACGCCTGGAAGACGCCGGCAGCACCGATCCGCAACTGCGCGCCCTGCAGGCGCTGGCGCTGGAACTGGATCCGGCCACGCTGGAAGTGGCCGCCTTCTGGCTGGAACACACCGATGAAGCCGGCTACCTGACCGCCGACGCGCAGGCGCTAGCCGCGCAGGCCGCCGAACGCTTCGCGGTGGACGCCGCCGACGCCGAAACCATCCGCCAGCGCATCCTGCACGGCGAATGCGCCGGTCTGGCCGCGCGGGATCTGCGCGAATGCCTGCGCGTGCAACTGGCCACCCTGCCCGGTCGCGTGCCGGCCCGCCACATCGCCGCCCGCATCCTCGACGAAGCGCTGGATCTGCTGGCCGCGCACGACGAAAACGCGCTGGCCGCGCGCCTGCACCTGGATCCGGAACAGATCCGCGAAGGCATCCGCGTGATCCTGTCGCTGCAGCCGCGTCCGGCCGAGGTCCTGCTGCCGGTGCCGGCCAGCCACATCGTGCCGGACGTGGTGGCCTGGCACGCCGACTGCGCCTGGCGAGTCGCGCTGAACCCGGCCACCACCCCGCGCCTGTCGGTGTCGCCGCTGCACGAACGCGCGCTGGATCAGCTGGACCCGAAGGCCGAACAGAACGAGGGCGCCCGCCGCCTGCGTGAACTGCTGCAGGAAGCCCGCTGGCTGACCCGCGGCCTGTCGATGCGCTACGAGACCCTGCTGCGCACCGCCCGCGCCATCGTCGAACGCCAGGCCGGCTTCCTTACCCAGGGCGACGAGGCGATGGCGCCACTGACCCTGAAGGAAATCGCCGACGAAATCGGCATGCACGAATCCACCATCTCGCGCATCACCACCGGCAAGTACATGCAGACCCCGCGCGGGACTTTCGAGCTGAAGCATTTCTTCGCGGTGCGGCTGGAAGGCGCCAGCGTGTCCGGTCCGGCCGTGCGCGCGATGGTGCGTCGGCTGATCGAGAACGAGCCGGCGCACAAGCCGCTGGCCGACGAGGCCATCGCCGGCCTGCTGGCCCGCCAGGGCATCCACATCGCCCGCCGCACCGTGGCCAAGTACCGCGAACAGCTGGACATCGCCTCCGCGCGCGACCGTCGGCGCGGTAACGTGTCGACCTTGGCCAGGGCCGGATAAGGAAGCACGCGCATGAACAAGATCACCGTACTGCTGGTCGACGACCACGAAGGCTTCATCAACGCGGCCATCCGCCACCTGCGCAAGCTGGATTGGCTGGAAGTCGTCGGCCGGGCCGGCAACGGCCTGGAGGCCATCGAGCGCTCCGAGACGCTGCGCCCGGACGTGGTGCTGATGGACCTGGCCATGCCCGAGATGGGCGGCCTGCAGGCCACCCGCCTGATCAAGACCCAGGACCAGGCCCCGTTCGTGGTCATCGCCAGCCATTTCGACGACGCCGAGCACCGCGAGCACGCCGCCCGCGCCGGCGCCGATGAATTCGTCAGCAAGCTTTCCTACATCCAGGAAGTGCTGCCCATCCTGGAAAAGTTCAGAGACAACCGCCATGAGTGAATCCCGAATCCTCGTCCTCGACGCCGACGCCGCCCGCGCGGTGCGGGTGACCGATCTGCTGGAGTTCATGGATCTGACCCCGCGCTGGGCCGCCGAGACCGGCGATGTCGACATCAACCGGCACCGCCCGCACGACTTCATGGCCGTGATCGTCGGCCGGATCGAGGAGAGCGCGGCGACCCGGGCGTTCTTCGCCTGGCTGGGCAACGTGCCGCTGCCGCCGCCGGTGCTGCTGCTGGACGGCGAACCGGCCACCTTCGCCAACGCCCACGGCCTGCATGAAGCCGGGGTCTGGCCGCTGGACACGCCGATCCGCCACAACCAGCTGGAAAGCTGCCTGCGCCGCGCCAGCCTCAAGCGCCTGGACACCGAGCACCAGGCCCAGACCGCGCAGGGCAACGGCCCGACCGGCAACAGCCAGGCGGTGGTGCGCCTGCGCCGGCTGATCGATCAGGTCGCGGCCTTCGACACCACCGTGCTGGTGCTGGGCGAATCCGGCACCGGCAAGGAAGTGGTGGCGCGCGCGGTCCACGAATACTCCCCGCGCCGCGATGGTCCGTTCGTGGCCATCAACTGCGGCGCGATTCCGCCGGATCTGCTGGAAAGCGAACTGTTCGGCCACGAGAAAGGCGCCTTCACCGGTGCGCTGAGCGCGCGCAAGGGCCGCTTCGAAATGGCCGAGGGCGGCACTCTGCTGCTGGACGAAATCGGCGACATGAGCCTGCCGATGCAGGTCAAGCTGCTGCGGGTGCTGCAGGAACGCAGCTTCGAACGCGTCGGCGGCAACCAGACCATCCGCTGCAACGTGCGGGTGATCGCCGCGACCCACCGCAACCTGGAAGATCGCATCGCCGAGGGCCACTTCCGCGAGGATCTGTTCTACCGCCTCAATGTGTTCCCGATCGAGATGCCCGCCCTGCGCGAGCGCCTGGACGATTTGCCGGCCCTGGTCACCACCCTGGCGATGCAGCTGGCGCGCACCGGCCGCGGCGAGGTGCGCTTCGCCGACGAGACCCTGCAGGCGCTGCGCGCCTACCCCTGGCCGGGCAACGTGCGCGAGCTGACCAACCTGGTCGAGCGCATGGCGGTGCTGCATCCCGGCGGCCTGGTCCGGGTCCAGGATCTGCCGCGCCGCTACCAGCCGGAAGACGGCGCCATCCCGGCGATGCCCGCGAGCGAGGCGCAGGCCGCGGCCGCGTCGAGCGCGCCCTCCCTCGCGACGGCCGCTGATGCTCCCGCCACGTTGGCGCAGGCTTCGGCCGACCGCCTGCCGGAAGACGGCATCGACCTGCGCGAGCACATCGCCCGGATCGAACTGAACCTGATCCGCGACGCCCTGGATCGCGCCGGCGGCGTGGTCGCCCACGCCGCCCAGCTGCTCGGCCTGCGCCGCACCACCCTGGTGGAAAAGCTGCGCAAGTACGGGGTGGAACGCGAGGACGCGCTGGCGACGGAAAACTGACAGGCCAGGCGCGGCGGTTGCGGCACGCATCTTGCACCGATAACCCCAGACACTCCGTCGAACGCCCGCGCCCATGTCCGATTCCGTCGCTTCCATCCTCTCCCAGATCCGCAGTTACCAGCACCAGCTGGGCACGCGCACGCTGGAGCCGGTGCAGAACCCGAACGCGGTCCAGTTCGGCCAGCCGGCGGTCAAGGCACCCAGCTTCGGCGAAACCCTGCAGAACGCCCTGCAGGGCGTGAACGATGCGCAGAAGACCGCGGGCGCGCTGTCGCAGGCGTTCGAACTCGGCGACCCGCGTGCGGATCTGGCGCGGGTGATGGTCGCCGCCCAGCAGTCGCAGGTCGCGTTCCGCGCCACCGTCGAAGTCCGCAACCGTCTCGTCCAGGCCTACCAGGACGTGATGAACATGCCGCTGTAACCCACTCGCCTCGCCTGAGCCCGAACGCACCGGAACCGCACGCCCATGGCCCTGACCCTGTCCAAGGAATCGCTGAAGGAATCGCTGAACGCCGAGAAGGCGGGCGCGGCGCTGTCGAAAATCCAGGACTTCCCGGTGTTCCGCCAGTTCGGCACGCTGCTGATGATCGCCGGCGCGGTCGCGGTCGGCCTGATGGTGTTCTTTTGGTCGCAGAAGCCCGACTTCACCCCGCTCTACACCGGCCTGGACGCCAAGGCCACCGCCGAAGCCACCGACCTGCTGCGCGCCGCGCAGATTCCGTTCCAGCTCGATCAGGCCAGCGGCGGCATTTCGGTGCCGGCGGAAAACCTGCACGACGCCCGCCTGAAGCTGGCGGGCTCCGGCCTGGCCGAGAACGGTCGCCTGGGTTTCGAGCTGATGGAACGCGATCCCGGTTTCGGCGTCAGCCAGTTCGTCGAGAACGCGCGCTACCAGCACGCGCTGGAGACCGAGCTGGTGCGCACCATCACCACCCTGCGCCCGGTCCGCGACGCGCGCGTGCACCTGGCCATTCCCAAGCCCTCCGCGTTCACCCGCCAGCGCGAGGTCGCCAGCGCCTCGGTGGTGCTGGACCTGCGCTCGGGCGCGATGCTGGAACGCAATCAGGTCGACGCCATCGTGCACCTGGTGTCCTCCAGCATTCCGGATCTGGCGCCGGAGCGGGTGACCGTGGTCGACCAGAGCGGCCGCATGCTGACCATCAGCGATCCCAACAGCGAGGCCGCGCTCAACGCCGCCCAGTTCGAGCGCGTGCGCAAGCTGGAGACCTCGCTCAACCAGCGCATCAAGGAATTGCTGGAACCGCTGACCGGCCCCGGCCGGGTCAACGCCGAAGTCGCGGTGGACATGGACTTCTCGGTGGTCGAGGAAGCGCGCGAGACCTTCGCCAACGATCCGGCCAAGGTGCGCAGCGAGCAGGTCAGCCAGAACACCGTCGCCCAGCCCGGTCCGGAAGGCGTGCCCGGCGCGACCAGCAATACCCCGCCCGGGCCGAACGCGGCCGCCGCGCCGAATCCCGCCGCGCCGGTGGAAACGGCCAGCAGCGCCACCCGCAATTTCGAGATGGACCGCACCCTGCAGCACACCCGCCAGCCCGCCGGCCGGGTCCGCCGGGTCACCGCCGCGGTGCTGGTCGATCACGTGCCGCGCGCCGGCGCCAACGGCAAGACCACGATGGTGCCGCTGGACGCGGCCACCCTCGCCCGGGTCGAATCACTGGTGAAGGAAGCGGTGGGTTTCGACACCACCCGTGGCGACTCGGTGTCGGTGATGAACGCGCCCTTCGTGCGCGAGCCGGTGCCGGTCGAGGACGTGCCGTTCTGGGACAGCCCGTGGCTGCAGAACCCGATGGTGCGCGACATCGCACGCTATGGCCTGGGCGCAATCGTGGTGCTGGCGCTGCTGTTCGGCGTGCTGCGTCCGGCGATGCGCCAGATCATCCACCCCCGCGCGAAGCGGGCCGCGCCCGACGCGGTCGACGTGAGCCTGGTCGACGACGGCGACGAGGATGCCCGCATCGTCGCCGCGCTGCGCCAGGATCACGCCGAGATCAGCGTGCCGCGCGCGCTGGCCTCGGACGCCTACGAGGATCGCCTGCGCCACGCCCGCGAGGCGGTGAAGAACGACTCCAAGCAGGTCGCGCAGGTGGTCAAGGACTGGGTGGCCAGCGATGACTAATCCGAACGTCTCCGACCTGACCGGCGTGCAGCGCGCCGCCGTCCTGCTGCTCTCGCTCGGCGAGCAGGACGCCGCCGAAGTGCTCAAGCACATGAACGCCAAGGAAGTGCAGAAGCTGGGCATCGCCATGGCCACCATCAGCGGCATCAGCCGCGAGCAGGTGCTGCAGGTGATGGACACCTTCAACCACTCGCTGGAAAAGCAGACCTCGCTGGGCATGGGCGCCGACGACTACGTGCGCAAGGTGCTGGTGCAGGCGCTGGGCGAGGACAAGGCTGGCAGCCTGATCGACCGCATCCTGCTGGGCCGCAACACCACCGGTCTGGATACCCTGAAGTGGATGGATCCGCGCGCCATCGCCGATCTGGTCCGCAACGAACATCCGCAGATCATCGCCATCGTGCTCTCGCACCTTGACGGCGACCAGGCGGCCGAAACCCTGAAGATGCTGCCCGAGCGCGCGCGCTCGGACGTGCTGCTGCGCATCGCCACCCTGGACGGCATCCCGCCCAACGCGCTCAACGAACTCAACGAGATCATGGAGCGCCAGTTCTCCGGCAACCAGAACCTCAAGTCCTCCACCATCGGCGGCATCAAGGTGGCGGCCAACATCCTCAACTTCATGGACAGCGGCCAGGACCAGACCATCCTGGGCGCGATCAACCAGATCGATTCCGAACTGGGCGCGCGCATCCAGGACCTGATGTTCGTGTTCGACAATCTGATCGACCTGGACGACCGCGAGCTGCAGGCCATGCTGCGCGAAGTGCCCAACGACCGCCTGGGCCTGGCCCTGCGCGGCGCCGACGCCAAGGTGCGCGAGAAGATCACCCGCAACATGTCCCAGCGCGCGGCCCAGATCCTGATGGAGGACATGGAAGCGCGCGGCCCGGTGCGGCTGTCCGACGTGGAAGGCGCACAGAAGGAAATCCTCGCCATCGTCCGCCGCCTCGCCGACCAGGGCGTCATTTCGCTCAACGCCAGCAGTGAGGAGATGGTATGAGCGATCCCGTGCGCTGGATGGCCCCGCCGCTGGACTTCGTGGCCCGCCGCGAACCCGCGACCGATGTGCCGGTGCTGCGTCCGCCGAGCCTGGAGGAAATCCAGGCCATCGAGGAAGCCGCCTACCGCGAGGGACTGGAACGCGGCCGCGCCGAAGGGCACGCCGAGGGTTTCGCCCAGGGCCAGACCGACGTGCGCCGGTTGACCGCGCAGATCGAGGGCATCCTGGACAACTTCTCGCGCCCGCTGGACCGGCTGGAGAACGAAGTGATGGGCGCGCTGTCGGAACTGGCGGTGCGCATCGCCGGCAGCCTGGTCGGCCGCGCTTACCAGGCCGACCCGATGCTGCTGTCTGAACTGGCCAGCGCCGCGCTCGACGCGGTCGGCGGCGCCAGCCGCGAGGTGGAACTGCGCCTGCATCCGGACGACATCGCCGCGCTGACGCCGGTGCTGTCGATGATGCCGTCCACCCGCCTGACCGCCGACACCTCGCTCAGCCGCGGCGACCTGCGCGTGCATGCCGAGAGCGTGCGCATCGACGGCACCCTGGAAGCGCGCCTGCGCGGCGCGCTGGAAAACGTGCTGCAACGCGGAGGCGCCCTCGGATGAGCGCGCAACCGCTGGAATGGCTGAATGCGCGCGACCTGCGGCTGGCCGCGCGACTGTCGCAGATCCGCCCCAACCTGGGCAGCCACGGCCTGATCCGCGAAGGCATCCTGCGCCGCGCGGTCGGCCTGACCCTGGAAGCCATCGGCTGCGAGGCGCCGCTGGGCGCCACCTGCAAGGTCGAAGTGGTCGACGGCGGCTGGGTCGATGCGGAGGTGGTCGGCTTCGCCGGCGAACGCACCTACCTGATGCCCAGCGCCGAACTGCACGGCCTGCTGCCGAATGCGCGGGTGGTGCCGTTGCGCCGCCGTGGCGGCGTGGAAGTCGGCGAAGGCCTGCTCGGCCGGGTCATCGATTCGGACGGCGTGCCGCTGGACGGACGCGGCCCGATCCGCGCCGAATCCACCGTGAGCCTGTCGGGCGTGGCGATCAATCCGCTCTCCCGCGAGCCCATCACCCAACCGCTGGACGTGGGCGTGCGCGCGATCAACGCGCTGCTGCCGATCGGCCGCGGCCAGCGCGTCGGCCTGTTCGCCGGCTCGGGCGTCGGCAAGTCGACCCTGCTGGGCATGATGACCCGCTACACCGCCGCCGACGTGATCGTGGTCGGCCTGATCGGCGAACGCGGCCGCGAAGTGCGCGACTTCGTCGAGAGCACGCTCGGCCCGGTGGGCCTGGCGCGCGCGGTGGTGGTCGCCAGTCCGGCCGACCGGCCGCCTCTGGCGCGCCTGCAGGGCGCCTATCGCGCCACCGCGATCGCCGAGTGGTTCCGCGATCAGGGACTGAACGTGCTGCTGCTGATGGATTCGCTGACCCGCTTCGCCCAGGCCCAGCGCGAAATCGGTCTGTCGGTGGGCGAGCCGCCGACGACCCGCGGTTACCCGCCCTCGGTGTTCGCGCGCCTGCCGGCGCTGGTCGAACGCGCCGGCAACGGTTCGGCCGGGCGCGGTTCCATCACCGCCTTCTACACGGTGCTGACCGAAGGCGACGATCCGCAGGATCCGATCGCCGACGCCGCCCGCGCGATCCTCGACGGCCACATCCTGCTCTCGCGCCGGGTCGCCGACAGCGGCCTGTACCCGGCCATCGATGTGGAATCCTCGGTCAGCCGCGTGGTCACCGAGATCGCCGACGAGACCTGGCGCGATCGCATCCGCAAACTCAAGCGACTGCTGTCGGCCTACACCAGCAACCGCGATCTGATCGCCATCGGCGCCTACCAGCGCGGCAGCGATCCGACCGTCGACGAGGCCCTGGAACGGTGGCCGGAGATCGTCGAGTTCCTCGGCCAGGACGTGGCCCGCTCGGCGGATCTGCGGGACAGCCGCGACGCGCTGGAGCAACTGGTCGAACGCAATGCGCAAGCCCGCAAGGAACCCTAAGCCATGATGCAATCCCGTCGAATCGATCCGCTGCTGCGCCGCGCCCAGGAGAAGGAAGACGCGGTCGCCCGCGATCTGGCCGAGCGCCAGCGCACCCTGGCGATGCACGAATCGCGGCTGGAGGAACTGCGTCGCTACGCCGACGAATACGCCGGCAGCCAGATGGCCGCGACCAGCCCCGCGCAGCTGGCCAACCGGCGGGCCTTCCTGGATCGCCTGGACAATGCGGTGCAGCAGCAGGCGCAGACCGTGGACCGCAGCCGCGCCAGCGTGGACATCGAGCGCGACCGCCTGCTGCTGGCCAGCCGCGACAAGCAGGTGCTGGAGCAGCTGGCCGCCAGCTACCGGGTGCAGGAACACCAGGTGGTCGAGCGCCGCAACCAGCGCGAGATGGATGACCTGGGCGCGCGCCGCGCCCGCCTGGCGGCGACGGCCGCCGCCGAGGAAACCGAGGAGAGCAAGTGAAGGCGGACGCTTCCGGATGGCTGTCCGGCATCGCGGGCAATCCGCCCGCCGGTGCTTCGGCGGCGAACGGTGCCCGCCCCGCCGGCGCGGAAGACCCGGCGCCCGCCTTCGATCGCCTGCTGCGGCGCGCATCATCGCCGCCGCGTTCCGAACGCACCACCGGTACCGAAACGCGTGACCGTGATGCCGCGCCCGCGCGGGAACGCGCGAAACCCGCCTCGACCGACACTTCCGCCACGCGCTCCCGCGATACGCGCACCGACGCCTCCAGGCGCGGCGATGTCGCCGCCAGCGACACCGCCGTCGACGAATCCCCCGTCGAACACGCATCGAAGCGGGAACCCGGCGAGAAAGCCGACGCCGCGGCGTGGCCGCCGGCGGGTCTCGTCCTGCCGATGATTCCGCCGCTTCCCGAAAACATGCCCGGGTCATCCGCCATTCCAGCCGTGGACGCCGCCGACGGCCTGTCCGCGTTGCCGCTGACGCTTTCCACCGGACCGCGCACGGCCGGCGGCGGCACGGCGCCGATCGGATTCACGCGCCTCGGGGAAGGCGTCTCCGGCGATGCCGCGACGCAGATGGACGCGACGCCCGCCGGTCCGCCGCCTTTCGGCGAAATCGTCGCCACCGCCGGCAACGCGTCGCGCGACGCCGCGCAACCGGCGCTCCCGGCCGCTACGGCGCCCGCCGCGCTCCCGCTGGCCGAGCTCGCGAACATCAGTGAACCGTTGCCGCCCGCCCTCGCCGCCGGTCTGGCCGCGCTCAAGGATCTGAGCGGCGACGCCGGCAACGACGCCGACGCGCCGACGCCCGTCTCCGCCTCGTTGCTCGGCGCGCCCGCGCCGGTGTCCGATCACGGCCTGGCCCGCACCGCCACGGTCAATCCGCTGGCGTCGATGACGCCGGATCTGCGCGGCGACCGCTTCGGTGACACCCTCGGCGCCCAGATGACCTGGATGGCCGAGCAGAAGATCGGCCATGCCCACATCCGGGTCAGTCCCGGCGATCTGGGCGCCATCGAGGTCAGCCTGCGGCTGGACGGCGATCGCGTGCATGCGGATTTCAGCAGCGCGCAGCCGGAAGTCCGGCAGGCGCTGCAGGACAGTCTGCCGCGCCTGCGCGAGATGCTGGGGCAGCAGGGATTCCAGTTGGCGCAGGCCGATGTGGGGCATCGCCAGCAGTCCTCTTCGCAGTCGTCGACGCCTTCGTCTTCGTCCGCGGGCGGACGGAGTGACGGGGGGGCGGCGGAGTCCGGACAGGGGGCGGTGACGACGACGGTGCGGACGTTGCGGGGGCTGGTGGACGCCTACGCGTGATCTGTTGGCTGGATCTTGGTTCAACCATTGCCGCGTGATCGTGTTGTCTTGGGGATGTTTTGTTTTCGGGCGCTGTCGCGGGAGTTTTCGTTGGTAGCCACCGATGGTGCGCTCGCCGCGGGGCGTCCCTTTCTTTGCTTGTGCAAAGAAAGGAACCAAAGAAACACACCCCTGGCGGCGTGCCCTGCGCTGCGCTCCGGGTCCGCAATCGGTCCGGGAATTTTCGGAAGGGGCCTCCTGCCCCTGCCGAAAACGGCGCACGTCCTGTGCGCCGCCCTGCGGGTTTTACCCGGCCCGCTTGCCACGCCTGAACGGGGCCCCGAAAAGCAAAGGCAAGGGCGAAGACAAGAACAACAACAACGGCTCAGCGGGCAATTGTCTGCTCCTGCTCTTCGCTTTGGCATTTGCTCTCGGGGCCCCTTCCGCAGCGGTGGCGACGGTGGGCAAACCCGCAGGGCGCCGCACAAGGATGTGCGGCGTTTTGGGTCGGCACAGGAGGTGCCGTCCCAAAATTCCCGCCGGCGACACGAACCCCGGCCGCGCAGCGGCTGGGGCGCGAAGGCCGGGGTGTGCTTTCTTTGGTTACTTTCTTTGCACAAGCAAAGAAAGTGACGCCTCGCGGCGAGCGCACCATGGCCGGCGGCCGATAGCGACGACGCGCACCAGCGCCCATTCGCCGTACCCAAACGAATCAACCGCCGGACAAATGGCGCGGTGGGCCAATGCCCATGAGGCCCTGTGGCACCCCGCCGGATTTCCGGCGCCCACGCGCCAGCCCCACGGCACACCCCTTGCATCCCCTCCCCCGTCCACCCAGGAGATGCCCCGCGTGCCCCCCGCCGAGAAACCCGACCCCAAGCTGCTCAAACCCGCGCCCAAGGCGGGCAAGCCCTGGCTGATCATCGGCCTGGTCGCGCTCATCGCCGCCGGCGCGGCCGGTGGCGGCGCCTGGTTCTTCGCCTCCCGCAACGCCACGCCCGCCAAGCCCGCAGCCAAGGCCGCGCCCGAAGCCTCCAAGGTCCCCGCCCCCGCGCAGTACTTCGCCCTGGAACCGCCCTTCGTGGTCAACCTGATCGGCTCGGCCGGCGGCGCCCGTTACCTGCAGGTCGAGGTGCAGCTGATGACCCGGGATCCGGAATCGCTCAAGGCCATCGAACTGCACGCCCCGGCCCTGCGCGCCAAGCTGCTGATGCTGTTCGCCCAGCAGAACGCCGAAGAGCTGATCACCCGCGCCGGCAAGGAGAAGCTGCAGGCGCAGGCGCTGGCCGAGGTGCGCAAGCTGATGAAGGCCGAGACCGGCAAGCCCGGCGCCGAGCAATTGCTGTTCACCAGTTTCGTGATGCAGTGAGGGAAAGCCCGCGATGATGAGCGACCTGCTTTCGCAAGACGAAATCGACGCCCTGCTGCATGGCGTCGATTCCGGCGCGATCGGCACCGACGAGCCGCCGCCGGATCCCGGCGTCGCCCGCCTGTACGACTTCGCCAGCCAGGACCGCATCGTCCGCGGCCGCCTGCCCACGCTGGAGATGATCAACGAGCGCTTCATCCGCACCTGGCGCATCGGCCTGTTCAACCTGCTGCGCCGCTCGGCCGACCTGTCGGTGCGCGGCATCGAGATGATCAAGTTCGGCGAGTACCTGCATTCGCTCTACGTGCCGACCAACCTCAACCTGATCCGGCTCAAGCCGCTGCGCGGCGTCGGCCTGATCGTGTTCGAGCCCAAGCTGGTCTACACGGTGGTGGACAACTTCTTCGGCGGTGACGGCCGCTACCCGGCCAAGATCGAGGGCCGCGAGTTCACCGCCACCGAGATGCGGGTCATCCACCTGCTGCTCAAGCAGACCTTCACCGATCTGATCGACGCCTGGGCACCGGTGATGCCGGTCGATTTCGAGTACATCAACTCGGAAGTCAATCCGCACTTCGCCAACATCGTCAGTCCGCGCGAGTACGTGGTGGTCAGCCGCTTCCACGTCGAACTCGACGGCGGCGGCGGTGATCTGCACATCACCCTGCCCTATTCCATGCTGGAGCCGATCCGCGAACTGCTCGACGCCGGCATCCAGTCCGACCGCGTGCATGACGACGACAGCTTCCGCGAAAGCGTCAACGATCTGCTGCGCGGCGCCGAGGTCACCCTGTCCAGCGTACTGGCCGAGAAGCGCATCAGCCTGCGCGATCTCACCCGCCTCAAGGTGGGCGACGTGCTGCCCATCGACCTGCCGCGCACGGTGCCGGTCTGCGTCGAACAGGTGCCGGTGTTCACCGGCGAGTTCGGCACTTCCAACGGCAACAACGCCGTGAAGATCCTCGCCCACCGTCCTCCCGGCGCGCTGGTCACGCCACCGCCCGCGGCCCCTTCGCTCGCCTCGACCGCTTCCGACATCGCCACCCAGGATTCCCAGCCATGAACCAACCCCTCTCCGAAGAAGCCGCCGCCGCGCAATTCGAGGCCCTGCAGGCCGACGCCGGACGCAGCCTCAGCGACATGAGCCTGGACGTCATCCTGGACGTGCCGGTGGTGCTGTCGCTGGAAGTCGGCCGCACCCGCATCCCGATCCGCAATCTGCTGCAGCTCAACCAGGGCTCGGTGGTGGAACTGGAGCGCGGCGCGGGCGAACCGCTGGACGTGCTCGTCAACGGCACCCTGATCGCCCACGGCGAAGTGGTGGTCGTCAACGAACGCTTCGGCGTGCGCCTGACCGATGTGGTCAGCCCCAGCGAACGCATCCGTCGCCTGCGTTGATGCCCATGTCGTTCGCGCTTCCCCTCCTCGCCGCGGCCGCCGCGCCCGCGCAGAAGATCGGCCACGCGGCGCCCGCGACGCCCGCGACGCCTGGCATCGGCGGCGCGCTGGTCGGGCTGATCCTGGTGCTGGGCCTGATCCTCGGTCTGGCCTGGCTGCTCAAGCGCCTGCCCGGCACCGGCCTGGGCCTGCGCCCGAACGATCAACTGCGGGTGGTCACCAGCCTGTCGGTCGGGACCAAGGAACGCCTGCTGGTGGTCGAAGTCGGCGGTGAACAGCTGTTGCTGGGTGTCAGCGCGGGGGGCATCGCCAACCTGCATCGCCTGCCCCAACCGCTGCCGCCGGTACCGGTACAGCCCCTGCCCAACTTCGCCGAACTGCTGGCCAAGCGCCTGCGCAAAGAGAAATGACGATGCGTCGCCTGTTGCCCTTCCTGCTCTGCCTGTGGCTGCTGGCCGCGCCCGTGCTGGCCTTCGCGCAGAACGCGCAGGCCGCCGCGACACCCGCGACGCCCGCCGCCGCGAACACCGCCGCGCCGTCCGCGCCCGCGACGCCGGGCAAGCCGACCCTGCCCTCGCTGCCGGACGTCAACGTCGGCCAGATCGGCGATCGCAACGTCAGCCTGCCGCTGCAGACGCTGCTGCTGATGACGGCGATCACCCTGATCCCGTCGATCCTGCTGGCGATGACCGCGTTCACCCGCATCATCATCGTGCTCGGCCTGCTGCGGCAGGCGCTGGGTACCGGCCAGACGCCCTCCAACCAGGTGCTGGTCGGCCTGGCGCTGTTCCTGACCATGCTGGTGATGATGCCGGTCGGCGAAAAGGCGTGGGCGCAGGGCATGGCCCCGTACCTGGACGGCCAGATCGATTTCTCCACCGCATGGACACTCACCACCGGGCCACTGCGCGACTTCATGCTGGCGCAGGTGCGCGAAACCGACCTGATGACCTTCGCCGGCATGGCCGGTCACGCCAGCTACGCGGGTCCGGCCGACGTGCCGTTCCCGATCGTGGTGGCCTCTTTTCTCACCAGCGAACTGAAGACCGCCTTCGAAATCGGCTTCCTGATTTTCATCCCGTTCGTGATCATCGACCTGGTGGTCGCCAGCGTGCTGATGTCGATGGGCATGATGATGCTCTCGCCGATGCTGGTCTCCGCCCCCTTCAAGATCCTGCTGTTCGTGCTGGTCGACGGCTGGGTGCTGATCGTCGGTTCGCTGGCGGCGAGTTTCAACTAGCCGGGAATGGGGAATCGGGAATGGAGAATCGTAACAGCGACTTCCCGGCGGCCCTGAGTTTCCTGCACTTCGATTCCCGATTCCCCATTCCCGATTCCCGATTCCCGTAGAAAATGACTCCCGAAACCGCTTTGACCGAACTGCGTGGTGGCCTCGAGATCGCGTTGTGGGTGGGAGGCCCGCTGTTGCTGGTGGTGCTGATCGTCGGCGTGGTCATCGGCGTGATCCAGGCGGCGACCCAGTTGAACGAACCCACCATCGCCTTCGTCGCCAAGGCCGTCGCGCTGACCGCGGCGCTGTTCGCCATGGGCGGCTATCTGATGGGCACGCTGGTGGAGTACACCACGGCGCTGTTCCAGCGGTTGCCGCACCTGATTGGGTGAGGCGATGACGGCGGTTGACCAGGCATCGCGGGGGAATCCCCCCCTGCCCCCCCTTCTGCAAAGGGGGGAATGTCCGGGTGCCGTCGTATTTCTTTCGCCAGGACGGCCCGCCGAGTGCGGTGATGAACCGGCGGGGCTGCGCGGATGAACGCCGCCACCCAGATGGTCATCGACGGGCAGCAGGCGTTTGGCCTGATCAACGCGCTGCTGTGGGTGATGCTGCGCACCGGCGCGATGCTGATGGCGATGCCGCTGGTCGGTACCCGCGCGGTGCCGGTGCGGGTGCGGGTGATCCTGGCCGGCGCGCTGTCACTGGCGCTGGCGCCGATGCTGCCGTCGCCGCCGACCCAGATTGCTTTCGATTCGATCAACGTGCTGACCGCCGCGCGCGAACTGGCGGTGGGCGCGTGCATCGGCTTCCTGCTGCGGTTGGCCTTCGAGGCCGGCGCGCTGGCGGGTGAACTGATTTCGCAGGGCACCGGTCTGGCCTTCGCGCAGATGTCCGACCCGCTGCGCGGCGTCAATTCCGGCGTGGTCGGCCAGTGGTTTTACCTGGCGTTCGGGCTGGTGTTCTTCACTCTCAACGGCCACCTCGCGCTGATCGCATTGCTGGTGGACAGCTATCACTCGCTGCCCATCGGCACCGCGCTGCCGGATCCGCAGGCGATGCTCCAGAGCGCACCGGCGTTCTTCATGCAGATCCTGCGCGCGGCGCTGAGCCTGGCGTTGCCGGTGATGGTGGCGATGCTGGCGGTGAATCTGGCCTTCGGCGTGCTGGGGCGCGCGGCGCCGGCGCTGAATCCGATCCAGTTGGGGTTGCCGACGGCGCTGTTGCTCGGATTGTTCCTGCTGGCGTTGTTGTCGGGGGAGCTGGGGCCGCCGGTGCAGCGCCTTTTCGATCAGACGTTCGACGCGGCGCGGCAGATCACGCCGTAGGGTGGCAAGGATCCACCGTTATCCTCGTTTTGCCTGCCTTCCCGCGTTCTTGAGCAAGACTTCCTCGCTGCTCTTACTCTACTGGGCGCTGACGCGCGGGCTGCTATCGGTTGGCGTAGATGGTGCGCTCGCCGCGAGGCCTTACTTTCTTTGCCTGTGCAAAGAAAGTAAGCAAAGAAAGCACACCCCGGTCCTCGCGCTCCAGCCGCTACGCGGCCGGGGTTCGTGTCGCCGGCGGGAATTTTGGGACGGCACCTCCTGTGCCGACCCAAAACGCCGCACATCCTTGTGCGGCGCCCTTCGGGTTTGCCCACCGGCGCCACCGCTGCGGATGGGCCCCAAGAGCAAAGACAAAGGCAAAGGCAACAACACCAGCGCACTCAATGCAGATCTCTTGCAGTTGCTGTTGCTGTTGCGTCTGCTCTTCGGGGCCCCGTTCAGGCGTGGCAAGCGGGCCGGGTAAAACCCGCAGGGCGGCGCACAGGACGTGCGCCGTTTTCGGCAGGGGCAGGATGCCCCTTCCGAAAATTCCCGGACTGATTGCGCACCCGGAGCGAAGCGCAGGGCACGCCGCCAGGGGTGTGTTTCTTTGGTTACTTTCTTTGCACAAGCAAAGAAGTGCTTCTCAACAGCCGAATGGCTGGTCAAGTGACGCCCCGCGGCGAGCGCGCAATCGGTGAGAACCGATAGCGACCAGCGCGACAGCGCCCACTACCACTACGATGACGAACGAAGAGCAAAAGAAAAAAACGGAGCCAAAGCCACAGCAGCCGAGCAGGCTCGCGCTCTACGCTTCGGATCGCCCGGACGCCCGCGTTCTGCTCACATCCGGACACGATGACAAGGCGAGCCCCTACACCGCCGCCTTGCGCAACAACGCGGCATCCTCGCTACGCAAATCGCGCTCCCGCCCGATCAGATGCACATCGTTCAAGCAGGGCCGCGAAAGCCGATGCACCCGCACCCGCGCGCGGTATGCGCTTCCCAACGCCGAATCCAGCGGCACGACCGACCAACCCCGTCCCTGCGCCACGCTTTCCAGCGCCTCCTCCAGCTCGTCGAAATGATCGCTGCGCTGCCAGCGCGCCGGCAGCGGCAATCGCTGGCTCTCGAACCAGCGGAAGAACACGTACTCGAACTCCTCGTAGGTCACGAACGGCAGCGCCGCGATATCCGCCGCGCGCGGCGTCGCACGGCGTGTCTTCGGCCCGACCAGCGCCAGTTCCTCGCTGCCCAGCGGCACCGAGGCGATCCCCGTGGTCACCAGCGGGCGGTAGCTCACGCCCAGCGCCACCCGTCCGGTTTCCAGCAAGGCCAGCACCTGGCTGGCGGTGCGGAACAGCACTTCCAGTGGACGCCCTTCGGGCAGCAGCGTCAGCAGGCGCGGCACCAACCGATAGCGACCGAAGCCGGACACGCAGGCGATCCGCAGCGGCTCGGCGCCCACGTCCTCGCGCACGTTTTCCCAGGCCTGGCCCAGATCCAGGTAGGCGCGTTCGATGGAGGCCGCCAGCACCCGACCGCGCGGCGTCAGCACCAGCCGGCTGCCGTTGCGGCGGAACAACGGCGTGCCGAGCTGGCCTTCGAGCTGTTGCAGGTCGTAGGTCACCGCCGACGGTGACTTGTGCAACGCGCGGGCGGCGGCATTGACGCCGCCTTCGGCGACCACGGTGCGGAACACGGCGAGGCGACGGAAATCGGGAAGCATCGGCCGGCGGGAAGCGGGAGGAACGCCGATGGTAAGCCGTGGGCGATCATTCCATGTCATCGAATGGCGGCGCCGGGATTTGAAATGGCCGGCGGCGTCCGGGCGGCCTAGGCTGACACCATCTCCTTCGCCGGAAAAACCACCATGCGACTCCTGTCCGCCGTCCTGTTGCTGGCTGCGCTGCTGCCTGGCATCCCCGCCGCTTCGGCCGCCAATCCCGCCGCTTCCACCCGCGACAGCGGCGATGCCGCCCACCTGTTCGGCTACTGGCCCAAGCCCGGCCAGCGTGCCGCGTTCGACGAAGGCTACCGCCGGCACCTGGTCTGGCACCGGCAGACCGGGGATCCGCTGGTGTGGTACGGCTGGTACGTCAGCGACGGCCAGCGCGCCGGCATGTTCGTCGACGGCAGTTTCGGCGCGCCGTTCGCCGCGTTTGATCGACGCGTCGATCCGGCCGGCGACGGCGCCGACGCCGCGCGCAACGTCACTCCGTTCGTGGAACCGGCGCTGCGCGCCAGTTACCGGTTGCGGCGGGACCTGAGCAGCGGCTTTCCGCTGGAACGCTGGCAGCCTTCGCCGCGGCTGCTGGTCACCCGCTATGTGGTGCGGCCGGGCGCCCGCGCCGCGTTCGAACGGGCGGTGCGGATCGCCCGCGCGGCGCTGCCGGCCGACGCGCCCGCGCACAGCTGGTACGAGCCGGTCAGCGGCGACGCACCCGGCTATCTGCATCTGGTCGCGCTGCGCGGATGGCAGGACCACGACCGCACCGGTGGCGCCAGCCTGGAAGCCGGGCTCGCCGCATCCGCCGATCCGCAGGCGGTCGATGCCGCTGCCGCGCTGGTCACGGCCGTCGTGTCGGCGGACACCGAAACCTGGGAATACCGCGCCGATCTGAGCCTGATCCCGGCCCGCTGAATGCCCCACCCTCCTGTGGGAGCGACGTGAGTCGCGAAGAGCCGCCGGAATCCCGAATCGCGACTCACGTCGCTCCCACAGAGCGGTCCATCCTGGGTGCCGGGATGTCGGGGTTCCGGTCGCGACCGACGTCGCTCCTGCAGGCGTTGCCCGGCGGTCCGGCAACGGTTCCTTGACGGGATTCACCCGAAGTCGGAATTCCGGCACTAGACTTGCATCGGGAAAGACGACGAAATCACGATGCGGGCGCCATCGGGCGCCAGACTTGACCGGGATGACCCCCAAGAACCGCGACATCCGCCTGGAACTGATCACCCTGTTGGGCGTGACCACGACCGTGGTGATCGCCGCGTTCGCGATCTACCGGCTGGTGCACGGCGATCTGACCGCGCTGCTGGTGGACGCGCTCATCGCCGGCGCCATCCTCGGGGTGGTGATTTACGCCCGCGCCAGCGGCAACAGCCAGCGCGCCGGCAACCTGCTGTGCGTGCTCAATTCCTGCGGTTGCCTGCTGGCGGTCGCCTTGATCGGCCCGATTGCCCTGACCTGGCTGTACCTGGTGCTGTTGACCAACTTCTTCCTGGCCGACCGCCGGCTGGCGCTGGGGGCCGGGCTCGCCATGCTGGTGGCGCTGTGCGTGCTGCCCGGAATTTTCCCCGACGTGTTCCACGCGATCTCCACCCTGGTGACGGCGGCGCTGACCGCGCTGTTCTCCTACATCTTCGCCACCCGCAGCCAGGACGACCGGGTCGAGCTGCAGGAACTGGCCTCGCTGGATGCGCTGACCAACGTTCCCAACCGCCGGATGATGGAACGCGCCTTGACCCACGCGGTCGAGCAGCAGGCATTGGGCCGGGCACGATATGGCCTGATCGTGCTGGATCTGGACCGTTTCAAGGAGGTCAACGACCTCTACGGCCACGCGGCCGGTGACGACGCCATCGCCAACCTGGCCTCGATCCTGCGTTTCGAGATGCGAAAGGACGATCAGGTGTTCCGGTTCGGCGGCGAGGAGTTCGTGGTGCTGCTGCAGGCCGGCAACCGCGACGAGTTGGAAGCGGCCACGGAGCGCCTGCGCAAGGCGGTGCGCGCTTCGTTGCGCGGGCCGGGTGGGCGCATCACCATTTCCCTGGGCGGTGCCCTGCTTGGCCACGAGCGCGATTGGCATGATTGGTTCTCGCATGCGGACGCGGCGCTGTACCGGGCCAAGTCCAACGGGCGCGACAATTACGTGATTGCCGAAGATCTGTTCTGAGTCGGTATCCGTACGAGGTTAGCGGCGCTGACGCATGAGGTTTTTGTACTTTTCTGGCGCTGGCGCGCGTCATTGCTAGCGGTTGTCACGGATGGCGCGCTCGCCGCGGGGCGTCACTTTCTTTGCTTGTGCAAAGAAAGTAACCAAAGAAAGCACACCCCGGCCTTCGCGCCCCAGCCGCTACGCGGCCGGGGTTCGTGTCGCCGGCGGTAATTTTGGGACGGCACATCCTGTGCCGACCCAAAACGCCGCACATCCTTGTGCGGCGCCCTTCGGGTTTGCCCACCGCCGCCACCGCTGCGGAAGGGGGCCCGAGAGCAAATACCAAAGCAAAAAGCAGGAGCAGGCAACTCCCGTTGGAGCTGTTGCTGTTGCTGTTGCTGTTGTTCTTGCCTTTGCTTTTCGGGGACCCCGTTCAGGCGTGGCAAGCGGGCCGGGTAAAACCCGCAGGGCGGCGCACAGGACGTGCGCCGTTTTCGGCAGGGGCAGGAGGCCCCTTCCGAAAATTCCCGGACCGATTGCGGACCCGGAGCGCACAGCGCGCAGGGCACGCCGCCCAGGGGTGTGCTTTCTTTTGGTTACTTTTCTTTGCACAAGCAAAGAAAAGTGACTCCCGCGGAAGGCGCGTAGACATCCCGTGCCCGCGGGGCATCGCGCACCAGCGCCCCGAAAGCGGCCAAACGCCCCTCCCACCAGACAAAGCCGGATCCCCCCCGACACGGACGCCCGCCCGGTTTCCGTCACCCGACTGGAACGGGACTTGCACCAACACCGCCAAATCTCCCTGACGCACCCCCATGTCCGAGCAGGACGAAAGCGGCGAACGCACCGAACAACCCAGTGAAAAACGCCTGCGCGAGGCCCGCGAACAGGGCAACATCCCGCGCTCGCGCGAACTGGCGACCGCGGCGGTGTTCGGTGCCGGCGTGGTCGCTCTGCTGACGATGTCGGCGCCGCTGGCACGCGGCTCGCTGGGCTGGATGAAGATCGCGCTCAGCCCGGATCCCCAACTGTTCAAGCACCCGGACCAGTTGTTTGGCCACGTCGGCGCGCTGCTGCTGCAACTGCTGTGGGTGGTGCTGCCGATGGTCGTCCTGTGCCTGCTGGCCGGCTTCATCGGCCCGGTGCTGATGGGCGGGCTGCGTTTTTCCGGCAAGGCCCTGACGCCGGACCTGAAGCGGCTCAGCCCGATGGCCGGCCTCAAGCGCCTGTACGGCGCCGAGAGCGTGGCCGAGTTGCTGAAGTCGCTGCTGCGGGTCGCCTTCGTCGGCCTGGCCGCCGGCCTGAGCCTGAAGCTGGGCCTGAACGCCCTGCGCGAGCTGCTGACCATGCCGCTGGAACAGGCCGTGCGCACCGGCATGGGCTTCGCTGGCAGCCTGCTGCTGGCCTGCGCCGGCGCGCTGGCGCTGCTGGCCGCCATCGACGCGCCGTACCAGAAATGGAACTGGATGCGGAAGCTGAAGATGACCCGCCAGGAACTGCGCGAGGAATTGAAGGAAAGCGAGGGCCGGCCGGAAGTGAAGGGCCGCATCCGCCAGATGCAGCACCAGCTGTCGCAGCGCCGGATGATCGAGGAGGTACCGACCGCCGACGTGATCGTGGTCAACCCGACCCATTACGCGGTCGCGTTGAAGTACGAGGCCGGCCAGATGGGTGCGCCGCGGGTGGTCGCCAAGGGCGTGGACGAAATCGCCCTGCGCATCCGCGAGGTCGCCGAGGCCCACCGGGTCGCCATCGTGTCGGCGCCGCCACTGGCACGCGCCTTGTATCGCGAAGGGCAACTCGGTCGGGAGATCCCCGTGAGACTGTATACCGCCGTCGCCCAGATCCTGTCCTACGTCTACCAGTTGCGCGCCTGGCGCGACGGCACCGTGGCCGAGCATCCGGATCCGCCGGCGGTGGACGTGGATGAAGGCAAGCCGGCATGAGCGCGGTGCCCAGCCCCACTTCCCGGATGATGGAAATGCTGCGCCACGGCCTGGGCGCGCCGCTGATCGTCCTGGCGATGCTGGCGATGGTGATCGTCCCGCTGGCGCCGCCGGTGCTGGACGCGCTCTTCAGCTTCAACATCGCCATCTCGCTGGTGGTGCTGCTGGCGGTGGTCTACGTGCGCCGCCCGCTCGACTTCACCATCTTCCCGATCGTGCTGCTGATGACCACGATGCTGCGGCTGGCGCTCAACGTGGCCTCCACCCGCGTGGTGCTGCTGCACGGCCAGGACGGCCATGGCGCCGCCGGCAAGGTGATCGAGGCATTCGGCGAGTTCGTGGTCGGCGGCAACTTCGCGGTCGGCCTGGTGGTGTTCGCGATCCTGACCATCATCAACTTCGTGGTCATCACCAAGGGCGCCGGGCGCATCTCGGAAGTGTCGGCGCGCTTCATCCTGGACGCGATGCCCGGCAAGCAGATGGCGATCGACGCCGACCTCAACGCCGGCCTGCTGACCCGCGAGGAGGCCAAGGCCCGGCGCGAGGAAGTCCGCGAGGAAGCCGACTTCTACGGTGCGATGGACGGCGCCAGCAAGTTCATCCGCGGCGACGCCATCGCCGGCATCCTGATCCTCTTCATCAACCTGGTCGGCGGCCTGGCGATCGGCGTGCTCCAGCACGGCCTGCCGGTCGGCGAGGCGGCCAAGATCTACACCCTGCTGTCGATCGGCGACGGCCTGGTGGCGCAGTTGCCGGCCCTGCTGGTGTCCTCGGCGGTGGCGATGCTGGTCACCCGCGCCTCGCGCGCGCAGGACATGGGCAACGCGATGGTTGGCCAGGTATTCGGCCAGCACAAGGCGCTGGCGGTGGCCGCCAGCCTGATCGGCGTGGTCGGGCTGGTGCCGGGCATGCCCAATGTCGTGTTTTTGACGCTGGCCGCGGTGCTGGGCTACATCGCCTGGAAGCTGTGGAAAAAGCAGCAACCCGGCGCCGGCGGTGAAAGCGGCGCGGCCGCCGATCCCGCCCTGCCCGCGCCATCCAATCCGCAGGCCGAACTGACCTGGGACGAGGTGCGTCCGGTGGATCCGCTCGGCCTGGAAGTGGGCTACCGGCTGATTCCGCTGGTGGACAAGGCGCAGGGCGGCGAATTGATGTCGCGGATCAAGGCCGTGCGCCGCAAGCTCACCCAGGACCTGGGTTTCCTGGTGCCGCCGGTGCACATCCGCGACAACCTGGAACTGCCCTCGAATGGCTATCGCCTGCTGGTGCACGGCGTGCCGGTCGCCACCGCCGAGATCCATCCGGACCGCGAACTGGCGCTGGATCCCGGCGGCGCGTTCGGCGCCCTCGACGGCATCCCCGGCCGGGATCCGGCGTTCGGACTGGACGCGACCTGGATCACGCCCGGCCAGCATGCGATGGCCGAATCGCTGGGCTACACGGTGGTCGACGCCTCCACCGTGGTCGCCACCCACCTCTCGCACCTGGTCCGCGAACACGCGCCGGAGCTGCTGGGCCATGAGGAAGTGCAGCAACTGCTCGCCAACCTCGGCAAGACCGCGCCCAAGCTGGTCGAGGACCTGACCCCCAAGACCCTCACCCTGTCGACCGTGGTGCGGGTGCTGCAGAACCTGCTGATCGAGCGCGTGCCGATCCGCCAGTTGCGCCGGATCGTGGAAGCGCTGGTCGAGTTCGGCCCGCAGAACCCGGATCCGGCCGCGCTCACCGCCGCCGTGCGCACCTCGCTGGGCCGTTTCATCGTCCAGGAAATCTCCGGCATGGCGCCGGAGCTTCCCGTCTATACCCTGGCGCCGCAACTGGAACGTGTCTTGCAGGACAGCGTGCAGGGCACCGGCGCCGCGCTGGAACCCGGCCTGGCCGAACGGCTCCACCAGAGCCTGGCCGACTGCGTCGCCCAGCAGGACGCGCGCAGCGAGCCGGCGGTGGTGCTGGTCCCCGGCGGCGTCCGCGCCGCGCTGGCCCGGCTGGTCCGCCACAGCGTGCCCACGCTGTCGGTCCTGTCCTACAGCGAAGTGCCGGAGGACAAGCGGTTGAAGCTGGTGGGGACGATTAGTTGATGGGTTCGGGAATGGGGAATGGGGAATCGCAACAGCGGATTCCCATTGCGGAGACAGACGATGAAACGAATACGACACAGCGATGAGAACCCCGGCCGCGTCAGCGCCGAGGATTCCCCGATTCCCCATTCCCGATTCCCCATTCCCGGCCTCATCCCATGAAAATCAAACGTTTCGTCGCTCCCGACATGCGCACCGCCTTCGCGCTGGTCCGGCAGGAGCAGGGCCCGGACGCGGTCATCCTCTCCAACCGCATGACCGACGATGGCGTCGAGATCGTGGCGGCCTCCAATTACGACGAGACGCTGGTGCAGCGGACGCTCGAAGCGATGCGCCCGGCCGCGCCGGCCGAGCCGGCCCCGCCCGTCCCGTCATTCGCGCGTGGCGCCCAGGCGCAGACGCGCGGTGAGCAGACCCGCAATGAATCGTCCGCGCTGTCGCCGGCCGAAGCCGCCGCCGCCTACTTCAGCCGGATGACCGCGGCGCCGGCGACGAACGACCCGCAGTCGCCTCCCGCGCCGACCGCCGCGATGGAACCGGAACGTCCGGCTCCCGCCACCTTCGCGGTGGATCCGCACTCCTTCGCCGCGCGCCTGGCCGCCAGCCTGCCGCCGGTGCCGATGGAAGCGCCCGAACCCGCGACGGTGTCCGTCGCGGCGCCGGCGGAAGCCCCCACCGCACCGACCCTGAGCGTGGTCGCCGACAACGCCGCGCGCGCGCGCGCCGAGGACGAGCAGTTGGTGCAGATGCGCGCCGAACTGGCGGCGATGCGCGAGATGATCGAAGGCGAGATGCATCGCCTCACCGACGAGCGCCTGCGTGGCTCGCCGGTGCGCGCGCAGGCGATGGACCTGCTGGACGACTACGGTTTCGATGCGGGCATCACCCGTGATGTCGCCCTGCAGATTCCCGCCGACACCGAACTGCACCGTGGACGCGGCCTGATGCTGGGCCTGCTGTCGCGCAAGCTGCCGATCCTGCCCCAGGATCCGTTGGAACAGGGTGGCGTGATCGCCCTGGTCGGCCCCACCGGCGCCGGCAAGACCACCACCATCGCCAAGCTGGCCGCGGCCTACGCCGATCGCCACAATCCGCGCGACGTGGCTCTGGTCACCACCGATACCGTGCGCGTGGGCGGCCGCGAACAGTTGCACAGCTACGGCCGTCAGCTCGGCATCGCCGTGCACGAGGCCGACAGCGATGTGCGCCTGGCCCAGACCCTGGAGCGCCTGCGCGACTACAAGCTCGTGCTGATCGACACCGCCGGCATGGGCCAGCGCGATCGCAACCTGGTCGGCCAGCTCAACTGGCTGCGCGCCGCCGGACAGGTGCACACCCTGCTGGTGCTGCCGGCCAATTCGCATTTCGGCGATCTGGACGAAGTGGTCCGCCGCTTCAGCGGCGCCCAGCCGCACGGCGTGGTGCTGACCAAGGTGGACGAGACCGGGCGGCTCGGCAGCGCGCTGTCCGTCATTGTCGATCACCAGTTGCCGATGGCCTGGATCACCGACGGCCAGCGCGTGCCGGACGATCTGCACCGCGCCAGCGCGCCCAACCTGGTCCTGCGCCTGGACCAGCTGCGCCGCGAAGCCGACGAACCCAGCCACGCGGAGACCATCCATGTCGCATGAACACCTGCTGCAGACCAATCCGCGCAGCACCCCGCCGCTGACCGGCGCCTTCCATCCGGTCCGCGTGATCGCGGTGACCGGCGGCAAGGGCGGCGTCGGCAAGACCAATGTGTCGGTCAATCTGGCCGCGTCGCTGGCCGAGATGGGCAAGCGCACCCTGCTGATGGACGCCGACCTGGGCCTGGCCAATGTCGACGTGCTGCTCGGCCTGACCCCCAAGTACACCCTGGCCGATCTGGTCGCGCAGCGCTGCCAGCTGGAGGACGTGCTGCTGGAAGGTCCGGAGGGCCTGCTGATCGTCCCCGCCTCGTCGGGTTTCCGGCACATGGCCGAACTCTCGCCGGCCGAACATGTCGGCCTGGTCAACGTGTTCTCGGAACTGCAGCGCGCCCTCGACGTGATGGTGGTCGATACCGCCGCCGGCATCACCGACAGCGTGCTGACCTTCTGCCAGGCCGCGCAGGACACGGTGGTGGTGGTCTGCGATGAGCCGGCCTCGATCACCGACGCCTACGCCCTGGTCAAGGTGCTCTCGCGCGAGCGCGGCGTGGACCGCGTGCACGTGATCGCCAACATGGTCCGTGATCCCAACGAAGGCCGGAAGCTGTACGAGAAGCTGGCCCGCGTATGCGAGCGCTTCCTCGGCGATGTCGCCCTGCACTATCTGGGCGCGGTGCCGCAGGACGACTGGTTGCGTCGCGCGGTGCAGCGCCAGCAGGCCGTCGTCAAGGCGTACCCGGGCAGTCCGTCGGCGCGCGCCATCAACGAAATCGCCCGGGTCACCGCGCGCTGGCAGCCGCCGACCGGGGCACGCGGCAATGTCGAATTCTTCGTCGAACGCATGATCAACCGGAGCGTGCCTGCATGAGTACCGGCGCCGCCCAAT
Source organism: Pseudoxanthomonas sp. 134C1 (assembly GCF_057773065.1). NCBI lineage: Bacteria > Pseudomonadati > Pseudomonadota > Gammaproteobacteria > Lysobacterales > Lysobacteraceae > Pseudoxanthomonas > Pseudoxanthomonas sp. 134C1. Next base: position 240,719 of record NZ_JBYMTH010000006.1, read on the forward strand.
ACCGTGCCGTCCAGAAAGCGGCGGCCACCGATTTCGTCACGACGCACGCGGACCTGGTCCGCCGCATCGCCCATCACCTGGCCGCGCGCCTGCCCGCCAGCGTGGAGATCGACGATCTGATCCAGGCCGGCATGATCGGCCTGCTCGAAGCCTCGCGCAGTTACGACGCCGAACAGGGCGCCTCGTTCGAGACTTTCGCCTCGATCCGCATCCGCGGCTCGATGATCGACGAGATCCGCCGTGGCGACTGGGTACCCCGCTCGGTGCACCGGCGCGCCCGCCAGGCCGCCGCCACCGTGCGCGAAATCGAACAGCGCACCGGCCGCGCCGCCATCGCCACCGAGGTCGCGTCGGCGATGGAGATGCCGCTGCCCGAATACCTGCGCCTGCTGGAGGACGCCGCCCGCGGCCAGGTGCTGAGCCTGGAATCGCACATCGAGGATCACGGCGAACCGCAGACCGTGGTCAGCGGCGGTCCCAACCCGCAGCAGCAGCTGGAACGCAGCGAGTTCCGCCAGTCGCTGATCAAGGCCATCGGCCAGCTGCCCGAGCGCGAACAGCTGGTGCTGTCCATGTATTACGAGCAGGAACTCAACCTGAAGGAAATCGGCGCGGTCCTCGGCGTCAGCGAGTCGCGTGTCTGCCAGATCCACGGCCAGGCCATGCTGCGCCTGCGTGGCCGGCTGAACGTGTTCGAGAGCGTGGACGCCGGGCTGGAGGATTGAGTCGGGATTGGGGATTGGGGATTCGGGATTGGAAGAGCCCCCTTGACCAGCCATTTGGCTGTTGAAAGCGGAAAAGGGGGCGGGCGCCCGCGGAGCGGGCGACGGGGGATTGACCCGCCATTCGGCGGTTGAAAAGCGCTTGCTGTTGGCGCCAAGAGCAAATCCCCCTCAATCCCCCTTTTGCAAAGGGGGAGGCAAAGCCCCGTTTTTGCAAATCCCGAATCCCCAATCCCCGCCTCCCCCCAATCCCGGCCAAAAGTTTTCCCGCCGCCTGCCGATAAGGCTCTCGAGCCCCCTTTACCCTGCTGCACCCGGAGCCCTTCGTGACAGCCAACAAGAACATGCGGATCCTGATCGTGGACGACTTCTCGACGATGCGCCGCATCATCAAGAACCTCCTCAACGATCTGGGCTATACCAATACCGCCGAGGCCGACGACGGCTCCAGCGCGCTGACCGCGCTGGCCCAGGGCAGTTTCGACTTCGTGGTCACCGACTGGAACATGCCGGGCATGACCGGCATCGAACTGCTCAAGGCGATCCGCGCCGACGACCGCTTCAAGACCCTGCCGGTGCTGATGGTCACCGCCGAGGCCAAACGCGAGCAAATCATCGAGGCGGCGCAGAACGGCGTGAACGGCTACATCATCAAGCCGTTCACCGCGCAGACCCTGGAAGAAAAGCTCGGCAAGATCTTCGAACGTCTCGGGGCCGCGGCCTGATGGCTGCGGTCATGGAAGCCGGCAGCGCCCGCGCCGCGCTGGTCGAACGCCTGCAGCACGCACTGGATGCGCTGGAACAGGGCGACGAGGCCGGCTGGCGGCGCGAGCTGGACACCATCGCGGCCTGGCGCACGCAGCCGATGATGCAGGGGCTGGGCCGATTGGCCCGCGAACTCGCGCAGACCCTCGGCGAACTGCCGCCCACCCACGGCGCGGGCGACCTCGACGACGCCTGCGCGCGCCTGGACCATGTGGTCGCGATGACCGAGCAGGCCAGCCACAAGACCCTCGACCTGGCCGAGCAGTGCCGCGAGCTGGCCGACCAGCTCAAGGCGACGACGCTGAGCGGCGAACAGACCCGGGTGGTGGACCAGATCCGCGCCGGCCTGTCGGAAATGGCGCTCGCGCAGAGCTATCAGGATCTCACCGGCCAGATCATCCGCCGGGTCGCGGGCATCGTCCGCCGCGTGCACGAAGGCTTCGGCGAACTCGGCCTGCCGCCGCCGGAAAAGAAAAAAGACGATGGCCTCGCCGGCCCCGCCGTCGCCGGCCTGGACAAGAACGCCTTCTCGCAGGACGACGCCGACGATCTGCTGTCGGGGCTGGGCCTCTAGCCGTCCGCCCGCGCCTCCCTGCCGAACCCGAGCCGAACCATGTCCGCCGTCACTCCCGAAATCGCCGCCGACTTCCTCATCGAAGCCCAGGAAATCCTGGATCGCCTCGGCGAGCAGCTGGTGACGCTGGAACAGGATCCCGGCGACAGCGAACAGCTCAACGCGGTGTTCCGCGGCTTCCACACGCTCAAGGGCGGCGCCGGCTTCCTCGGCATCCAGGCGATGGTGCACCTGTGCCATGCCGCCGAGGAGGCGCTGGGCATGGTCCGCGCCGGCAAGGCGACCCTGGAAGCGGATCATTTCGATGCCGCCCAGCAATCGCTGGACTGGCTGCAGCGCATGCTCGACGCCGTCGGCGCCGGCGAGGAGCCGCCGCACGCGCCCGCCGCGCTGATTGCCCAGTTCAATGTCGACACCGGCGGCGCGCCGGTGGCGAAAACCGCGCCGGTGGCGGCGTCGCATCCGGCCGTCGCGGCCGTCGGTGATCTGATCACCGACGACGAATTCGAAGCCCTGCTCGACCAGCTCCACGGCGGTGGCACGCCGGCGGCCCCGGCCGCGCCAGCGCCCGGCGCCGGCGATCTGATCAGCGAGGACGAATTCGAAGCGCTGCTGGATCAGCTGCACGGCGGCGCCGCGCCCGGCACCACCTCCGCGCCACCGGCGGCCCCCGTGGCTCCCGCCGCGCCGCGACCCGCCGCTCCCGCCGCACCACCGCGGCCGGCCGCGCGCGCGGGCGAGGCCGAGCAGACCATCCGCGTGGACACCAAGCGGCTGGACGCCATCGTCAATCTGGTCGGCGAACTGGTGCTCTCGCGCAACCGTCTCAAGACCCTGCGCGCGCGCCTGCGCGACGAGGAACTGGACCGCGCGGTCAGTGGCCTGGACATCGCCACCGCGCGTCTGCAGAACGCGGTCATGCGCACCCGCATGCAGCCGGTCGGCAAGGTGTTCTCGCGCTTTCCCAAGGTCGCGCGCGACGTGGCCCGTTCCCTCAAGAAGGAAGTGGACCTCGAACTGATCGGCGCGGACACCGAACTGGATCGCAACCTGGTCGAAGCGTTGTCCGATCCGCTGGTGCACCTGGTCCGGAACGCCATCGACCATGGCATCGAACTCCCCGACCTGCGCGAGGCCACCGGCAAGCCGCGCAGCGGCCAGGTGAGGCTGGCGGCGCAACAGGAAGGCGACTACGTCACCATCGAGATCCGCGACGACGGCGCCGGCATCGATCCGGAGCGGCTGCGCGACAAGGCGCTGGAAAAAGGCCTGATCGAACCGGAAGCCGCCGCCCGCCTGTCGCACGACGAATGCCTGCATCTGATCTTCCTGCCGGGCTTCTCCACCAAGGCCGAGATCACCGATATCTCGGGGCGTGGCGTCGGCATGGATGTGGTGCAGTCGCGCATCCGCGAACTCAGCGGGCAGATCCAGATCCATTCGCAGCTGGGCCGCGGCAGCCGCTTCCTGATCCGGGTGCCGCTGACCCTGGCGATCCTGCCGACCCTGCTGGTGCAGGCCGGCGAGCCGGTCTACGCGCTGCCGCTGGCGCGGGTGATGGAGGTGCTGCACGCGCCGGCCTCCAGCCTGCGCTGGTTCGACGGCCAGGCCGTGCTGGACCGGCAATCGAACACCCTGCCGCTGGTCGATCTGCGCCGCTGGCTGGGTGTGGAAGCGATCAAGGCGCCGCTGCTGACCATCGTGGTGCTGCAGATGGGTGATCAGCGATTCGGCCTGGTGGTCGACCAGGTGCGCGGGCGCGAGGAAGTGGTGATCAAGCCGCTGCCGCGCGCGGTGCGCGGCCTGCGCGGCTACGCCGGCGCCACCCTGATCGGCGATGGCCGCATGGCCCTGATCCTGGATGTCGATGGCCTGCGCGAAGCGGCGGCGTAACCGTTCCGCGCCCGGCTCCCGGGTTTCCGCGTCCGCGGAAGATGACCGTCGCATGACCCTGTGACCGCGGTCGCGACCCACGCCTCCCGCCCGTCCCCCGTCTCAAGTCCGGGCCGCCACCGCCGATACCACTGCATATGGACATCTTCAGCCTCATCGGTCTCATCCTCGCCCTGGTCGCCCTCGTCGGCGGCAGCATCCTCAAGGGCGCCGGCGTGTCGTCGCTGTGGTCCTCGGCGGCCTTCGTCATCGTCATCCTGGGCACCGTCGCCGCGATCCTGGTGCACACGCCGCCGGCGGTGTTCAAGCGCGCCGTGTCCATCGCCCGCTGGGTGATCCGCCCGCCGGGCGCGAACCACGATGGTCTGGTCGCGCAGATCGTCGAGTGGAGCAACATCGCCCGCAAGCAGGGCCTGCTGGGGCTCGAGCCGCTGGTCAACGAACAGAGCGATCCGTTCCTGAAGAAGGGCCTGCAGATGCTGGTCGACGGCCTGGAGCCGGAAGCGATCCGGCACATGCTGGAAATCGATCTCAACAGCCAGGAGCACCAGGATCTGGCCGCCGCCAAGGTGTTCGAGGCGATGGGCATCTATGCGCCCACCCTGGGCATCATCGGCGCGGTGTTCGGCCTGATCGCGGTGATGAAGAACCTGGCCGATCCGAGCAAGCTGGGCCACGGCATCGCCGCCGCGTTCACCGCGACCATCTACGGCATCGCCTCGGCCAACCTGTTCTTCCTTCCGGTCGCCAGCAAACTCAAGAGCGTCATCGGCGGGCAGAGCCGCGAGCGCGAGATGATCATCGAGGGCCTGATCGCGATCGCCCAGGGCGAGAATCCGCGCAACATCGAATCCAAGCTGGCCGGCTTCCTGCACTGATCGGGCACCCGCATGGCACGCCGGAAATCCCATGAGGAACACGTCAACCACGAGGCCTGGGCCATCCCCTATGCCGATCTGATGACGTTGCTGCTGGCCTTCTTCGTGGTCATGTACGCCATCTCCACTCTCAACGAGGGCAAGTACCGGGTGATGGCCGACGCGCTCACCGCCGCGTTCGGCGGCGCGCCGCGCACCATCAATCCGGTCCAGGTCGGCAACCACCAGTTGCAGGGCGCCGATTTCGATCGGCCCTCGCCGATCAAGTCCGGCGCCAAGCAGGGCCCGTCCGCGCCCTCGCCCGCGCCCAATGTCACCCTGCTGGCGGCGATGGCCTCGCAGATGAACATGAGCGTGGACGCCAAGGGCATGCAGAACGCCCACCAGCAACTGGACACCATCGCCGACAACATCGAGAAGGCGCTGGCGCCCCTGGTCGATCAGAAGCTGGTGGTGGTGCGCCGCGCCGAGCTCTGGCTGGAAGTGCAGATCAACAGCGACATCCTGTTCGCCACCGGCTCCGCCGCGCTGGAACCGGCCGCACAGAGCACCGTGTCCAGCCTGGCCGACGTGCTGGCCGGCGTGCCCAACGGCGTGCGCGTGGAAGGCTATACCGATGACCGGCCGATCCGCACCTTCCAGTTCCCGTCCAATTGGGAACTGTCGGCGGCGCGCGCGGCCAGCGTGGTGCACCTGTTCGTGCGCGACGGCATCCCGCCGGAGCGGCTGGCGATGATCGGCTACGGCGAGTTCCGCCCCATCGGCGACAACGCCACCGCGGAAGGCCGCAACAGCAACCGCCGGGTGTTGCTGGTGATCCTGGCCAGCGAAGGCGAGCACGCGCCGGGCGGTTCGCTGCCTGCGATTGCGGCCTCACCCGCGCCGCCGGCGATCACGCCGGCGCCGGCTGAAATACTGACGCCCGCCACGGCCGCCGATGCCGATGCGCTGGCGCACACCCTTGAAGGAGGATCGAACTGATGCGCGTGTGGGCAATCGCCAACCAGAAGGGCGGCGTGGGCAAGACCACCACCACCCTGGCGCTGGGACGCGGCCTGGCGATGCGCGGCCAGCGCGTCCTGCTGATGGACCTGGATCCGCATTCCTCGCTGACCCGCGCCTTCGGCGTGCCGGCCGAACCGGCACCGGCCGGCGTACTGGATCTGTTCGATCAGGCCGCGGTGGAACTGGCGCCGCTGGTGCGCGAGACCGGCATCGAGAACCTGTCCTTCGTCGCCGCGCAGACCGCGCTCGCCACGCTGGAACGCCGCAGCGCCACCCAGCCCGGACTGGGCCTGGCACTGGCCAACGCGCTCGCGCGCGGCGGCCAGGACTACGACTACGTGCTGTTCGACTGTCCGCCCACGCTGGGCCTTCTGATGGTCAACGCGCTGGCCGCGGCCGATCGCGTGATCATCCCGACCCAGACCGAGCCGCTGGCGCTGCACGGCCTGAACGGCATGTGCCGGACCGTGGACATGATCGAACGTTCGCGCCGCCGCCCGCTGCCGGCCTCGGTGCTGCCGACCCTGCACGACAAGCGCACCCGCACCGGCAACGACACTCTGCGGCAGATGCAGGAAACCCATGGCGATCGCGTGTGGGACGACGCCATTCCCAACGACACCCGCATCTGCAGCGTCGACGAACTGGTCAAGCCGCTGTCGGCCAGCCAGTACCCGGGACGCGGCCTGTCCGCCTACCGCCGCGCGCTCGACTGGCTGTTGAGCAGCGACCGCGTGCAGATGGAGCAGGCCGCGTGAACGCGCAGCCGGCGCTGGACGACTACCTGCGGGATCTGCTGGGCGCGGACATCGCGCCGGCGCCCGCGCCGGTCGCCGCCGTGCCGGCCACGCCGTTGCAGGTGGTGCCAATCGCGCTCGACACCGCGCGGGCGGCGGCCGACGCATCGCCCGCGCCTGCCCCCCCGGTCCTCGCGCTGGCGGTTTCCTCCGGCGAATCGATGACCCCGGCCGAAGCGTTCGATGCCGCGCACGAGGAAGTGCTGGAACGCCTGCTCGCGACCACCCGGGGCATCGCGGTGGCCGACGATCCCGAGGCGATCCTGGCGCTGCGGCAGATGGAAGCCGCACCGCTTCCGACGCCCGCGGCGGATCCGCGGGAAATCCCGATCACCGCGGTGGCCGCCGCCTCCACCGAACCCATGCCCATTCCAGAGAACGGGGAGATCCCGATGACACCCGTGGAGGCGCTCCCCGCGAAGCTCACGGCGCCGGCCGGCGATCTGATCACGGACGACGAATTCGAATCCCTGCTCGATCACCTTCATGGCGGCGCCGCGCCCGGCGCGCGCGCGCCGGAAATCGCGCCCGAGCCGGTTCCACCGTCGCCCGCCGTCGTCGCTGAAACCCCGATCAAACCGGTTCCGCCGCCGCAACCGACACCCGTCGTTCCGGTCACCGCGCCCGCCGCCATTCCGGCGTACGCCAAACCGGTATTCGACATGCTGCAGCGCCGCCGCCAGGACGATGACCTGCCGGCCAGTTCCCCGCACGGCGAACGCCGCCGCGCCAGCGATCGCAGCACCCGCTGGCTGCGGATGCGCTGCGACGAGCAGCACTACGCGCTGGAACTGCTGAAGGTGCAGGAAGTGGTGCTGCCGACCACCCTGTTGCCGCTGCGCGGGGCGGCCCCGCACATGCTGGGCGTGATGAACCTGCGCGGCCAGGTGGTGCCGGTACTCGACCTCGGCCTGTACCTGGGTCGCGCCGCGATCACGCCGGACAGCCACGTCCGCATCGTGGTGCTGGAGGAAAACGGCGAAATCCTCGGCCTGCGCGTGTCGGCGGTGGAAGACGTCACCTCGTTGACCGAACACCAGATCGAGCCCCCCGACAACACCCGCATGTGCCGCATCACCCATCCGCTGTTTCGCGGCGTGGCGCGCCTGTCCGGACGCACGGTCATCCTGCTGGATGCCTCGGAGTTGCTGAAGTAAGGCGGAGATTCGGGATTCGGGAAAGCTGAGCATTTCCTCCCCCTTCGAAAGAGGGGGACCGAGGGGGATTTGCTTTTCGCGCCAAAAGCAAACGCTTTTCAACCGCCGAATGGCGGGTCAATCCCCCGTCGACCGCCGCGCGCCCGCTCCCTTTTCCGCTTTCAAGAGCCGAATGGCTGATCACGGGGGCCATGTCCGTTCCCCCGGCACATGGAGCGGGATTCCCCCCAAGCCGCGACGCACTTCCCACTTCTTCACGCGTCCGCTCAAGACCTGCCCGGTCCGGCCGATACCACGCAGGAACCGACCCATCGGAGCGATGATGAGCGCAGTACCCCTGGGCGCGGACCTCGGCATCGAGGCCGCCAGCGATCTGAAGCAGCAACTGGCGCCGCACCTGGCCCAGCCGCAGCCCCTGCTGCTGGATGCCGGGACCGTGCAGCGCGTGCATACCGCCAGCCTGCAGGTGCTGTGCACCTTTTTCCGCGAACGCGAGCAGGCCGGTCACGCCACCGCCTTCGCCGGCAGCAGCGCCGCCTTCCGCGACGCCGCGCGCCTGCTGGGACTGGCCGACCGCCTGGGTCTTTCCCCTTCCGACAACAACGATTCGAAAACTGTGGAGAACGCCGCATGAGCGCACGTATTTTGGTGGTGGACGATTCGGCCTCGATGCGCCAGATGGTCGCCTTCGCCCTGAGTTCCGCCGGATACGCCGTGGACGAGGCCGAGGATGGCCAGGTCGCACTGGGACGCGCGCAGGGACAGCGCTTCAACGCCGTGGTCACCGACGTCAACATGCCCAACATGGACGGCATCGCGCTGATCCGCGCGCTGCGCGGGCTGCCGGACTACAAGTTCACCCCGCTGCTGATGCTCACCACCGAATCGGCCGCCGACAAGAAGGCCGAGGGCAAGGCCGCCGGCGCGACCGGCTGGCTGGTCAAGCCGTTCAATCCCGAACAGCTGGTCGCCACCATCCAGAAAGTCCTGGGCTGATCCGCCCTCTTCCATCCTTTCCTGACGCCGCCCGGGTTCCGCACCGATGAACATGGACATGCAACGCTTCCACGCCACCTTCTTCGAGGAAAGCCGCGAAGGGCTGGAAGCGATGGAAGCGGGCCTGCTGCAACTGGAACAGGGCAATCGCGACGGCGAGTTGATCAACTCGATCTTCCGCGCCGCGCACTCCATCAAGGGCGGCGCGGCCACGTTCGGCTTCGACGCGGTCGCCGGCCTGACCCACGTGCTGGAAACCCTGCTGGATGAACTGCGCGCCGGCAAGCGCGAGGTCGCCACGCCCGCCATCGACGCGATGCTGGCGTCGGTGGACGTGCTGCGCAGCCTGCTGGCCGAGGCCGAGCACGGCCAGCCCGCCGATCCCGCGGCGGTGAAGGAGGTGCACGCGCGCCTGACCGCGGTGCTGTCCGGCGACGGCGCCGTGGCCGCGACGAGCGCACCGGCGGCGAACGACGCCGCGCCGGAAGGCTGGCGCATCGGCTTCACCCCGGCGCCCTCGCTGTTCATGACCGGCAACGATCCGCTGCGGATCCTGCGCGAACTGGAACACCTGGCGCCGCTGGAAGTCGCCTGCCGGCTGGACCGCCTGCCCGGCTTCGAACAGATGGATCCGCTGGAAGCCTACCTGGCCTGGGATCTGGGCCTGCTCGGCGCCGTGCCGCGCAGCGCCGTAGAGGAAGCCTTCGCCTGGGTCGCCGACGACTGCGAACTGGACATCCAGCCCATCCCCGCCGCGATCGCCGCGCCGCCCGCGCCGGTGGAGGCGATCACGCTCGCCACCGGCGGTGGCGCGTCCACCGCGCCCGCACAGGGCGGCAGCGACACCGCCGAGAGTTCGATCCGTGTCAGCGTCGACAAGATCGACGGCCTGATCAACCTGGTCGGCGAACTGGTGATCACCCAGGCCATGCTCAAGCAGGTCTCCGGGCTGCTGGATCCGGCGCAGTGCGAGCGCCTGTTCGCCGGCCTGGATCTGCTGGAACGCAATACCCGCGATCTGCAGGAAGCGGTGATCGGCGTGCGCATGCTGCCGGTGGACGCGGTGTTCCGCCGCTTCCCGCGCCTGGTACGGGATCTCTCTTCGCGGCTGGGCAAGCAGGTTCGCCTGCGCACGATTGGCGAGGGCACCGAACTGGACAAGGGCCTGATCGAACGCATCGCCGATCCGCTGGTGCACCTGGTGCGCAACGCGATCGATCACGGCCTGGAAATGCCCGATACCCGCCGCGCTTCGGGCAAGGACGAAACCGGCACGATCACGCTGGCGGCCTCGCACCAGGGCGGGCACATCGTCATCGAGGTCAGCGACGACGGCCACGGCCTGAACCGCGAACGCATTCTCGCCAAGGCCGCCGAGCGCGGCCTGAACGTGCCCGACAATCCGTCCGATTCGCAGGTCTGGGATCTGATCTTCCAGCCCGGCTTCTCGACCGCCGAAGCGGTCACCGATCTGTCCGGCCGCGGCGTCGGCATGGACGTGGTCCGCCGCAACATCCAGGCGCTGGGTGGCGAAGTGCAACTGGAAAGCAGCGCCGGCCACGGCACCCGCGTGGTGATCCGGCTTCCGCTGACCCTGGCCATCCTCGACGGCATGACCGTGGCGGTCGGCGACGAGACCCTGATCCTGCCGCTGGGCTACGTGCTGGAAGCACTGCAGCCGCAGGCCGATGACGTGCGCACGCTGGGCGGCGAAGGCCGCGTATTGCGCGTGCGCGGCGAGTACCTGCCGCTGCTTTCGCTCAACCAGTTCTATCGCTACGGCCACGCCCGCACCGCGCAGCCGCTGGTGGTGGTGGTCGAGGGCGACGGCCAGAAACTGGCCCTGGAAGTGGATGAGCTGCTCGGCCAGCAGCAGGTCGTGGTCAAGAACCTCGAGAACAACTATCGGCGCGTGGACGGGATCTCCGGCGCCACCATCCTGGGCGACGGCCGCGTCGCCCTCATCGTCGACGTGGGCGGACTGGTGCGATCGCTGCGGATGCCGCAAGCCGCCTGATCGCCCGCCTCATTCCATTTTCCACCCCGCATCCGCGCGCGACCGCCCCGGCGGCCGTGCGCGCCCTGCGTACGCCATTACTTCACGCCATGACATCCGTCCCGATCACCCGTCTCCGCCTTGCCCTGCTCCCCCTGCTGGCGGCCTCCGCGCTGCCGGCGCTCGCCGTCGAAGGCGATGCCGGCATCCAGCCCAAAGCCTGGCCACCGCGCCTCGTGTTCGCCAACGGCACCGAGCTCGCCGCCACCGGCAACTATGCCTATGACGTGAACCGCTTCGATGGCGATGGCTACGGCACCGCGGCCACCACGCTGGAGGACGACGAGGACTTCCGCCGCAAGGAGTTCGGTTTCACCCTCAAGCGCAAGGGTGTGTACGACCTCGCCGCCAGCTACGACTTCCAGTCCGATACCTGGATGGACGTGGCGCTGCGCGTGGAGACCAAGGCGCTGTTCGGCCGCGACGCCGGCAAACTGCGGCTGGGCCAGTTCAAGTTGCCGGTGGGCTTCGAGGGCTACACCTCCACCCGCGCCGGCAGCTTCCTGGAGAACTCGCTGCCGACCCAGGCGTTCTACGAGAGCCGCCGCGTCGGTGCCGAATGGGCGTTCGAGCGTTCCGCCTACCTGTGGAACATCGGCTACTTCTTCGGCAACGATCTGCAGGGCAACAATCCGGGCACCACTCTCGCTGGCCGTGTCGCCTGGACGCCGCGCAAGCAGGCCGGGCACGTGCTGCACCTGGGTCTGTCGGCGTCGGAAGAACACCCGCACAGCGAAGTAAATGGACGCGGCCAGACCGTCCTGCCCGGCGTGCGCTGGCGCGCCCGTCCGGAAGCGGCGCTCACCGATGCGCGGCTGGTCGATTCCGGCAGCCTGAACCGGGTGGATCGCATCCGCCGCGAGGGCGTGGAAGCGCTCTGGGTCGAGGGGGCGTGGTCGCTGCAGGGCGAGTATCTGCGCCAGGACACCACCCGCGAGGCCGGCCTTCCCGGCTACTCGGCCGATGGCTGGTACGTCGCCGGCAGCTGGCTGCTCACCGGCGAATCGCGGACCTACAGCGCCGGCAACGTCGCCAATCCGGTGCCCGCGCACGCGTACGGCGCCTGGGAACTGCTGCTGCGCCACAGCCGCATCGATCTGGACGACGGCGGCATCCGCGGTGGCCGCGAGAACAACTGGACACTGGGCGTGAACGCCTATCTCAACCGCTACTTCCGGTTGCAGGCCAACCTGACCCGGGTTGACGCCACCCGCGCGGGCCGGCGCGCCGATCCGCGGGTACTGCAGCTGCGCGCCCAGTTCTACTTCTGAGCATCCAACATCATCGGTGACCGGGTCGGCGCCACCGCCACGACCCGGATCACGATTCCACGCCGGGCCTCGCCCCGGGTTCCCACGCGGCGTCAAGTTCGACGCGCCGCCGCCGCTAGTAACGACATCTAGCCGTGGCGTGACATTCCGTCATCGCCGCATGGCCACACGGGGAGGCCATGCGCACCGTTCTTCCTGGAGAGAAGCAAGCAATGAACTGGTTCCGCAATCTGCCGATCGCACGCAAACTGGCGGTGGCCTTCACCGTCACCGTGATCCTCACCATCCTGCTGGGCGCGCTGTCGCTGTGGCGGCTGTCGGTGGCCAACGCGCAGATGCGCGCGGTCAACGAGAACTGGATGCCCGCGGTCCAGCACCTGGGCGAAATGCGCTCCCAGCTCGGCGAATTCCGCACCTATGAGCAGTCGCAGCTGACCAAGCAGGGCCAGGCCGAGGAAATCGCGGACTACGAGAAGAAGCTGGTCGACACCCGCAAGCTGATCGATACCGAGGAAGCGGCCTACAATGCCATCCCGACCCAGTCCTCGGCCAAGGAAGAGGCGATCTACGAGAAGGTGAAGAAGTCGCGGGCCGCGTACTTCGAGGCGCACGACCGCATCTCCGCCGCGGTGATGGCCGACGATTTCGCCACCGCCCAGGCGATTTCCAGCGACGAGTCGCGCTTCCTGCGCCGCGAACTGTTCAACCAGCTCAAGGCGCTGTCCCAGTACAACGTGGACAACCTCGCCAGCGAAGTCGCCGCTTCCGAGCGCGCCTATTCGCGCACCGTGCTGGCGATGTGCATCGGCCTGGGCGCGGCGGTGCTGCTGGCGGTGTTCCTGGGCATCGCCATCACCCGTTCGATCACCGGCCCGCTTGGCCAGGTGGTGCGCGCGGTCAACGCGGTCTCGCGCGGTGACCTGTCGGTGAAGGTCGAGCGGGGCCACCAGGATGAGCTGGGCCAGATGCTCGCCTCCACCGACGAAATGATGAAGATGCTGCGGCGCTTCTCCGACGAGACCCAGCACATGGTCCGCATGCACGCCGGCGAGAACATCTCGCAGCGGGTGGCGGAGGATTTCCCGGGTGTCTACGGCGAACTGGCGCGCGGCATCAACACGATGATGTTCGAGCACCTGGACGCCATCGTCGACGCCATCGCCATCCTCAACCGCTACGCGGTGGGCGATCTCTCGCAGGACGCGCGTCGCCTGCCCGGCCAGCGCGCCCTGCTGCACGAATCAATGGATCGCGCCAAGGCCAGCCTGTCGGCGATCAATGGCGAGATCAAGCGCCTGGCCGCCGCGGCCGCGGTCGGCGATTTCACCCAGCGCGGCGACGCGCAGCGCTTCGAGCATGATTTCCGGCTGATGATCGATGGCCTGAACGCGATGATGACGGTCAGCGACACCAACCTGGGCCAGCTGTCGCAGCTGCTCCAGGCCATCGCCCGCGGCGACCTCACCACCCGCATGGACGGCGACTTCCACGGCGTGTTCGCCCGCATGCGCGACGACGCCAACGCCACCGTCGCCCAGCTCACCGACATCGTCTCGCGCATCCAGGACGCCTCCACCGCCATCAACACCGCCGCCGGCGAAATCGCCTCCGGCAACGCCGACCTGTCCCGCCGCACCGAGCAGCAGGCCGCCAACCTGGAAGAAACCGCGGCGTCGATGGAGGAACTGACCTCCACCGTCCGCCAGAACGCCGACTCGGCCCGCCAGGCC
>NZ_JBYMTH010000007.1:0-225000 GCF_057773065.1 Pseudoxanthomonas sp. 134C1
TGGTGGTGACGACCTGGCCGACGACGTTGCCGCCCTGGGAGGCGACCGAGGCCGCGCCGATGGCGAGCTGGTTGGCCTGGCGGGCCGAGTCGGCGTTCTGGCGGACGGTGGAGGTCAGTTCCTCCATCGACGCCGCGGTTTCTTCCAGGTTGGCGGCCTGCTGCTCGGTGCGGCGGGACAGGTCGGCGTTGCCGGAGGCGATTTCGCCGGCGGCGGTGTTGATGGCGGTGGAGGCGTCCTGGATGCGCGAGACGATGTCGGTGAGCTGGGCGACGGTGGCGTTGGCGTCGTCGCGCATGCGGGCGAACACGCCGCCCAGCGCCTGGCTGCCGTCGCCGTCCATGCGCACCGTCAGGTCGCCCCGCGACAGCGCGGACAGCAGGGTCGACACCCGATCCAGAATCTGCGCGTTCGCATCCAGCAATCCATTGATGCGCTCGGACAGGGTCAGGAAGAACCCCTGTTTGCCAGCCGTTGCGATGCGCCCGGTCATGTCGCCTGCGGCGGCCGCCTGGACGATGCGGGTCATCTCTTCCTCGACATCGACTTCCGAGGTGCGGTCGGACCACTCCACCACGAAGCCCAGGCGACGGCCGGCATCGTCCACCACCGGATTGATGATCAAGCGCATGACCCGCCCCCCCACCCGGATCTGCGCCTCATGGGTACCGCGCAGTTCCGCGAGCAGGCGCGACTGGTGTTCCGGATGCCGATGGAAGATGTCGATGCTGCCGCCAATCAGGGTCGCCACATCGAAGCGCGGCACGTCGCGGCGGATCTGTTCCTCCACCTGCGACAGCATCGCCATCAGTGGCCGGTTGGCGTAGACGACGTTGCGATCGGCATCGGCGATCATCACGTTCGCGGTCACGCCGTCCAGTGCGGTGCGGATGCGCAGATTTTCCTGTCCGGCGGTGCGCTCATGATGCAGGCGCTGCTGCAACTGGCCGCTCATCGACACCAGCGCGGTCGCCAGCGAGGCCGGTGGAAAATCCATCCGGGCGATGGCGTCCGACACCGGCTTGTCGGCCGCCACGTCGTGGGCCAGCGTGGTCAACCGGCGCGGCCCGTAGCCCAGCCACAGCAACTGGCGCCGCAGCTGCACGGCCATGATCACCAGCAGCACGGTTTCCACCACCACGTAGGCCGCGTGCAGCAGCACGATGCCGAAGCCGCTGCCCGCCGGGAACACCGGCACCGGCCAGCCGACCTGCTGCATGAAGAAGAACGCCACGTGATGCACGGCGATGGCGCCGGCCGCGACCACGATCGGCACCCAGTCGCGGTAATACAGCAGCAGCGCGATCATCAGGATCACGCCGAAATGCGCCTCGACCATGCCGCCGGACTGGTGGATCAGCACCGCCGACAGCACCATCAGCACCAGCGCCATCGTGATCCGGCTCAGCCGCGTGCCGGGGAACAGGCGGGTCTGCAGCGCGGCGACCACCACGCTGGGCAGCGCCACCGTCAGTACCGGCGTCCATTGGCCGTTGCGCAGCGTCAGCAGCAGCGCGACGACACCCAGCGCGGCGGCCAGCCACAGGAAGATGCGATCGGCGTCGGCCGCCAGTTCCTCCAGGTAGGCGTAGCGTTCGCGGCCGACGAGGCGGCTGTCGTTTCGGCGTGAATGCGGTTGGGCGGACATGCGATTCTCCTTATCTGCACGGGCAACGGGATCCGCTGATGAGCGCGCGTGGCGCGTCCTCGCGGTGGAAAGTCAGGTAGCGGGTCGCCAGCGGCGCGGTCGTCGCGCCGGCGCACAGCCCGTCAGGACGCGCCGGGCCGGCGTAGCGCAGCCGGCCATCGGCATCCAGGGCCATCAGGGAATGAGGCAGATCCGCGCGGGCGACGCCGGCCAGTTCGACCCAGCGGATTCCACGCGCGCGCAGCGCTTCACGCACGCGGCGGGTATCTTCGCGGTCATCGCAGGCGCAGGCGGAAGGCAGATGGAAGACGACCGCCGCGCCGCGATGGCGGGCCAGGTCCGCCTGTCCGCCCAGTGCGATCAGCAGCGCCTTCGCCTCGGAAGGCGGCGAGGAACGCACGGCACCGGTTTCCAGCCGGGCCAGCGCCGGCACCATCGCGCCCAGCCAGAGCACGAGCAGGCCCGGCCCGATCCAGGCGGGTGCGATCCTTCGCGGTGGTACGGCGGTCGATTCCATTGCCTGCCCTCTCCCCGGGGCCCCAATGGTCCATCTGGCATCAGTCCCAGATCCCAGCCATCGACCGTGCGACCGGAATCTTTATTACCTTCGCGACGGTGCCGTCGCGGCGAGACTCAGCTGAACAGGCGCATCACCAGCCAGTTGATCGCGCCGCCGCCCAGCAGCAGGAACGCGAACAGGCTCAGCGCCAGCAGCAACGGCTTGACCCCGGCCTGGCGGATGGCGCCGGCATGGGTGCGCAGGCCGAGCGCGGCCATCGCGGTCGCGAGCAGGACGGTATCCAGCTGCACGATCACCGCCACCCAGGCGGTCGGCAGCAGATGCAGCGAATTGAACAGGCTGACCGCGATGAACATCACCGCGAACCACGGAATCATCAGCTTCGGCCGCGCGCCGCTGGCGTCGGCACCCGCTTCCGCGCCCAGGCGGGCGGACAGGATCAACAGGAACGGCGCCAGCAGCATCACCCGGATCATCTTCTCGATCACCGCCACCGACGCGGCGGTTTCGCTGATCGCCTTGCCGGCGACCACGACCTGCGCGACTTCATGGATGGTGGAGCCGGCGTAGACGCCGTAGGCGTGCGCATCGATGCCCAGGTGCGGATACAGCGCCGGATACAGGAACATGCCGACGGTGCCGAACACCACCACCGTCGCCACCGCGACCGCCACCTTGTGTGCCTGCGCCTTGACCACCGGCTCGGCCGCCATCACCGCGGCCGCGCCGCAGATCGCGCTGCCCGCACCGATCAGCATAGAAGTCTCGCGGTCCAGCTTGAACAGGCGCGTGCCCAGCCATACCGCCAGCAGGAACACCGAGGCCACCACGATCACGTCGATCACCAGCCCGGCCATGCCGACCTGGGCGATGTCCTGCACGGTCACCCGGAAGCCGTACAGCACGATGCCCAGGCGCAGCAGGGTGCTCTTGGCGAAATCCACGCCCGGTGCGGTGCGCGCGGCGATGCGCGGGAAGAAGGTGTTGCCGGCGACGATGCCCAGCAGGATCGCGGCGGTCAGCGCGCTGATGCCCCAGCCCTGCACGGTCGGCAGGCCGGCCAGCCACAGGCCCGCGGCGGCCAGCAGTCCGGCGAGGCCAAGTCCCAGCCACCAGCCGGGCTGGCGATGCGGAGGAACGGACAGGGAGGACAGCGATTGGGTGGACATCGGGAAATGGCTGGGCACGGGAAGACACGGGCGGGACATTCCCGCCGACGGACGGCACCTTAGGCCCGCCCCTTGAATGAGTCCAATGCATATAATTCCCTCATGCATGAATATTCCTCATTCTCTTAATCTCCATCTGCTGCGGGTGTTCGTCGCCGTGGTCGAGCAGCAGGGCTTCTCGCGCGCGGCCGAGACGATGTTCATCACCCAGTCGGCGGTTTCCAAGGCGGTCCGCGAACTGGAGCACCAGCTCGACCTGCCGCTGATCGACCGTGCGCCCGGCGGTGCCCGCGGCATGCGCGGCGTCCGCCTGACCGAAGGCGGACAGGCCCTGTACGAACACGCCCGCGGCATCTTCGCGATGGAGCGGATCGCGCTGGAGGACATCCGCGAGCGGGTCGGCCTGCGCAAGGGCGAGTTGCGCATCGGCGCCAGCACCACGGTCGCCGGCTATTGGCTGCCGGTCCACGTCGCCGGCTACGCCCGCCGGCATCCGGACATCCGCACCCAGGTGATGGTGGCCAACACCGCCCAGATCGCCCAGGCCATCATCGATTGCACGGTGGACGCCGCGTTCGTGGAGGGTCCGGTCGACGATCCGCGCATCGATCGCCGGGTCTGGCGCGAGGAGGCGCTGGTGGTGATCGCGCCGGACGATCTGGCCGGCAGCGGCAGTCGCCTCGCCTCCGCCGCCAGCCTGAGCGAGCAGACCTGGCTGCTGCGCGAGGAAGGCTCGGGCACGCGCCGGGTCGCCGAGCGCCTGCTGCAGGCCCACGGCATCACTCCGAAACACCAGGTGGAGATCGGCAGCAACGAGGCCATCGCCCGCGCGGTGGCGGCCGGCGCCGGCGTCGCCATCCTGCCGTCGGTGGTGGTGGAGGATCTGATCGCGATGCGCCGGGTTCGTACCTTGTCGCTGGACGGCCAGGCCGCGTTGAGCCGCCGTC
The DNA here is from genome assembly GCF_057773065.1 of Pseudoxanthomonas sp. 134C1. Lineage (NCBI taxonomy): Bacteria > Pseudomonadati > Pseudomonadota > Gammaproteobacteria > Lysobacterales > Lysobacteraceae > Pseudoxanthomonas > Pseudoxanthomonas sp. 134C1. Next base: position 4,285 of record NZ_JBYMTH010000007.1, read on the forward strand.
TGTACCGGTTGGAACTGCTCAACCGGCGTCGCTCGCCGGCGCTGGAGGCGTTCCTCGCGCACCTGCCGGGCGATTGAAGCGGGCCCGGCCGGCGCGAATTTGATCGCAAGGCACGGAGTGTGGGCTAGGCTGGCGGGAACCAAGATGGCGTCGTCCCCACGACGAGCCTTTCCGCCATGAACGCATCCTCCCCTCCCCGCCCGCGTACCGCCGCCGCCGCCGTCCAGGACGACCCGCGCTGGGCCGCCGTGCTGGCGCGGGACCCGGCCGCCGATGGCCGTTTCGTCTACGCGGTGAAGACCACCGGCGTCTGGTGCCACCCCGGCAGTCCCTCGCGCCTGCCGCGCCCGGAGAACGTGGTGTTCTTCGACACTCCCGAAGCGGCCGAGGCCGCCGGCTATCGACCCAACCGCCGCGCCGCCGCCGATCGCGCCGCCCTCGTCCGCCACCATGCGGACCTGGTCGCCCGCGCCTGCCGGCAACTGGAAAACACCGAGGAAGAGGCATCACTGGCGCAACTGGCCGAAGGCGCGGGCATGAGCCCCTACCATTTCCACCGCGTGTTCAAGGCGGTGACCGGGGTGACCCCGAAGGCCTACGCGCAGGCCCAGCGCGCGCGCCGCATGCGCGAAGGTCTGGAAGGCGACGCCACCATCACCGATGCGATCTTCGACGCCGGCTTCGGCTCGAACAGCCGCTTCTACGAAACCTCCAACCAGCGCCTGGGCATGCGCCCGAAGGACTGGCGCGCCGGCGGCGCCAATACCGACATCCGCTTCGCCATCGGCCAATGCTCGCTCGGCGCGATCCTGGTCGCGCGCAGCGAGCGCGGGGTCTGCGCGATCCTGCTGGGCGAGGATCCGGAAGCGCTGGTGCGGGACCTGCAGGATCAGTTCCCGCGCGCGCACCTGATCGGCGGCGACGCCGGATTCGAGGAATGGGTCGCGCGGGTGGTCGGCTTCGTCGAGGCGCCCGGCATCGGCCTGGATCTGCCGCTGGACGTGCGCGGCACCGCCTTCCAGGAACGGGTGTGGCAGGCGCTGCGGCAGATTCCGCCCGGCAGCACCGCCAGCTACGCCGAGATCGCCCAGCGCATCGGCATGCCGCGGGCGGTACGCGCGGTCGCGCAGGCCTGCGGCGCCAATCATCTGGCGGTGGCCATTCCCTGCCACCGCGTGGTCCGCAGCGACGGCGCGCTGTCCGGCTATCGCTGGGGCGTGGATCGCAAGCGCGAACTGCTGCGGCGCGAAGGCGCGGCGTGACCGGATACCGATGCGCCTTCCATGCGGCGTGCTACGTTCCCGCCTTCTCCATGACGACGTTGGGACGGGCATGCGCAAGACGTGGAAGCGCGCCGCAGGCGCGATGTGTCTCTGGCTGATGGCCGCGCCGCTGCTGGCGGACAACCCGGGCGAACGCGCCTACGCCGACGTGGATCCCTTCATCGGCACCGGCGGCGAGGGACATACCTATCCCGGCGCGACCGTTCCGTTCGGCATGGTCCAGCTCAGTCCCGACACCCGCATCCAGCCGCGCAAGGATGCCTACGGCTGGGCCGCCGGCTACCGCCACGACGACCGCACCATCGTCGGCTTCTCGCACACCCATTTCTCAGGCACCGGCCACTCGGATCTGGGCGACGTGCTGCTGATGCCGATCAGCGGCGAAGTGAAGCTGGAGCGCGGGAATCCCGATCAGCCCGGCAGCGGTTACACCTCGCGCTTCCGCCACGACGACGAGACCGCGCAGCCCGGCTACTACGCCGTCACCCTCGATGACTACAAGGTGCGCGCCGAGCTCACCGCCACGGCGCGGGTCGGCGTGCACCGCTACACCTTTCCGCGCGGCGAGCCCGCGCATGTGCTGATCGATCTGCGCACCAGCCTGTACGACTATCCGGGCAAGGTGCTGTGGTCGCGCCTGCGCCTGCGTCCGGACGGCACCGTCACCGGCTTCCGCGAGACCCGTGGCTGGGCGCCGGGGCGGCAGTTGTACTTCGCCCTGCGGTTTTCGCGGCCCGTCCAGGGCCAGCAACTGCACGACACCGAACAGGACGTGGCCTACAAGGGCTTCCCGCCGCCGGGCGAGAAGGACCCGCGCCAGCGCGCGCAGATCGAAGGTCGCCAGATCGTCGCGGCATTCGATTTCGCCGACGCGCAGGGACCGTTGCTGGTCAAGGTCGCGATCTCGCCGGTCAGCGAGGACAACGCGATCGCCAACCTCGACGCGGAAGTCCCGGGCTGGGATTTCGACGGCGTGCGCGCCGACGCGCGCCGCCAGTGGACGCAGGCGCTGGGCGCGATCGACGCGGACGCGCCGGAAGCGCAGCGGCGCAGCTTCTACACCGCGCTGTACCACACCCTGCTGGGGCCGACCCTGTTCATGGACAGCGACGGCCGCTATCGCGGACCGGACAACGCGGTGCACGAGGCGAAAGGCTTCACCCACTATTCGACGTTCTCGCTGTGGGACACCTATCGCGCGCTGCATCCGTTGCTGACCCTGGTGCAGCCGGAGCAGCGCAGCAACGACTTCGTGCAATCGCTGCTGGCCGCGCGCCGGCACAGTCCCTACGGCGTGCTGCCGGTGTGGGCGTTCCACGGCCAGGAGACGTGGTGCATGATCGGCTACCACGCCGTGCCGGTGATCGCCGATGCCTACATGAAGGGCATCCGTGGCTATGACGCCAAAGAAGCACTTGAGGCGATGGTCGCCAGCGCCAACTACGGGCCTTACGACGGCATCGCCCAGTACCGCGAACTCGGCTACGTACCGATCGACGAGGAGGGCGAGGCCGCGTCCAAGACACTCGAATACGCCTTCGACGACTGGACCATCGCGCGCGTGGCCGAGGCGATGGGACGCCAGGACGTCGCGGCCGAATTCAACCGCCGCGCGGCCAACTGGAAGCACGCCTTCGATCCGGCCACCGGCTTCATGCGCGCGCGCAAACGCGACGGCGCGTTCCGCGAACCCTTCGATCCCTCCGCCAGCGGTTACGGCACCGACTACACCGAGGGCAATGCCTGGCAGTACTCCTGGTACGTGCCGCAGGACGTGGCCGGACTGGCGCGGGCGCACGGCGGCGAGGACAAGCTGCTGGCGCGGCTGGACGCGGTGTTCGAGGCGAAGGTGGATCCGAAGATCTTCGCCCACATGGAAGACATCACCGGCCTGATCGGCTGGTACGCGCACGGCAACGAACCCAGCCATCACGTCGCCTACCTGTACGCGCACGCGGGCCAGCCCTGGCGCACCCAGGCGCGGCTCGGCGCGATCATGGCCAGCCAGTACGCGCCGCGCCCGGACGGCCTGGCCGGCAATGACGACCTCGGCCAGATGTCGGCGTGGTACGTGTTCACCGCGCTGGGTTTCTATCCGGTGGCGCCGGCCAGCAACCAGTACGTGATCGGCCGGCCGTTCCTGCCCCGCGCCACCCTCAACCTGCCCAACGGCAAGCGCTTCAGCGTGATCGCCGAAGGACTGGACGAAGCGCATCCGTACATCGGCGGCGCAACCCTCAACGGCAAGCCGCTGGATCGCGCCTACCTGGAGCACGCGGAAATCCTCGCCGGCGGCGAGCTGCGCTTCACCATGCAGGCGGAGCCGAATCGTGAATGGGGACGCGATGCGCGTCCCTATTCGATGGGCCATTGAAGGGACGCGATGCGCGTCCCTATTCCGCGAACAGCCAAGGGGACGCGATGCGCGTCCCCGTTGCATGAACCGCTGATCCGGCCCGGGCCGCGGGCTTCAGAAGCCCCGCGAGAAGCCCACCATCACGGTGGTGCCGCCGTCGGCGTCGCGGTCGATCAGCGGGCTGTCGCGCAGCGCGGACGGCAACCGGCGGTACTCGGCGCTGGCGATGAACAACCACTTCTCCGCGAACGGGCGAAGCACGGTCAGGCTGGCGTTGGGCACGATGGCGCTGCCGGGCCGGTAGCGCATCACGCCACGCGCGATTTCCTCGTCCAGGGTGCCGTAGTAGTAGTCCGCCAGGTCCGAGGACAGCCAGCGCACGCCGACACCGGGAATCAGTTGCCACGAGCCCGCCTGGAACGGATGGCGATAGGCGAGCGAGGCCTGGTAGCCCTCGCTGGTGCCGGTGACGTCCGCGCGCGCATCCAGTTCCAGTTCGCCGGCCGCGCCGCGCCAGCGCGCGCTCATCCCGACATCCGCGGCATCGTCGCGGTCGGCCAGCAGGCGGCGATCGATGCCGCGTTCCGCCAGTTCGGGAACACCGAAGTCATCGGCGTCGATGCCGTCGAAGCGACCGGCGACATAACCATCCAGCACGAAACCTTCCCGCGAGAACAGATGGACGCCGGCCTGCACGCCACGCCAGAAGAAGCGCTCGCCTTCGTACGACACGTTCGGGAACACCAGGGTGCGATCGTCCTCGCCCGCGTAGACGCCCTCGCGGCTGGCGACCGCCAGACCGGCACGCCAGCGCGATTCCGAGGCCTGGCCGGCCTCGCGATTGGATTCGGACACCACCTGCGCGGATGCGGGCGCGGCGGCACCGGCGAGCAAACCCAGGAAAACCAGGGGACGGAACGGCGACATGCGGACTCCTGCGGAGAATGCGTGGGGGACACGCGGGGTCCGCACGATAGGCATATCCCCTTTAAGCCCGCTTTAATCCGGCGCCGGAATCGGCAACGAAACCTTCGCCGTGTTTTCACGGAATGGTCATGCCAAGGCAACCGACAATCGGTGCACACCCGAAGGAGTCTACCCCCATGGAATACCTCCGCAGTGCCTACGGCAACGTCAGTCTGGAGCGCGCGGGCCAACAGGTCGCCGCCTGCCTCGCCAGCGATGACCCTCCGGACATTCCCGAAGACTTCGAGGATTTCAGCCGGCAGGATTTCCAGCGGCGCCTGCGTCTGCATCCGGACCTCGCGTGGAACGACGCATGCCGGGCCTACGCGCTGGCGCTCGCGACCCACGCCAGCCACGCCGGACGCACCGACGCGGATGTCGACGGCGAACTGGAGATCCGCTGGGACACGTTGCCCACGCCCCCCGTCGCGGCCTGGCCGCTGGCGCGCGTGCTGATCCATGAGAGCTGGCGCTGGTTGTCGCAACAGACCGCGAACACCGGAGCACCGCGAACCGGATAGGCCCCCTGTCCCGACGTCAGACCGGCGGCGGCGACTGCGGCAGGCCCACCGATGCGCGTACGCGCGCGGTGGCGGGCATGCGGCAGGCCTGCATGCGTCCTCCCATGCGCTCCCACACCGCGGCCACGATCGCCAGCACGGTTTCGCGATCGAGGCGCTCGCCGGGTGGAAGCTGGCGCTCGTACGCGCCTTCGATGCGATCGCCAAGCGCATCCAGCGGCTCGCGATGCCACTGCAGATAGAGATCGTAGGCGAACCTGAACGTCGGTTCGAATCGACGGAACGCCTCATCGTCGCGATGCCCTGGCACCGGACCGCAATGCTGCCACCGCTGCAGCTCGGCCTCGACGTCGATGACTTCGCACTTGCCTTCCTGGGTGAGTCCTTGCAACAGCATCCCTCTGCCTCCTTTCTCCGGCGGACTCCCCCAATATCCGCGCGCAACATGACAGGAACAGCAGAAACAACGCATTTCACGACCGAACACCGGTCGCCGGATGAACCGTTCGTCGGAAATCCGCGGCTTCGATGTCGTGCGCGCCACGGTCGAGGCCGGCATGGGTATCGTGGTCACAGTTTTCTGCGCCTACCCTCTGCCCGGAGCCATCCCATGTTGAAGAAAGTGGCCTTCACGATGTACCCGATCCGCGATGTCCAGCGTGCCCGAGACTTCTACGAGAACACGCTCGGTCTGCAACCCGGTTCGATGGGAAACCAGGGGGACCAATACTGGCTGGAATACGATCTGCCCGGTGGCGGCTGCGTGGCGCTGACCAATTTCATCGAGGATCAGCCCAGCGCGACCGCGGGCGGCACGATCGCCTTCGAGGTGGAGGACCTGGATACCTTGATGGCGCAACTGAAAGCGCGTGGCGTGGCCTTCCGCAGCGATGTCATCCACAGCCCGGTATGCAGGATGGCGGTGTGCGAGGACAGCGAAGGCAACTCGATCCTGCTGCACCAGCTCAAGCCGCGGACGATCACCTGATTCCCGATCCGCGGCGCCCCGATCGCAGGGCGATCAGTATCAGTACTTGAGGTTGAGTTCCGCGACGTGCGCGCGGTTGATCTCGTACAGTTCCTGGAATTCCTCCTCGGTCAGATCGTCGGAGGCGTAGACCGATACCGGTTCCCAGACATGATCCGTCGGCAACGGAGTGCGGGGACCGGCCTTGCGCGCCAGCACGATGCCGCGGCGCTCGACCAGTTCGGGAAGATCTTCCCAGCGCTCACGTTCGAAGTCGTTCGTGCCGTACAGCAGGATCACATCGTTCATCGTTTCGCCATCATTCGCTCTGCCGGAATCCGCAAGTCTAGATGGCTGCGCCGCCATTGCAACGGTCCGCGCGCAAAGCAGCGTGCCAGCCGTGGCACGCATTTTCCGTCACGCCGCCCGTCCGCGCGACGTCATTCCCTGCAGCAGGCTGCCCGCGAGCATCGCGGCGACGAAGATCAAGGCGCTTTCCACGCCCGCGGCCGCGCCGACCAGCGCCGGCCCCGGACAATAGCCCGCCAGTCCCCAGCCAACGCCGAACAGCAGCGCTCCCGCCACCAGCGGCGGATCGATGGTCCGTGCCGGCGGCAGCCGGAAGCGGTCCGCCAGCCATGGCCGCCCACGGCGCAGCACCAGGCGGAAGGCGATCAGGGTGGTCACGACGGCGCCGGCGAGCACGAACGCCAGTCGCGGGTCGAAATCGCCCGCGACATCGAGGAAACCGAGCACGATGTTCGGATCGGTCATGCGTGACAGCGCGAGCCCGGCGCCGAACACCGCACCCGCCAGCAGCGCCGCGAGCCAGCGCGTCACGCCGCCGCTCCGGGCACGTGCCGGATCACGTACACCGTGAGGATGGCCGCGGCCATGAACGCGATCACCGCGACCAGCGAGCGCAGCGACAATCGCCCCAGTCCGCAGACACCGTGCCCGCTGGTGCAGCCGCTGCCCAGACGGGTACCGAAGCCGACCAGCAAACCCGCCAGCAGCAGGACCGGCAGGCTCGCTGGCGAAGCGGACGCCTGTCCCGTCAGTTTCATCACCAGCACGCCGCCGCCGGCCAATCCCAGCAGGAACGCGATCCGCCAGCCGAGTTCGTCCCGATTCTTCGTGGCCAGGCCGTTGACGATGCCGCTGATGCCGGCGATGCGGCCGTTGAACAGAAGCAGCGCGGCGGCGGCCAGGCCAATCAGCACACCGCCGGCCAATGCGGATCCGAAGTTCACGAAGCGCGCCCCAGCTGATTGAGCGGCAGGCGCAGATAGGCGATGCCGTTGGCATCGGCATCCGGCAGGCGTCCGCCGCGGATGTTCACCTGCAGGGCCGGCAGGATCAGCCGTGGCACCGCCAGCGTCGCATCGCGCGCTTCGCGCAGGGCGACGAATTCCTCCTCGCCACGCTGGTGGCCGACATGGATGTTGCCGTCCCGCTGCGCCGCCACGCTGCTCTCGGCGCGCGGCTCGCGCCCGGCCGGATAGTCGTGGCACAGGAACACGCGGGTCTCCGCCGGAAGTTCGAGCAGGGTCTGGATGGACGCGTACAGCTTGCGCGCGCTGCCGCCGGGGAAGTCGACCCGCGCGGTGCCGGTTTCCGGCGCGAACATCGTGTCGCCGATGAAGGCCGCGTCGCCGATCATGTAGCTGAGACTGTCGTCGGTATGGCCGGGCGTGGCGATCACGCGCACCTCCAGGCCGCCCACGGCCAGGCGCTCACCATCACGCAGCAGGCGATCGAACTGGTGGCCGTCGGCGACGAAGTCGTCACCCAGCCCGAACAGCGCCTTGAAGCGTGCCTGCACCTGCACGATGCCTTCGCCAATCGCCAACGGCGCGCGCAGCACCTCGCGCAGGTAACCGCCGGCACTGAGGTGGTCGGCATGCGCGTGGGTTTCCAGGATCCATTCAATCCTCAATCCGCGCTGGCGGACATGCGTCAACACCGCGTCCGCCGATGTGGTGGAGGTGCGCGCACTGGCGGTGTCGTAGTCGAGCACCGGATCGATCACGACCGCGGCCCCGCCATCGGCCTCGGAGACCACGTAGGTGAAGGTGTTGGTGTCGGCGTGGAAGAAGCTGTCGACCCGGGGACGGACGGGAGTGTTCGGCATGGCCGGCTCCTTGAACTTTATTAAAGTATTTGCTAAATTAGCATTGTCTCAAATACCAATCAAGCCATGCCATCTCCTACCGATATGCAACGCATGGCCCGGCACGCGGAGGACGCGTCCGGCCTGCTGAAGGCGCTGGCGCATCCGGCGCGGCTGCTGGTGATGTGCCGGCTGCTCGAAGGCGAAGCCGGCGTTTCGGAGTTGCAGGGCCTGTCCGGGTTGTCGATGTCCGCGCTCTCCCAGCATCTGGCGGTCCTGCGCGAGGCAGGCCTGGTGGGCAACCGCCGGGTCGCCCAGTCGATCCTCTACTCGCCGCTGCCGGGACCGGCGTCCGGAGTCATGCAGGCGTTGTACGAGGCCTATTGCGCACCCGCGGCGCGCGCTTCCCGCACGCGCCGCGGCCGCTGATCACAGCCAGCGACGGACCCGCCGGCAGTACGCCGGGTAGGCATCGGGGAAACGCTCGGCGAGCATCCGCTCCTCCGGCCGGATCTGGAACCGGGTCACCCACGCCAGATAGAACACCACGCCGGTCAGCGCGAAGGGATGCCGCAACAGACTGGCCCACGCCAGCAGCAACAGCACATGCCCCAGGTACATCGGATTGCGGCTGAAGCGATAGGGTCCGGCCACCACCAGACTGCGCGCGGCCTGCGGACGCATCGGATTGACGGTGGTGCCGGCGCGGCCGAACCACCACTTCGGCACCAGATTCAGCCCCAGTCCCGCGGCCGCCAGGACCGCCGCCAGCCACACCGCGTCCGGCCAATGCGGGCGCAACCCGGGCGACAGGCGCGCCAGGCCCCACATCAGGCCAGCGGCGAACAACAGGACGACGGGAGGCGGAACGCGGGTTTCCAGTGCGTGGGGCATCGGTGCTCCATGACGGGGGACGGCGCTCTATCCGGCGCCTTCTTCATCCCTATACCAGCATTTCCAGCAACGCGCAGATCGCCTGCCGCTTGCGCACGGGCATCCGCCGCAGGAGCACCAGTACCCGGGCCTCCACATCGTCCAGCACCTGCCCGGAGGGCGCCACCGCCGGCACCTCGAACACCGGATGATTGCCGGCCTCGCCGCGGCCGGTCGCCAACCACTCGAACGGAACATGGGTGGCCACCGCAATCAGGGTGAGGTGTTCGAGGCTGGGATGGGTGCCTCCCTCGCGCTCCCATTGTGTGACGGCGCTTCGCTTCACTCCCGCCCTCTGTGCCAGTTCGGCCTGCGAAAGATTTGCCAGGACGCGCGCGCGCCGGATGCGCAATGCCATCGGAATCATCAGGAACTCCTTTCCCGCATGGGACCAAAAAGTCAGTGTTGCTGCCCCACAAGTGACACTGTCCAAAACTTGACCGGTTCCGCTTGCCTCCCCTCTCGCACCAACGTCCAGCGGTGCGAAATGCAGTGACTGGCAAGTGGCTCTTACTTCGTTTGCATTCCTTCCACGTTGCCAACGCAACGATCACGGATTAGTAACGACGCCGGGGAATGTAACGACAGTGCGCCCATCTATCAACGACCCACGTCGCACTGTCCGCGCACCGGATAAATCGCCGCAGGCGTAATCCGGAATCCAGGAAAACGAAAACGATTTCATACGGACTTGTACATCGACTACGGGGGGTAGTTTGATGGATACGAAGGGCTTCGTGCGGCATTTTTCCAGCCGCTTCATCCTGGTCACCCTGCTGACCATCAGCGCATTCGCGATCGCGCCCGCGCCGCTGAAGGCGCAGACCGGCTGCACCACCGGCGCGTGCATCTCGGCGGGCCCGCGGCTGGTTTCGGTGGACAGCACGCAGGGTCCGGTTCTCAATCTTCTGCTGCAAACCCTGCTGCCCGGCACCACGGTCAACGTCTCCGTGCTGGACTGGAACGCGCTGGCCGGTTCGGACATCAATCTCAACGCGCTGATCACCCAGTTGGGATTGAACCTCGGCATCAGCGACACCAGCCAGGTCCTCAACACCAACATCACCCTGGCGCAGCTGCAACTGGCGATGGTGCAGGTGCTGCAGGCCGATGGCCAGACCGCCGCGGCCAATGTGCTGGATGCCTTGCCACTCGACTTCGCCGGCCTGACCGGCCAGATCCGCCTGGCCGATCTGCTGCAGATCAGCCTGCCGCAGGGATCACTGGCCGACATCGATCTGGACGTGCTGGATCTGGTCACTGGTTCGGCGCAGCTCTACAACTTCCGCAACGTGCTGACCACGCCCACGCCGATCACGGTCAACACCGCCGCGCTGGGCCTGACCGGCGTGGCCAACCTGCAGCTGTGGCTGCAGGTGGTGGAACCGCCGGTGATCGTCTGCGGTCCCCAGGGCACTTCGTTCCACACCAGCGCCATCCGCATCAAGCTCAACGTCGATGTGCTGCAGGGCTTCAACACCCAGGCGATCATCAACGCGCTCAACGCCGCCGGCCTGGGGCTGACCAACGTCAGCCTGACCGCCGACGTGCTCAAGCTCCAGTTGTACGCCGACGTGGCGCGGGCCGAAGGCACGATCACCGCGATCGACTACGTGGCCGGCGCGGTGAGTTTCCAGGCGCGCCCCGGCCTGGTGAACTTCTACATCGGCACCATCGCCGACGGCATCTTCTTCAATCGTTCGCGGGTGGTGACCAATGCCGATGTCTCGCCGGTGGTCATCAACAATCTGCAACTCGGCTTCCGTCTCAATCTGCTGGGCGTCGGCCTGATCGACGTACAGGTGCCGCTGTCGGTCACCGGTCGCGCGGCCGCGACCGGATCCCCGGAACTGCGCAACTTCACCGTCAACGCACCCTACCCGCAGACACGCACGGCCAGCAGCGGGACCGTCAGCGCGGGCACGCTGATCGTGGACCTGCTCAACAACCTGGATCTCGAAGTCAGCCGGGGGACCCCGACGGTCACCCTGATACCGCCGTTCCCCCTGCCACCGGTGGTGATCGCCCTGCCGCCCGCGCTCGCACCGATCCTGGACACCATTGTCGATACCGTCGAAGCCACGCTGCAGGGCGCGGTGGTTCCCCTGCTGCAACCGGTCCTGACCACGCTGCTGGGCGGACTGGTCGACAACCTGCTTGCCCTGCTGGGCGTCCGCGTGGGCAATGCGGTGTTCACCGTCGAAGGCGTGAGCCGATCCTGCGTCGCCACGCTCGCATTGGCCAAGATCCTGGCGCCCACCACCGATCCCGGCCGCTTCAATCTCAGCATCACCCAGGGCGCCACCACGGTGGCGACCATCAGCAACGTCGGCAACAACGGAACCACCGCGCCTGCGCTGACCACGCCCGGACTCAGTTACGACCTGGCGGAAACCGCCGGAACCGCCACGCTGCTGAGCAGCTACACCACCACCTGGGCGTGCACGGATCAGGATGGCACCGCGATCAGTTCCGGCAGTGGCGCCACCTTCAGCCTCACCGCGCCGGCCGCCGGTCCCAATCCGGCCAGCATCACCTGCCGGATCACCAACAGCCGCGCCTTGCGCTCCGATGTTTCGGTCAGCAAGACCGACGGCAGCGGCAGCTACACGCCCGGTGGCGGCACCAGCTACGTGATCACCGTGTCCAACGCGGGCCCCGATGCGGTGAGCGGCGTCGTGGTCAACGACACCCTGCCCAACGGCGCCCGACTATCCGCGCCCTGGACATGCGTGGCGACCGGCGCGGGCAGCAGTTGTCCCGCCAACGGCGGCGCGACGGGCGACGCGGCCATCAGCCTGAGCGTCAGCCTGGATGCGACGGGCACCGCGACGATCACCGTCCCGGTCTCCTTCAGCGCCGACCCCGCGGCGTACTGACCGCGCGCCGCCGATGCCTGCGGCATCGCACCGAATCCACCCGCACGACCCGCTTGCCCGCGCACCCGACGCCGCAAGCCACCGCGAGGAACATCGTATGGATACCCGAGCGCTATCGACATCAAAGACCGTGATCCCGGCACGCGCCCGCCTCGGGCGCGCGACGTGCGGCGCGGCGGTGTTGTTGGGATGGCTGCTGGCAGCCGGCGGTGTGTCCGCGCAGACCTACCCGGCGAGTCTGGGCAATACGGCGACAGTCACGCTGCCGCCGACGGTGACCGATCCGCAACCGGGCAACAACAGCGGCACCGATACCAACGCGCTCGCGGCAGAAGCCGCGCTCACCCTCGACAAGACCCTGCTGACCGCTTCACCGGTCGTCACCGGCGGCACGGTGACCTATCGGATCACCCTCACCAACGCCGGACCTTCGGCGGCGCTGGGCGCCGCGCTCACCGATACCGTTCCCGCGGAACTGGGCAACGTCGGCTGGACCTGCGCGGCCAGCGGCGGGTCGAGTTGCGGCGCCGCCAGCGGCACCGGCAATGTCGCGCTCGTCGTGAACCTCATGCCCGCCGGGACGATCACCGTCGACGTGACCGGCACCGCGCCACCGACCACGCCGTCGACCATCGGCGCCAATACCGCCACGGCCACGCCACCACCGGGCACCACCGATCCCGATCCGGCCGACAACACCGACACCACACCGCCGGTGCCGGTCGCCGCGCGCCCGATCGTGGCGGTCGCCGACAGCGCCGGTCCGGTCAACGGCATCGCCGGCCAGGCCGATGTGGTCAACGTACTGGCCAACGACACCCTGGGGGGCGCACCGGTGGTTCCGGCGCAGATCACCTTCACCCCGGTCGGCACCGCGCAGTTGATCGTGAATGCCGATGGCTCCGTGGATGTGCCCGCCGGCACGGCGAATGGCACCTACACGACCAGCTACCAGATCTGCGAGACCGCCAATCCCGCCAATTGCGATACCGCGGTCATCACGGTGACGGTCAACTCCGCCGCCACCATCGACGCCGTCGACGATCCGCTTCCGCCGCAGGCGGCCGGCAGCATCACCCTGACGGCGAACGTGCTGGCCAACGACACCCTGGCCGGCGCGCCGATCATCCCCGCCCTGGTCACCCTGACCACCACGCCGAGCGGCCCGCTGACGATCGCGGGCGACGGCGCGGTGACGCTGGATCCGGCCGCGACGCCGGGCACTTACTCGGCGACCTATCAGATCTGCGAGATCGCGGTCCCCACCAACTGCGACAGCGCCACCGCCAGCGTGCGCGTGCTTGCCGTGATCAACGCCGTCGACGACGCGGCGGGTCCGGTCAACGGCAGCACCGGCGCGGCGTCGCTGCTCAACGTGTTGTCCAACGACAGCGCGGGCGGCGTCACCCCGGCGGCGCTGGCGACGGTGAGCCTCGCCGGCGCCGGCACGGCGGCGATCGTCTTCAACGCCGACGGCACCGTCAGCGTGCCCGCCGGCACCGCCGCCGGCACCCATGTCGCCAACTACACGATCTGCTATCTGGACGCGCCCACGGTATGCGACAGCGCGACCGTGCAGATCACCGTGGTCGCCCCCGGCGCCCTGGTCGCGAACGACGATGCCTACAGTGGCATCAACGGCACCCTCGGTGATGCCAGCGCCGGCAACGTGCTGGACAACGACACGCTCAACGGTGCGCCCGTCGCACCGGGCGACGTCGTGCTGACCCCGACCAACGCCGGTCCGGTCACCATCGCAGCGGACGGCACCGTGAGCGTCGCCCCGAATACACCGGCCGGCGTCTACACGCCGAGCTACCAGATCTGCGAAGCCGCGGTACCGGACAATTGCGATACCGCCACGGTGACCGTGACGGTATCGACCATCGATGCGGTGACCGACGCGCTCGGACCGGCGCCGGCCGGCACCAGCGCCGGCAACGTGTTGACCAACGACTTCGTCGACGGAGCACCGGCCACGCCGGGCGCGGTCACGCTGACCCAGACCAGCGGCGGTCCGGCCCTGACGATCGCTCCGGACGGCACCGTCACCATCGCCCCCGGCACGCCGGCCGGCCCCGTCGGCGGCGGCTACGAGATCTGCCAGGTCGCCCAACCCACCCTCTGCGACAGCGTGACGATCACCGTCACGGTCGCGGCAGGCACCCTGATCGCCGTCGATGACGCGCTCGGTCCGGTCAACGGCGGCACCGGTGGCGCGGCCGGCGGCAACGTGCTGGACAACGACACCCTCAATGGCGCGCCGGTGACGGCGCCGCAGGTGACGGTGGCACCCGCCAACGTGGCGCCGATCACCATGGGTACCGACGGTACCGTTTCGGTGGCCGCCGGCACCGCGGCCGGCAGCTATACCGCCAGCTACGATTTGTGCGAAGCCATCAATCCGGCCAATTGCGACACCGCCACGGTCACCGTCGCGGTGACCACGCTCGATGCCGTGGACGATACCCTGGGCCCGGTCAACGGCGGCATCGGCGGCAGCGCCGGCAACGTGCTGACCAACGATCGCCTCGACGGTGCTCCGTTCACCACCACGGCGGTCACCCTCACGCCCTCCAATACACCGCAACTGACCATCGGCGCCGACGGCAGCGTGACCGTCACCGCCGGCACCGCGGCCGGCACCTATGCGGCCAGCTACCAGATCTGCCAGGTCGCGCAACCCGCGGTCTGCGATACCGCCGCCATCAGCGTCAACGTGATCGTCGATGCCGCGCTGAACGCGGTGGACGACGGCTTCGGTCCGATCGATGGCACGGCAGGCAGCGCCAACGCCGGCAATGTGCTGGCCAACGATACGTTCAACGGCGTCCCGGTCACGCTCGCCACCGTGGTGTTCACGCCCAACGCGGGCGCGCCCCTGGCCATCGACGCCAACGGTGTCGTTTCAGTGCCGGCCGGCACGCCCGCCGGCATCTACAGCGCCAGCTACCAGATCTGCGAAGCCGGCAACCTGTCCAATTGCGACAGCGCGCAGGTGACGGTCACGGTGCAGGTGCTGGCCGCGATCGATGCGATCGACGATGGTCCGTACGTGGTGAACGGCGCCACCGGCAACGCCGGCGTCGCCAATCTGCTCGCCAACGACACCTTCAATGGTGGCGCGGTCGCTGCCGGCAGCGTGAGCCTGGCCAGCACCGCCGCGGCGCCGCTCGCGGTCGATGCCAACGGTGTCCTGTCGGTCGCGCCCGGCACGCCGGCCGGACCGCTCACCGCGAACTACACGATCTGCGAAACCGGCAATCCGGGCAATTGCGACACCGCCGCGATCAGTGTGCAGGTGGTGGTCGTGGATGCGCAGGACGATGGTCTGACCCTGGCCAACGGCGCCAGCGGAGGCGTGGCCGGCAACGTGCTGGGCAACGACATCGTCAACGGCGCCGCCGCGTCCGGCGCGAACGCCACCGTCAACGCGACCGCCACGGCGCGGCTGAGCCTCGGCGCCAATGGCGATGTCATCGTCGCGACGAACACCGCGCCCGGCAGCTACACGCTCGCCTATACCCTGTGCGTGCTCGCCGCACCGTCGATCTGCGACACCGCCACGGTGACGGTCACCGTGGCCGCGGGTCCGCTGCCGATCAGCGCGGCCGATGACAGCGGCTCGGCCGCCGGCCGCGGCGGCGGCATCGCGATCGCCAATGTCCTCGCCAACGACCAGTTGGGCGGCGCCACGCCGACGCCGGCGGAGGTCACGCTCATCGTGACGGTCGCGCCGTCGCATCCGGGCATCACTCTGGACACCGCCAGCGGCGCGGTGACGGTGGCCGCGGGCACGCCCGCCGGCGGCTACGCGCTCGAATACCGCATCTGCCAGATCGCCGCACCGGCCAACTGCGCCGGCGCCACCGCGTCGATCACGGTCAATCCCGCCGCGGTGGACGCGGTCGATGATGCCGCCGGCCCGGTCGGCGGCCTGACCGGTGCCACCGGCGTGGTCAACCTGCTGGCCAACGACACGATCGACGGCGCGCCCACCGCGCCGTCGGACGTGGGCTTCACCGTGCTGTCCGCCGATGCGCCGCTGACGGTGCAGGCCAATGGCCAGGTGGACGTCGCTCCCGGCACCCCGGCCGGCACCTACACGGTGACCTATCGCCTGTGCGAACTGCTGAATCCGGCCAACTGCGACCAGGCCACCGTGACGGTGCAGGTGCAGGCGGCGGCCATCGACGCGATCGACGACGTCGCGCCCGCACCGGTCGGCTCGGTGGCCGGCGGCCAGGCCATCGCCAACGTCGCCATCAACGATCTGCTCAACGGGGTGGCGGTCACGCCGGCCCAGGTCGAACTGAGCCAGACCGCAAGCACCCACGCCAACGTGCGGTTGCAGGCGGGCAACGGCGCGGTGACGGTGCTGCCGCGCACGCCGGCCGGCACCTACACGGTGACCTATCGCCTGTGCGAGCGGCTCAATCCTGGCAACTGCGACACCGCCATCGCGACCCTCGCGGTCGCCCTGCCGGCCATCGACGCCCAGGACGACACCGCGCCGCCGATTCCGGGCGGCGTGGCCGCGACCGGCGTGCTCGACGTGCTGGCCAATGATCAGTACGACGGCGGCGCGGCGGCGACGCCCGCCATCATCCTCGCTCCGCGGGTCCAGGGACCGTTGACCCTCAACGCGGACGGCAGCGTGGACGTGGCCGCCGGCACGCCGGGCGGCAGCTACACGCTGACCTACACGCTGTGCGACGCGATCAATCCGGCCAACTGCGACAGCGCCACGGTGACGATCGTCATCAATGCCACCGCGATCGCCGCGGTGGACGATGCCGGCCAGACGCCGCAGGGCACCACGCTGGTGATTCCGGTGCTGGCCAACGACACCTATGCCGGCGCGCCCGCCGACGCCAACCGGGTGCTGGTGCAGAACCTCACCACGCCCGCGCACGGCACGGTCGCGGTCGGCGCCGACGGCGGCGTGACCTACACGCCGACGGGTTATTTCAGCGGCGACGACAGCTTCCGGTACGACGCCTGCGAACGGGCCGTGCCCGACAATTGCGCCACCGCGACGGTGGCCATCACCGTGCTGGCGAACATCGTCACCGCGGTCGCCGATCAGGCCAGCGCGCGCCAGGCGCCGGTCGTGATCCCGGTGCTGGCCAACGACACCGCCGAGCACGCGCCGCTGGATCCGGCTTCACTGAGCATCGTCGTCGCTCCCGCGCATGGCCAGGTGGTCTGCATCCAGGGCGCCTGCACCTACACCGCCACGCCGCGCTACGTCGGCCAGGATCGGTTCGAGTACCGGGTGTGCGATGTCTCCGTGCCCACGCCGGTCTGCGCGCAGGCCGCCGTGGACATCGACGTGCAGGCCGAACCGGTGGTGCTGCGCCTGAGCAAGACCGCCGCGCGGCGCACCGCCCGCATCGGCGATCTGGTCCGCTACACCCTGCGGATCGACAACGTCGGCGAGGCCGATGCCGAACAGGTCAGCCTGTTCGACCGCCTGCCCGAAGGTTTCGTGCTGGTGCCCGAATCGCTGCAGGTCGGCGACGACGATGCCGCCGGCGCCCTGTCCAACGCGCGTCCGCTGCGGATCGGCGCGCTCGACATCGCCGCCGGCCGCAGCGCCACCGTGATCTACGTGCTGCGGGTGGGCGCGGGCGTCGGACCGGGCGTGCACACCAACCGCGCCATCGTGCGCGACGACGAAAACGCGGCGCTCAGCAACGAGGCCACCGCGGACGTCGAGGTCACCGGCGACCCGATGCTGGACGACAGCCTGATCATCGGCAGCGTCTTCCATGACGCCAACGCGAACGGCCGCCAGGACCCGGGCGAGCGTGGTCTGCCGGGCGTGCGGCTGGGCACGGTCGAAGGCCTGCTGATCGAAACCGATCGCCATGGCCGCTTCCACCTGGCCGGCATCGACGGCGGGCGCTGGGCACGCGGGCGCAACTTCCTGATCAAGGTGGATGCCGCGACCCTGCCGCCGGGCAGCCGCTTCACCACCGAAAACCCGCGCGTCCTGCGCATCACGCCCGGCGTGCCGGTGCGCTTCGACTTCGGCGTGCAGGTGCCGGGCATGCCGCTGGGCGGCGGCACCGGCGAGGTCCAGATCGATCTGGGCCAGGTGTTTTTCGCCACCGGCAGCGCCGACGTGCCGGCGGAACACGCGCCGCTGTTCGAGCGGATCGCCGAACGCCTGCGCGAAGGCGATGGCGGACGGGTGATCATCACCGCCCAGGCCGACGAACTGGTGCTCGCGTTCCATCGCGCCGCCGCCGTGCGCGCCGCGCTGGACGCGCGGCTCGCACCCGGACTGCGCCAGGCGACCGCGATCGAGCTGCACACGCAGGTGGATGGACGCACCGCCCTGGTCACGCTGGACCAGGACATCGGACTGGGCACCCTGCTGTTCGACACCGACAGCGCGGCCATCCGTCCGCAGTACCAGTCGCTGCTGGGAGCCATCGCGGAACGGATCGAACGCGGACCGGACGTGACCGTGAGCATTGCCGGCCATGCCGACGCGCGCGGCTCGGAGGCGCACAACCTGCGCCTGAGCCGCCAACGCGCCGACGCGGTCGGCGCGGCCCTCGCCGCGCGGCTGTCCCCCACGGCGCGCACGCGCCTGCGGCTGGAAACCGGACCACCCACACCCACCGCGGCACGCAGGAAAGGACGCTGAGGGGGACATGATCATGGATATCAGCAAGCACATCCCGAGCCGCGTCGTCCTGGCCGCGTATGGCCTGTCGCTCGCCTGCACCGCGCTGGCGCAGAGGCCACCACCCTCCGCCACCGCGACCGCCATGCCGGCATCGCCGGTGCAGTGCGATGCGCGGGGCTGCCGCAATGGACAGGGCGCCCTGTTCCGGATCAGCGCGCATGGCGAGGACCAGCCCGCCGCCGGCGGCGGCGACGCGATCGCCCTGCAACGGAACCGACGGGTGGAGACCGTGACCACGCAGGCCTACCAAGGCACCAGCCAGGTGCTGGCCGAAGGACAGGCCAGCATCAGCGGCCACTTCACCGTGGATCTGCCGCAGGGAGGCACCCTGTGGGCCACCGAGGATCCGGCGCTCGGCCAGCCCATCCT
The DNA here is from genome assembly GCF_057773065.1 of Pseudoxanthomonas sp. 134C1. Classification (NCBI taxonomy): domain Bacteria; kingdom Pseudomonadati; phylum Pseudomonadota; class Gammaproteobacteria; order Lysobacterales; family Lysobacteraceae; genus Pseudoxanthomonas; species Pseudoxanthomonas sp. 134C1. The sequence goes on from NZ_JBYMTH010000007.1 coordinate 23,375, forward strand.
CAACGTCCAGGCCGGATCCCTGGCGCCGTTCGAGGGAGGCCGCATCACCCAGCCGGTGCGCTTCCACGCCTACAGCAACTACGCCGCGTTCTACGATCAGCTGCAGGTGTTGATCTACCGTGGCGACGACAACGACCGGGTCACGCCGCTGGCCACCATCACCGTGCCGGTCGGCGCGGTCACCGATGCGCGCTGGGACGGCGGCCTGCCTACCGGCCTGCGCCTGCAACCGGGCGACGTCCTGCAATACGTCGCCCGTGCCCGCGCCGCCGACGGCAGCTTCGACGAGACCCATCCGCGCCGCATCCAGCTGGTGACCCCCGGCGACTACGCGCGTGGCGCGCAGGTGCTGCGCGACGAAGTGCAACGCAGTCACGCCGACAGCCTGGACGCGGCCACCGCCGAGTCGGTGCAGATCATCGAGTCGATCTACGGCAAGAGCGACCTGCGCCTGCGCAACATCCCCGTGTACGGCTCGCGTGTGCGCATCCTCGGCCGCGACATTCCCGAGGGCATGCAGGTCGTGATCGATGGCCAGGGTTTCCCGATCGACCAGGAACGCAAGTTCGTCGCCGAGTTCCTGCAACCGGTCGGCCCGCACCGTTACCAGGTACAGGTGAAATCGTCGCAGGGCATGGTCGCCGACGCGCCGCTGGACGTGAATGTCAGCGGCCGCTACGCCTTCGTCGCCGCGTTGGCGGACCTGACCCTGTCGCGCAACGACGCCAGCGGCGGGCTGGACGCGCTGGCCGGCGACATCCGCCAGGACGACGGCTTCCTGCGCGAAGGCCGGCTGGCGTTCTACGCCAAGGGAAAATGGAAGGGCCGCTACCTGCTCACCGCCCAGGCCGACACCTGGGAGAACGATCTGGAGCACCTGTTCGACGGCTTCCTGGATGCGCGCCCGAACGACATCTTCCGCCGCCTGGATCCGGATCTGTACTACCCGGTGTACGGCGACGATTCACGCACCTGGCGCGACGTCGATACCCAGGGCAAGTTGTACCTGCGCCTGGACTGGGACCAGAACCAGGCGCTCTGGGGCAACTACGCCACCGGCTTCACCGGCACCGAATACGCGCAGTACAACCGCGCGCTGTACGGCGCGGCGCTGAACTGGCGCTCGCGCTCGGCCACCGCGCTGGGCGATCCGCGCAGTCTGCTGAAGGTATTCGGCGCCGAAGCGCGCACCGCGCTCGGCCACACCGAATTCCTCGGCACCGGCGGCAGTCTGTACTACCTGCGCCACACCGATGTGCTGCCCGGCTCCGAGCAGGTGGTGATGGAGGTGCGCGATCCCGCCACCGGCCGGGTCGAGGCGCGGGTGAGCCTGCAACCGGGCGTGGACTACGAGATGGACGATCTGCAGGGACGCCTGTTCCTGACCCGCGCGCTCTCGCAGATCACCCGCGAGAACGTGCGCACCCTGACCCGCGACACCCCGCTGGACGGCTATCGCCAGGTGCTGCTGGTGGATTACGAATACGTACCGTCGGGTTTCGATTCCGACGACGTCACCGTGGGCCTGCGCGGCCGCCAATGGCTGGGCGATCACGTCGCGGTCGGCGCGACCTATGTCGACGAGAACCGCAGCGGTGACGATTACTCGCTCAAGGGCGCCGACCTCACCCTGCAGGCGGGACGCGGCACGTACCTGCGGATGGAGGCGACCCGCAGCGAATCCACGGTCGCGCCGATTTTCTATTCCGACAACGGCGGCCTGAGCTTCATCCGGCGCAACCCGATCACGGGTGCGCGATCCGGCGACGCGCGCATGGTCGAGGCGCGCGCCAACCTGCAGGAGCTGGGCTGGACCCGCCGCGAGTGGTCGCTCGGGGCGTGGTGGCGCGATGTCGACGCCGGCTTCTCGATCGGACGCCAGGACACCGGTCTGGCGATCGAGGAATACGGCGCGGAGTTCCTGGGCCATCTCAACGACGACTTCAGCCTGTACGGGCGCTACAGCCATGCCTCGCACGGTGCGCAGGAACTGGAGCAGACCCAGCTGACCTTCGATTGGCAGCTGACCGAGGACGGCCGGTTCGGCGGAGAGCTGCGCCATCTGAGCGAGCGCGACGGCAACCGCGATGCCGACGCCACCCTGCTGGCGCTCAGCTACCGCCAGCGCTTCGGCGACACGTGGGAGCTCTATGGTGTCGGCCAATACACCCTGGACGACGACGATGGCCGCTACGAGCGCAACAACCTGCTCACCGTGGGCGGAAAGTACCTGTTCGGCGATCGTTCGAGCATCGGTGCGGAAGTCAGCAGCGGCAGCCGCGGCCATGGCGGAAAACTGGACGCCGAATACCGGCTGAGCCCGGACCACACGCTCTACGGTGCCTACAACTACAGCACCGACCGCACCGAACGCGACGGATTGTTTGACACGGCCCTGCAATCGGGCTGGACGCTGGGCCAGCGCTGGCGCCTGAACAATCAGGTCAACGTCTACAACGAGAGCCAGTACCTGCGCGACAACCGCCGCGACGGCGACGGCATCGTCCACACCTTCGGCCTGGATTTCCGTCCCGCGCCCGGCTGGAACCTCGGCTTCACCGTGATGGACGGCGAACTGGACGCGCGCGATGGCCGGGTCGATCGCCGCGCCTACAGCGTCAGCGGCGGCCGCACCGATGCGCGCACCGACTGGTCGAGCAAGCTGGAGTACCGCCGCGATCGCGGCGCCGAGCAGCGCACCCAGTGGGTGACCACCAACCGGCTGTTCCATCGGGTCAACGAAGACTGGCGACTGGCCCTGCGCGCCAACTACGCCGACACCAGGGACGATCTCAATCCGGCCGCCGGCGCGCGCCTGGCCGAGGCCAACCTCGGCTTCGCCTGGCGTCCGCACGACAACACCCGCTGGGCCGCGTTCGGCAAGTACACCTACCTGTACGACCGCGCCTCGCCAGGACAGGAAGACGCCGATCAGTACGACCAGCGCTCGCACGTGCTGTCGTTCGAAGGCACGGTGCAACTGGATGACCGCTGGCAGCTGGCGGGCAAGCTGGCCGGCCGCTGGGGCGACTACCGGATGGGTCGCGGCGGCGGCGCGTGGCTCGACAGCCGCACCGACTTCGCCGCGATGCAGGTGCGCTATCACCTGATCGGCCGCTGGGACGGCCTGGCCGAGTATCGCGTCCTGAAAGTCCGCGATGGCGGCGAACGACGCGGTTGGCTGGTCGGCCTGGATCGCCAGATCCGCGAGAACTTCAAGGTCGGCGTGGGCTACAACTTCACCGACTTCAGCGGCGATCTCACCCAGCTCGATTACCGCCACAAGGGTTGGTTCCTCAACATCACCGGGTACTACTGACGTGCGGACGGCGGCCTGGTGATCCCCTCTCCAGCCAGCCGCCGCCGCACGGCAGTTCCGATGCGCCGAAGCGGGTGCTTCTCCACGCACGGAGGAGGTCCGGCTTCCGCAGTGAAAATCTCGAATCGCTCGTCACGCCGCTGAAAGCGGCCCCCATCCCAACCTTCCCCCGCACGCGGGGGAAGGGGCGGAGCCCTACGCCGCCTTTCACTGCAGCGAAACGGACATGCACCGGCACGGTTCCTGCCTCTGCCGTTCGCAGGAAAGCGAACGAAGCACGGATGCAGCCCCCTCCTCCGCCTGCGGGGGAGGGCCGGGGTGGGGGCAAGATGGCCCCGCATCACTCACACTGCTGAAAGCCGCCCTCCTCCAACCTTCCACCGCACAAGGTGAAGAAGCGGAACCCGTTCCGTCTTCCGCTCCCCGGCGGCGATCAGCGTTCCGGGCGGCGGATCACTTCCGGACCCGCGCCATGGGCTTCACGCGAGCGGCGCAGGAACGCGATGAAATCAACCGCCGGCAACGGCCGCGAGAACAGCCAGCCCTGCGCGTAGTCCACCCCGCGCGCCTTCAGGTAATCCAGCTGCGCCTGGGTCTCCACGCCTTCGGCGACGATGTACAGATCCAGTTCCTGGGCCATTTCGACGATATGCGCGGTGACCAGGCTGGTGGCGGTGTCCAGGCCGATGGTGTCAACGAACGACTTGTCGATTTTCAGCGCATCCAGCGGCAGATCCTGGAGGTGGCGCAGGCTGGAATAGCCGGTGCCGAAATCATCGATGGCCACCGAATGACCGGCTTCGCGCGCTTCGCCCAGGGTGAGGCGGGCGGCCTCGATGTCGATGAAACCGCGTTCTGTGGCCTCCAGCCAGATCTGATTGGCGCGGATACGCGTGCGCGGCAGCACCTCGCCGAGCACGCGCATGAACCGGCCATCGCGGATGTCTTCCGCACACAGGTTGATGGCGATGTGCAGGGAACGATCCGTCGCCAGTTCCGCTTCCAGATCGGCCACGATCCCGTCCAGCACCTGATCGGTGATCGCGGCGATCCATCCGCTTTCCTCGGCCAGCGGGATGAACGCGTCCGGCGGCACCAGCGCGCCTTCGCGGTGCCAGCGCACGAGCGCCTCGGCGCCGACACACGCACCGCTGCGCAGATCCACGATGGGTTGGTAGTGCACGACGAACTGGCGGCGGCGCACCGCGCGCTCCAGATCGGCCAGCGGCGACAGGCGCTGCCGGATCAGCTTGACGGACAATGCCGCCAGCGCGGCCAGCACGACCAACGCCAGCGGCAGCAGCTTCAACTGCTCGCGGCGCAGGCGCTCGGCGACCCCGGGGAGCGGACGCGCGGCAAGCGCTTCCCAGCCGTCGCGGCGGGACACACCGTACAACTGCCCCGCCGCCGTGCCGCCGGATGCGTCGTCGCCCGCCCGCGCCAGCAGCGCTTCCACCGCGGGCGAGGCGGCGGTGAGCGGATGATCGCCGGGCGCATGGAGCGCGATCTCGACGTCGTCCTCGGTCAGCACATCGACCAGTCGTTCGGGATTGACCAGCGCGCTGTAGCCACCCCGGTGCAGTACCAGCATCGGCGGCGCGTTGCGGATGCGCGGCTGCACCCGCGTGCTCACGCCGATGGCGTGGACGGCGGTGAACTCGACCGCGGCGCGCGGAACCCGCTCGTACAGGGTGCCCCACGAGCTGCACTGCAACCGCCCGTCGCGGAAGTAGCCCACGTCCTCGGCCGAGCGCGTGTCGAGGGTCGCGCGCCGCAGTTCCTCGATGTGGCGCGGCGAGCACGGTACGGCGGTGGAGCGCTCGAGCTCGCCGAACGCTTCGTCGACCTCGTCGAATGCGGCGCGGGTACGTTCGATCGCGCGCGCGGCGTGGCCCCGCAGGCCCGACTGCTCCTGCCTCAGGCCGGATTGCCAGCCCAGGTATCCCATTCCCGCCAGCGCGGCCAGGCTGGCGGCGATGGCCAGGCCGACGCCGAGCAGCAACACACGTTCCCTGTCCATGCGGCCATCCGGTTCCAGCGGGTGCCACAGGTTAGGCCGCCGTCCTCCGCCTGCCAACCGCCGGTCGACCGCGTGCCCGCGCGGCGCATGCGAGGCGGCATGTCATCGAACCGGTGGCAGCGAATAGGCCACGCGCAACACGTCGGTGCCGCCCGCCTCGTCGCGCTGGCCGGAGAACAGCAATCGGCGCGGTTGCGACCAATCCAGCATCGGCGCGTAGCTGTCGTAGCGCGGATGATTGACGCCATCGGCCAGGCGCTCGCCCGCGTCGTATCCCGCCGGCCCGGCCACGGCGACGTACAGGTCCACGCGATCGCGCCGCAGATCCGCGGCGCGGCTGAACACGATCGTGCTTCCATCGTCCAGGAACGTGGCGTCGAATTCATCCGCGCCGGTATTGACGCCGCCCGGCAGCGCCGCCGCCTGCGCGAAGCCTGCGCCTTCGCGCGCCGCGACGACATACAGATCCTGCCGCCCCGCGCCACCGGCGCGGTCGCTGGAGAACAGCAGGCGATCGCCTCCCGGCGACAACATCGGCGCGAACTCGTTGCCCGTGCTGTTCACCGCGGGCCCCAGCCATTCCACCGCGCCGAAGGTCCCGCCTTCGACCGCGACCCGGTACAGGTCATCTCCACCCGCGCCCCCGGGCCGATCCGAACAGAAATATAGTTGGCGTCCATCCGCGGAGAACGCCGGATCGAAATCGCGTCCCGGCGTATTGAACGGAAGCGGCACCGGCGGCGACCAGCCATCGCCATGCCGGCGCGACATCCAGAGATCGTAGCCGCCCGCGCCGCCCGGCCGGTCCCGGCTGAACCAGATCGCGGTGCCGCCGTCCGGGCTCAGGGTCAGCCGCACCTCGCTGAACGACGTGGACACCACGCCCGGCGCGAAGCGTTCGACCGGGCCGGTGAAGTCCATGGCCTTCGGTGCGCCGCCGCCGGCCAGCGCGGTCCACAGGGCCACCGCCATCCATCGCATCGTCATCGTGATCGCCTCAGTCCATCCGGGTGAAGTCGCTGATCCAGTCGGTGTCCCAACTCGTCCCGCCATCGCGGGAGCTCGCCTGCTCCCAGCGCGCCGAACGTGGCGTGATCCGCGACCAGATCACCCGCGAGAGGATCGCCTGGCCATCGATAACCTCCTCGCCGGTGAATACGCCGTCGCCATGACGGAACCCGCCCCGCACGGGCGCGCCGATGCGATCCGGCATGCGTCCGTCCAGCCACCAGCTCGACCATTCGCCGCTGGTGGGATCCAGCGCCCGGATGCCCATGCCGCGCACCTCGCCGGCGGGCATCCGCATGAGGTTGTCACCGATGTTGCCGAACCCGCCCAGCACCGGCCAGTTGCGCAGCGTGCCGTCGAACTCGTCCCAGTGATCGGTACGCGACAGGCGCGGACGCCGCCGATGCGCGACCCGCCAGCGGCCGACCAGGAAACTCCAGTCATCGGGCGCCTGCGGCCGCCGCGGCAGCGGTGCGGGTTCCGGATCCGTGCGGGTGAACCAGTTGCGCCAGTTGACTTCCCAGCTGCCGCCATCGTCGTTGGAAAATGCCTGTTCCCACCAGGGACGCACGCCGTGGATGTCGTGCCATTGGAAACGCATGAGAATCGGTTTGCCACGCAGGGTGTCCCGACCGAAGAACGTGCCACCCTCACCGGCGAAGCCGCCGCGCACCGGCGGTTCGATGCGGGTGGGATTGCGCGCGTCCAGCCACCAGATCGCCCATCGCTGCGTGGCCGGATCGAACGCGCGGATGCCCAGGCCGTGATAGGCGCCGCCGGGCAGTTCCATTTCGTTGTCGTCGATCGTGCCGAGTCCATCCAGTGTCGACCACACCGCGCTGCGTCCGCCAAACGACTCCCACTCGTCACTGCCGGCCAGCCGCTCCTTCAGGCGCCGATGGCGGACATTCCAGCTGCCGAGCAGCCAGCGCCAGTCCGCGCGCGGATCGGCCGCCACGCCAGCGACGCCCGGCAGGGCCAGGGCCGGCCAGGGCAGCACGGACGCCGCACCCGCGGCGAACGCCAGCAGCAGGCGGCGACGCGCGGGATCGATTTTGGGAGAGGGAACGTTCGGCATGGCGGACCCGGCGGCAAGGGAATTTCCACCATGCTGCCGCGCCGCGCGGAACGTTGACCACGCGAACATCGGTGCCCAGACTAAGCCGCACTTATGGTCGGTGAACACCGCTTCCCTTCGCTTGCTGCCATCCGCGCCTTCGAGGCGGCCGCGCGGTCGGGCAGCTTCGCGCGCGCGGCCGAGGAACTGGACACCACCGCCGCCTCGGTCAGCTATCACGTCCGCCGGCTGGAGCAGCAGATTGGCGCGCCGCTGTTCCTGCGCGGGGCCAACCGCGTGCAGCTGACCGAGTCAGGCGAGATCGTCGCGCAGGAAGCCATCCGCGCGTTCGCGGCGTTACGGGCCAGCTTCATCCGCGCGGCCGCCGTCAACGAATCCCGGCTCTCCCTGACCACCCTGCCGACCCTGGGCGCGAGCTGGCTGACGCCGAAACTCGGCGGTTTCCGCCAGCGTCATCCGGACATCGCGATCGAACTGGATCTGTCGGCCACCGCCGAGGATCTGGCCGGGGGGCGCTTCGACGCGGCGATCCGCAACGGCCACGGGCAATGGCCCGGCCTGCGCGCGGTCGAACTGTTCCCAAGCATCTTCATGCCGCTGTGCGCGCCGGCGCTGAAAGCCGCCGCCGCCGATCTCGCGCGACCGGGCGGCGCGTCACCGGTGCCGCTGCTGGGCCGGCCGGACTGGTGGGCGCTGTGGTTCCGCAGTCTCGGCGACGACACGCCGGCGCCCCCCGAACGCTTCGCCACCCAGTTGTCCGCCGAGCACCTGGACATCGCCGCGGCCATCGCCGGCCAGGGCATCGCCATCGGCTCGCCGCTGTTGTTCCATGACGAGATCGCCGCCGGCCGGCTGGTGCCCGCGCATCCGCACGTCGCCGGCGATGGCCGCACGTTCTGGTTCACCTACCCGGTGGCGCGGCACGCCAGCCGCAAGATCGCCTGCTTCGGCGATTGGCTGGAAGGCGAAGCCGCGCGGGCGCGCGACGCCGCGCGCGGCTGGCTGCGCGCGGCGCGGGTTCCGGGCACCTGAGCCCGCGCCCGATCAGGGCGTGGTGGCATGGCGCAGATCCAGTTGGTCGCGCGGCGGCCGTTGCACGCGCAGCGCCTGCAAGCCGCACACATCGACATTCTCGTAGACCATCTTCTGGCCGGTGCGGAAGGTGAAGCGCACGTCGTAGCGGCAGCCGGCGCCACGCAGTTCGACCGTCGAGGAATCGCCACCGCCTCGCACCGCCTCGCCCAGGGCCACTTCACGGAACTCGCCGCTGCCGGGTTCGGACACTTCCAGCCGATCGATGCTGTCGTGGGCGCGGTTGACCAGCGCCAGGTAACGGATGCCGTCCGGGGTCGTCGGCGCCGCGGACACGGCGAGGGCCGGAACGGCCAGGAACGCCGCGACGAACGCGGCAATCGGGAAGGAATGGCGCAGACGCATGAGGAAATCTCCGTGGCAGCCGGCCGCCGCCATGGCCGCCGTTGCGCGCATCTGGCGGCTTCCCGCGCAATCCCCGCAACGGAGTTGGGACGAATCGTCGTGGCCGCGTTCCGAATCGTAGTGGGCGGGCCTTGCTTTTTCTTTGCGTGGAACTGCGCTTAGGATGCCCTGCCCCACCCGCCACCGACCCGCCGCGACCGCCGCATGAAGATTCGTCTGGGAACCATCGAAATCGGCCTGGCCCGCTACCTCGCCCTGTGGTTGCCGGTGACCCTGGTGTTCGTCGTGCAGGGCATCATCGACGACCTGGCCTCGGGTCAGCTGTGGGCGCTCACGGACTATCTGCGCTGGTCGATCATCGTCTGGTACATCTGGGCCGCGCTGGCGCCGTGGGTGTTCCGCCTGGCCGAACGCCATCCGGTGCAGCCGCCGTATCGCGCCGGGCCGCTGCTGTTCCACCTGTTCGCCGCCAGCGGCCTGACCCTGCTGTCGATGGTGGCGGGCGCCTTCATCTCCACCTTCTTCGAGCCCAGTTCCTTCGGCGAACAGCTCTTCCAGTTCTTCACCAAGTACATCACCATCGGCGTGGTGACCTATTGCGCGCTGGTCGCCATCCAGCATTCGCTGCGCTTCCAGGCCGAGAAGGCCCGGCGCGAACTGGAGGCCAGCCAGCTGGCCACCGAACTGGCGCAGTCGCGCCTGCAGGTGCTTAAGACCCAGCTGCAACCGCACTTCCTGTTCAACACCCTGCACGCCATCGTCACCCTGCTGGACGAGGACAAGGTCAGCGCCGAGGACATGCTGCTGCGGCTGAGCGATCTGCTGCGCGCGTTCCTGGAGGACTACGACGGCCAGGAGATCACCCTGCGGCGCGAACTGGCCCTGCTGGATCTGTACCTGGGCATCCAGCGCAAGCGCTACGGCGACCGGCTCGCCACCCAGATCTACATCGCCCCGGACCTGCTCGACTGCGCGGTGCCCAGCCTGCTGCTGCAGCCCATCGTCGAGAATGCGATCCGCCATGGCATCGGCAAACGGGTGGGCGGCGATCGCATCGAGATCGAGGCGCGACGCGATGGCGAACACCTGCTGCTCGAAGTGCGCAACGGCAACAGCGTGCTGGAAGAGGGCGGCAGCCCGGATGGCCACGGCATCGGGCTGTCCAACACCCGTCTGCGCCTGCGTGAGCTGTACGGCGAGAACGCCGACCTGCGCCTGGACATGACCTGGCCGCAGGGCGTGGCCTGCCGCATCCGCCTGCCCTACCGCGTGCTGGTGGAAACCGACGACCAGCCCGAGCACGTCGCCGCATGAGCATCGGCGTGCTGGTGGTGGACGACGAGCCGATCGCCCGTCACGCGATCGTGCGTCAACTGCGCGCGGATCCGGACATCGAGGTGCTGGGTGAATGCGGCGACGGCGCATCCGCGCTGGCGGCGATCCGCGCGCAATCGCCGGATCTGGTGTTCCTGGACATCCAGATGCCGGCGATGACGGGTATTGAAGTGGTCGACGCGATCGGCCACGGACGGATGCCGGCGATGGTGTTCGTCACCGCCTACGAGCAATACGCGGTCAAGGCCTTCGAAGCCAACGCGGTGGATTACCTGGTCAAGCCGTTCAGCCGCGAGCGCTTCGCGGCGACGCTGGCGCGCGCCAAGGATCGGCTGTCGGCCGTTCGCGATCCGCGCGGCGGCGAATCACAACGGATCCTGCAGGCGCTGGAGGATCTGCGCCAGCGCGACGCCTGGCTTCAGAGGATTCCGGTCAGGGTCGACGAGCACGTGGTGCTGGTGCCGGTGGACGACATCGTCTGGATCAAGGCCAGCCGCAACACCGTCGAACTGCACCTGGCCGATCGCGTGCACGAACTGCGGGAGACGATGGCCACGCTGGCCGAACGCCTGGATCCACGCCACTTCGCCCGCATCCACCGCTCGGCGATCATCAACGTGCGCCGGGTCAAGGCGATCCATCCGTGGTTCAACGGCCATCACGTGGTGACCCTGGACACCGGACAGGAGCTGCGGATGAGCCGCTACCAGCACGAGGCCTTCCTGCGGCTGGTGACGACGCGACGCGAATCCTAGCCACGACGACTCGCACTGTCCCCGGCGTGACGCCCTTCCACGCCCCGGAATGCTGTCCGATGCCGCTTCACTTCGCGCCGACGCCGGGCGTCGCCGGCGCATCATCCGTCGGGTCGAACTACTGCAACTCGCCTGACATTGAATCCGATCCGGATCCCGGGCGGCATACCCTGCACTAACATCCCCGGCTCCGCAGCGGATTGCCCCCCGAATCTCCCGATCACCTCGCGCACCCGCCTTGAGCGGGTGGATGCGAGGGCATCGGAGCCCATTCTTTCCCGGCGTCCCTTCGGCACATTCCGCCTTGCCTGGTGAACGCCATGGATACGCCATTCCCGATCAGCCGCAGACCTCACGCACTTCTTTCCGAGCCGTTTCCGAAGGTATGGCGCGCAGGCCGAGCGCCATGACGAGCGGTTCTTCGGTGATTCGGAATCGTGGCACGGCCAGTGATTCCGAATCCAAGCCGGTCCCGCATGCCCGTGCCCCCCATGCCCCATTGCGGTTCACATCACTCCGTCCCCACTTCTGGCCGAATCCACCATGCACTTGATCCCTCCGCGCCGCCCCGGCGGTTTTACCCTGATGGAACTATTGATCGCGATCGCAGTGGTCGCCATCCTGGCGATGGTGGCGTACGCCAGTTATCGAAACCATGCGCTCAAGACCCGAAGGATGGCCACCGCGATATGCATGCTGACCTACGGCCAATCCCTCGAGCGCTACCGCAGCCTGAATCTGCGCTACCCCGATTTCTCGGAAAAGCCCGGTTCGGGCGAACTCATCCCCGCGGCCACGGATCCCGCCTGCCTTCGCGAAACGTCCGAGCATTACCGCTACTTCGTGTTCAAGGGCACCCATCTGAACCCGTTTGAAGTCAGGGTCAGCATCCAGGCCGCACCGCTTGGATCGCAGCAGGAAGACAAGTGCAAGCATCTGCGTTTGTCGTTTGACGCTTTCAACACCGTCCACTGCGATGGCGTTCCCTACCAGGTACTGGAAACCTACTGACGAACCGTTTTCCGGTATCGGCGAGCCACGAGGTCGAACGGGCTGGGGGGACGAAGGTTCATGCATTCCGGCGAATCTGCGCCTGTGAAGCCCGAGCCGGGGACGGCGCTCCCGTCGTGGCGGCCTTGATGACGAACACCGAGACGGCGTCGTCGAGTCCCTGCGCCTGCCGACGCAGGTCGCCCGCGGTCGCGGCGACCTCCTCGACCACGGCGGCGTTCTGCTGGGTGGTCTCGTCCATCTGGGTGATGGTCTGGTTGACCTGCTCGATGCCGGCGGACTGTTCCTGCGAGGCGGCGGCGATTTCGGCCATGATGTCGGTGACCCGCTGGACCGAGGCGACAATCTCGCCCATGGTCGCGCCGGCCTGGTTGACCAGTGCCGAGCCGGTGGACACCTGGTCCACCGAGGCCTCAATCAGGCCCTTGATTTCCTTGGCCGCGTTGGCGCTGCGCTGGGCGAGCGTGCGCACCTCGGAGGCCACCACGGCGAAGCCGCGGCCCTGTTCGCCGGCCCGGGCGGCTTCCACCGCCGCGTTCAAGGCCAGGATGTTGGTCTGGAAGGCGATGCCGTCGATGACTGCGATGATTTCGGCAATCTTGCGCGAGGCCGCTTCGATGTCGCGCATGGTGGTGACGACCTGGCCGACGACGTTGCCGCCCTGGGAGGCCACCGAGGCCGCGCCGATGGCGAGCTGGTTGGCCTGGCGGGCCGAGTCGGCGTTCTGGCGGACGGTGGAGGTCAGTTCCTCCATGGAGGCGGCGGTTTCTTCCAGGTTGGCGGCCTGCTGCTCGGTGCGGCGGGACAGGTCGGCGTTGCCGGAGGCGATTTCGCCGGCGGCGGTGTTGATGGCGGTGGAGGCGTCCTGGATGCGCGAGACGATGTCGGTCAGCTGGGCGACGGTGGCGTTGGCGTCGTCGCGCATGCGGGCGAACACGCCGCCCAGCGCCTGGCTGCCGTCGCCGTCCATGCGCACCGTCAGATCGCCCTGTGACAGCGCCGAGAGCACGTACTGCAGCTTCGACAGATTGCCCTGCAGCACCTCGAACAGATCGTTGATGCCCATCGCCAGCGCCTGCAGGAATCCCCGCTTGCCGGAGACCTCGATCCGCCCCCCCAGATCGCCCCGCGTCGCCGCGCGCACCAGTGCGGTGATCTCCTGCTCGACCATGCGCTCCATCGCCAGGCTCTTCCATTCCAGGGTCGCTCCGGTCTGCTCGCCGTCGAGATCGATGGGATTCACCACCAGCTGATAGTGATCGTCGCCCAGCGCGATCGGCTGCTCGAATGCCACGCCCTCATCGCGGAGCCGCCGCGCCACCGGCGCCAGCGCGTCGTCCAGTTCCTGCAACGGCATGCCCTCCGGTGCGGCGACGCCGCGCGGTGCCAGCGCGTCGCGCAGACCCTGATTGGCGAACGCCACCGTGCCGTCGGCCGCCAGGACCATCAAGCCGGTATGCGCGTGATCCATCGCCTGCCGGATCCGCGCGTTCTCGCGCGCGGCGGCGCGTTCGCCGGCGATGCGCTCGCGCAGGCGGACCTGCATGTGCGACAACGAAGCCATCAGGCCACCGATTTCATCATGCGGATTGTCGATCCGTATCGCGCCGTCCAGCCGGTCATCGGCAATCGCGCCGGCGACTTCGGCGGCGTCGCGCAACGGGCGCCCCACGGCCCGCAGCACCGCCCACAACACGCCGCCCAGCACCAGCGCCACCGCCGCCAGGGTGATGGCGAAGAACGCCGCCATGCCGAACCGTTGCGCACGCTGCGCGCGTGCGGCGTCCGCCAGGCCGAGCTCGCGCGCGCGTTCCAGATCCGCCAGCGCGGGCGCGATGGCGGCGGCCGTGTCTTCCAGCGAAGCCACTTCCACATCCAGTCCCACCCGGGCCGCGGTGTACGCCAGCAGCGCGGCCTGGTAGGCCTCCACCTGTCCGCGCAGGCCATCGCGCGCGGCCTCATCGATCGGTGTCGACGACAGCACCAGCTCGAACGGCAGCTTCTCCTCGCTCACCCGATCCGACCGCGCCGCGTCGCCGGTGCGCAGGAATTCGCTTTCGAAACGCCGCATGCGCTGGAGCGATGCTTCCAGTGCCGGCGCCTGCGTGGCCTGCGTCGCCTCCTCCAGCGCCTGCCCCGCCACGTCCAGGATCGCGGACAGGCTCGCGTCGCCCTGTCCCATTTCGTCCACGCGCGCGTTCAGCGCATCGATGCCGGTGGCGAATTCGTCGATGCGCGCGGCGGCGGCGTCCATCCGCTTGCGCTCGGCGATACCCGCCGGGTGTTGGCGCAGTCGTGCCAGGTCACCTCGCAACCGCTGCTGCGCCCGGGTCAGCGCTTCGCGGTCGGCGGGGTCCAGCCGCGCCGCGTAGGCGGTCTGCAATCGCCGGGTCTGTTCGACCTGTCGTTCCAGGGCTGCCAGCAACGCGCCATAGGCCTGCTGCGCCTGGAAGGTCGCGGCGGCGCGCGTCTGGCCCGCGCTGGCCTGCCAGTACGACAAGGCGATCAGCGCCAGTCCCGCGCCGGCCACCCAGGCGCACAGGCGGAGCTTGCCGGCGATCGTCATCCGTGCCAGCCGCCGCGTCAGCGCGGCGCGGATCAGGCGAAAGGAAGGGCGCTTCCAGGAGGAAGGCAGGTGGAAGGGAATCGGCATGGGGGACTCCGAGCAAAATTTTGCATCGGTATCGGCCGGCTTCCGGGAGTCTTTAGCGCGGATTTTCTTCCGCCCTCGAAGTGCTCCGGTGGGGTTTGCGCAATGGGTGCCGTTGTAGCCGATGCGTGCGACACCGTGATGACGTGGCCTCTCGGACCCGTTCCCGCGTGGCCGCGGGAGATGAAGGATCGTCATCAGCGGCGTCGCGGAACTGTCATACAGGCGCGCTAGGTTCGCGGCCCCATGTGCATCTCCGAATCCGCCGTCGCATCCGATCCCCTGCTGGAGGCGGTCCTGCACGGCCGCGAACTGCTGGCCGCGTTCCAGCCGGTGGTCCGGCTGGAGGACAACCGCGTGGTCGCGCACGAGGGACTGATGCGCGTCGCCGGCCGCGCCTGCTCGCCGCTGGAGCTGCTGGACCGCGCGCGCGGCGCCGGCCGCCTGGGCGAAGTGGAGACCGTGGCCGCCGGAATCCTGGCGCGCAGCTTCGACTTCGATCGTGGCGGGCGCCTGCTGGTCAATCTCAGCGCGCACGCCATCCTCCAGGGCGAGCTCCATCCGCAGCAGGTGATCGAGAGCCTGCTGTCGGCCGGGCGCGATCTGGGACGCTTCGTCATCGAGATCACCGAACGCGACATCGTCGAGGACGTCGGCCGGCTGGCGGACGCGCTGGGCTACCTGCGCGCGGCCGGCATCCGCATCGCCCTGGACGATTTCGGCAACGGCCATTCCAACTTCGAGCTGTGGCACGAACTGTCGCCGGAGTACGTCAAGCTGGACCGCTACCTGATCCATCACATCGCCGACAGCCCGGGTCGGCTGAGCATCGTCCGCGCGCTCGTGCAGGTGGCCGAGAGCCTGGGCGCGGAACTGGTCGCCGAGGGCGTGGAGCGGTTGCAGGACCTGGCGATCATCAAGGATCTCGGCATTCCCTACGCGCAGGGTTACCTGCTCGGGCGCCCGGCCAGCGAAGTGGCGCTCGCGGTTCCGGCGGAAGTGCGCGACGCGCGTTTCGAGAAGCTTCCGGTGTGGCCGCGCGCGCGCCGGGCCTCGGATTTTCGCGGAGTCACCGCCGCGCACCTGCTCATCGATGCGCCGTCGCTGACCGACGAGGCCAGCAATTTCGACGCCGAGCAGTTGTTCCGCCACCATCCGGATCTGCCTTCGCTGCCGGTGGTGGACCGCGACGGCCTGCCATTGGGACTGATCAACCGCCGGGTATTCAACGAGCGCATGGCGGTCCCGTTCGCGCGCGAGCTCAATGGCCGCAAGTCCTGCGTCCTGCTGATGCACGCCGCGCCGATCGTCTGCGATGTCGGCCAGAGCATCGACGCGATGTCGGAAATCCTGCTAGGCGAGGATCAGCGCTATCTGTCGGATGGTTTCATCATCACCCGCGATGGCCGCTACCTGGGCGTGGGCACCGGCGAGGCGCTGGTGCGGCGGGTCACCGAACTGCGCATCGAGGCCGCGCGCTACGCCAATCCGCTGACCCTGCTGCCCGGCAATATTCCTATCTCCGAGCACATCGGCCGCCTGCTCGAAGCCGGCCGCCCCTTCGTCGCCGCCTACTGCGACCTCAACAGCTTCAAGCCCTACAACGATCAGTACGGCTATTTCCGCGGTGATCGCATGATCCGCCTGGTCGCATCGACCCTGCTCAAGCACGTGCAGCCGAACATGGACTTCGTCGGCCATGTCGGTGGCGACGATTTCGTGGTGCTGCTGCAGAGCGAAGACTGGGAGCGTCGCTGCCGCGACATCATCGCCGACTTCAACGCCGCCTCGCGGGCACTGTTCGACGAACCGGATCTGGCGCGCGGAGTGCTGGAAAGCGAGGACCGCAGCGGGCGCTACACCACCTTCCCGCTGACCACCCTGACCATCGGCATCGTGCAGGTGGACCCCGCCCGTTTCGACAGCGCCGAGCAGGTCGCCTCCGACGCGGCGGCGGCCAAACGCCATGCCAAGCGCCACGGCATCGGCCTGCATTCGGTGGCAACCGGGGAACCGGTCACGGAATAGCCACGCCATTGGCGGCTGTCACACAATCAGAACGCGGCCTTCGTATAGTCCGCCGCATGGACACCTTGGCCGAAATCCGGACCGCTCTGGATGCCGCCAGCGACCGGCTGGCGCGGGGTCTGGTACGCCAACCGCCGCAGGAATTCCTGGACGAGCTGTGGACGCACGTCTATGCCGGCGCGCCGGTGGACCTGCAGCCCTACGTCTGGTCGAGGCTGGTGGAACTCGGCAACGGCCTGATGCTGCCGGCCGGCCAGAACGACCGCTTCCAGCCACCGGCCAGCCACTACCGGCTCTGATTCTCCGGGTTGTTTTCCCTGCTCATGCGAACGGCCGGTCGATGGCCGGCGACGGTGGCGTGAACCACTGCGCGCCCGCTTCGGTCACGTGGAAGTGATCCTCCAGCCGGACCCCGAACCGTCCGGGCACCACGATCATCGGCTCGTTGCTGCAACACATGCCCGGCTGCAGGGCGGTCGCATTGCCGCGCACCAGATAGGGCGCCTCGTGGACCGCCAGGCCACAGCCGTGACCGGTCCGGTGCGGCAGTCCCGGCAGGCGGTAATCCGGCCCGAGGCCGGCGTTCTCCAGCACCCGGCGCGCGGCCAGATCCACCGCTTCGCAGGCGACGCCCGGCCGCACCGCCGCGAACGCGGCCGCCTGCGCGGCCTGTTCCAGATCCCAGATGCGGCGCTGTTCGTCATCGGCGCGGCCGTGGATCCAGGTGCGGGTGATGTCGGAGTGGTAGCCCTGCACGCTGCAACCGGTATCGATCAGGACCAGATCTCCCTCGCGCAGCGACTGCACGCCGGGCACGCCGTGCGGAAACGCGGTGGCGTGGCCGAACTGGACGATGCAGAACGTCGAGCCGGCATCGGCACCCAGCGCGCGATGCGCGTCGTCGATGAAGCGGACGAGTTCGGCGGTGGTCGTGCCCTCGCGGGCGATGCCGGCGGCCAGCCGGTGGACATGCAGGGTCATGTCGCAGGCCTGCTGCATCAAGGCCAGCTCGGCGGGCGACTTGCACATCCGGCAGCCGTCGATCAGCGGCGTGGCGTCGGTGATCATGCGGGCTTCGAGGTGATCGCACAGACCATGATGGATGGCGAACGCGGCCAGCGGATCCAGCGCCAGCGTGCGCGCGCCGCGACTTTTCATCGCCTGTGCCACGCGCGCGTAAGGATCCTCGTCTTCCTCCCACAACCGGGCCTCGGCCGGAATCCTGAGCACCGCCTCCAGCGAACCGGCCTCGAAGGCGGGACAGATCATCACCGGCAGGCCCTGCGCGGTGATGAGCAGCGCCACCAACCGTTCACTGGCGCCCCACGGCACCCCGCAGAAATAGCGCAGCGACGCACCCGCGTTCACCAGCAGGGCGTCCACGCCACTCGCCCGCATCAGCGCCCGCGCGCGCTCGATGCGCGCCTGGTATTCGTCGGCGCCGATCGGCGCGGCGCGCGTCGGCCAGGGGCGCAGCGCCGCTTCGGCATCCGCCCGCGAGAGATGACCGATCTGCGCATTCATGCGCTGGCTCCCACGTCGGCGTCGGTCCAGCGACCATCGATCTGGCGGGCAATGCCACCGGGATTACGATCGCGCAGCAACGCGGGCAAACGCGCGTCCGGCACATGGTCGTAGCTGTGCAGGGCCGCGAACCGGCGGATGGCGGCGGGCATGCCGACCGCGGTGAAGCCGGGGTGGCTGGCGCTGGGCCAGGGTCCACCATGATTCATCGCCGCGCTCACCGCCACGCCGGTCGGCATGCGGTTGGCGATGAGGCGTCCCACCCGGGAGCGCAGCAGCGGCGCCAGTCGATCATGGAGCGCATCGTCGCGGCCGTCATCGGCCGCGTAGACGGTGCCGGTCAGTTGTCCTTCCAGCGCGCGCACGATGGATTCCATCTGCGCCGGATCACGCGCCCTCACCAGCAGGCTGACCGGCCCGAACGCCTCCCGCTGCAAGGCCGCTGGGTTGGCGAGGAACCGGTCACCGTCCACGGTCAGCAACGTGGGCCGGCAACGGAAGCCGCCGCCGGTGGCGTCGTCGCCACCAGCCAGCACCGTGGCGCCCGCCGCGACCAGCGCGTCCACCGCCGCACGCAGGTGTTGCCGTCCTCCACGCGACAGCAACAGGCCTTCCGGCGCATCGGTGAACCCGCGACGCGCGGCGTCGGCGAACGCGTCGCCGTGCGTGCCTTCGGGCAGCAGCACCAGGCCGGGATTGGTGCAGAACTGCCCCGCGCCCAGCGTGCAGGAGGCCAGCAGTTCCTGCGCCAATGCCTCGGCGCGATCCGCCAGCGCGCCGGGCAGCATCAGGACCGGATTGACGCTGGACAGCTCGCCATGGAACAGCACGCCGGCCGCGTCGGCCGCGGCTTTCAGCGCCTGCCCGGCGGCGCGGCTGCCGGTGAAGGCCACCGCGCCGATGCGCGGATCCCCGGCGGCGCGCAGTCCCAGCGCGGATGGCAGCTGATACAGCATCTGCACGCTGGCGGCGGGCAGTCCGGACGCCAGCAGCGCGGCGTGCGCCAGTCGCGCGAGTTCGCGGCTGGTTCCCGGATGGCCCGGGTGCGCCTTGGCGATCACCGGCGTGCGCGCGGCCAGCGCGGAGGCGAAATCGCTGCCGGCGATGGCGTTGAACGCGAACGGGAAGTTGGCCGGACCGAGCACCAGGACCGGCTTGCCCAGCGGCGCCAGCCACGAACGCAGGCCGTTGCCGGTGTCGATCGTCGGCAACGTCCAGCTGTGGCTGCGCGCGGCATCGGCGGCCAGCCGCAGCTGCCCGCAGGTGCGCGGAATTTCCGCGCCGAGGAATCGCGGCGATACCGGCAGCCCGGTTTCGCACTGCGCCAGTTCAGCCAGCGCCTCGCGGTTGGCTTCGATGGCGTCGGCATAGCGTCCGAGGAAATCGGCGATGCGCGCCGGGTCCACCGCGGCCAGTTCCTCCGTCACCGCGCTCGCGGCGGCGATGGCGGTTTCCAGATCCCGTTCCCCGCTGATCGGGAATTCCGCGCCGAACGCCTCTCCGCGATCCGGATCCTCGGCGCGGAACCCGTCGGACGCATCCAGGCTCCGCCGCCATTCCCCGGCCAGCAGGACCGGCGCCACCGTGTCGCCCATGGCCGCCGCGCCGCTCATGACTGCCGCGGCGGATGGGCGGTGGCGTGGCGGATGACCCGCAGCGCCGCTTCGCGTTCGGCGCCCTCCACCACCAACCGCGGCGCGCGCACATGCTCGCTGCCCATGCCGACCTGCGCCTGCACCAGCTTGATCAGCTGCACGAACTTCGGCACCGTGTCGAGCCGCAGCAGGGGCAGGAACCATTCGTAGAGTTCGCGCGCGGCCGTGTAGCCGCCGTCGCGGGCGAGTTCGAACAGGCGCACCGACTCGTGCGGATAGGCATTCACCAGGCCGGCGATCCAGCCCTCGGCGCCCATCCCCAGGCCTTCCACGATCGCGTCGTCCATGCCCACCAGCAGCACCAGCTTATTGCCGGTCAGTTCCTTGATCGCGGCGAAGCGGCGCACGTCGCCGGAGGATTCCTTCACCGCCTGCACGTGCGGGTAATCCCGCGCCAGTTCCGCGATCTGCTCCGGAGTGATGTCGGTGCGGTAGGCGATCGGGTTGTTGTAGATGATCGCCGGCAGATCCACCGCTTCCAGCACCGCGCGCGCGTGCGCCGAGGCCTCGTGCCAGTCGCTGGTGTAGACGTAGACCGGCAGCACCATCATGCCGCCCGCGCCGGCTTCCCTGGCCGCGCGCGCCAGCCGGACCGCCTCGTCGGTGGACAGCGCGGCGATGCCCGGCACGATCGGCGCGCGATCGCCCACCGCCGCGACCAGCGTGCGGATGATCGCGATCTTCTCGTCGAAGCTCAGCGTGGCGGCTTCGCCCAGCGATCCCAGCGGGACCAGCGCGGTGCAGCCGGCATCGACCAGTTTCCGCGCGTGTTCGGCCAGGAAGGCGTGATCGACGCTTCCGTCTTCCGAGAAGGGCGTGGTGATGGCGGGCAGGACGCCGCGCAGGAATTGGCTTGGATTCATGGTGATGCACCTGTTTTGGTTGGAACGAAAGGAGCGGCCAGCGTGTCGAGGCGGGCCGGGAACAACGGAGGGCGGCGATCCGGCGTCGCCGGATGCCCGGCGAACAGGCCGAGTTCGGTGATGGCGGCGCCGCAGATGCGTCCCTGGCAGGCGCCCATGCCGCAACGCGTCGCCAGCTTGGCGTCGCGCAAGTCGGAGAAGCCGTCCAGTTCGGACAGGGCGACGTCCTCGCAGCGGCACAGCAGGGTATCGCCGGCGACCGCCGGCCACGCGGCCGATGCGGGTTCGAAGTGATGTCGCAGCCATGCCGCGAACGCGCGCGCGCGCCGTTGCCGGCCGCGCAGCTCCCGCGGGATCGCGCTTTCGCCCGCGGCCGCCGCATGGCCGGCGATCGCGCCTTCCAGCAGGGCGCTGTCGCGGCCGCCGACGCCACAGGCCTCGCCGGCCGCGTAGACCGTGGCAAGACTGGTGCGCTGGTGTTCGTCCACGCGCACATGCGGATGCCGGAAACCGGTATCGAGCGCGCATCCCAGCGATTGCGCCAGTTCGATGTTGGGCACCAGACCGTAGCCGACCGCGACGCCGTCGCAGGCCAGACGAAGGCGTTGGCGTCCGCGCCGGATCTCGACCGCCTCGACGCGATCGTCACCTTCCGCCGCGAGCACCTCGCTGTCGTTCCAGTACGGCACGCGCGCCAACCGCAGGCGCAGCGCCACCGCCTGCGCGGCCTTGCCCGGCCAGCGCGGCAATCCGGCGGCGAACCGCCACAGGCGATCCGCCGGCGTCCGTTCGCAGATGCCGATGACCCGCGCGCCGTACCGGCGCAACGTATCGGCCGCCGCCAGCAGCAGCGGTCCGCGGCCCGCCACCAGAACGCGGCGCCCGGCCTGGGGAACGCCCTGCTTGGCGAGCGCCTGCGCGCCGCCGGCGCCGGTCACGCCCGGCAGGGTCCAGCCGGGAAACGGCAGCAACAGTTCGCGGGCGCCGGTGGCGAGGATCAGCGCGCGATACCTGAGCCGCAGCGCGCCCGTCGCGTCCTCGGCGAGCAGTTCATCGGGGCCGGCCGCGGCGATCTGGGTCTGGGCGCGCCAATCCACGCCGGAAGCGATTGCCGCCGCCAGACTCCCGGTGGCCGGCGTGGGTGGCTGCCCGACCGCATGCCGCCATACCTGGCCGCCCGGCGTGGCCTGCGCCTCCACCAGACCCACCCGCACCCCATGGCCGCGCGCGGCGCGCGCCGCCGCCAGTCCCGCGGGACCGGCGCCGATCACCAGCACGTCGTAGTCGCGCACGGGCTCAGCCATCGGTGTCCACCGACATGCCGTCGCGCACGGGCGTCATGCAGGCGCGCTGCTGGCCGATGCCATCGATGCGCACGCGGCATTCGAAGCACACGCCCATGCCGCACAGCGGCGCGCGCGGCTGGCCGTCGACCGAACGGCGCGCGGCGACCACGCCCGCCAGCGCGAGGGCGGCGGCCACGCTGCTTCCGGCGACCACCTCGACCGGCCGACCGTCGACGCGGACGCGGACGCTGGCACTCACGGCGCCACCCGCGCGGGCGAATACGGGGCGGGATCGATGGCGGGCTGGCGGCCCAGGAACAGATCCATCAGCAATCGCGCACTGCCCAATGCGGTGGTGATGCCCAATCCCTCGTGTCCGGCCGCGACCCACAGCGCGCGCGTGCCCGGCACCGCGCCCAGATAGGGCCGGCCATCCGGCGTGGCGGGACGAAAACCGGTCCAGACGCGGATCGCGCGCAACGCGCGCAGTCCCGGCAGGTACTCCAGCGTGCGCGCCAGCATGCGTTGCACGACCGGCGCCGACACCGCCGCGTCGGTCACGCTTTCCTCGCGCGAGGATCCGATCAGCAGTTGCCCGGTCGGCCGCGGTTGCACGTTGAAGGCCACGCTGCTGGCGGCGTTGCCGTGCGCGGAATCGGCATACCCCAGTTCCAGCAACTGGTGATGCACCCAGCCCGGATGACGATCGGTGATGACCAGATGGCCCTTGCGCGGGCGCACCGGCAAATGGGGCAACAGCGTCGGCACCGCGCATCCGGTCGCCAACAGCGCCGGTCCGCGCAGGCGGGTGCCGTCGTCCAGCACCACGCCGCCGTCGGCGCACGACACGACATGGCGGCCTGCAAACAGGCGCAGGCCACGCAGGCGAGCACGCTCGACCAGGCAACGCGCCGCGCACGGCGGATACACCACCGCCTCGCGGGCGACCCGCATGCCGCCCGCCAGGCCGGGTGCCAGTTGCGGTTCCAGTTCACGCAGTTGCGCGGCGTCCAGTGCTTCGGCGTGGATGCCCGCCGCCGCCAGCCGCGCGATCTTGGGCGCCACCCGCGCGAGTTCGGCGTCGTTCCGGGCCACCCAGATCGTGCCGCAACGGCTGAATTCCGCCGCCTCCAGAGAGGGAAATTCCTCCCACAACGCGAGCGAGTAGGCGGCCAGCGCGAGTTCCGCCGGATCCTCGTCCATCGCCACCAGATGTCCCATCGCCGCGGCGGTGGCGCCGCCGCCGATCGGACCGGGCTCGATCAGGGCGACTTTCAGTCCTTCGGCGCAGGCCGCATCCGCGCAGGCGACGCCCACCATGCCGGCGCCGACGACGATGAGGTCGAACGTGTTCACCGCCGATCGCCACCCGTCGCGCCGATGCCCCACGCGAACGGATCCGCCGCGTCGATGCACAGCTGAGCCCTGGCGGTGATGTGCGCTTCGCCGGTGATGCGCGGCAGGATGCCGCGTGGTCCGCGCGCATAGCGCCCTTCGAAGCGCGTGCCGAGGATGCCCTGCTGGATCCAGGTCTCGCCTTCGGCGAGTTTTCCATCCGCGGCCAGGCACGCCATTTTCGCGCTGGTGCCCGTGCCGCAGGGCGAGCGATCGTAGGCCAGCCCCGGACACAACACGAAGTTGGTCAATACGCCGCCGCCATCCGCGGCGGGCGCGTTCACTTCGATGTGATCGATGTCGGCGCCGTCCGCGCCGGTGATTCCCGCGGCACGCAGCGCATCGCCGATCGCCTCGGTGTACGCGGTCAGTTCGCGCTGGTGATGCAACCGCAGCGGCACCGGTGTCTGCGCGGTGATGAAGAACCAGTTGCCGCCCCAGGCGATGTCACCAACCACGCGGCCATGGCCGGGCACGTCCACCGCCACGTCGGCCTCGAGCCGGTAGCTCTCCACGTTGTCCACCGACACCCGGCCATCGGCATGCAGTTCGACGCCGACCGTTCCCACCGGCGTCTGCAGGCGATGCGTGCCCGGCGCCAGTCGTCCCATCGCGTGCAGGGTCCGCACCAGGCCGATGGTGCCGTGCCCGCACATGCCCAGGTAGCTCACGTTGTTGAAGAAGATCACGCCCGCGACCGCGTCCGGCTCGGTCGGCGGCAGCAGCAGCGCACCCACCACCGTGTCCGAACCACGTGGCTCGCAGACCACCGCGCTGCGCCAGTGATCGAAGTCCTGGCGGAACCGTCGCAGTTGGGTCGCCGGATCGCCGCCGCCCAGGTCGGGAAAGCCGGACACCACCACCCGGGTGGGTTCGCCGGCGGTATGGGAATCGATGACGTCGAGTGTCTGCATGCCGACATGCTTTCATCCGCGCGCGGGGACCGGATAGCCGGCAATGTCCGGGGCCAATGCGGAATTCGGCATGATGCCGATTGCGCCGTTCGATGCAGCGCAGCATCCGCGGGCATGCCGGATGGCATTGACATCGCGAGTCTAATCGCTGCTATGGTGCTTCACGGAGAGGGGGCACGCGATGCCCGGGAAAACGCGGAGCGACGCCCGCCAGCGGCTGGATCAATGCCGTGGCGGATGCCGAATGCCGCCGGATCGAGGATGCACGGAACACTCGCGGCAGGGAGTGGCGGGTGCATGCGCTCTCCATGGATCGCGACGCCGCGGCGCGGCGATCCGGCATCCCCGTCATCCGGAGTCCGTGCCATGCCATTCGACATCGACATTCCGTCGCAGGAGTTGCAGGCGCTGTACGACGCCCTGCCGGACGTGGTGTTCTTCATCAAGGATGCGCAGGGACGCTATACCCACTGCAACCTGACCCTGACGCGCCGGCTGGGCCGCAAGCAGCGCGCCGACGTGCTCGGCAAGACCACCGTGGAAGTGTTTCCGCAACGCTTCGGCGACAGTTACCAGCAGCAGGATCTGCGCGTGCTGCGCGGGGAGATCATCGAGAACCAGCTGGAGGTCCATCTGTTCCCCAACCGCATGCCGGGCTGGGCGCTCACCTTCAAGCGACCGGTGATGCAGGACGGCGCGGTGATCGGACTGATCGGCATCTCCCGCGATCTGGGCCAGCCGGACAACCGTCATTCCACCTTTCCGCGGCTGATGAAGGTGGTCGATCACATGCAGGCGCATCATGGCGAGAACATCCGGGTCACCGCGCTGGCGGATCTGGCCGGCCTGTCGGTCGCGCAGCTGGAGCGGCACTTCCGCCGGGTATTCCAGCTCACTCCGCAGCAGTTGCTGACCAAGCTGCGCATCGAGACGGCGATGCGCCTGCTGCATGACGGCGACAGCATCGCCAGCATCGGCCAGGCCTGCGGCTTCGCCGATCAGAGCGCGTTCACCCGTCAGTTCAAGGCCACGGTCGGGATGACTCCGCGCGACTACCGCGCGATCAGCCGCACCACCCGACCGGCGTTGGCCACTGGCGGCCGCTGACGCGCCCGCATGCCCGGCGGACGACTACTGATCGTCCGCCGCGCCGAGATCCAGGTGTCCCGCCGGCACGCCGGTGGCCGCGCCCCAGTAGTAGACCAGCAGCGCGATCAACACCACCGCCACGGTGTCCCAGGGATGCGCGAGCACGCCGCGCCCGCCGAACGAGCCCAGGCACGAGATCACCACCATCAGGATGTAGAAGCCCAGCAGCCAGAGCGAGCTGCGGACCTGCCGCTTGAGGGACAACTGTCCGGTCGGCACGAAACGGCCGCAGGCCAGGTAGATGAGATACAGCAGCACCTGCAGACTGAACAGCCACGAGACCGTGGTCCAGCCGGACCAGTAGACGATCAGCGCCGCCACGACGAACGCGAAGGGTCCCAGCACGCCCAGTCCGCTCACCCGGAACGGCCTGTGCAGATCCGGCGCGTTGCGTCGCAGCGCGGCCGCGGTCACCGGGGCGACCGCGTAGCTCATCATCAGCGCCGCCGAGACCACGTTGATCATCGCCTCCCATGAGGGAAACGGCAGCGTCCAGAACACCGACAGCGCGAAGGTCAGCCAGAGCGCGGGGCGTGGAATGCCCGACGACACGCCGATCCGGGTGAACAGCCGGAAGAACGTTCCCGTCCGGGCCCAGCCGTAGATCACCCGTGGCGTGGCGTTCATGTAGATGTTGCCGGTGCCGCTGGGCGAAACGATGGCGTCGGACACCACCAGCACCGCCAGCCAGCCCGCGCCGATCGCCAGCGCGATGTCGCGGAACGGCAGGGAATACTCCTCGCCGATCGGCGACCAGCCGCCAGTCAGCGCCGACCCCGGCACGCTGCCCAGGAAGACCACCTGGAGCAGCACGTAGATCACCGTCGACAGCGCCACCGAGAGCAGCAGCGCGACGGGAATGGTGCGCTGTGGATTCCGTACTTCGCTGGCCACGGAGATGATCGGGGTCAATCCCAGGTAGGCGAAGATGATGCCGCCCGCCGATACCGCCGCGCCCACGCCGCCCAGACCGAATGGCGCGAAGCCGTGGTCGACCAGGTTGCCGGGTTTGAAATGCAGCGCCAGCACCGCGATGACCAGCATCGGCACGATGAACTTGAACGCGCTGATGATGTTGTTGGCCCGCGCGAAACTCCGGATGCTGAAATAGTTCAGCAGGAAGAACACGCACAGCAGCAGGAACTGCGCCAGCCAGCCCACTAGGCTTGCGTCGCTGGAATCCGGCTTGTTCAACCATGGAAACCACGCCGCCGCGTACTGGCGCGAAGCCACCACCTCGATCGCGATGAGACTGGAGAACGCGATCAGGGTGATCAGGCCCATCAGGTAACCCAGCAGGGGGCCGTGCGAGAACGTCGGATAGCGGATGATGCCGCCGGCCCGCGGCAACGCCGCCCCCAGCTCGCAATAGATCAGGCCCAGCAGCAGCACCGCCGTGCCGCCCAGCAGCCAGGAGAAGATGCCGGCCGGCCCCGCCATCGCCGCCACGTGGCTGGCGGCGAACAGCCAGCCGGAACCGAATATCGCGCCCAATCCAATCATGGTGAGATCCGTGATCGACAGATTGCGCTTGAATTTTCCCTGTTGGTCCACGCCAGCCCCCTGTTTCCGCGGTCCGTTCGACGCTCTGGCGCGGACGGCATCGCCGCCTACTGTCCCGCTTTGTCGAAAGTCCCTCGCTTTCCCCGATTCTAGGAACGGGTTTTGCCGGTGGTCTTGCCGGATTCCGTCGCCGGGGACGGCGATATGGGCACAAATGCCGATTGCCGTGAGTGGGCTGACGTCTGTCGCTGGAATGCGTGTGCGGCGCCTCATCCTGCGCGCGGATTCCACCGTCGCGCGACGCGGCTTGCCGGGATCCGCATGCCGAGTCCGATCGAACGCGATTCCCGGACGAAACCCATGCGCGATGCCCGCCGGCAAGCGAAGGAGTCGCGCGGCATCGGCGCCATCGGCTCTCCGAATCTCTCGCCCCGTCGTCCATCCCGCTGTTTGCGTTATGCAAATTTCCGCATCGCTTCGGGCCAGCGGCGCCTAGAACCCGGCCCGGTCCGCCTCCTAATGTGAAAAACGGCACATCTGTCCTCAACGACGGAAGCGGTTCGCCGCCATCGGGCCCAACAAACAAATGGGGAGACCACATGAACATGCATACCAAGCGGCCGAGGCCCAACGCCCTGCGCCACGCACTGATCCTGGCGCTGGCGGCCTGCGTGCCCGGCACGCTGTTCGCCCAGGAGGCCGACACCGGCGCGCAGGCCGCGGCGACCGACGCGACCGGCGATGACGACGCGGATTCGGACATCACCGGGAAGCGCGAGGCCAAGACCCTGGAACAGGTCACCGTGACCGGTTCGCGCATCAAGCGCGCCGAGGTCGAGGGACCCGCGCCGGTCACCGTCATCACCGCCGACGATATCGAGAAGCAGGGCTTCAAGACCGTCTTCGATGCGCTCAACACGCTCACCCAGGCCAACGGCACGGTGGTCAACGAA
The DNA here is from genome assembly GCF_057773065.1 of Pseudoxanthomonas sp. 134C1. Taxonomy (NCBI): domain Bacteria; kingdom Pseudomonadati; phylum Pseudomonadota; class Gammaproteobacteria; order Lysobacterales; family Lysobacteraceae; genus Pseudoxanthomonas; species Pseudoxanthomonas sp. 134C1. The sequence continues at coordinate 51,258 of NZ_JBYMTH010000007.1, forward strand.
TCGACCCTCGCCAGCCAGTCGATCTTCGCCCCCAACGCCAACATCATCAACCTGCGCGGCCTGGGCCCGGGTCGCTCGCTGATCCTGATCAACGGCCGCCGCGTCGCCGAATATCCGCTGCCTTACGGCGGCCAGAGCAACTTCATCAACCTGGGCGCGATTCCCAGCAGCGCGGTGGAACGCATCGAAGTGCTGTCCGGTGGCGCCTCGGCGATCTACGGTTCCGACGCGGTCGCGGGCGTGATGAACATCGTCACCAAGAAGAACTACGAAGGCCTGGAGGCCAAGCTGTACGGCAGCACCACCACCCGTGGCGGCGGCGACACCGGCAACCTGCAGATCGTCGGCGGCAAGTCCGGCGACCGTTGGACCCTGACCTACGCGATGGAATACATGAACCGCGAGGCGATCTTCACCCGCCAGCGCGAATTCATGGATTCGATGCGCGACAGCCCGATCGCCAGCGGGCGCACGCCCTGGGCCAATCTGTACCTGTACGACTTCGACGCGCCCGGCTACGTCAACGAGATCGCCGATGCCTGCGATCGCTTCTTCGGCCACAGTGTGGTCTACACCACCGCTTCCGGCAGCCGCTGCGCGCAGTACGACCGCCTCGCCGATTCCACCATCCGCAGTTCCGACAACAACCTGTCGCTGTACGGCTCCGGCACGTTCGACATCGGCGAGAGCACCCAGGTGTTCATGGACGCGATGTGGTGGCGCTCCAAGGCGCGCTATTCCACCGGCACCCAGTGGTGGTCGCCCTACAACGAGGAAACCGGCTACTACTACTACGACGTCGGTCGCGGCGCGCTGCTGGACGCGCTGCGGGTGTTCCAGCCGGAGGAAACCGGTCGCGACGGCCTGATGACCGACAACGACGAGGAATCCTGGAGCGTCACCACCGGCCTGCGCGGCAGCCTGTTCGACAACCGCTTCGACTATGAACTGTCCTACAGCCACGCCGAGTACGAGACCGACACCCGCACGCCGCGCCTGATCGCCAGCAAGGTCGCCGACTACTTCCTCGGCCCGCGGCTGGGCAACGATCCGGTCTACGACTACTACCCGGCCTATCGGCTGGATTACGAACGCTTCACCACTCCGTTGACGCCCGCGCAGTTCGCCGCGATGTCGGCGACCATCCGCCCGCGCGGCTATTCGGAGGCCAGCCAGTTCCAGGCGACCCTGAGCGGCGATCTGTTCGAGCTTCCGGCCGGACCGGTGGGCATGGCCTCGGTGCTGGAATGGGGCTCGCAGAAGTACAAGCTGGTGGCGGACCCGCGCACCCTGCCCAACGCCGACCCCGCCGAGGAAGCCTACAACTGGAACGACACCGGCGGCCGCGGCGCGCGCGATCGCTACGCGCTCGGCGTCGAGTTCAGCATGCCGATCCTCAGCACCCTGAAGGCGCAGCTGGCGGCGCGCTACGACAAGTACGACGACATCACCGAAGTGGACGGCGCGGTGACCTGGAACGCCGGCCTGGAATGGCGGCCCACCGACAGCCTGCTGCTGCGCGGCAGCTACGCCACCAGCTTCCGCGCGCCGGACATGCACTACGTGTTCGCCGAGCCTTCCGGCTATTACATCCAGATTTTCGACGAGTACCGCTGCCGCGCCGAGAACAACAACGACGTGCTGGCGACGGCGTGCCGCGACAACAGCAACACCGACTACTACTACTACACCGAGGGCGGACGGCGCGGAAATCGCCTGCTGGAGGAGGAAACCTCCAAGTCGTGGACCGCCGGTTTCGTCTGGGACATCCTGGACGGGTTGTCGGTGCAGGCCGACTACTACAGCATCGAGCTCGACCAGGGCGTCAACGATCTGTCCAACGGCTACGTGCTCAAGCGTGAAGCCGATTGCCGGCTGGGCGTGGATCGCAGCGGCAATCCGGTGGACACCAACTCCCTGCTCTGCCAGACCGCACTGGACTTCGTCCAGCGCCGGCCATCGCCGACCGATCCGGACGGTACCGCGGTGACCCTGTTGACGGTCGGGCCAATCAACACGGCCACCGAGAAGACCACCGGCATCGACGCGACCGTCCGCTACCGTTGGGACACTGATCGCCTGGGCCGTTTCAACTTCCTGCTGGGCTGGTCGCACACGCTCAGCTACGAGTTCACCCAGTACGCCGAGGACGGCGTCCTCTACGATCGCGACAACCGCTCCTACAACTGGAACGCGCGCAGCCGCGCCAACCTGTCGGTGAACTGGAATCGCGGCGACTGGGGCGCGAACGTCTACGGATCGCGCATGGGTTCCATCCCCAGCTACGACCTGGACCGCCGCATCGCGCCGTATTTGCTGTGGAACGCCAATCTGTCGAAGAAGATCACCGACAAGATGTCGGTGATCCTGTTCGTCAACAACGTGTTCGACAAGATCCATCCGCGCGACGACAGCTACGCCGACTACCCGTACTTCTACTGGACCTACAGCCCGATCGGGCGGGAGATCGGCGCGCAGCTGGCTTACCGGTTCCAGTAATCGGTGTTCCCCGGGGGCCGGCAGATGGCCGGCCCCTTCTTTTTCTGGCTCCAGAGAAGATCGAATGAAAGATATCGTTCGCCCACGTGCCGCCACCCGCCGATGCCGCGCGGCCCTGCTCGTGCTGGCCCTGCTCTCGCCCTTCGCCGCCGTGGCGGGTGATACCGATCCCACCGATGCGGACTACCAGCGCTCGCTGCACCTGGGACAGGAATGGATGTACCTGACCCGCGACCTGCCGTTTGCGGCAAAGGCCACCCATGATGGCCGTTTCCACTACCGCAAGACGGTGCCGGGCGGTTTCAGCTACGTGGTCGTGGATCCGAAGGACCAGCGCAAGCGTCCGGCGTTCGACCATGCGCGCCTGGCCGCGGCGCTGGGCAAGGCCACCGGCGAACGCTACGAACCGTTGCGGCTGCCGTTCCGCGATTTCGAGTTCGCCGACGAAGGCCGCGCCATCAAGATGAGGATCGGTCTGGCCGAGCCGCGTCCATGGCGCTGCGAATTGAAGGACTACACCTGCGCGCGCGACGACGGCACGCCTGCCCGCCCGCGTGGCTGGGGCGTGGTGCGGGACATGACCCAGCCCGCCGACAATTCGCCGCGCCGCTCGCCCGACGGAAAATGGGAGGTCTTCGCCGAAGGGCATGATCTGGTCATCCGCGCGGTCGGCGCGACGCGGACCGAAGCCTTGACCCGCGATGGCCGCGCCGACGGTTTCTACGATCCCGAGTCGATCACGTGGTCGCCCGACTCGCGGCGCCTCGCGGTCTACCGGGTCAAGCCGGGCACCGACCGCCGCGTCACCCGGGTCGAATCCACGCCGCGCAACCAGATCCAGCCGCTCGTCCATACCCAGCTGTATCCCAAGCCGGGCGACGAGGTGGACATCGAACGGCCGGTGTTGGTCGATGTCGATACGCGCACGGTGCGGGTGATCGATGACGCGTTGTTCCCCAATCCACTGCAGTTGTGGGAGATCCAGTGGCGCAAGGACGGCGCGAGCTTCGCGTTCGAGTACATCCAGCGCGGTTTCAAGCAGGTCCGCGTGATCAGCGTCGATGCCGCCAGTGGCCAGGCGCGGGCGGCGGTCAGCGAGGACAGCCCGACCTTCGTCAATGCCTGGAACCTCTATCGCCATGACGTCGGCAAAGACGGTCGCGAGGTGCTGTGGATCTCCGAACGCGACGGCTGGCGCCACCTGTACCTGTTCGACGATGCCAGCGGCCAGGTCAAGCGGCAGATCACGCGCGGCGAATGGGTGGTGCGCGACGTGGTCAAGGTCGACGACGACAAGCGCCAGATCTGGTTCACCGCCGGTGGCGTCGATGCCGGCAAAGATCCCTACCTGCAGCACTACTTCCGGGTCGATTTCGACGGCGGCAATCTCACCCGCCTGACCCAGGCCGATGCCTGGCACGATGTCGCCTTCTCCAGCGACATGGCCTACTACCTCGACACCTACTCGCGGGTCGATCTGCCGCCGGTCTCCGAACTGCGCCGCGCCGACGGCAGCCTGGTGTCGGTGCTCGAACGCGCCGATGTCCGCGCGCTCCAGGCGGCGGGCTGGAAGCCGCCCCAGATCTTCTCCGCCAAGGGCCGCGACGGCGCCACCGACATCTGGGGCATCGCGGTGCGCCCGCGCGATCATGATCCTTCCAGGCACTACCCGGTCATCGAGTCGATCTACGCCGGACCGCATGGCGCCTTCGTGCCCAAGCGCTTCTGGCCGTTCGACATGGATTCGGGCAGCGACAGCCTGGTGCGGATGCAGGCACTGGCGGACCTGGGGTTCATCGTGGTCCGCATCGACGGCATGGGCACCACCGGTCGCTCCAAGGCTTTCCACGACGTGGCCTGGCAGAACCTGCAGGACGCGGGCTTCCCGGATCGCATCGCCTGGCACCGCGCGATGGCCACGAAGGATCCTTCCTACGACGTCAGCCGCGTCGGTATCCACGGCATGTCGGCGGGCGGTCAGAACACCCTGCACGCGCTGCTGTTCCACCCGGAGTTCTACAAGGCCGGCGTGGCCAGCAACGGCTGCTACGACAACCGCATGGACAAGTTGTGGTGGAACGAGCAGTGGCTGGGCTGGCCGGTCAATGGCAGCTACTCGGCCGCGTCGGGCGTGGAGCACGCCAACAAGCTGCGCGGCGATCTGTTGCTGATCGTGGGCGAACAGGACGCCAACGTGGATCCCGCCTCGACCCTGCAGGTGGCCGATGCGCTGATCCGCGCCGACAAGGATTTCGATCTGCTGATGATGCCCGGCGCCGGCCACGCCGTCGGTCGCTGGGCCGAACCGTTCGACTACGTGCAACGCCGGCACTACGACTTCTTCATCCGCCATCTGCAGGATCGCGCCACACCCCGCTGGAACGCGGCGCCATCGGCGCCCTGAGCATACGAAGCCGTCCGCCCGTCGCTGGGCGGACGGCTTCGGGGTTGCACCGCCGCGCCCCCTTCGCGGGTGAATCCTCCGCTTGCGGGCTTCACCAATCGAGGATCAGCCGCAGGAAAATCCATCGATGGAGCGGATCCCGCTCCAATGCTTCGACGCCGAACCGCACGATGGCCTCAACCGCCCGGGTCGAGCCGCTCCGCCTGCGCCTTGAATTCCCGCACGATGAAATCGATCAGCGCGCGCAGGCGCGGGGTGTCGCGCATGTCGGCGTGATAGCCCACGCGCACCGCGCGCACGGATGTCGTTTCCGCCCATGACAGGCGGCGCAGGCCGGCTTCGCGATCGCCCAGCAGGCACGGCAGCATCGCCATCGCGATCCCGTCCCGCGCCACCGCCATATGCGTGCGCAGGCCATTGCCGTGCAGGACCGTGCGGGCGCGATGGGCCAGGGCGCGCAGGCCGCTCTCGTGCGGCACGTCGCCCGCCGCCCGATCCAGCAGCACCAGTTGGTGGCCGTCGAAGCCATCGGCCGGATCCGGCGTCCCGTGGCGTTGCAGATAGTCGGTGGCCGCGTACAGCGCATAGGCCACATCGCCGACCGGGCGATCGATCAGGTTTTCCTGGGTGAAGGCGCCGAACCGGAATGCCAGGTCGGCCTCGCGCCGTGCCAGGTTGAACGGGCGCGTGTCATTGACCAGTTCGATGAGCACGCCCGGATGGCGGCTGGCGAAGCGCGCCAGCATCGGCGCGATGACCTCGTCGCCCAGCCAGTCCAGGCTCGTCACCAGAATCTCGCCGCTCAGGCCGGTATCGCGCGCGGCGACCTGGCGCTGGATGGCCTGCGCGCCCGCATCCATCCGCTCCAGCCCGTCGATCAGCGAATGCGCGAGCGGCGTGGGCCGCATGCCACCGGCATCGCGTTCGAACAGCTTCGCGTCCAGCCGCCGCTCCAGCGCGTCCAGCCGGCGGCCGATGGTGGGCTGGGTGGTGCCCATCGCCCGCGCGGCCGCGCTCAGGCTGCCGCCGCGCACGATCGCCAGCACCGTTTTCAGATCATCCCAGTCGATCGACATGTCCAGATTCACCTATGCGTTCGCGCAGGGGGGCCATACCCGTGCGTGGCTGTGTCCACGGCGATCGCGCGCCTAGACTCCGGTCCCCACACCTCATCGCGGCAGTGCGTCGCGTTCGTGACGCCCGTCCGCCCGCTTCATGGTACGACTCGATCATCTCATCCTGCGCGTCCGCAGCGCTCCCGTCTCCGTGAGTTTCTATGGCGCGGTGCTGGGCTTCAAACATGAGGGACGGCAGGGTCCTTTCGACGTGCTGCGCATCGATCCCGGCTGCGTGATCGATCTGCTGGAGGCCGAACCGCGCGACGTGGCCCACCTCAGCCTTCCGGATGGATCGCGCACGGTTCGCGCAGGTGCGCGAACGGCTGCTCGCGGCGGACATTCCGTTCGGCGGCGATCCCTTTTCGCGCGATGGCCGGATCCGCCCGCGGTTCGGCGCGGGCGGCTGGGCCGACGCGCTGTACTTCCACGATCCGGACCATCACAACCTGGAGATAAGAACCGATGACGAACGCTGACACCGCCGGCGCCTCCGGCAACCACGCGATGCCGCGTTTCGACGACCTGGCCGGCCGCGTCGCGGTGGTGACCGGCGGTTCGCGCGGCATCGGCGCGGCGACCTGCCTGGCACTTGCGCGCAGCGGCGCGCGGGTGGCGATCAACGGCCGCGATCCCGACGCGCTCGCGGCCAGCGTGGCGGCCGTGCGCGCGGCCGGAGGCGAGGCCATCGCGGTGCCGGCCGACTGCGCCGATCTGGCCCAGGTCGAACGCATGCGCCAGCACATCGGCGAACACTGGGGCGCGGTGGATCTGGTGCTGGCCTTCGCCGGCGGCGGCACCGGCCGACCGGTGGCGTTCCAGGACATCAGCGAACAGGACTGGCGCTCCAGCCTGGACAACAACCTGACTTCGACCTTCTTCACCCTCAAGACCTTCCTGCCGGATCTGCTGGCGCGCGGCCGCGGCGCGATTCTGACCATGGCCTCGGCCGGCGGGCGGGTCGCCGCGGGCGCGCCGGCGGGTTACGGCGCGGCCAAGGCCGGCGTGATCATGCTGACCCGGCATCTGGCCCAGGAAGCCGGGCCCGGTGGCGTGCGGGTCAACTGCATCTCGCCTTCGGCAGTGCTGACCGAACGCACCCGCGCGCATCTGCCGCCGGAACGGCTGGCGCAAATGCTGCCGGGATTCCCGCTGGGCCGCCTCGGCACGCCGGAGGACATCGCGGCGGCATCGCTGTTCCTGCTCAGCGACGCGTCGTCCTGGATCACCGGCGTGGTGCTGGATGTCGCCGGCGGCCGGATCATGCTTTGATCCGATCCCGAACCACCACGCGCCACCCGACATCGCCATGAACGAGACCGACGCCTACCTGCATCGCCATTACTGGACCGCCGAACGACTGGCCGGCGCCTGCGGTCTGGAACCCGGCCAGCTGGACGCGCTGCTCGACGACGGGCTGGTGCCGGCGCCGTCCTACACGGTCGCCACCGATGGCGGCCTGTGGTCGGCCGCCTTCGGCGAATTCCCGGAGGCCGGCGCCACCCCGGGCCGCTACTTCCATCCCGGCACCGTGGCCTGGGTCGCGCGTGCGCGGGAAGCCGCCGCGCGGGGCGACGCCGACACCGCGCGGGCCGCGCTGGAACAGCGGTTCCGGCACAACTTCGCCGTCGCACTGGCGGATCTGGATCGCGGCCTGGCCCGCCTGCCCGACAGTTTCGACGAACAGGGCGCCCCGCTCACCGCCGGCCTGGACGCGCGCACCGCCGAGGCCTGGGATGCTTTCCGGCAGGGCATCTTCGGCCTGTGCGTGGCGGACCCCGGGTCCGAGCACGCCATCGCGACCAAGGAAATCCTGCAGGAAACGCTGGGCGCCCGGCGGCAGGCCCTGGCCGAGGCCGGCGCCTCGCCGGAAAGCCGGGCCGACCTGCCCGGACTGATCGCCCGCTACGCCGCCGCCGCCATGCCGTTCTCGCCGCTGGAGTACCCGCGCAGCAGCCGCAAGCGCCTGGTCGAGGACTTCGGCGCCGATCTGGCCGGCGCGCCGGCCGACACCTGAGCCGGGCCGCCCCTGTTCATCAAACGGGATGGCGGAAACCGCCTTGCTGTGCATCCTCCTCCAGGAAGGACATGCTGGAGGGGCAATGTGCAGACAGCCCGTAGAGGCGGCAGCCGTGGATCGTGATCCGGTCCACGCTGGAGGGGGCAGGCCATGAGGACACCATTTTCGGAGGCGCGGGCGCTGTGGCTGTCACAGCATGTCCTGCCGCACGAACCGGTGCTGCGCGCGTGGCTGGTCCGCCATGTCGGCGATCTCGCCGACGTGGACGACGTCATCCAGGAGAGCTATGCCCAGTTGATGTCGCTGGAGCAGGTCAGCCACATCCAGAACGTGCGCAGCTATCTGTTCACGAGCGCCAAGTCGGTGGTCCTGCAGGGGCTGCGTCGCGCCAAGGTGGTGCCGATCGAGAGCATCGGCGAAATCGAACGCCTGGAAATCGCGCTCGACACGCCCTCCCCCGAATCGCACGCGGCCGGCGTGCAGGAACTGCGCCATCTGGACCGCTGCATCGCGCAGCTGCCTGCCAAGTGCAAGCAGGCGTTCCTGATGCGCCGGGTGCACGGCCTGGCCCAGCGCGAGATCGCGCAGCGCCTGGGCGTGAGCGAGAACACCGTGGAGAAACACATCGTCAAGGCGCTCAGGCACCTGAGCCAGGCACTGGCATGGAACGGAGGCGAGCTTGCCGGCAGGCGCCGCCCCGCGAAAAAGGAGATCCAACATGAAGAATGGAATTGACGCCAAGGCCGCCGAGTGGGTGGCGCGCGAGGATCGCGGCGCCCTCTCGCCGGAGGAAACCGCCGAGCGGGACGCCTGGCTTTCCGCCGACACCCGCCACCTGGGCGCGTATGCGCGCATGCGCGCGATCATGCTGCGCTGCGAACGGCTGTATCGCGGCGAACAGGCCACCGATCGCCGCGTCACCGCGCGGCCCGCGTGGCGCCCCGGTCCCTGGCCGCTGCGCATCGCCGCCGCGCTGGCGGCGGTGGCGCTGACCCTGGGCACCTGGACCTATCTCGATCGCGCCGTCGGCACCCACAGCACCCGCCTGGGCGAAGTGCTGCGCGTGCCGCTGGAAGATGGCTCGATCATCACCATGAACACCGAGACCCGGGTGCGGGTGACTTTCGACGCGCAGGGCCGCAACATCGAACTGCTGCGCGGCGAGGCCATGTTCGACGTCGCCAAGGACAAGCAACGTCCGTTCACGGTCAAGGCCGGCGACGCGCGGGTGGTGGCGGTCGGCACCAGTTTCCAGGTCCGGCGATCGCCGCACGCGGTCAGCGTGCTGGTGCGGGAAGGCATCGTGAAGGTCAGCGAGGGCGACGCCCGCACGCTGCAGCTGCTGGCCAACGACAAGGCCTGGATGCCGGAACGTTCGCGGCCGCTGGTGAGCCGCGTGGACAGCGCCGAGGTCAACCGCGCGCTCGCCTGGCGCGACGGCATGATCGCGTTCAACGGCCAGTCGATGGAAGACGTCTCCCGCGAGTTCGCGCGCTACAGCCCGATCCGCATCCGCATCGACGACCCGCAGGTGGCGCGGTTGCGCGTGATCGGCCTGTTCTCCGCCACCGATCCGATCGGTTTCTCGCGCGCGGCCGCGCAGAGCATGGGGCTGGAAGTGTCGCAGTCCGAAAGCGAAATCCTGATTCGCAAGCGCGACGAGAAAAAATAATCGCGAAGCAATGGCGGAACTCTCCCGCCTCCGCATCCTAGCTACAGACCCACGCACCGTTCTCTCCCGGAGACGGTGCATGGGCAGCCACACCCTTCCCGTGCTGCACCCCTTACATCCGCGCCGATCGTCCACCCCACGGGATGCAAGGCCGCTCATCAGGTGAAAAATGAATCATCGGAAAAGCGTTCTGTGCAAGGCCATCTCCTTCTCGCTGGTGGCCGGCGTCTCCCTCTCCATCTTCGGCGCCGCCGCGCAGGAAGTGGACTTCGACATCCCGGCCAAGGCCGCGGCCGATTCGCTCCCGGAATACGCGCGCCAGGCGAACGTGCAGATCGTCGCGCCGGCCGATGGCCTGGAGGGCGTCAAGACCGCGCCGCTGAAGGGCAAGCAGGATGCGCGCGCGGCGCTCAAGGCGCTGCTGGTGGGCACCGGGCTGAAGGTCACCCGCGACGACGGCACCGTCATCACCCTGAGCCGCGATCCGAAAGGGGGTGACGACGCCGGCGAAGGCTCCTCCGCGCCGCCGCCGCCCGCGCCGGATCCGGTCGGCATGGAAGCGACGCCGGAAACCGGCGGCGCGCGTACCCTGGACGCCGTGCAGGTGACCGGTTCGCGCATCATGCGCACCGTCGACAGCGAAACCGCGCAGCCGATCCAGACCCTCACCCGCCAGGACATCGAACAGTCCGGCATGCGTTCGGTCGGCGACCTGCTGCAATCCTCCCCCACCTCGGGCGCGCCCGCCGCCAGCCGCAGCCGCGTGCAGTCCGACAGCGAGGAAGCCGGCGGCACCTACATCGATCTGCGCAACATCGGCGCGCAGCGCACGCTGATCCTGGTCAACGGCCAGCGCCTGGGCACCACCACCGGCGGTTACGCGGACGTCTCGCTGATTCCGTCGGCCAGCGTGGAGCGGATCGAGATCCTGAAGGACGGCGCCTCCGCCATCTACGGCTCGGACGCGATCGCCGGCGTGGTCAACATCATCACCCGTCGCGGTTTCGACGGCGGCCTGTTCAATCTGTACCTGGGCGAATACTCGGAAGGCGATGGCCGCCAGTCCTCGTTCGACGCCTCCTGGGGCATGAAGGGCGAGCGCGGCTGGCTGAGCGGCACCGTGCAGTACACCGACGAGAATCCGGTATGGGCCTCGGATCGTCCGTACAGCGCGTTTCCCAACTCCGTGCGCCATCCGACCGCCGGGCTCTCGGCGATCAACCAGAACGGCACCCTGCTGGATCCCGTCCTCGGCCAGCTGACCGTCAACCCGGGCCAGGATCCGCGCGACATCGCCAACTTCCACCGCACCGGCGTGCCCGACTACAGCAACGTCACCGAGCAGCAGACGCTGAAGACGGGCATGGAACGCAAGTCGGTGTTCGTCGATGGCGGCTTCGACATCAACGATCGCCTGCTGCTGCGCGGCAACGCGCTTTACAGCATCCGCGACACCTTCCGCAACATTCCCGGCTACCCCTACCGCTCCTCGACCTGGGGCAGCCTGAACGCGCCGCTGTCTATCGACAGCTACTACAACCCGGTCGGCAACCAGAGCGGCGTCGCCAATCCGCGCGCCGCACACTACCAGCGCCGCACCTGGGAAGTGCCGCGCGCCGGCAACAACAAGGTGACCACCGTCCGCGCCAGCGTGCAGTTGGAAGGCAACTTCGACTGGGGCGATCGCACCCTGTTCTGGGACGCCGGCTACCTGTTCAACCGCCTGCGCACCGACAAGACCGGCACCGGCGATCTCAACCTGCGCAATGTGCAGCTGGCGTCCGGTCCGTCCTATTTCAACGGCGCCACCGGTCGGGTGGAGTGCGGTTCGGCCGCCGCGCCGATCGCCTATGGCAGCGGCGCCGGCCAGTGCGTGCCGTGGAACCCGCTGGCCGCCTACGGCAGCGGCTACAGCGGCACGCTCGATGATCCGACCCTGCGTGCGTTCCTGGTGCCGGACAACCTGGATCGCGGCGAAACCGAGACCCGCAGCTTCACCGCCAACCTGACCGGCGGCCTGTTCGATCTGCCCGGCGGCGAACTGTCGTTCGCGGTCGGCCTGGAATCGCGCAGCGAGAGCGGCACCTTCACCCCCAGCCTGCAGAAACAGCGCGGCGAGACCACCAACACCCGCAAGCTGCCGACCCGCGGCGACTACAAGGCCAACGAGGTCTACGCCGAACTGAACATCCCGCTGCTGTCCGATCTGCCGTTCGCCAAGAGCCTGTCGCTGGATCTGGCCAGCCGCTACTCCGACTATGACGTGTTCGGCAGCACCACCAACTCCAAGATCGGCCTGGAATGGCGTCCGAGCGATCAGTTGCTGGTGCGCGCCAACTGGGGCGAGGGCTTCCGCGCGCCCACCATCAATGATCTGTTCGGCGGCGAACAGGATTTCTTCCCGGTCTATACCGACCCCTGCGACAGCCGTTACGGCGTCGCCCGCACCACCGCCGCCTGCCAGGCGGACGTGCCGGTCGGCTATCGCCAGATCGCCTCCGGCGGCGTGCCGACCTCGGGTCCGAACATCCAGTCCAACCTGCCCTTCATTTCCGGCTCCAACCCGGACACGCAGCCGGAAACCTCGACCACGACCACGCTCGGCTTCGTCTACAGCCCGAACTGGATCGATGGCCTGGGCGTCACCCTGGACTGGTGGAAGATCGACATCCAGAACGCGATCGTCCAGAACACCCCGACCGATATCCTCAACGACTGCTACGTGCGCGGCATCGCCTCGGCATGCTCGGCATTCACCCGTGACGCGACGACCGGTGAGATCACCTCGCTCAACTACGCCTTCACCAACGCGGGCTGGCTGAAAACCGCCGGCTACGATCTGGGCATCAACTACCGCCTGCCGACCCTGCCGCTGGGCGACATCCGGATCGAGTCCACCACCAGCTATATCGACTACCGCGACATCAAGGCCAACGATCTGGCGGAAACCCCGGTCAACCACACCACCAGCTTCGGCGCCAACTTCCGGGTGCGTTCCAACCTCAACCTGAACTGGTCCAAGGGCATCTACGCGCTGACCTGGCGGGTGCGCTACTTCTCCAAGATCAAGGAACCCTGCGCGTTCGACCTCACCGGCGGACCGGAGTGCGACCAGCCCAACTTCGTCTCGCCCTACACCGGCCGCCAGCCGCTGCGCACGGTCGGTTCGACCAGCTTCAACGATGTCCAGTTCCGGGTGACCCTGGCGGACACCGCGACGGTGATGCTGGGCGCGAACAACGTGTTCGGCAAGGAAGGTCCCATCCTGTATTCCCGTCCCAACAGCGACTTCGCCTACTACGGCGGTTTCGATTTCGGACGCTTCATCTATCTGCAGTACCAGCAGAAGTTCTGAGCCCGACCGCGGGCAGGCGACACGAGCCTGCCCGCGGTTTCTTTTTTGCAGTCCCGCGACATCGACACAGACACGACGGAGTACAGGGTGGATCACACACGACGCGGCATCTTCACCTCCTTGGGCAAGGCGGCACTGCTGGCTTCGACCGCCGGTTTCCTGCCGGCGCTTTCAGCGCGGCCGTCCACCGCGGCAACGGTGGACGGCCAGCCCTCCGGCGATCCCGGCGCTCGGACCCGGATCCGGCTGCTGCTCAATTCGCCGCTGTCCGGCCCGCATGCGTTCTTCTGCCTGGCGCAGCAGCGCGGCTATTTCAGCGACGCCGGGCTGGACGTGGAATTCGTCGGTGGCGACGGTGCCGCCTCGGTGGTGCCGCGGATTCCACAGGAAGGCTTCGACGGCGGGTACGGCGACCTCTGCGCGCTGATCAAGCTGGCTGCGCTGCGGCCGGACCAATGCCCGGTGGCGGTGCACGTGGCTTTCAACACCACGCCGCTGACCATCGGCGTGCGCAAGGATGGCCCCATCCGTACGCCGAAGGATCTCGAAGGCAAGGTGCTCGGCGGGCATCCCATCGACGCGGCCATCGAGGCGTTCCCCGCCTACGCGATGCAGGCTGGGGTGGATGAGTCGCGGGTGTCGATCCTGCGCTCGACCACCAGCATGGCGACCCTGGCCGAGGACGTGCTCAACGGCCACAGCGACGGCGTGTTCGGGTTCGTCCACACCATCATCGCGGCGCTCGCCGGCAAGGGCATCGATGGACGCGCCGGATTGCGCTTCCTCGAGTACCGCGATGTCGTTCCCGAGCTGTATGGCAACGCATTGATGCTGACGCCCGCGTTCCTGCAGCGCCACCCCGACGCGGCCCGCGCCCTGGTGGCGGCGGTCAACCGCGGCATCGTCGAAACCCTGGCCGATCCCGACGCCGCGCTGCGCGCCGTGCAGGCGCTTGCGCCCAAGTTCGCCCAGCAGGTCGACGGGCCCCGCATGATGGGGACGCTGCAGGTCGAAATGGCGCATCCGGAAGCGCGCCGCATCGGCATCGGCGACATCGACGACGCGCGCCTGTCCCTTTCCATCGAACGTCTGTCCAAGGCCTGTCGCCTGCCGCGCGTGCCGGCGCCGGGGAGCGTGTTCACCCGTGAATTCCTGCCGCCGCTCGCCGAACGCGCGAAGCCGCTCGCGCGGCATGCGCACGCAACGACGGGAGCGGTGGCATGAGCCGGCGCGCACTCCTGATCGCGGCCTTGCTGACCGTATTGGCCGCCTGTGGCCAGACGCCGGCCACTCCGGAAACGCAGGAGTCCGCGGCGGATACCGCCGCCAAGCCGCTGCGCAAGGTGCGGTTCCTGCTCAACTCGGGTTTTTCCGGGGCGAACGCGTGGTTCCTGCTGGCCGACGAGCGCGGCTACTTCCGCCGCGAGGGCATCGAGATCGAGTTCACGCCCGGGCGTGGCGCGTTCACCGCCGCCGGCCGGATGGTCGGCGAAGGTTTCGATGTCGGTTATGGCGACATCCAGGCGGTTTACGAACAGGCCGCGATCGTGCCGGGCAAGTCGCCGGTCGGCGTCTACATGATGATGGACCGATCACCCTCGGTGATCATCCTGCCCGCGCGCTCGCCGGTGCGGTCGGCCGATCAGCTCGAGGGACGGACGATCACCGGCCATGCCACCGACGTGGCGCTCAATACGTTCGCCCAGTACGCCAGGGTCGCCGGCGCGGATCCCGCGTCCGTCCGCATCGGCACGAATGAAGGCAACTGGAAGGAACTGCTCGCGTTGATGGACAGCGGCAAGACCGACGCGCTGTTCGGCTACCTGTCCACCAGTTCGGCCGCGGTGCGCACCGCCGGACAGGACGTGGGCGCGCGGCTGCGCTTCCTGCGCTACAGCGAAATGCTGCCGGATTTCTACGGCAGCGTGGTGATGGTCTCGCCGAAGCTGCTGCGCGAGGAGCCCGCCATCGCGCGCGGCCTGGTGAGCGCCATCAACCAGGGCGTGATCGACACCCTGTGCGATCCGGACGCGGCCATCCAGGCGCTGGTCAAGCGCGATCCCAGGCAGAATCCTGTGGTCGAACGCGGCCGCCTGCGCGACACCATGATCGAGGACATGGGTGGCGTCGACATGATCAACCGCGGCGTCGGCGACGTCGAACGTCCCCGCGTGCTGGCGGCGCTCAAACTCACCGCCGAGGCGCGCAAGCTGCCACGCACGCCGACGGTGGAGGAAGTGTTCGAACGCGGCCTGCTGCCATCGCTGGAAGAACGCCAGCCCTGCCCCGTCCACCTGCGTTGATCCGTTTCCCCTGTCGGTGAGGCCCCGGCGGGAGCCGCCGGCCTCCACCGCGATGGTGGGCTGAAGCCTGCCCCGCCCTCTCTCGCGGGACGGGCCCCGGCCCACCATCGGATTTTTTTCGCCTGTCCGAACGCCTGTCCGAACGCCCGGCCAACGCCGGCCCCGCCGCTGGCCTGCCGGCAACTGAACCGCCTGTTCCGATCAGGCGCCGCGCCATTGCCAGCGCTCATCGGCAGCCGGTAGCGTCTGCCACCGAGGTCGCTCCCGGGCCCGCCGCTCCTCCTCCCACCGTTCCTTGAGACATCGCCGTCCCGCTGGCCGGCGCAGGAGAGTGACAGATGGTGAACGCGTTCCTGCTCGCGGCGCTGGCCGCATCCACCACTCCGCATGCGGACCGGCTCGACACCCTGTGTGCGCCGTTGCGCCAGGGCGCGGCGATCGATCTGGCCGGCATCAGCTACCGACCCGAGCAGGCGCACGCGCCGGGCGAAGCCCTCGCCGTCGTCGATGCGCGCCAGTCCATGCTGCTGTTGCCGGACGGACGTTTCCTGCTGCGCACGTCCAATCTGTACCCGGGCGACATCGAGTTCCGCTACCGCACGCTGGGCGACCGCGATGGCGAACGCACGATCGATGAACTTGGCTGGCGCGATGGCGATGTGCTGCAGCAGGACGACGCGGCCACCACCGCGCGCGATCTCGCGGACCTGCGCATGCTCGCGCCGGGACTGCTCGCCTGCGATGCCCTCGCGCAGGCCGGTGGCGCCGCCACGACCGACGACACCCTCGCCTTCAAGGATGGCGCCGGACGCGAGGTGATCCTGGCGTTCGACGCCTCCGGCGATCTCGCCAGCGCGCGACAGGGAGCCGAGATCTATCGCTACGAAGCATGGAGCACGCGGCAGAGTGTTCGGCTTCCCGCCCGCATCGTCCATGCCCGCGACGACCGCGAACGGGAACGCTGGACACAGGTCCGCGCGCGTCCCGCGCAGGATCGCGACGCCGCGCTGCTGTCCCTGCCCGATGGCTACCGACCCGCCGATCCGCCGTCGCCGTTGAGGGCCACGCCGCTGGGCGAGGGCGCCTATCGCATCGATGGCGCGCCGTCGGGCTACCACACCGGATTCGTCGTGGGCGAAAAAGGCATCGTGCTGTTCGATGCGCCGGTCGCCGTGGAGGAAGCGGAAACCGTCCGCGCGGTGATCGAACGCACCGCGCCGGGACGCCCCATCCGCCATGTCGTCGTTTCGCACGTGCATGGCGATCATGTCGCCGGCCTGCCCGCCTACCGCGACGCCGAAGTGCTCACCGGCGCCGGCGGCGCCGACGCGCTGCGCCGGCAACTGGGCGATCGCCTGCCGGCGCGCGTGCGCGAAGTGACACGGGCCGAAACGATCGATCTCGGCGACCGCCGGATCCGGGTGTTGCCGCTGGCCAGCCATCACGCGGCCACCATGCTGGTCGGTTTCGATCCCGCCTCCGGCGCCCTGTTCCAGGGCGACCTGTTCTACATCCCGGAGCGCGGCGCCGTGCCGGTCGCATTCACGACGGGCCGTGAACTGATCGCGCTGATCGACATCGCCCGGCTCGACGTGCGCACCCTCGTCGGCGTGCACGGCCGCTCCGGCACCCGCGGGATCTGCATGACGCCGTGGCCCGCATGCCGGCCGTGAACGATCGGGGCTGCGTGGGCGAGCAGATGATCGGATCGGCGCACTGTCCAATCACCCGCAAGGAGTGACATCACTCCTTGCGCCTTCAGGCAACGTCACCCGCGCGTGACATGCCTGCTCAGTCCGCCGGTTTCTTTCCGGCCTGCAACAGCCACGTGCCCAGCAGGCAGTACCAGAGCCCTTGCGCCACGACCACGGCGGTCATGCCCGCCACATCCAGTGACAGCCAACGACCCGCGTAGGCCGCCACGCACACACCCCCGACGCCGAGGCCATGGATTCCGCAGACAACGGCCCAAAGATTGCGCTGACGGAGGATGGCCAGCGACCACGCGCTGATCGCCAGCGACATCAGCACCATGCCAAAACCCGCCAAAGCCTGATTGGCCGCGAACGCGAGCGCGAGCGATGGAAGCAGGTTCTCCATGGGTACGGACACCGGCCGCATCCGCGCCAGGTAGCCATCGATCAGGAATCCGCTGATCAACGCCGCGCCCAGCATGGCGCCCGCACCGAGCGAATACAGGCGCGTGCCCACCCAGATCCCGTCGCTTTCCGGCCACTGCCGGGCGACACGCGCCATGGCCAGCCAGAGCGCGATCACCGCCGTGACCATCAGCAGATGGACGTGCATGGCCAGTGGCGAGATCGCGGCCAGACTGTGCAGGCGCGCCTCGGCATTGTCTCCCTGCGCGGCGGGGTGGAACAGCATTCCCGCGATGCTGGCCGTGCCCGCGCCGATCAGGAGGCGGGCCGGCCATCGGACCATTGTCGAGCGGCATGAAGTGGTGGCCATCGCGATCTCCCTGGATGCGCAGCCACGCTAGCAGTCCCGCCCTGGCGCTTTCCGGACATTCGAGGCCCAATGTCCGGCACCCTTCATGGGAAGATTCCGGGCATGAATCCGACCGACCCGAGCGACGACCCGCGCTGGCGCCGCGCGCACCAGGATCTGCTGGCTGCATTCTTCTCGCTGGTGCTCAGCCGCCGCTACCACGAGATCCGGGTCGCCGACGTGCTGGAACGCGCCGGAGTAAGCCGTTCGACCTTTTACGAACACTTCCGCAACAAGGACGAGCTGCTGTCGGCCAGCCTGGAGGGTCCGTTCCGTATCCTCGCCGACCTGGTCCGCGCCGATGCCGGGACCGGCCGCGCGCGCGCGATCCTCGAACACTTCTGGCAGAACCGCGCGCTCGCCCACAGCCTGTTCCAGGGCGCCGCGCTGCGCATCGTCCGACGTACCCTGGTCGTCCATGTCGAGGCGGCGCTGGATCGCGGACAACGCAGTCGCCTGCGGGTTCCCGCGCGGCTTGCCGCGCACGCGCTGGCCGACGGCATGCTCTCGCCCGTCATCGCCTGGCTCTCCGGCGAAGCGAAATGCAGCGCGGCCGATCTGGCGCAGGCCCTGCAACTGACCACCGCCGCCGCCGCGCACGCGCTGCGGACGGCCCCGCCGGCCCACTAGAAAACCGAGAATCCCCATGAAGATGCAACGCCTGATTCCCATGCTGCCGGTCCGCGACATGCCCGCCAGCGTGGCCTTCTACGCAAAGCTGGGTTTCCGCGTGGAGAACCGCAACGACGAGTGGCGCTGGGCGATGCTCGCCTTCGACGAATGCCGGCTGATGGTGGACGAATCGATCAACCAGCCTCTGGACGCCCCGCGCACCTCGGTGATCTACCTCTACCCCGATGACATCTTCGGCTACCACCGCGACGTGCGCCGGCGTGGGCTCGACGTCCCCTCCATCACGCATCCGTTCTACGGGATGAGCGAGTTCCGGATCGAGGATCCGGATGGCAATCGGCTGTGGATCGGGCAGAAGAACGAGGTCCGGACCTGAACCCCGCCTCGTCCGCGGGACGACACCGCGTTCCGCATCGCGGGCCATCGAACCGACCTGCGCGCGGCTCGCGTCTGGACGGGTGAATGGAATCCCGCGTTCCTAGATCGACGGCGAATCGGACGCCGCCTCGCCGGAATCGGCCCGTCGCAGTTCCTCGCGCGCCATCGCCTGGCGCCGGTGGCTGGGTTCCGGCTCCGCATTCGCGGCCGCCAGGGCACGTCGGGCCAGCGCCGCGTCCGGTGATCCGCCCATGCGCAGGGTTTCGGCCGCCATGGTCAGATAAGGCGAGCGCAACGGCGTCGGCACCGCCTCCCACTCGCGCAACAATCCGGCGACCTGCGCACGCAGTTGGTCTCCGGGCAACGAGGATGCGCGCGCGCGCAACAACCTCAGGCGCAGACCCAGCGCGCGGCGCAGGTCGCCGTTGTCGCCATGGGCTGGCGTGCCCGCCAACGTCAGCGCGCTCCGGGCAAAATCCGCAGATCGCTCCGCATCTCGCCTGGCCCAGGCCAGGTCGGATTGCGTCGTCAGGATGACCGCGCCGACGGCGCGCGATGTCCGGTCGGCGGCATCGGGCCGGAATCGCGCGGCCTGCGACAGCAGATCGCTGGCGGCGGCCAGGTCGCCCTGTTCGCGCAGGACATCAGCCTGCAACGCCTGCAGCCAGGGGAGGTAGAAAGGCAGCAGCCGGTCCTGCTGCTGTCTCACCCGTGCTTCGGCCGCCCGCAACAGGCGCAGCGCTTCCACCGGCCCGGCATCGGTCTGGCGCAGGAACTCCGCCAGGTGCAGGGTGGCGTGCAATTGATCGAGCGACATCGGCCCATTGGCCGCGCGCATGCCCTCCAGCGCGGTCCGCAACTGCGCGATGCCTTCAGTGAAGCGGCCCAACAGGGCCAGCATCCGTCCATAGGAGACCCGGGAGGTCAGGCTGCGCCGGTGCGCCGGTTTGTAACGGGCCACGATCGCCTGCAGTTCCCGGCCTCGGGCGGCGATGCCTTCCTCCATGCGGCCCGACTGATCCAGCGCCCAGCCGTGGGAACGCAGCGTGCGCAGGCGCAGTTGCAGCATCTCTTCGTCCAGCGGTTGCGGCAGGCTGTCCAGCAGTCGCAGCAGCGGCGGAGCCAGTCGCGTCATGGACGGCAGATCGCTCAGGCTTTCAGCCAGGCTGAGCTGCACATCCAGTTGCTGCGCCAGCAATCGCGGACGTACCGCGCCGGCGGATGCCAGCAGCGGCGATGCCTGGACCAGCATGTTGCGCGCGCCGGCCTCATCGCCGGCGACCGCGCTGATGCGCCCCAGGCGCAGGAACAACTGCGCGCGCGCCGGCGCATCCAGGGCATCGCCCCGCGCGCCCATGGCACGGGTCGCCTCGATCAGATCGTGCACGGTGGTACCGTGGCCCCCGTCCATCGCCAGCGAACGCGCGAACATGCCTGTCAGCAGTTCCTGCACGGCCAGGGAGCTGTCGGCCTGCATGCGCGCCAACTCGGCCTGGCGTCGCGCGATCCGTTGCTGCTCCAGCGCGTGTTGCGCTTCGCGCCCGGCAATACCGGCCTGCCATAGCGAAACCCCCAGCCCCGCGCTCAATGCGACCATCACCGCGACGCCGGCGGACACCGCCAGCCTGTTGCGGCGGATGAAGCGGTTGGCGCGGTAACCCCAAGTCGGTTCGCGCGCGGCCACCGGCCGCCCGTCCAGCCATGCGCGCAGATCGTCACGCAGCGCATCGACGCTACGGTAGCGTTGTTCCGCGTCACGCATGAGACAGCGATTCGCGACGGCGCTCAGGTCGCCGCGCAGTTGCCGCGCCAGCGCGGAGGGTGTCGCGCCGCATCGCGCGGCGTCCTCCACGGATGAGCGATTCGCAGCCTCCCACAGCGGTTGCGGATCGTCGTCCATGCGTTGCAGCCGCGCTCGCATGGGTGTCTCCCCCGTCAGTCCGTAGGGATGTGTTTGCCCCAGCAACGCGTAGAGCAGCACACCAAGCTGATAAAGATCGGTGGCGGTGGATATCGGCTCGCCATGCAGTTGCTCCGGCGACGCGTACTCGGGCGTGAATGCCCGACCGGCGGTGCCGGTCTGTTCGGCATCCCTTTCTTCCAGCATCTTCGCGATGCCGAAATCCAGCAGGTACACATGGCCGTCGCCATCGACCAGGATGTTGGAGGGCTTGAGATCGCGATGGACGATCAGTTGGCCATGCGCGAAGGCGACCGCGTCCAGCACCTGCAGGAACAGGCGGACGCGATCGCGTATCGGCAGATGACGGGTGTCGCACCAGCGGGTGATGCGTTCACCCTGCACCCGTTCCATCGCGAAGTAGGGCGCGCCCTCATCGGTCACGCCGCCGTCCAGCAGCGTGGCGATGTTCGGATGGCGCAGCCGCGCCAGGATCTGGCGCTCGCGCAGGAAGCGCTGGCGCAGTTCGGGCTGGTCCATGCCCAGACGGATCAATTTGATCGCAGCCGCCTGCTGGAAGCCGCCTTCCACGCGCTCGCCACGATACACCGCGCCCATGCCCCCACGACCCAGGACACCGGTGATCCGCCATGGCCCGATGCGGCGGTCAGCGAGTACGGAATCGTCCGTATCCTTGTCCCTATCCGCGGTCGCGGCGGCGGCGTGCAGCAGCACGGCGTCCGCGTGCTCCAGGGGACCGGTACCGGCGTCCGCGGCTAACAGCGCCGCCACTTCGGCGTGCAAGGCGGCGTCGCGGGCCGCCAATGCGTGGAGATGCTCTTGCCGCTCCCGCAATTCCAGTTCCACCCATTGGTCAAACAGCGCCAGCGCCTCTGCGGCGCGTTCCGTCGACCTCATGCTCCGGCCTCGGCCATTTCGCTGTACAGAAACGCGCGCGCCTTGCGCCAATCGCGGCGCACGGTGCGCTCGGTCACGCCCATCGCGGCGGCGATCTCCAACTCGCTCATGCCACCGAAATAGCGCCACTCCACCACCTGTGCCAGGCGTGGCTCCACCTGCGCCAGGCGGTCGAGCGCGGTGTCCAGCGCCAGCAGCTCGGTGTCGTTCACCTCGGCCTGGACCACGCCTTCATTGAGGGTCACCCGGATCTCGTGGCCGCCGCGTTTCTCCGCCAGCGTGCGCCGCGCTTGATCCACCACGATGCGGCGCATCGCCAGCGCGGCCAGCGCGAAATAGTGCTCGCGTTCGCGCACGTCCACGTTCGCGCCCGCCAGCTTCAGCCAGGCCTCGTTGACCAGCGCCGTGGTGTGCAGCGTCTGCTGGCCGCGATGGCGGCGCAGTTGCTGGCGTGCGGCCACCCGCAGACGGTCGTAGATCAGGGCATAGACGCGATCGCCCGCGGCGGCGTCACCGGCGCGCGCCAGCGCAAGCAAGTACGTGACCGACTCGGTTTCCATTCCCCGTCCCGTGAGTGCCCTGGCGCCTAGATTGGCCCAGCCGCGGGCGGGCGGGCAAGCCAATGTCCGCTTCGCGCGCGCCTTTCCGAGGCAGATGGTCGGATCGGTGGCGGCATGGGCTGCGCCGCAGCCGCCGCCCCGGCATGTACCGGGCGGGGGCCGTGCCGCCACCGGTCCTCTTGCACCGCCCATGTCCTGTTCCGCCGTCGCTTTGCGAGGGGATGGGCAAGGCCGATGCCGGCCCCCCGAATCCCAGACGACGGAGACATCCATGAATACCCGTATCACCCGCAAGCCCCACCGCCCGCATGCGCGGGTCCAGTCCGCCCTGAGCCTGTCCCTGCTGGCGGTGATGGCATCGCCGGCCTTCGCGGGCGACGCCTGCGGAACGCTCTACAGCACACTGACGGAAGAACTCAGTTACTCCGCTTCCACCTCGACCGGCACCCTCTCCTTTGCATGCGGCATCAGCAACCGGGCGGAGGGAAACGAATCCGTGGCCGTAGGGCTCGCCAACCAGGCGCTCAGTACCGGTTCGGTCGCGCTCGGGGTCCGCAACTACGTCAACGCCATCAATGCCTCCGCCGTGGGCTATCGCAACCAGGCCTCGGCGGCGCAGGCCTCGGCCTTCGGTTACTTCAACGCCGCGAGTGGCTTGAACAGCACGGCGATCGGTTTCAACAACGTGGCATGGGCGGACGTCGCCACCGCGATCGGCGCCGAAAACAACGCCCGCGCCGCGGCCTCCAGCGCGGTGGGCCGATCCAACGATGCCGCGGGCATCCGCAGCAGCGCGTTCGGCTATTCGAACGAGGCGCAGGACAATGCCAGCGCTTTCGGCTACGACAACACCGCCGGCGGGATCTACAGCGGCGCGTTCGGCTACGGCAATGTCGCCGACGCGGTCAGCGCGATGGCATTCGGCACCCTCAACACCGCGAGCGGCGAAGCCAGCAGCGCCTTTGGCCGATTCAACACCTCCGAAGGCGTGCGCAGTGTGGCATTCGGCTACGACAACGATGCCATGGCTGACAACGCCAGTGCGGTCGGATACGGCAACAGCGCCAACGCGCTGCACGCCAATGCGCTTGGCTCGGCCAACACGGCGACGGGCGAGAGAAGCAGCGCAGCCGGCCATCTCAATACCGCTTCCGGAACGGGCGATGCGGCCTTCGGCACGAACAACCTCGCCGCCAACGGCGGCAGCAGCGCGTTCGGCATCGACAACATCGCGAACGGTTCCAACAGCACCGCGTTCGGCCATGGAAACAGCGCCTTTGGAATGGGCAGCGTCACCGTGGGCCGCGGCAACCAGAGCACAGGCGTGAATGCGATGGCGTTCGGTATCGGCAGCCTCGCCAGCAACACCGGCAGCGTCGCCATCGGCTATCAGTCCGTGGCCGATCGCGACTACGCCATCGCCGTGGGCCGGGTGGGCGGCGAGCACCAGATCATCCATCTGGCCGATGGCACGCAGGACACCGATGCGGTGAACCTGCGTCAGTTGAACACGGCGATCGCGGGCGTGTCGGGCGGTAGCGGCGTGGCGGCCGACTTCACGCCCGTGGCCAGCGCACTGGGCGGAGGCGCATCGTGGAGTTCGGTGGGCAATACCTTCACTGGCCCGAACTACGTGCTCGGCGGCAGTACGTTCGGCAATGTGGGCGATGCACTGGCCTATCTATATGGCCAGGTGGGCAACGGCGGCGCGCAGGGACCGCAGGGGCCGGCCGGGCCGCAGGGACCGCAGGGTGAGCCCGGCCCCGCCGGCGCCGGCAGCCCGCTGGCGGTGGAGTATGACGACGACAGCCGGGCCACGATGACGCTGCAGGGCGCCCAAGGCACCCAGATCAAGAACGTCGCCGACGGCGTGGACGCCAGGGACGCCGTGAACAAGGGCCAGATGGACGCGGGCGACGCGAGCACGCTAAGCGCATCGCAAAGCTATACCGATGCCCGCGCGACCCAGACCCTGAACTCCGCCAATGCCTACACCGACAGCAAGTTCGCCGCGTGGAACAACGACTTCACCCAGTTCCAGCACAAAACGGAGATGCGTTTCGCCCGCATGGATGCCCGCATCGATCGCATGGGCGCGATGACGAGCGCGATGGGCGCGGCGGCGATCAACACCGCTGGCCTGTCCGGACGGAACCGGCTGGGCGTGGGCGTGGGCGCGCAGAATGGGCGCGCGGCACTCGCGGTGGGCTATCAGCGCCTGGTCAGATCCAACGCCAGCATATCGCTGACCGGCGCATTCTCGGACAGCGAAACCAGCATCTCGGCCGGTGCGGGTTTCAGCTGGTAGGCATGGCATGGCCCACCACGGTGGGCCATGGACCGCGGATTCGCATGCGCGGCCATCGAACGGTCCATCGGGACCGACCCCGTGGGATGATGGCGCCCTCGCCGCATGGCGAGGGCAGCGCACCCGGACTCCCCAACGATGGCAGAACGCATACATGGCGAGCCCGCGCCGAAGACGTCCCACACCATCGCGGGCGCGGACTGGTATGGCAGGGAACTCCAGCGCGAGCGGTTCGACGGCACCTTGTTCGTGGACCTCGACCTGACCGAGGCGCTGAACACCGGCAGCAGCTTCAACGAATGCACCTTCCGGCGGGCGCGCTTCAACGCTTCCGCGCATCGCAGCGGCGCCTTCACCAACTGCACGTTCGTATCGTGCAACTTCTTCGATGCCCGGTTCACCGATTGCAAGTTCGTCGGCAGCATGTTCGATGGCTGCGAGTTCGCCTGCATGCAGGTCGCGGAAGGCGACTGGTCGTTCGTCGGCCTGCCCGGCGCGGATCTCCGTCGCGCCGCTTTCAGCGGCACCCGCCTGCGCGAGGCGGATCTGACCGGCGCCCGTTGCCAGGGCGGTTCCCTCCGCGATGCCGATCTGTCCGGCGCCTGGCTCCACAGCGCCGACTTCTCCGGCTGCGATCTCCGCGGCTCGGACCTCAGCGCCATCGAACCCGGGAACACCCGGCTCAAGGGCGCCATCATCACGGTGGATCAGACCCTCGTCATCGCCGAAGCGCTGGGACTGGACGTCCGCGTGGCCTGAACATCGATCCACGGGGCGCTGCCCATGCCGCCATGCGATGACGCTGGCGGCGACGGATCCCGGCCCGCGCATCGCGGGCCATCATTTTCCCTGTGCGCGACGCTCCTGCGGACGCATGCCATATCGGCGCCGGTACATGCGGCTGAAGCCGGCCGGATCCAGGAAACCGCACGCCAGCGCGACCTCGGCGATGGGACGGGTCGCGCCGTACAGGCCCAGCAGGGCATGCGCGCGTTCCAGCCGGGCCCGCCAGAGGCTGGCCTCCAGACCATGCTCGCGCGCCCTGAAGGCCTCGAACAGCCGGCTGCGCGAAACACACAGCAGTTCGGCCAGGCGCGCCGGGCCGAATTCCGGATCCGCGCAATGGCGTTCGATCAATCGCAACGCCTGATGGTGCAGGACGTCCGCGTCGCGCGCCTCCAGCCGCTCGGCCTGCGGCGATTCGGCAAGCGCGTACAGGGCCAGGTCGGCGCAATGATCCAGGGTGGCGTCCAGCAGCGCGGGCGGCAATGCATGCGCCTCGCGCGCGAGCGCGCGCATCTGCGCGGCCAGCAACGCGGCCGCGCCGGTCTGCGCCAGGTTGCGCAGACGCGCGCCCGGTCCCCGCCCCGCCAGCGCCCGCTCGGCGCGTTCGCGCGGAATGACCAGCGCGAGCTCACGGTGGCGTGACCAGCACGCCGACAACGGTCGTGCGAAATCGGCCACGTACAGGCTGCCCGCCGGCGATCGCAGGCGATGCGCGTCCTGCTCCGTGCGGGTATCGCCCTCCAGCGCCAGCGCCACGTAGATCTCGTCCCCGCCATCACGGCGGCAGCGGCGCGCATCGCGACGCACGTCCACGGCGTCGGACATGTGGTTCCACAACTCCACCCCACTGCGCGCCCGCTCGATGCCCAGCGACGCGTCGAAGCCCACCGGCGCACCGGCGCCGCGCGCCAGATCGATCCGCCACATCAGCGCATGCCAGGCCGCGAACTGCTGCGCGGCGGGCAAAGCGCGGGTCTCCGCGCGGACCGGCCGCGTCGATGCTCTGGTTTCGCCCATGGAATCCCCCGGAATGGCGGACGACGGCACGCCCGCGAACGATGACGATTCTGGCACGACCGGACCCTGGAACAAGCCGCCCGGACGCTGGGCCTAACACCCGCGCGGCCGGGTTCCCGAAGATGCCGCCATCGCGGCGTCCGGCCGCCGCCGTTGTCCAGGGGAAAACTCCATGTCGTCATCGCCCAGGCGCGGACCGCCAAGCCGTGCGTCGTCGTGGCTGTCCGCCGTCGCGCGTGCCGGCGGGCTGGCAAGCTGGTTGCTGGCGGCATGCCTGTTCTGGCCGGTGCCCGCATGGAGCGCCGACCCGCCCGTCATCGTCGTCCCCCAGGTCACCGCCTATGCCGGCCACGGGTTCGACGGCACGGTGTTCATCAGCAGCACCTCGCCCGGCCCTTTCGCGGTCACCCTGGATCCCGCCACCTCGCCGTCGTGGCTGCGGGTCGAAGCCGATCCCGGCATTCCGCTGATCTGGCACCTGGTCGGCGACGTGCCCGCCGCGGGCATCGGCACGCACGACTTCACGCTCACCGCGCGCGATCCCGACGGGCAGCAGGCCACCGTCCCGGGCCGCATCCGCGTGGTCGAACATCGCATCGGCGCCAGCATCGTCGCGGAGGGACGACTGGTGGTCGGCGAACACGCCCGGTTCTTCTTCCTGTTGAACGACAGCGTCCGTTTCACCTACTCGCTGGCCGAAGGCGCGCTTCCACCCGGCCTGTCACTGTCGCCGGACGGCGCCCTGACCGGCACGCCGACCGGGGCGGGCGAGTTTCCGGTGACGATCCTCGCCACCGACAGCGCCGGCCATACCGGCCGCTGGCAGGACCGGCTGATCGTCCACGACGCCGCGCTGGTGGCGCGCGACGATGCCTTCGAACTGCTCAGCAACCAATCCGCGGTGGAACTGGATCTGGGCGCCAACGACGGCGGCTCGTTCTCCCACATCAGCCTGCTGGACATGCCGCCGCCGGAACTGTGGCTGATACCGGCCCCCTCCTCGAATCCCGGCGCGATGATGCTGTCGATACAGTCCGGCTACACCGGCGAGGTGGCGTTGCGCTATCGGCTCGAGGGCCGGAACGGCGGGCAATCGAACATCGCCACGCTGCGCCTGCGCGTGGTCGACGGCACGGCCAACGTGCCTTCGCGCAGCTTCGATCTGATGGCCGGCGCGCCGTTCCGGATCGATCTGACCGAAGGCGCCACCGGCGGTCCCTTCACCGACGTGGAATTGAACCTGCCCGAGAGCTCGGTCGGCACCGGTGAACTGAGCCGGGAGACCCGCGATGGCGTCACCCGCTTCGTGCTGACGTTCACTCCGCGGCTGAGCTTCAGCGGCACCACGCGCATCACCTTCAGGCTGCGGTCGCGGTTTTTCTCCAGCAATCGCGCCACGCTGACCCTGCGTGTCAGTCGCCCCGACCCCACCGCCGACGCCGATGTCCGTGGGCTGGTCGTCGCCCAGGTGGACGCCACCCGGCGCTTCGCCCGCGCGCAGCAGGACAACTTCGGCCAGCGTCTGGAACAACTGCACGACGGTCGCGTCCGCGATCATCACGGCATTCGCCTGCAGGCCAACTCGACGCGCCCCGCCTGCGCGCAGACGCGGGACGATCCGGCGGATTGCCGCCACGCCATGCAAGACAACGACGACGACGACG
Organism: Pseudoxanthomonas sp. 134C1; assembly: GCF_057773065.1. Taxonomy (NCBI): domain Bacteria; kingdom Pseudomonadati; phylum Pseudomonadota; class Gammaproteobacteria; order Lysobacterales; family Lysobacteraceae; genus Pseudoxanthomonas; species Pseudoxanthomonas sp. 134C1. The sequence continues at coordinate 79,298 of NZ_JBYMTH010000007.1, forward strand.
GCGACGGCGATGCCGACGACCGTGGAGACGCGGCCCGCGGCTTCGGCCTGTGGTCGGCCGGCACGCTGCGGGCGGGTGGTGGCGGGAGCGGCCAGCAGGCGGGACTGGACGTGCGCAGCGACGGACTGAGCGTGGGCGCGGACATGCCGTTCGGAACCCGCTGGGCGCTGGGCGCCGGGCTGGGCTGGGGACGCGACCGCACCGAGATCGGCCCGCATGATTCGCGCAGCCAGGCGCGCGCCTACACGGCCGCGGTGTACGCCAGTTTCCATCCCGGCGAGCGCTGGTTCGCCGACGCGCTGCTGGGCTACCAGCAGCTGTCCTTCGATCTGTACCGGTACTCCTCCCTCGACGGACAGCGGTACGCCGCATCACGCGATGGCGATCAGTGGTTCGCGTCGCTTTCCACCGGCGCCACCTTCGAACGCGCCGGCCTGCAGTGGACCTCCTACCTGCGGCTGGACTTCGCGCGCGCCGGTCTGGATGCCTATCGCGAGGCCGGCGCGCTCGGGCTGGCATTCGCCGCGATGGACGTGGATACCCGCAATGTCCGGCTGGGCCTGCGCGTGCAACGCGACTTCAGCCTGATGGGAGGCCGGTTGGTGCCGCAGGCGCGGCTGGAATACGCGCGCGCGCTCGACGGCGATACCGAAGCGGAGCTGGCCTACGTGGATGTGGCGGCGATCCGGTATCGCCTCGTCCTGCCGGAACGCGAACGCGGCAGCGTGCTCGTGGGCGTGGGTGCGTGGTGGTACGCGCCACGCGGGGGCTGGTCGATCGGCCTGGAGGGCCGCCACGCCAACCATGATTCGCTCTCCGGCGAGCGCATGCTGATGATCAGCGCGCAGAAGCAGGACTAGTCCGCCGTCACGGGCCAGATGCGTGGCGACGTGGACGATGCCAGGAAGAACAGCGTCCCTGGCCCGCGTCCGGTACGGTCGGGTACGCGGGCGTCATGGAATGCGAGGCCCCGGCCACCCCGGGGATGGCATCCGGAATCCGCTATCCCGCGGGCGCGGCCGTCGATCCGCGCAGCATCAGACTGAAGTCCAGCATCTGCTGGTGCGGCACGTCCACGCCTTCGATGATGGCGAGCAGGAGCTTGACCGCGCGGACGCCGATCTCCCGCATGGGCTGGCTGATGGTCGTCAACGGCGGGTTGAGATAGCGGGACGAGGCCAGATCGTCGAAGCCGACGATCGAGAAATCCTCCGGCACGCGGATGCCCAGGTCCCGGCATGCCGCGAGCATGCCCAGCGCCATCTGATCGCTGAAACAGAACGCGGCGGTCGGCGCGGGCGCCTGGCCGAACAGTTTCTTCGCGGCGGCGTAGCCGGATTCCACCGAAAAATCGCCAGGGACGATCGACAACAGACGCAGGCGGCCGCGCGCCCTGGCCGCGATCCTCGCCCCTTCCAGCCGCTGTTGATGCAGGGGATTGTCGGTCGGGCCGCCCACCACGGCGATCCGCGCGTGCCCCAGTCCGTAAAGGTGCTCCATCGCGGTGCGCGACGCAGCGGCGTTGTCGATATGGACGCTGGGAATGCCCAGCGCCGGATCGAACTCGCTTCCGTTGACCACCGGCGCGGTGGCCCCCAGCTGCCGGACGATCTCCTGCGCCGTCGGCGGAAGCCGGTGCCCCAGGACGATCAGCCCGTCCGCCTCGTTGCGCGGAAGCATCTGCGCATAGCGCTCCTCCCGATCCGGCTGGTGCTGGGTATCGCCCAGCAGGACGGCGTAGTCGGCGGCCTGCGCGGCTTCCTCCGCGCCCTGCAGGATCTGGGCGAAGAACGGGTTGGCGATGTCCGGGACCGTGACCAGGATCTTGCTGCTGCGCTGGGTCTTGAGCGTCCGGGCCACCGTGTTGGGGACATAGCCCAGCGCGGCGGCGGCCTGTTCGATGCGCTTGCGCGTGGCCGGCAGGACCTTCTCCGGCCGCGACAGCGCGCGCGACACGGTGCCGGCCGAGACGCCGACGTGTTTCGCGATGTCGTAGATGGTCGCCATATCAGCCCAAGGTTCCCCGATGCGGTGCACAACGCGTGTCCCGGTTGGCCCATGCTAGGATAATGCAATCGATTGCATCGAGGCGGATTGCCGTGAAAACACTCAAGGGTCCCGCGCTGTTCCTGGCGCAGTTCATCGGTGACGAGGCTCCTTTCAATCGGTTGGACACGTTGGCCGAATGGGCCGCCGGGCTCGGCTATTCTGGCGTACAAGTGCCGACCAGCGCGCCCCATATCTTCGATCTCGCCCAGGCCGCGCAGAGCCAGGCCTATTGCGACGAGGTCGCCGGCACGCTGGCCCGGCACGGCATCCGGATCACCGAGCTGTCCACCCACCTGCAGGGACAGCTGGTCGCCGTCCATCCCGCCTACGACGCCCTGTTCGACGGTTTCGCCCCGCCGGAACTGCGCGGCAGACCCGCCGCCCGGCAGGCCTGGGCCGTCGAACAGGTGAAGCTGGCGGCCAAGGCCAGCCAGCGCCTGGGGCTGACGGCGCACGCGACGTTTTCCGGCGCGCTGGCCTGGCCCTACTTCTATCCCTGGCCACAACGGCCGGCCGGACTGGTGGAGGAAGCCTTCGCCGAACTCGGCCGCCGCTGGCGCCCCATCCTCGACACTTTCGACGCCTGCGGCGTGGACCTGTGCTACGAGATCCATCCGGGCGAGGACCTGCACGACGGCGCGACCTTCGAGCGATTCCTCGAGGTCGTCGATCACCATCCGCGCGCGAAGATCCTGTACGACCCGAGCCACCTGCTGCTGCAGCAGATGGACTATCTCGGCTTCATCGATCGCTACCACGACCGCATCGGCGTCTTCCACGTCAAGGACGCCGAATACCGCGCCAGCGCGCGCAGCGGCGTCTATGGCGGCTACGAGAACTGGATCGATCGTCCCGGCCGTTTCCGCTCGCTGGGCGACGGCCAGATCGATTTCAAGGCGATTTTCTCCAAGTTCGCCCAGTACGATTTCCCCGGCTGGGCCGTGCTGGAATGGGAGTGCTGCCTGAAGCATCCGGAAGACGGCGCACGCGAAGGCGCGCCCTTCATCCGCGACCACATCATCCGCGTGACCGAACGCGCCTTCGACGATTTTGCCGACAGCGGCACCAGCCCGGAAGCGCTGCGCGGCATGCTGGGGATTTGAGCCAAATACCGACCTGGGAGGGGAAGTCATGACGTTCACCATGTCGCGCCTGAGCGCGATGATGTTTCTTCAGTTCTTCATCTGGGGCGCGTGGTTCGTGACCCTGGGCACCTATCTGGTGCAGGGCCCCTTGCAGGCCAGCGCCAGCCAGGTGGCGACCGCGTTCCTCAGCCAGTCCATCGGCGCCATCGTCGCGCCGTTCCTGGTCGGATTGATCGCCGATCGCTACTTCGCCGCGCAGCGCATCCTGGCGGCGTTGCATCTGGCCGGCGCGGTGTTGATGTGGGTCGCCTCCACGGCCACCAGCTTCAGCACGTTCGCGACCTGCGTCATGATCTACATGCTGCTGTTCATGCCGACGCTGGCACTGGTCAACAGCATCGCCATGCGGCACATGCAGTCGCCGGAAAAACAGTTCCCGCTCGTCCGCGTCTCCGGCACCATCGGCTGGATCGTCGCCGGCGTGCTGATCGGCTGGCTGGGCTGGGAACAGGCCCATCGCCTCGAGCTCACCTTCCGGATGGCGGCGGCGGCCTCGCTGGCCCTCGGCCTGTATGCGCTCACCTTGCCGCACACGCCGCCGCTGGCGCAGCAGCGCAACGCGGGCGTGGGGCAGATCCTGGGACTGGACGCGCTGCGCCTGCTGAAGTCGCGTTCGTACCTGGTGTTCTTCCTGGCTTCGATCGCGATCTGCGTCCCGCTGTCGTTCTACTACAACTTCACCAATCCCTATCTCAACGATCTCGGCGTGCGCGGCGCCGCCGGCCTGCAATCGCTGGGCCAGGTGTCCGAAGTGCTGCTGATGCTGGCCATGCCGTTCCTGTTCGTGCGGCTGGGCGTCAAGACCATGCTGGCGGTGGGCATGGCGGCCTGGGTGCTGCGCTACGGCATGTTCGCCTATGGCGATGCGGGCTCGGGTTTCTCGCTGCTGGTGATCGGCATCGTGCTGCACGGCATCTGCTACGACTTCTTCTTCGTCACCGGCCAGATCTACACCGACGCCCACGCCGGTCCCGACACCCGCAGCAGCGCGCAGGGCTTCATCACCCTGGCCACCTACGGCGTCGGCATGTTGATCGGCACCTTCCTGTCCGGCGCGGTCGTCGAGCACTACACCACGGCGGCGGGTCCGGACTGGCGCCAGATCTGGCTGTTCCCGGCGGGCGTCGCGCTGGTGGTGCTGATCGCCTTCCTGTTCCTGTTCCGCGACCGGCCGGCCGCCGCCGCGTCTTCCGCACATTGAGGATTGCGTAGATGAGCAAGCTGGGAGTCGCCATCGTCGGCACCGGAATGATTGGCGCGGTGCATCGCCGCGCGGCATTGCTGGCCGGCGCGGCCATCCGCGGCGTGGCCGGCTCGTCACCGGAACGCGCGAAGGACGTGGCGCAGGCCTGGGACGCACCGCGCGCCTACCGTGACATCGAGGAGGCGCTTGCCGATCCGCAGGTGCAGGTCGTGCACGTCTGCACGCCCAACCACCTGCATCGGGCGATGGCGCAGGCCGCGCTGGAAGCCGGCAAGCACGTGATCTGCGAAAAACCGCTGGCCACGACGCTGGAGGACGCCAAGGCGCTGGCCGCGCTGGCCGCCTCCACCGGCCTGGTGGCCACGGTGCCGTTCGTCTACCGCTACCACCCGGTCGTGCGCGAGGCCCGCGCGCGCATCGCCCACGGTGAGCTGGGGCCGCTGCGTCTCATCCACGGCAGCTACCTGCAGGACTGGCTGCTGGATCCCGCCAGCAACAACTGGCGCGTGGATCCGGCGCTGGGCGGCGCCTCGCGCGTGTTCGCCGACATCGGTTCGCACTGGTGCGATCTGGTGGAATGGGTCAGCGGCGAGCGTTTCGTCGACGTCAGCGCCGCGTTCGAAACCGTGATCGCCGAGCGCGCCGCCGCCACCGGCCAGAGTTTCGCCACCCCGGCGGCGGGGGGTGCGATGCAGACGGTGTCGAGCGAGGATGTCGCCGCGGCGCTGTTCAAGACCGGCAACGGCACGCTGGCCTCGCTGACCGTCAGCCAGGTCTCGGCGGGACGCCGGAACCGCCTGTGGTTCGAAATCGACGGCGCCCAGGCCAGCGTGGCGTTCGATCAGGAAGACAGCGAACGGCTCTGGATCGGTCTGCCCGACCAGCGCGAGGAGATCTTCACGCGTGGCCCGGGTGCGGGAAGCGCGGAACAGCGCCGGCTGTCGGTGCTGCCGGCCGGCCACGCGCAGGGCTACGGCAACTGCTTCGAGGCCTTCGTCGCGGACACTTATCACGCCATCCTGGCCGAGCGGCCGGAAGGGCTGCCGACATTCGAGGACGGACTGCGCTCGGCGCTGATCGTCGATCGCGTCATCGCTTCGGCCCGCTCGCGCGCCTGGACCCCCATCGTCTGATCGCATGGACGCACACCCCACCCCACTTTTTTTCCTGTAGTCATCGGAATCCCCGGAGGACACCCTGATGCGCACCACCCCACGCAAGATCGCGACCACCGCCCTGCTGCTCCTGGCCGCCCTGCCCGGCTTTGCCAGGGACGCCACGACGCCGGCCCAACCGATCGCGGTGCAGATGTACACGCTGCGCAACGTCGCCACGCTCGATGAACAGCTGAAGATCGTCCACGACGCGGGCGTCCACGCGGTGGAGACCGTCGGCACGCAGAACGTCACCGCCGGGGAACTCAAGCAGCTGCTCGACAAGTATGCGATCAAGGCCGTCTCCACCCACGTGCAGTTGGCGGATCTGCGCAAGGATCTCGACGGCGTGGTGGCGTTCAACCAGGCGCTCGGCAACACCTATCTGGTCGTGCCGTACCTGGGCGACCAGGAGCGCCCGACCGATGCCGCCGGCTGGACCGCGCTGGGCAAGGAACTGGGCGGGATCTCCAGGCAGGTCCAGGAAAGGGGCATGACCCTGGCCTATCACAATCACGACTTCGAGCTGGTCGATTTCGACGGCAAGACCGGGCTGGAACTGCTGTTCGAAGCGGCCGGCCCCACGCTCAAGTCCGAGCTGGATCTGGCCTGGGTGGCACGTGCCGGCCATGACCCGGCCGCCATGCTGGCGAAGTTCCGCGGGCGGGTGTTCGCGGTGCATGCCAAGGACAACGCGCCGAAGGGCCAGGCCACGGACGAAGGCGGCTTCGCCGCGTTGGGCCAGGGCGTGCTGGACTGGAAGGTGATCCTTCCCGCCGCCCGGAAGGCCGGCGTGCAGTGGTACATCATCGAACACGATGAGCCGCGCGATCCCGCCGCCGTCGTCAAGATCGGAGCGGACTACCTGCGCAAGCACCTGCCGGTCGGCGCTGGCCACTGATGCGCGGGCAGCGGATGCTCAAATTCATCGGCGTGGCGGGCCTGTCCGCGCTCGCCGTGGCGCTGGCGGAAGCGGCGACCGCCGCTTCCGCCGAAGACACCGTGGCGGGTGCCAGGGTCTAGGCCGCCAACTGCGCGGCCTGCCACGGCGCCAATCGTGCGGGCGTGGCCGGCGCGTTTCCCGCGTTGACCGATGTGGGCAAGCGGCTGGACCCGAAACAGATCAAGGAACGCATCCGGAAAGGCGGCGGCATGATGCCGCCCTTCGGCCATCTGTCGGACAAGGATGTCGAAGACCTCGCGGCCTTCCTCAAGCAGTAACACCCCGGCGCGGAGCCCCGCTCCGCGCCGGACGCTTACAGCTCGCGCACCCACAGGTTGCGGAAGCTGACCTTGGCGTCGTGATCCTGGATGTAGATCGGCGCGCAGCCATGCGGCGCGTAGGACGGCGCGCCGATGTATTCGGTCTTGCCTGACAGGACGGTGTCGTTCTGCACCAGCACGCCGTTGTGCAGCACGGTGATGCGCGCGGGCGAGACGAGACCACCGCCCTCGGAGAAGCGCGGCGCCTTCCAGATGACGTCGTACACCTGCCATTCGCCCGGCGCGCGCGACGCGTTCACCAGCGGGATGGCCTGCTTGTAGATCGAGGCCGCCTGTCCGTTGGGATAAGTCGCGTTGTTGTAGCTGTCGAGCACCTGCAGTTCATAGACCTCCTGCAGGAAAATGCCACTGTTGCCGCGATGCTGGCCGTCGAAGCCTTTCGTCTCGGTGGGCGTGCGCCATTCCACATGCAGCTGGATGTCGCAGAAGCGCTGCTTCGTGCGGATGCCCTTGCTGCCCGGCACTACCGTGACCGCGCCGTTGGCGACCGTCCAGGGCGCCTTGCCACCCGACTCGCTCTCCCAGGCCGAGAGATCCTTGCCATCGAACAGCACCACGGCGTCGGAGGGCGCGGCATCGTGCGGCGTGGCCACCGTCGCCGGAATCGGTTTCCAGACTTCGGTCCTGGCGGGATCGCGCTGCGGGTCGACCTGCGCCTGCGCGAACACCGGGCCCGCGGCCAGCAGGCAGGCAGCCATCAAAATCGGTTTGTTCATCATGTCCCCCGCAAGCGCGGCCCAGGCAAATCGGTGAAGTCGATCAGTCGGTCGCCCACGCGGGCGTGCCCGGCACGTAGGGCATGTCGCCGTCATAACGACCCGGAACGGCGACGTACTGCAGCGCCTCGTTCGCGCCCACCTGCGAAGTGAAGAAGCTGAAAATGGTCAGCTGCTTGAGCATCGTGAAGTAGTGCGGCTTGACCGGTCCCCGATGGGCTCCCCCGGCGGCCACCGTCGCCATGCTGACTTGCTTCCGGGCTTCGGCATCCAGGCTGCGCAGCAATTCCGTGCGTGCCTGCGCCGCGAGTGAAGTGAAGCGGCCACCGGCGCGCTTGTCGATATCGGCCAGTCCCGCGCGGAAAATCGCCTGTTGCTCCGGTGTATAGCAGTCGGTGACGTAGAGCGCCATGAAGGGGCCCGCGCCGGCGTCCTTCGCACCGGGCGTCCTGGTCCGCGGCAGGATGGTGTCCGCGATCTCGTCCAGCAGGGCGATGTCGGTGGCCGAGAAGGCACTCCTCACCCCCGGCGTCTGGGAAAACACCAGGCCCGGCACGCCAATCATGGCCGCGCCGGTGGCGGCGGCGATCATCTTCAGAAGTTCGCGACGTTCCATCACAGGTTCCCCGCCTTGAGTTCGCGCACCGCGTGGTCGGCCGCGCGCGCCGTCATCGCCATGTAGGTCAGCGACGGATTCACGCAGGCGCTGGAGGTCATGCAGGCGCCATCGGTCACGTAGACGTTGGGTGCGTCCCAGACCTGGTTGTGCTTGTTGAGCACCGAGTTCTTGCGGTCCCGGCCCATGCGCGCCGTGCCCATTTCGTGAATGCCCATGCCGGGCGCGTAGTCGCTGTCGTGCGTCCTGACGTCCTTTACGCCCGCGGCTTCCAGCATCTCGGCCGCATCCGCGCCCATGTCATGGCGCATGGCCAGCTCGTTCTCGCGCATGGACACGTCCATCGCCAGTACCGGCAGCCCCCATTTGTCCTTGCGTTCCGGATCCAGGCTGATCCGGTTCTGATGGTAGGGCAGCATCTCGCCGAAGGCGGTCATGCCGATGGACCAGTCACCCGGCACGGTCAGCGCATCCTTCAGTTCGGCGCCGACGTTGAGTTCGGCGATCTCGCGCGACCAGCCGGAGCGGCTGGCGCCGCCCTGGTAGCCGAAGCCGCGCAGGTAGTCGCGCTTGTCGTTGCCGACGTTGCGGAAGCGCGGAATGTAGAAACCGCAGGGACGGCGGCCGAAGTAGTACTTGTCCTCGTAACCGTCGACCCGGCCGGACGCGCCGACGCGGAAATGGTGGTCCATGACGTTGTGGCCCAGCTCGCCGGACGAGGAGCCCAGGCCGCCTTCCCACACGTCGGTCGCCGAGTTCATCAGCACCCAGGTCGAGTTGAACGAGGAGGCGTTGAGGAAGATGACGTTGGCCGTATACACATAGGTCTGGCCGGTCTCGGCATCGATGACTTCCACGCCGCGCGCCCGCTTGCGGTCCTTGTCGTACAGCACTTCCTTGACGATCGAGAACGGGCGCAGGGTCAGGTTGCCCGTCTTCATCGCCGCCGGCAGCGTGGCCGACTGGGTCGAGAAGTACGCACCGTAGGGGCAGCCCAGGATGCACTTGTTGCGGTACTGGCAGTTGACCCGGCCCTGTTCGGGCTTGGGCTGGGTGATGTTGGCGGTGCGCGAATGGATCATGTGGCGGGTACCGCCGAAGGCGTGCTTGATCCGCGCCGCCACGTCCTTCTCGACGATGTTCAGCGGAATGGGGGGCAGGAATTCGCCGTCCGGCAGCACGTCCAGTCCCTCGCGGGTCCCGGCGATGCCGGCGAACTTCTCGACGTAGTCATACCAGGGCGCGATGTCGGCGTAGCGGATCGGCCAGTCGGTGGCGATGCCTTCCTTGAGGTTCGCCTCGAAATCCATTTCCGACAGGCGATAGCTCTGCCGGCCCCACAACAGCGAACGGCCACCCACGTGATAGCCGCGAAACCAATCAAAACGCTTGGTTTCCGTGTAGGGACAATCCTTTTCGTCGGCCCACATCCCCATCGTTTCCTCGGAAAGCGGGTAGTCGCGCATCAGGACCGGATGTTCCGCCTTCATCGCCTGGGTCGGCCGGCCACGATGCGGGTAATCCCACGACTCCTTCATCGCGTTGACGTAATCCTTGACGTGCTCGATGTTGCGTCCGCGTTCCAGCATCAGGACCTTCAGGCCCTTCTCGGTCAGTTCCTTGGCAGCCCAACCGCCACTGATTCCTGAGCCAACGACGATGGCGTCGTAGTGATTGTCTGCCATGGGTACTCTTTTTCCCTGGGTGGATATCTGTTTCAGACGTCGCAGAGGCGTATCGCCTCACGCAGCGAGGCGACGGGATCCGGCGCGGCGGGCATGAACTCCTGCGCCAGGTAGCCGTCGAATCCGGTATCGCGGATCGCGCGGCAGATGGCCGGATAGTTGAGCTCCTGATCGTCGCCGATCTCGTGCCGGCCCGGCACGCCCGCGGTGTGGTAATGCGTGAAGAATTCGTGGTGCTTGCGGATGGTGGCGATGACGTCGCCTTCCATGATCTGCATGTGGTAGATGTCGTAGAGCAGACTGAAATTCCTCGATCCCAGTCGCTTGCACAGCGCGACACCCCACTCGGAGTGATCGCACAGGTAATCGTGGTGATCTACTTTCGAGTTCAGCAACTCCATCACCAGCATCACGCCGCGTTTTTCGGCATGCCCGAGGATGCGCTTCAACCCCGCCTCGGCGTTGGCCATTCCCTGCTCGGGATCCATGCCGTTGCGATTGCCGGAAAAGCAGATGAGATTGCGGTAGCCGGCGTCCGCCACCAGATCGATCTGGCGGGTGTAGCGCGCCACCAGCTCGTCATGGAACTCGGCCCCGGCGAAGCCTTTCACCAGGTTGATCTCCGCGCCGTTGCACATCGAGCTGTACACGCCATGCGCCTTCAGCGTCGGCCAGTCTTCCGGTCCGACCAGATCGATGGCGGCAAAACCAATCCCCTTCACAATCTGGCACAGCTCGGCGACCGACTGTTTCGGAAACGTCCAGCGGGCGACGGAATGCTTCAGCCTGCCCTTGAGCGCGAGTGGCTTTTCAGCGGCGAACCCGGGCATCACCCCGCCGACCGCCAGGCCAAGGCCACCCATCACCGCCGCGCGCAACGCGCTGCGTCTTGTGAACTTCGGGTCCAGGGGGGTCATCCCGGCATCCTCACACCACAAAGGAAAGCTTGCTCAAACGAATCTTTCAAGGCATCGCCCCTGCCACGGGAAGCACACCGGTCGCCCACGCGGCGCGCCGGTCCGATCGAATAGACATCCATCCATCCCCGGCCTCCCGACCGGCACGAAACCTGAAGATTCGCCCTGATGCAATCGATTGCACCATAAAGCAGCCCTGCGTGTTCATGCAAGACTCCGGACACGAAAATTTATGCTGCATGGCACAACAGCAGCGCGCCGAAAATCGCGCGCTTTCCCGTCGATCGACGCAGGACCCTCATCAGAACAAGACGACACGCTTCTCCGCGATGAAAGCTGAAGCCGCGTCGCGGAAAGCGGCGATCAATGTCGAACCGGCGTGCTGACCAGGCGCAGTTGCGACACTTCCAGGCCGTCTTTCGACAGGCGCCCGTCAAACTTCAGCACCGGGCCGAAGACACCCACCGGGACGCCGCCAATGAACCGCGCGTCGCGCACATCGAGCAGACTGCAACCATCACCGGCATGGCGCACCGTGGATCCGTTCTGGGTGCGCCTGAACGAAGCATCAGGTCTGGCGTGTACCGGAGCTCGGCCGGCCAGGATGGCGCAGTGGTCCGCGGATGCGGCCTCAAGCACCACACGGTCAGACGCTGACACTTCCGCGAGATCGACTTTTCCAAACATCGAACACTCCGCGCCACGCGGTGTCGATGCGTCGGAAGAGGAAACCTGTGAAGGCTGCGAGCATGCCGCCAGAAGCACAACGCAAGACAGCAAACAAGTCTTCATCGGACCCTCTCCCTGTTCCGTATCGCATTCGGGTTGATCAGATGTTCCGGTGATCACGACGGAACAAGCCCCGCCCGTCAACGCGTCTGCTGGAAGGCCAGCGCCATCAGGCGCAGGGCCTCCCGCGATCGCCGATCGTTGAGGCTGCTGTAGAGCATGACATCCTGCGCGGGAATGGGCGGAAGAGAGAACGCGTCGCCGACATCCACCGTCCCCGAAGGCGCGGCGCGGCTCGCCAGGACGGCGATGGCCATGCCGGCCGCCGCCGCCGCGCCCACCGTGGCCGCGCCTCTTCCGACGAATGCCTCTTCCCACGCGATGCCGGCGGCGTCGAGGACGCGCGCGGCCGCGTTGCGGATGCGACAGGCCTTGCCCTGCGTCGCCAGCGGCAGGGGCTGGCCGGGAACCGGATGCCACCCGGGCGCCGCCACCCAGGACATCGGTTCGGAATAGACGGCCTTGCCCCGCTTGCGGCGATCATCCGGCCGCAATACCCAGGCCGCGTCGAGTTCGCCCTGGTCATACAGCGCCATGAGATCCCGGCTGCCTCCCACCCGCATCTCCACCCGCAAACCGGGGTCGTGCGTGTTGATGCGGCGCAGGAGGGAAGGCAGTTCACTGCCGATCAGTTCGTGACTGATGCCGACCACCAGCCGGCGCACTTCGGCGTCCAGCGCCGCGACGGCGCGATCGTGGGCCGAGAGCAGTTCGCGCGCGACCTCGAGGAAAGCCAGTCCCTCGGCGGAAAGCCGGACGTGACGGGGCGAGCGCTCCATCAGCCGCCTGCCGAGCTGCGTTTCCAGCTTGCCCAGCCGGAGGCTGATGGCGGACTGGGTGGTCTCCAACGCGTCGGCGGCGCGGGTGAAGCTCTGCAAGTCCGCCGCCATCACGAAAGCCTGCACCGCAGTGATGTCCAGGGGCTTCATTTTCTATGATTCGATTTATGAATCGTAGATATCATCATGGATGCGTTTCAAGAATGCTGGCCGCAGGGTACCGTTTTTGCCCACTCCACGCACGGCCCCTCCCCCATGAATCCCATCCTAGGAATGACCTTCGCCATACTCGCCGGCCTGGCCATGCGCGACGCACGGGCCGCTTCACCGGAATCGCCCCTGCGCGGCACCTGGGCACTGGTCGCGGCGGACAAGATCCTGCCCGGCGGAGAACGCATCCGTGACTACGGCAGGTCGCCCGCGGGCCGTCTGCTCGTCGATGCGCAGGGACGCTATTCACTGCAGATCTTCAAGTCCGAACGCCTGCAATTCGCCTCGGGCGACAAGGCCAGCGGCAGCGCCGACGAATACGCCTCGGCCGCACTGGGCTCCAGCACCCACTACGGAACGGTTGCGGTCGACGTGCCCCGGCACACCCTCACCTTCCGCATCGAAGGCGCCTCGTTCCCCAACTGGGAAGGCACCACCCAGCAGCGCGCGTACGCCCTGGACGACGGTGTGCTGAGCTATCAGGTACCACGGAGACCGGATGGTTCGATTCCGGTCTCCGTGTGGAAGAAGCTGGACTAGACCGTGGGCGGGCGCGAGGTTCCTGGCGCCCAGTTGCCCTCAACCGTTGGCTTGTGTCCGCTTCTACAGGTCCGTCTTGCTTGTGATGAACACCGGGAGCGCCACATCCAGGGCTTCGTCCTTGACCGGTCGACCGGCGAGGAAGTCGGCGATGTTCCCGGCGATACCCGCATTGCCAAGCCACAGCTCGTTGTCATGGCTGGCGCCACGCACCAGCAGCTGCCTGCCCTTGCTGAAACCGGGCAGCATCGCCTGTGCGTTGGCCGCCGGTGTGCGGCCATCGAGGGTGCCGCTGATGAAGAGCACCGCTACATCGCTGCGCAGCGGTCCACGGAATGTCTCCCCCAGGTCGACAAGCCCGAGGCCGTCGGCAAGTTCCGGGAACGGGAAGTTCAATGCGTCGCCGAACATGCTCGCGCGCGCCTGCGCTTCCGCCAGGGCCCGGCGCTGCGGGCTCTGACCAGACGCCACATCCATCGCCAACGGCATGGCGCGGAACCGGCCAAGCTCCTCACGGACCATCAGCGCAATGCCTCCCAACAGGCCGTAGTCGCCGCCCTCGGCTTCACGCAACGCCAGCGGCAGCATCCGCTGGAAGGACCGCCGCCCAAGCGCGATCACGATGGCCAGCTTGGCGTCGTACTCGCCAATGGTCACCTTTCTGCCGTCATGCATGGGGCTGCTGCCCTGGCCTGGCTGATGGCGCAACGCCTCCAGCACGCGCCGGGCCGATCCCTGTAGATCGTCGAAGCCGTCTTTCCTGGCGACGATGGCCAGATCCGCCAACAGGGCATCAGCGGCCAGTGGCAACTTGATCGTATCGTCGGGCCCCTCCGTACCCATCAGCACCACGCGCTCGAGGCTCGGACCATGACGGCGGACCGTGGCCAGCGCCAGATGCGTGCCGTAGCTCATGCCCCATAGACTGACGCGTGGCAACCCCATCGCACGCCTCAAATCCTCGATGTCGTCCGCGCTCTCGGCGGTGGTGTAGGCGGCCAGATCGACCCCCGCCTTCCGCCATTCGGCGATGCAGCTGATGGCGGTCTCGCGCAGCGCGGCCAGCGCGGCCTCCCGTTGCAGCGGCTGCGCATCATCGAAACGATGTGCATGCGAGCACTCCGGAGGCATTTCCGAAAAATCCGTGCCCCGCTGGTCGAGCAGCAGGACGTCGGTCTCGCGACGGACACGATCGAACACCGGCCAACGCGGGCCGAGCGCCGTGCCGAAGCCCGAGCCACCCGGACCACCCGCCAGATAGACCACCGGCGCGGCGCGGCCATCGCCACCGGTCGCGGGCAGGCGCACGACCCGCAGGCGGATACGCGGCCCATCCGGTTCACTGTGTCGACGGGGCACTTCCAGGAAGGCCTCCTCCGCCGCAATCGTGCCGTGTCCCTTGGTCTCCATCGCATAGGGTGAAAACACCAATGGCGCGGGCATGTCCCTGGCCAGTACAGGCGCCGCGCAGGCCAGCAGGCAGGCAGCCGCGAGCAGCCGCGTCAGTTTGCTGTTGCGCGATGAGCCGGCGCGTGTGTTGTCGCAAGGATGCGGAACACGATACGGACCCGTTGAATCCGCCAACAGGGAATCGGGGGATGAACGGTCATTGGAGAAAACGGGAACAGGCTTGCTGGACATGGTGGACTCCGGTCAGGACGGGATACGAACGTGGTTCTGGCCCGGCCTCCTTTCTTGAAATACGCGGAGTCGCCTTCGCCATGGAAGCCAGCATCTCCTCCCATATGGAGGTCCGCTTGCTTCAGTCCGCCGAACAGCTCCAAACGGCCCTCCAATGTCTCCGTGCAGCCGATACGATAGGCGCATGCACATCCCACGAACCTTGGCCGTACTCGTTGTACTGCTCGCGGCCACTGCCGCGTGGCTGGCTGTTTCAACACCGGACATGGCGGCGGTCCGGTTGATGACCGGGGAAATGGCGCCGGCGAGGACGACCGCTTCCGGTGACTTGCCGAAGGGACCGCCGGAGGAAACGGACTGGCGCCCGCTCGATCAGCGCACCCTTGCGGACTGGCACGGTCCTTATTGGTTGCGCTGGCGGTCAACGGCACCCACGGCGGGGAACGATGCCGACCGTGCACTGCGCCTGTCGCTGCGCGGCGCCAGTCGGCTCTACTGGAATGGGCAGCCCTTGGCGGGCAACGGCGTCGTCGGACGCACCGCCGCGGAGGAGCGCGCCGGCCGTATCGATATCGTCCGTGCGCTGCCGCCATCTTCTGGCGCCGGAACGGATGAGTTGATCGTGCTCGCCTCCAGCCATCACCAGCAAATCCACCTGCATAGTGCGGACGCGCTCGCCCTGACCGCACCGGCCGAAATGCTCTACGGCCATGGCATCCGGCCCTGGCTGATCGCCGCGCTTGCCACCGGCGCGCTCGGGGCGGCATGTCTGTTTTTTCTCGCCGTGCGGTGGGGGCGGTCGCACGTGCCCGGTGCCCGCCTCTTGCTGGCACTGGGCGCGGTTGGCCTGGCATTGCCACTCATCGAGGCCTGGCGCTCGCTGCTGGGCTATCCCTATCCATGGCATGGCCCTCGCCTGCTTGCGCTGCTGGCCCTGCATGCCACGGCCGCGGCCCTGCTTCCGGCCTACCTCGCGCGCCGCTTCGGCGTCGCCGTGCCCGCCGGCGCGCGCATCACCTATCCCATCGTGATCGTGGCGATGGCGCTGTTCCTGCCCGGCTTCGATACCCGCTCGGCGGCCGTACTGCTGCTGAGCCTGCTCGTCTCGGCATGGTTGCTGCTGCGCGCTCGCGGCGAGCCGGAGGAGCGCTGGCCGATCCTGGCGCTGGTGCTTGCCGGCGCGCTGGCGGTGGTGGTTGCACGCGGCGTCTTCCTCGACGGTCCGTACTTCCTGTTGCTGGCGGTACTGATGGGTTTCCTTCTTCTGCGTCACGCGGCGCAGCTGCGTGCGCTGGACAGGCACAACGCGAAACTGCGCGAAGAGCGCGCCCAGCTTTCATTGCAGCTGTTGCAGCGAGGCATCCAGCCGCACTGGCTCATGAACACACTCACCTGTCTGCAGGAGTTGATCGAGCAGGCGCCGCCGCGCGCCAGCCGCCTGGTCGAATCACTGGCCGAGCAGTTCGATCGCCTGCGCGACAGCAGCACCCGTCAAAGCGTTCCACTGGAGGACGAACTGGCCTTGTGTCGCAACCACCTGGACATCGTTGGCCTGGCGCTGGATCGCCCCATGACGCTCCAGATCGACGCCGACGACACGGGACTATCCGTGCCGCCGGGCGTTCTTCACGCCCAGATCGAGAACGCGCTGACCCATGCCGGCGCCGTCGCCTGCGCGCACCACCCGTTTTTCCTGCGCGTGCGTCACGAGGGGGATCGCTGGACCCTGGAGCTGCGCAGCGCCCGCGGGACGTCCTCGCATCAAGGGCGAGGGACCGGCACACGTTACATCGAGGCCAGCCTCGCAGCCGTCTATCCCGATGGCTGGCGCTTTGTCCAGGGTGTCGATGGTGTGGATTGGCGCAGCCGGATCGAACTGACATGCGCATCCTGATTGTCGAGGACGAACCGCTGGTGCGCCAGCGACTGCTGCGCCTGTGCGCGGAACTGGTCGGCGCACGCGCGCGCTTCGATGCCGTCGCCGATCTTGAATCGGCCGGTGATCGGCTTCAGCGCAGCATCTACGACGGCCTGCTGCTGGATCTGAATCTCGCGGGCGAGGACGGCTTTGAACTGCTTCGCCGTGCCGTCTCCGGACGCTATCACTGCGTCGTGGTCTCGGCCCATCGTGAGCGTGCGTTGCAGGCCTTCGAACATGGCGTGCTGGACTTTGTCCCCAAACCGTTTTCACGCGAGCGCCTCGGCCAGGCGCTGGAACGCCTGCTCGACGTGGGCCGCTATCGCTCCGGCCACGCCCGCTATCTCGGCATCTGGCGTGCCCAAGGCACGGCTCTCGTCGAACTGAAGGACGTGATATGGATTCGTGCGGACGGCGACTACAGCGAGCTGCGGATGCTCGACGGCCGCAGTGAACTGCACGACAAATCCCTGGCTGGACTGACTGGAATACTGCCGCCCGATTTCGTGCGCTGCCACCGCTCCTATCTGGTCAACCTGCGCCATGTCCGCTCGCTGCATGCCGGCTCCGGCAGCCGTTATTGGCTGGTGTTGAACGACGGCACGGAGCTGCCGGCAGGCCGCGCCAACGTGGCGGCGCTGCGCCGCGAACTTTCCCTTGAATGACATCGACGCATTCGACAGCTCCATAGTCGAATGCGCCGTCACGGCCAAGGTTCGCCAGTCGCCCTTTTCCCGGCCAGTCGCCCGGCCAGTCGCCCGGCCGGCGCGGCCACGACCGTTGAAACAGCCACGGGGGTCGCGGATGTTCACTTCCGCCTTGCGCCGCCTATAATCGCCCATCCTTTCAAACTGCGGTGGAAAATGCGGGAACCCACGCGTGCTTTTCCCGTTCCTGGACGCACGCTGGAGACAGCGCTTGCCGATACCCCTGTCAACGCAGCGAAGGACGCGCGATGAATCGTTTTCTTCGCTGGTTGAGGAGCGCTCCCTTGTCCAACCCGGTGGATCGGCGCAACGCGCCTTTCCTCCAGATGCTGCTGCTTTTCTTCGGCATCTTCGTCCCGATCAACAAGGCCCTCTTCCTTTACGCGGTCAGTTCGGGACAGGTTCCCAGGCCGGATACCTTGAAGTTGTCCGCGGACCTGGTCACCGACCTCCTGCTCGTTGGTTCGGCGTGGTTCGCCCTGTGGCTCATCCGCAGGGGCCGTTTCCGCCACGGCGTCGCCCTGTTCCTCTCCGTTGCAGCCGTCTGCGTCGGCATCGCCTATGCCAGCGTCGGACTGGTGCGCGTCGGCCTTGATCCGATCCCCCTGGTGCTGCTGTCGCTGGCTGGCCTGGTGATGGGCCGGCGAACACTGTGGACCATGCTGGGCGCGCTGACCCTGATGCTGCTGGCCTGCATGGGCCTGGACATGATGTTCCGTGCCGATGCGGCACCGCTGGCCTCCACGATTGGCAAGACCATCTCCATCGCCGGAATCTGGCTGATCATTGCGCTGGTACTGGATCGCACCGTGGCCGCCCTGCGCAACAGCCTGGAGGAATCCGAGCAGCGCAACCGGGCGCTGGAACAGGCCTATGCGCGCCTGGAGGAAGAGATCGCCGAGCGTGATCGCACGCGCGAGCAGCTGTTCCATTCGCGAAAAATGGATCTGACCGGACAGCTGGCCAGCGGCCTCGCACACGACTTCGGCAACGTCCTCACGGTCATCCTGGGATACGCCCAGAGACGGAACCGGCTGGCCGCTGAAGGTGGCGAGCCGGCGCTCGTAGGGGCCCTGGAACGCGTGGAGCTGGCCGCCCATCGTGCACTGGCCGTCAGCAGGAAGCTGCTGGATTTCAGCCGCCTGGACATCTCCCATCCGGAGACATTCGATGCCGGCGCCGCGCTGGACGAACTGCGGACGATGCTCCGTCAGCTGCTCGGCCCGGAGGTGCGCTTCTCACTGGAGCGACCGGAGATCCCTCTCCCCCTCCACATGGACAAGGGCAACTTCGAACTGACCATTCTCAACATCGCCGGCAATGCCAGGGACGCGCTCCCGGAGGGCGGCACGTTCCGCCTCGCCGCTTCGCGGGACGACAAGACCCGCCTGCTCACGCTGGCCCTCAGCGACAACGGCCCGGGAATTCCGGAGTCGATAAGGGCCAATGTGTTCACGCCTTTCTTCACCACCAAGCCGAAAGGCGAAGGCACCGGACTGGGGCTGTCCGTCGCGCGCGACATCGTGGTGGATGCGGGCGGCGAAATCAGGATTGAATGCCCGCCCGCCGGCGGAACCCTCGTCCAACTCACGCTTCCCTTGGCATCACCCACGGCGTGACGGCTGCGCCCGACTTGTCGGGATGCAGGGGCGAAGCGCCATGGCGAACTTGAACCGGATGGGCCCACTTGTTCCACGCCTGCTTCCGGCAGAAGCGTACGCCCGCAGGGCGCCCACAGGTTCTGCCGCAGCGAACGGCCTCGGCCTGGGCGAACCGTCAGGTCACGCATTATTCCGTCCTCGCATTGCGAGCAACGACTTTCCGATCACTACGTTCAATGCGGAAGAAGCGCTCCGCATTGCCGTGAAGAATGGCCTGCCTCTGCGCGGCATCCAGGAATGAGAGCGCGTCGAGCGAGGCGCGCGTCGTGGTGATGTCCGCGTTGTCGCTTCCAAACATGATCCGGTCACCGAGGCCGGCATCCATCAGCGCGCGCATCATGGTTGCGAAGGCCTCGGGAGGCACGATGCGTGGATTGTTGATGACGGAAATATCGGCATGGACGCCCGGGTACTCGCGCATGAGCGCGAGCGTCTCGTCGAAAAACGGTGCGCCCGCGTGCATGATCCAGAGGCGTATTCCGGGATGGCGCACCAGAAGTCCCCGCATCAACGCGGGATTACCCAGGTCTTCACGGAAGTTCGGGCTACCGTGATCCGGGCCGGCCGAACCCGTGTGGATGCCTACGGGCAGGTCATAGCGGACAGCCAGGGAATAATAGGGATCCATACGGGGATCCGATGGCGATATTCCGTAGTACTGGGTGAGAACTTCGCCCAGGAAATCGATGCGTCCTGATTTTATCTGCGCCTCGGCCCATTCCACGCCCGGCCACTCGCGACCATCGGCATGGCAGTCTTGCAGGCTGTATGGCACCTTGCCTCGGGGGCAGGGAAACATGAGTCCATGCAATACGCTCATCTGGTTCCCTTCGACGTAACGCTGTTGGTCCTCCCAGGACGTGCTTACCGCAATGGTCGTAATTCCGCCGGCGCGCAGTGCCTCAAGTTGTGCCGCCGGATTCCGCTCGCCGTGCAGATGCGTGTCGATGACACCCGTTGGCGATGTCGTCGCGCAACCCGCGAGAAGGCAGGAGAGCAGCAAGGGCGCAAGCTTCAGGCACCTGCTCACCAGAACCCCTCCCCTGCGGTTGGCGTCCCCTGCCAGAGGGCTCTCGAACGGGCATGCGCGGTAGCCTTGCATCGTCGTGTGCCGAGTCATCGCTTGATCCGCCAGGAGACTTTCAGAACGAAACGCGGCTCCGAGGCAGCAACGGCCAATGCATGAATGGATGACCTGACGGCCTGCAGCCCAACCCTGGTCCTGCGGCACGACTTCCCTGCCAGTTCATCCAGACTTCTGCTTGGATGGAAACATCATTCTTGGCGCGTTTCGACACGCAATTGGCGCAGCGACCAAGGCGCATAGGTGCACCAACGCGGCCAACGGACCATCGATCTCCCGGTTGCTTCGCCCGAAGCTGATATGCCCCGTCAGATGGTATTCGTAAAGCCCGCTGGCGGCTGCGTAGAAGATGATGATTGAAAGGATGAAGAACACAATTCCATAAGCTCGTCGAGAGCTATCGTCCAGCTCCAAGCTCGTTCCCGGTTCGCTTCCGCGATAAATCAAGCCGACCCGCGAAGCGGGTTCGCCTTGGGTGGATGGTTATCCTTCATGCTGCAGGGCCAACCACACGGCCTCGATGATCACCATCGAGGCGTCATCCGGATGGCAACCCTTGCCACAAGCCGACTCAATGAGTTTGTCGTTGCCTCGCCAGAGCCCGTAATGGTTACGAATGCCTGTACCCCAACCATGATGGAACTGGATCAGGTCGCTCTTCCTGGTCTTGCGTAAAGTGGCCTTGTCTTCGTCGGACAGCGATTCCACGATGTCAGCGACGGCAGCCTGGACGGAGATCGGCCAATGGTCAGGCCCCAGCTCAGGCTCCTCTTGCGCAAGGGCTTGGGTAACAGCGGAAAGAACCAGCAAGAGCGGTAGCAATCTCTTCATGAGGGCCAACGTCCTGATAGCAGGATTTCGGGGTCCGGCCGAGCGATTGATCCACAGCGCACCGGATGGTGCGCTATCCCCTTGGTACGGCTCGATCCCAGGGCGGCTGGGTCCGGCTAACAAGCCGGCGTACGGCCGAGCCGAGAGGCTTCGCCGAGCGTCCGCAAATCGGGCAGGAAGACCGGTGTCCATTTGCGTCGCAAGCGGGCATGACCCGTGCCTCGTGAAAACACGGAGACGTGGATTGAGAACGTTGGGCCTCTGAGCCTTCGAGGCATTTGCTCAAGCCCTCATGGGGCCAGGTAGAAGTCCATGGGGATGAGCTCGACGGCCCATCCACCCTCTTCTCCCAACTGGGCCGCCGGATGCATGGAAGCGATACGCAACGCCTCGTCCAGGCTGTCCGCCTCGATGATGAACAAGCCACCCACCACCTCCTTCGACTCGGCGTACGGCCCATCGGTGACATGCGTCTTTCCATTGCGCGGACGAAGCGTCCGCCAGTTGCCGATGTCGCCCAGTGACGCCGACACGAGCATCTTGCCGGTAGCCTGCATCTTCTCGTCCAGGGCGGGACACTGGCTCTCCAGTGCTTCGACGTCGTCTGGACTCATGGCGGCGAACTTTTCCGGGGTGAAATAGGCCAGGCCGAGGTACTTCATGGGCGTTCCTTTGAGAGGGGTGTGTTTGACGACGAAGCGGAGGACTGGAAATCGACCGCGTCAACGAAAAAAGGGCAGCGCACTGTTTCCTGCCTGGGCTACCCGTCATGAAAAGATACTCCG
The DNA here is from genome assembly GCF_057773065.1 of Pseudoxanthomonas sp. 134C1. Classification (NCBI taxonomy): domain Bacteria; kingdom Pseudomonadati; phylum Pseudomonadota; class Gammaproteobacteria; order Lysobacterales; family Lysobacteraceae; genus Pseudoxanthomonas; species Pseudoxanthomonas sp. 134C1. Next base: position 101,013 of record NZ_JBYMTH010000007.1, read on the forward strand.
CCCCTATGTTTTTCAGCTGCACTTTGCGCACTTTTTCCGGCCGCAATTCGGTTCACGGCGCCCCGTGCTCCGGCGGGTACTACCCTTTGTGTGCGGACATGGTTTTCGCCCCTGCATCTTGTCCCGGGGCCACATCCCTTGCAGGTGCATCGGGCGCCGTGATAGCGTCCCGGCACTTCCAGAATCTTGCTCAACCATGACGTATTGATGCGCAGGCAGATGGCCTGCTTCGCTTCGGAATCCTGGATTCAATGAGCGTTGCTCATAAGCGAAAGGTAAAGGCCGGCTCCAGGCGCCAGCCACTCCATGAGATGTTCCAGGCCTGCGCCACGGCGAACATGCTCCTCTTCCATCTCCGAGTCCGCGGCTCGCCAGCGAGATGGATCTACTTGGCTACACACGCTGTACCGGTCCAGACCGACACATGAATCCGCTATCCGGCTTTGACCCTGTCATGGCCCGGCGAGCATTTCCATACAACTTCAACGAATCAGGAAAGTGCCATGAGCAATTCACTCAGTGGCGGCGTGCGCGTGCGCGCCGGCAACGGAAAGTTCTATGACGTGGAGGCATCCGACTTTGAACTCGCGGAAAGCGGGCGCCGCCATCTTGGCGATGGGGATTACCAGCTCGAGCGCCTGTACGTGGCCCATATCCAGGCCGATGGCGTCGACATCGAAGTCCGGTTCGAGGTCACGAGCCGGAACGGCGTGATGAGCGCCTATACGCCGACGGTGACCGATGCCACCTACATTGAAGACGATCTGGAGGAAGCTGTCGTCGATGAGGATGAGGACGAGGAGGTCGACTAACCCCTCATTGGCAGAAGGTCCGGCGATGGCCGGACCTTCTCATTCCTCCCTGGGAGAAAGCAGGGAATCCGATTATTTCAAGTCACTGGTACTTGCCTGGCTGGCCTGGTTTTGCCCGAGATTGAAAGCATCCGATGGCTTGCTCTCCGGTCCGCGCTACGCTGACTACTGAACGGGTTCGCCATCCGCATCGATAAGCCGCACTTCAGCGAGATCGAGTGCCCGGATACCGGCCTCGATCTTCGACCGGTCGCCCACGACTACCCAGGTCAGCGGACGATCGGCCAGCAGGGCCGTCGCCTCCGCTTGAACGGCATCAAGCGTGATGTCTGCGACCTTGACCGCATAGGTGGCGTAGTAGTCCTCCGGCAACCCGCCGACCCGCTGATCCACCAGATAGTTGGCGATCCCGCCGCTGGTGGCCCATGCGCCGGCCAGACCAAGACTCATGTCGTCGCGGGCGGCGTCAAGCTCATTGGCGTCGATGGGCTGCGCACCCGCGATTCCGGCCAGCACCTTTGCGATCTCGGTCATCGAATCGGCGGTCTTGTCCGCTTGTACCGATGCCCGGGCCGTGAACACCTGCGAACCGCGGCCGCCGCCGATGCTGCTGCCGGCACCATAGGCCCAGCCCTTCTCTTCGCGCAGCTTCATGTTCAGGCGAGAGGTGAACATTCCGCCGAGCACCCTGTTCAGTGCCGCGCGGGCGATGGCGTCACCATCCTTGCGTGGTGGTGCGACCAGCGATGCTCGAATGGTCGTCTGCGGCGTACCCGGCTTGTCGATCAGATAGACCATCGGGCGGGCGGGGCCGGTCGAGACCGGCTCTAGGACGGTCTCTGGTGTTCCCGGTTTCCACTTGGCGAAAGCCGCTTCGACCAAGGGGCGGATGCCGGCAAGATCGGTATCTCCCGTTACGACGAGCGTGGCGTTGTTCGGATGGAACCAGCGGGCATGGAAAGCCTTCACATCGGCACGGGTCAGGGCATCGACGTCGGCTTCGCCCGTCAACCGCCCATAGGGATGATCCGCGCCGAACAGCAGCGTCGAGGAGACCCGGCTCGCTACCCTCCCCGGGTCCTTTTTGCTGGAAGCGATATCAGCGCGTACCTGCCCCTTGAGGCGGTTGATGTCCGGCTGAGCGAAAGCGGGATTCAGGATCACGTCCGCATACAGCTCCATCGTCTCGCGTAGCCTGGGCTTCAGTGCGGACAACGAGATATGGCTGGTCTCTCCGCCGCCTCCGGATTGCAGGGTGGCACCGAGGTTGGCCAGCGCATCCACAAGTTGCTCACCATTGAGGCGTTGAGTGCCCTCATCCAGCAATCCCATCGCAAGCGAGCCCGTTCCCGGCTTGACGGAGGCGAAATTCGCCGGCACTCCCGTGTCCAATACCATGGTCATTTCGACTAGCGGAACACCGCTGCGACGCGCCACGACCAGCTTGATGCCATTTTCCAGCGTTGCGCGCTCCACCGCCGGAAAGGTGGCCCGCGCCACCGCCTCCGGCATCGGCATCTTGCTGCGATCGGCGCCTTCCGGGCTGGCCACCATATCACCAAATGGCAGAATGTGCAACACGTAGTCGCCGTCCGTCAGCCAGGCGCGGCCGGCATCGCGTACCTGAAGCGGCGTGGCGGACTCATAGCGGGCCAGGCCGGCCTTCCAGGCGCTGGCATCGCCGAGGTAGGTCTGGTTCTCGGCCAACAGGCTGGCCTTGGACGACAGGCTTTCCATCGAGCGGATGAAGGATGCGATGGTCGCGGTGCGCACCCGGGCCAGTTCGGCCGCAGTCGGCCCTTCCACCAGCAGGCGAGCCAGCTCCTCGGCGATGACGGCTTCCACCCGGGCGACATCACCGCCTGGCTTTACATCGGCCACCACCATGAACTGTCCGCCCAGCACGCGGTTCGAGATGCTGGCATCGACGCCGGTCGCCAGTTGCTCGTCTATCACCAGGCGCTTGTAAAGCCGGGAATTCCTGCCATCGGTCAGCACCTGGCCAAGCAATTGGAGCGATTCCATGTCAGGAGACGCATAGTCGGCGATGTTCCAGACCCGATATATCCGGGACTGGGCGACACGGGCGTGCGCCACCTCTCGCACGGTGCCAGTCTTCTTCACCACCCAACGGGTCGGCTGCGACACGGGCGTTCCCGGCGCGATATCACCAAAATACTTCTGCACCTTCTCCCGGGCTTCCACCGCGGTTATGTCGCCCGAAAGCACCAGCACTGCATTGGAAGGTCCGTAGTACGCACGGAACCAGTCACGCACGTCTTCCAGACGAGCCGCATCCAGATCTTCCATCGAACCAATGACACTGTGCGCATAGGGATGCCTAACCGGCATCATCGCCCGCATGATCAAGCTGGAGGCAATGGCATAGGGCTTGTTGTCGCCCTGCCGCTTCTCGTTCTTGACCACCGCGCGTTGTTCATCGAGCTTGGCCTGGTCAATCGCGCCCAGCAGGTGTCCCATGCGGTCGCTCTCCAGCCACAGGATCGTGTCCAGTGCCGCCCTTGGCACCGTCTGGAAGTAGTTGGTGCGGTCGACGCTGGTCGTGCCGTTCTGGCTGGAGGCGCCAATGCGTTGCGTGGCTTTGAAGAAATCGTCGTTGAAGTGCTCCGATCCGTTGAACATCAAATGTTCGAACAGATGCGCGAATCCTGATCTTCCCACCGGCTCATTCTTCGAACCGACGTGATACCAGAGGTTGACATGCACCAGCGGTGCGGCATGATCCTCGTGGACCACGACGGTGAGACCATTGCCGAGCCTGAAGGTCTGGGCCGCGATGTCGAGTCGGGAAGCGTCAACTCCACTGCCGGCATGAGCCTCCGAAGCGAAGGCGTCAGGCATTGGCTGAAAGAGCAAAAACGCCAACACGAAAGCGCCGAAGTCTCGAATCCGGTTGCGCATGAAGAGTCCCTGGGTTGTACCGATGTGACGACAAGGACGTTGATGCGCGGGCATGCTTTCCCCCTACCCTCGACTTGCTCCTGTTCCCGCCCGGAATACCAGCCAACGTCGACAACAGAACAAGCATCCGCCGGTGACAGGCGGCGCATGATCCGCATCCGACAGCGCAGCACCTGCTACTGCGTCGCCGAATTCAGCGGAGCTGGAACAGGAGCGGAGAACTTGCGCCTGTCTCCGTCGGGCTGCCAGGGCCATGGCGTCAACGCCTCGAACGTTGGCCACACCTTGGTCATGGACTCCGCGTCAAAAACATTCCCTCCCTTGATGACGTACTGGATGGCCTGCGTGTTGCGGATGTCCCGCAAGGGATCGCCACGCACGATCACCAGATCGGCGATCTTTCCAGGCTCGATGGAACCCAGCTCACGATCCAGGTCCAGTTTCCTGGCCGGGTTAAGCGTTGCCGCACGCAAGGCGTCGTGCGGTCGGGCGCCTCCCAGCACCAGCGCTTCCATTTCCCAATGCGTTCCTTGCCAGGACACACCATGCGTCCCTGTACTGAGCAGCCCACCGCCGGCGAGAATCCTGGCATTCAGACGCGCATCGCGCTGGAACTGGCGTTCCCGCTCGACATGGTCCCAATCGTCCGGCCTCTCCCGCATGCCACGCTCGGCGACCTCGGTGGGGGTGAATCTCCGGAACTTGCGGTCGGCAAGCAGATCGTGCCGCCGGGTGAAGTAGTCGGGCATCCCCATTTTTTCGATGACCACGATGGGTGTGTAGCCAACACCGCTCTGGGCCATCAGCGACACCACGTCATCACCCAATGGATAGGTCCAGAACGCATGCTCCACTGCCGTATAGCCATCCACCATGCGTGTCAGGTTCATGACCCGGTCACGCCCCTCCGAGACGACGGGCACTCCCCGTTTCCGTGCTGCGGCGATCAACCATTGCCGCTGGCCACGCAGGGGATAGGCATACTCTTTCAGAGGGCCGTCCAGCATCCCGCCACGGCGCGTGATGGCATCCTCCGCGTCCTCCTCGGAGGCCAATGACACAACGCCCGACCGCCCTGGTGCCGCTTCATCCCCAATCAAGACCGGACCGGACGTCAGAATCCTGGGGCCCATGATGTCGCCCACCTCGATCATCTCCGCCTGTCCTATCGGATCCAGCAACGTGCGGGTTGCGGGATCGAATATCGTCGTCACGCCGTAGGCCAGCGATGCGACATAGGCCTGGAACTGTTTCTGCCACAACTCCATCGGGTGGATCTGATGGGCATGCACGTCCATCAGGCCGGGAATCACCGTCATTCCGTTCGCCGGAATCACCGTTGCCTTGGCCGGGATGGCGACATCGCGCATGGAACCGACTTTCACGATCCGACCATCCACGATCACCATCGCGCCATTGCGCACCACCTCATCGCCGCGCATGGTCACGATATCGGCATTGACGATGGCCAGCGTGCCTTTGGGGATATCGCGCGGGCGTTCGACCCGGACCGCGGCGAGCCGCCGCTTCGCGCCGCCGCCGATCCGGGCCTGCTGGATCGCATTGCCTTCGGCCCACAGCAGCCGGTCATTCCCCACCCAGGCCACATGCACCGGAAGCCTCGCGCCATCGATCTCAACCGCTCTCGCCATGTCCAACCGCGCCGGCTGGGCGCCGGCGCAACCCGGAAGATCGATGGTGTATAGCCGCCAGTTCCGGGTCATCGCGATCCGCGCACCATCCGGAGATACCACAGCCTCGTCGGAATCCGGAATCTCGAAGCACGTCCGGGCGCCATCTCCGTCGACCTCGACCTGATGCACCCATTCCGTCGGAATCCGAACGTTCTTCGGTTCCACCGGACTTCCCTCCAGCGCGCCGCTGCCAGACACGTAGATGTGCAGGCCATCCCTGGAGAATGACAGGACCGGACTGATTCTTTCACCGGGATATGAGGTGCTCGAAAAGCTCGCAAGACCCCTGTCGCGCGTCGTGCCGGACATGGATGAAATCCGCAGGTCGAATTGTCCTCCCGGCTTTGGATCGTCGCGTAGTTGCAGGTAGGCCACGGATGCGCCATCGGGCGACCAAGCGGGGTTCAGGTACTTTCCTGGAACCAGCGTGATGGGTTTCTCCGCACCGGTGCGCAAGTCGCGCACCCGCAGGTCGCCCATCCCGGCGGCACCTGCCGCGACATAAGCGACCCGCGTGCCATCCGGGGACAGGGCAGGGGCAAACTCGAAAGCCGCGCCGGATGTCAGCCGACGGGACAGTCCCGTCGCCACGTCCGTGGCGTACAACTTTCCGAGAACACTGGAAAAAAGCTGTCCATTGCGCGGATCCAGCGTGGGCCACCTGACCACCTTCGACACGACGGAATCCGGGATTCGAAGCCCGCCTGCCACATGAACCGGCGGATCTGTCTGCATGTCGACCCGGATCCTCGCTGGAATGATCTCGACCCTGCCGGAGCCTATCCATACACGCTTGAGTTTCAAATCATGCCAGGCAACGATGGATTCCCCATCGGGCATGAAGGAGAACGAAGGCACCGGATCTTCGGAATACGTAAACATGCGTGACCACGGCATGCCTTCCATAATGACGCGCGTGGCGCCGGTGGCGAGATCGCGCACCAGCAGGTCCCATTGCCCGCGCCGGCCTTCCTGCACATAGGCCAAGCGGGTCCCATCCGGGGATAGCCTGGGCTGCGTGCCGCGGATTCCCAGAGGCTCTGCCGTGCTGCTGGCCAGATCGAATTTCGAAATCTCGCCCAACGGTAGCTGCGATCTGTACTTGCCAGATCCGTCATGGGTTCCTACCCCGTAACCTCGCAGGCCATCGGCGGAAAACTGTGCCTGCGCCGGCAGCAGGCGCATCCCGAGTTCGGTCTTGTTGCCGTGACTATCCATGAGATGGGTGCGAACCACGTCATCGCGTACGGTCTGGAACAGCAGCCCACCCGCCGGTGTCCAGATGGGTGCGGTGATCTGTGCTTTCCATCCTTGAGTGATCTGTCGCGCACCGGAGCCGTCCACAGCGGCCACCCAAAGATTGGGGCCGCCGCCATGATCGCTCATGAAGGCGATCCGCTTGCCATCCGGCGAGTATCGCGGCATCCATTGAAAATCCGGGCCTGTCAGCAACGGCTCCGCGTCGCCTCCCTCAACGGACACCCGATAGATGTCGCCCAACACATCGAACAGCAGGAACCTTCCATCCGGCGATACGTCCACATGGGAATGCGTCGCTTCGGTCGTGGTGAAGTTGATCCGGCACCGCTCCGCGCAAGTCTGCGATTGACTCGCGCGCGAGGGTTCCATGGCGACGCTCCGGCAACCCGCCAGCATCAACAGGAGCAGGGCAAGGATAGGTCGATGCAAGGAAATCTCCGTAGACTTGTGGCGTTGAATTTTGACGCTAGCGCACCATGCAGCCCTTCATGTCCCGTATCAGGTTCACGACGCCATAGGGATCTTTCAGGCTCTTCGTCTCACCACTGAGGCGAATCATCCGGTTGATCCGCGCACCGCTCGCAAGCTCTTGCAGAAACATGGCTTCCCTCTTCTTTGCGATCAGCGACTCCACGGCCTGCCTGTCCAGCCCGGCCGCGTGGACAATGGGACCCTCCAGGAGAAATCCCGGCGTGTTCGAGAAGAAGGAATCGCACAGGAACTGCACCGCTTCCTTTTGCCTGTCCGCATCGACCGGCCGCGGACCGGGCCCGCGCGATGCCGCTATCGTCCGGTCTTCCATCCTCGAACTGTTTTCGCTGGCATCCACCAGCCGCCCCCCTACCAGGGACAGTACCTGCCGATGCATCACGTACCACTGCGTGAGGGCGGCTTCGTAGAGGCTGCGCGCATCGAGCAGGCCCGCGATCTCGGGATCCTCCTCCCGGAACACATGTCCTCCGAGCATCGCCATCGATCTTTCGAGGTTCCGCATGCCCAGCCGCGCCCCGGCGATCGGATCGGATACCCCCGGCGTCTCGACGCCGCTATAAGGGTCCAGCGTGCCGTCTTCTTTTCCATACCGGTACAGCGGGCTGCCGTTCCAGGCCTGCTCGATGACGTCCTGCGCATCGTGTCCGTAGCCCCACCTGATCCAGAACAGGTCGGCGGGCCCAGGCTTCTGTATGAGCAGGTCCGCCGGCATGCCATCCTCCGGCTGTGCGAGGAAGTTGAACCTGGCATAGTTCATGATGCTGGGACTGAAGCCATTGGCCATCACCCAGGCCCGGTCTCTGACCTGCGCCGGTGTATAGGTGAACGTGCCGTAGGTGCCATCCTTGAGGCCGAGCAGATGACCCGTTTCATGGGCCGCCACTTTCTGGACAAGGGCACCGAGAAGCGTCTCCGACAACGGCGTGTCCAAGGCACGGGGATCGACCGCCGCGAGCGCGACGACATATCGCGCCAGGTAACCTTCCAGCGCATGATCCTGCCCGCTCATGTGGTACTGCAGGATCTCCCCCGTCCGAGGGTCGAAGACGTTCCCTTCGCAGCCGCGCTTCCTTGATTTCCAGCACAGCACCGAATTGCGCACGTCGTCATAGTCCATGGCGTCGGCGTCGGTGGTTGTCACGGCGCGTACCGCTCGCCGGTAGCCGATGGCCTCGAACGCAGGCTGCCAGGACTCGATGCCCGCCGCGACCCAACGCCGCCACCTTGCCGGCGTCGCCGGGTCGACATGGATGACAATCGGGCTTGTGGGCTCGACCGATGCGTCCGCATGTGCGGGGCCCTCAAGCCGCCATCGCAATGCCACTTCGTCGGGGGCCTGCTTCCAGGGATAGTTGGATTGCCAGTGCCCCCGCGGCTGGAACGGCGTCGGGCCCGCCAGGCGCCGGGTAGCCATCCTCCGTTCGGGGAGCTTGACGAAATTCCAGCGAATCTGCGCCGCGCTGGTTTCCTCCTTGCCAGCCTTGACCATCAGGGGGACCACCACATTCCTCGGAAAACTCCTTGGCGCTCCGAGCCTGACGGCGCCGCTGCCTGCGAGTCCATCTGATCGGCCCCACCCGGCCGGGAAGGCCCGACCAAACAACGACGTCACCCGGATTCGGTAACGACCCTCGGTTGCCGGTACCACCGGGAACTCCGCGGCGCTCGTCGCGGCTTGCGTCCAGTCGGGCAGAAGTTCTTCCTGTCTCCCGGAAACGGTGAGCAGAACGATCTTTTCATGCTTCATTACCCATCGAAGCAGTTGCCATTCCCCTTTTGCTCGGCCCCCCGTCCTGAATACGGCGAAGTCGCGCCCAAGGTCCTGCTGCCTCAGGTAGAAGTAGATATCGCGGCCACGGTGCTCGACATCCCATATCTCCTTTGAGGGGGTTTCAACGCGCGTCCCCGCGCGTTCCGCCGGGGCGCCGACCGACGCATTTTTCGCATCGACCGGAGCAGGCACCGCCTGCCCCATCAGCAGAAAGAGCGCGGTGATCGCCATGTACTTCATCGGAACTGATTTCCTGTGCTGGGGCGACGGGACATTTCCGGCCCGGGTGTTGCGGTTGGGTTGCGACGGCGGACGAGGCACGCAGCCACGAGCCGCCATCGTCACTTCGGATGGAAAGTCACTGCACTACAGGCGAGTGTTGATCGCCCTGTTTTCTCGAACAGTCGGCAATGCCTTAGGTCGCTCAGAACCTCAGGCGCAACTCGGCGTAGTACGTGCGACCGACGATGTCGTAGGTGCTGGCGTCGTAACCTCGTTGGTAGCCACACCCGGCGCAGAACCTGGGTTGCTTGTCCAGCACATTGGTGATGCCGAAGGTCAGGTTCGTCTCGCCAAGCCAGGCCATCGTCTTCAGCCACTTGCCCAGTTCGATGTCCGCATTGAAGTCGAACAGCCAGAAGTTGCCCAGCATGGGATATTCACCCGCCTTCGGGCCGGTCGAGAATGCCTGTGAGTCGCGATATTGGCTGATATATCGCCCCGCCACCATGGTGTGGATTCCGTCGCGGGGTGTCCATCCCAGGCGGGGAACGATTTTCCAGCGTGGCGCCCAACCATCGTTGCGTCGTATGGCGACGTTGCTTTCCGAAGGTGATTTGTCGGTTAGTTGGGTTTCATGCTCATAGGTATAGCTCGCGGACAGGCTTGCATTGAATTCGCCGATACCGGTGGGCAGGTAGGCGTCGGCGGCAATGTCCACGCCAGCACTGTCGTAGCGGCTCATGTTGATCTGGCGCAGATCGAGGAGAGTGACCATCCCCGTCGCGGGATCGCGCGTCACCCGGCTCTGGAAATAGGCTTCGTTGTCGAGCAGCATTTGAGGACTGACGCCCGTGATGCGGTCGCGAAACTTCATGCTCCAGTGGGTCAGCGACAAGTTCCAATCGGCGGAGGGGCGATACAGCAGCCCCGCCGTGATGGTCTTGCTGTTCTCCGGCCCCAGGTCAGGGGGAACACCACCTCCGCGAAGCGCGGGCACCGGATAAAAGAGTTGACCACCGAACTTGGGGTCGTAGAAGCTGGTCTCCGTCGGCTCAACATCCTGGACCGCGCTATAGGACAGCAGCGGCCGGAATGCGGTGCTGTAGGTGGCTCGAAACAGCAGTTTCTCGGTCGCCCAGGCTTCCAGTCCGAAAGTCCTCGTCTGTGTATCGTCTTTGAAGCGTTCGCTCGATTCGCGACGCATGGCGCCGGTCAATGCGATACGTTCCCGTGACGAACCTGGGCGGGCAGAGAGGATCGGCACTCGCAGTTCCGCGAAGGCTGCACTGCTTGTGGTCACGCCATTGATGTATCTGGTGACTAGCGTTGGCGTATTGGTATGGAGACGGATTTCCTGCCGCTGTCGCTCCAGCCCCAGCAAAGCCCGAACTTCGCCTGCTGGCAGCTTGAACAGGGGACCTCGGACGAACCCGGTCCAGACATCGCTGCGGCTGGTGGTGGCATGGTTCAAGTCCTCACCCACCAGCGAGGCGAGGAGTTCCCTCGATGCCGGTGCACTCCCATCGGCGACAAACGGATTGATCGCCATGGCCGGATCCGTGGCTGCCAGCGCAGCCGCGACTTTGTCCCGGTCCCACTGCAAGGCTCCTCGCATCGCGGCCTTGTCGCGCGACTGCATGCCGGTCAGCTCCCAGTCGAAACGCCCGAACTTTCCCCGAAGCCCCAGCATTCCGCGCATGTTTTCCTGGGCGAAGCTGGCGTATAGACCGGTATCGCTGTATAGAAAATCGACCCCAACCGGTACACCGAACGGGTTGTAAGGGTTGTCTGCTGCGACGCGAGAGAGCAGGGACGTGGGTCCGTCCAAAATGAAGAACTGAAGTTCACGAGCAGGCACGCTTCGCTTGGTATAGGCAAGCTCCGAGATCACTTCGATCCTGGGCGTTACCTCCATTTGCATACTCGCGCTTATGCCACGGTTCTGCTCAGCGGAGATCAGATGTCGCTTGGATGACGTCTTGTTGATCTGGCCCTGGGTGGACAGAAAGTCGGATGGCGTCAGGTGACGGCCATCGTTTCCCAGGGGAACGGTGGCCACGGGCGAATCCAGGCCCGGCAAGGGCGCACGATTTTCCAGCGGGACATTCCAGCAGCCGCCGGTGGGAGGACACCCCGCCAACGAGTAGACTGTGGCAGGATTTCCATATGATGAACGTTCGTCTTTTCCGCCGAAGCGACGGAAATCCTGGTTCGCGGTGATGCTACGCTCGGAACTGAACAAGCCGCTGTTGCGATTCCAGTTGAACGCGACCGTCAGGTTGCCCCGGTCCCAGGCCTTGCCCCACATCGCGCTGAGCATGTCGCGGTCGTAACCATCGGCCGTGGTCTTGCGCATGCGTATTTCCCATCCCTGAGCGTCGCGCCGCAGTACTACGTTGATCACGCCGGCCAGGCCGTCGCCGCCGTACACGGCGGATGCGCCCGCAGGAAGCACTTCGATGCGCTCCACCAGCGCCAGAGGAATCGTACTCAAGTCGAATTGCCCGGTGGAACTGAACATCGCTGAATCGCCTGCACGACGACCATTGATGAGCACCAGCGTGGTGCCGCGCGGCAACCCGCGCATCTGCACCGTCGTGGAGTTTGCGTTGGCACCGGAAGTACTGGATATCCCTGTCCCGCCGATTTCGCGATCACCCGAGTTGTTCAACGAAACCTCGGAGAGATACATCAGGGCCTGGGCGATGTTGCCTGCCCCGGACCGGTCGATGTCCTGGCGCGAGATGACCTTGATCGGCATGGCCGATTCCACTGGCGAGCCACCGAGACGGGAACCCACGACCACCACGTCGTCAAGTTCCTTGACCTCTTCCTTCCGTGCGCCTGCATCCGCCGGGCTTTCCGATGCCGGCTTCCGGCTCGGAGAGGGCTTTGTCGGTGCCGGATCCGCAGGTTTGAGTACATACGTCCTGGCATTGACACGCTCGGAGGCCAATCCCGTCCCCATCAGAAGCCGGGCAAGCGCTGCGGCAGGCGAAAGCGTCCCGCTGACCGCCTGCGCGCGCTTTCCGGCCACCAAATCCTGCCGATACATCGCCTGGAAGCCGCTCTGCGTACTGAACTTCTCCAGCGCCATCGACAAGTCCCCGGCGGGAATGTCGAACTTGACGACCGCTTCCTGCACGGCGTCCGGCGCCGCGCCTGCCGCATATGCGGGCAGGCAGACTGCGATGGCAACCGTCAAGGCCAAGGCCTTGCACGAAGCGATTGCCGTCATGGTGGTCCGCGTCTTGCGATGATGCATGCAACCGTTCTCCCCGGTAGGCAGCGGGCACCGTGCCCGACCTCTCCCCTTGAGAAGGTTGATGGCGTGCGAGGAATTCCCCCTACCTTGCATCGATTACCGGATCATTGCGGCATCAGGACAATTTCGCTTCCACGCCGCTCCACGCGTACCGGCAGGATCAGGCTGGCGGCGTCGGCGATGGAAGCGTTGTCGCCGGCATGGAAGTTCCCGCTGATCCGCACATCGGCCAGGCGGGGATCGCCCAGCCGGAGCTTCTCCCTGGAATAGCGGTTTGCTTCCGTGATGACTTCGGCCAAGGGCGCGCCATGGAAGCGAAGCCAACCCTCCAGCCAGCCGGTGGCGGATTCCGGGTTGATGGGGGCGATCGCCATGCCGGTCCTTGCCGACAGGATGGCACGCTCATTGGGTCTCAACACGTGGTGCTCATCGCCACGCGCCACCTCAACACTGCCTTTCAGCAAGGTGATGACGGCACTGTCCGGTTCACGCCGTACCTGGAACCGCGTACCCAGCGCAGTCACGGTATCTTCGCCGATGCTCACCACGAATGGCCGAGCCGTGTCGCGTGCCACTTCAAACTGGGCCTCGCCGCGCAGCAATGCAATCTCACGCCTGCCCCTGGAGTAGCGGACTTCCAGCGATGAGTCGGTGTTGAGCACAATCTGGCTCCCATCGGCCAGGGTTTCCGTGCGCCGTTCACCCAGCGCCGTGGCGTATCTGGCGGGTGGCGGTGCCTGCATGAATTGCAGGACGAAGTAACCGAGACCCACCAGCATCAGCAGCGTTGCCGCCACCGCCAGGAACCGCTGGGGGCGAAACCACCGTCTGCGCCGCAAGGCGGCCATATCGGCGGCCTGGATCGCCTTCAGTTCCGGGTCTCCGACCAGACTGCCTGCTTGCTCCCAAAGCCGCTGAAAGCGTTCGTACGCCTCTGCATGCCTGGGGTCCTCGTTCAACCAGGCGTCGCGCTCCCTGCTTTGGCGCAACGTGGCATTGCGGCGCCGTGCAAAGTGCTCGGCGGCCTGTTCGTCAATGGGGTCTGGGTGCTTGTCCATACCGTTCATCATGTCTAGAAGTCCCTGTCCCCTACGGCGGCGCGGCAAGCCAATAGCGCCTTGGTGATGTGTTTCTCGACCATCTTCACGGAGACCCCCATCCGTTCCGCGATCTGCGGATAGCTGAGTCCGTCGAAGCGACTCAGCATGAAGGCCAGGCGGCATTTCGGTGGAAGATCGCCAATCGTGCGCTTGAGGAGAATGTCGATGGCTTGCCGCGCGTCGACAATGACTTCGACCGGCGGCTCAGGCGAGCGCAACGGGTCGGTGTCGTCGAGGGAATGGTGGTCGCCGGCACGGTGGCGCTGGCGCGTACGGTGATGTTCGAAGATCAGGTTGTTGGCAATGCGGAACAGCATCTGCCGATGGTCTTCGATGTCGCCCGCATTGCGGTACTTCATCATCCGCGAAAGGGTTTCCTGGGCAAGGTCAGCCGCAAGTTCGCGGTCGCCGAGCCGCTTTCGCAGGTAGTGGAGCAACTCATCACGATGTTCACCCAATGCGGCATCGAATGCTTCACGCGGGCTCAGGGCGCTTGTCTCAGGCTTCGATTCGGAAGGGTTCGATTGGAGAGGACTGGACATGCGCGGCTCGGCTTTCTCACCGGACAACAGACCGCAAGACTCCCGGGGGAAGGTATCCAGCGGGCGAAGCAGGACGACAACCTCAGCATTCATCAGTCCGCCCCTCTCGCGCAAGCGGGCATGGCCGGCCATCGGGACTTCGGTTGGCACTTCTGCTGGCCCAAGATACCCCCTCCTGGGCATCGGCGGGATGCCCCTGGAATTGCTGATGACAGAAGGCAACACCCCCCTACCTGTCGCATCCGCATCCGTGGCACGCAGTGATGCTTGGCTAGTCCGCCAGATATAGGCCATAGGATTCGAAGTTGGCCCCTTCAGCCGTCCGGCAGAGGGGATCCTTGAGTTAAAAGAAGACCCGGCTTGCGCCGGGTCCATGGAAACCGCGAAGAACGCTTCGGCAATCAGAACGTATACCGATAGTTGGCAAACACCTGTCGCCCCACCGGGCTGTAGGCCCGCCAGAAGTAGGGATAGCTGGTGTAACTGTCGTCGCGGGGATGGATGTTGTTGAAGACGTTGACCACGCTGAAGCCGACAGTGGCCTTTGGCGTGATCTTCTTCTGAACGTCCAGGTTCCAGAGAAAGTACGGCGCGATGCGTGTGGATTCGTCCCAGCTGGGCAGTGAGCCGAAGCGATAGCCGTACAGGTTGGTGCGCCAGTCGTTCTTCTCCCAGCCCACGGTCCAGTTGGCCCGGCTGCGGAAGTTGTAGTAGCGGCGGTCGTCGCGGATGTTCTCCACTTCGTCGTCGGCGAAGCGCTGCAGGTCCAGTTTGGTGACGTGGGTGTAGTTGATCTGGAAGTTGAATTTCCCCCGACGGTCCGTGTCCAGTGCGTACTTCCAGGTGGCGTCGAATCCATCCGAACGGATCATCGACTGGTTGACGGGATAGGCGGAATAGCGGTCCACCTTGCCGTTGCCCAGCGAGGATTCATCACGACTGATGAGGCCCAGAAAGTGGGCGCAGGAAGGCGAACCGGTATCCACCGGATTGCCCCGGCTGTCCGTGCCCAGGCGGCAGTCGGCGTACGTGCGCATCAGGTAGTCGGAATCGATTTCGCCCACCTGGTTTTCCAGCTTGATGCTGTAGTAGTCCAGGCTGACGGACATCTGGTTCATCACGTCCCAGACGACGCCCACGGTGTTGGAGCGGCCCTCTTCCTCCACCAGGTCCTTCCTGCCCTCGTAGGTGCGGAACACCTGGTAGTTGTAGTCCGGGCCCGAGCAATCCGGAGACGTCGGGTCGATGCCCTTCGTCCGGCAGAGGTAGGCGTCGGTGATGTAGATGTAGGCGCCCGAGTTTCCCGCGTAGACATAGTGCATGTCGGGCGCCCGGAAGCTGGTCGCATGGGTGCCACGCAACAGCAGCGAACTCACGGGACGCCACTCCAGCCCCGCCTGCCAGGTGAAGGCGCCGTCCACATCGGTCTGGTCGTCGTAGCGGTCATAGCGTCCGGCCAGGTTGGCCTTCAGGTTGTGCAGGATGGGCACACCAAACTCCAGGCCGAGCGCGTAGCGATCCCGGCTTCCGCCACCGCGGGTGCTGGTGAGGTTGTAGATGCTGTCCTTGCCGGTGTAGTCGGTGGCGCTGCGCGGATCCGGGTTGAGCGCGTACTTCTGGCGCGCGCCCTCCAGCACGAATGCCATGCCAACCGGCCCGGCCGGCAGATCGAACAGGTCGCCGGTCAGGGCGAACTGGCCTTGGGTGGATTGGGATTCCGCCGTCGAATGGACGGTCGTGATCAGCGATCGGTAGTCCGCCGGCGACATTGGACTGAACAGGCGGTCCACCCGGACGTGATAACTCGGGTATCTGGCCGTCCCGACATACCCCAGCAGGTCGCCAAAGAAGTAGTCATTGATGCGGTCCGTCGTGAAATACGGCATCTCGAGGGTCATGTCGTAGCGCGAGTGCGAGATGCCGGCATCCCAATCGAAACGCCCCTCCCACCACGTGCCCCGCAATCCCAGGTTCAGACTGAGCGATTCTTCCTTGAAGACGGACTTTTGCGGCCCCCCGGTTTCGGTTGGAGTGAAGATGCGCTTCGCCTGAAGATATCCGAGAGCCGGGTCATGCACCCAACCGGCGGTCTGCCAGAATCGCGTCGCACTCGCGCCGGTGTTCTTCGAGCGGGTGTACAGCAGTTGACCGTAGGCCTGGAGGTCCTGGCCGAAATCCAGCGTCCCGGACAGATAGGCCGACGCCTTGTCGAAGCTGTTCTGGATGGATTGCGTGGCCGGATAGCCGAAATAACCACAACGGTTCTCGTTGGCGACATTGCGCGCGGATCGGAAAGGCTGGAAGTCCGGGGACGTCGCCGCACACGCCGAGCGCAGCGCATCCACCGAACCGGACAGGTGGCCGTTCGCGTCGGGCCACACATAACCCGAACCGTTCTGGTACAGATAGACGCCGCTGGCGGCGGTCGCGTTGTGCGGATCGTCCCGGTAGCGGGGATTGTCAAGGTAGGAATCCATGAAATCGCGCTGCGACGCGAGGATGGATTCCCGGTTCATGTACTCCAGCGCGTAGATCAGGTTCCAGCGATCGCCGGTCTTGCCGCCGACCCATTGGAACAGACCGGTATCGCCACCCCCACGCGTGGTCGTACCGCCCCGGACATACAGAGAGTCACCCTCGAAGTTGGATTTGGTGATGATGTTGATCACGCCCGCCACGGCATCGGAGCCATAGATGGCGGATGCGCCGCCGGTCATGATCTCGACACGATCCACCGCCGCCGCCGGAATGCTG
The DNA here is from genome assembly GCF_057773065.1 of Pseudoxanthomonas sp. 134C1. Classification (NCBI taxonomy): domain Bacteria; kingdom Pseudomonadati; phylum Pseudomonadota; class Gammaproteobacteria; order Lysobacterales; family Lysobacteraceae; genus Pseudoxanthomonas; species Pseudoxanthomonas sp. 134C1. The sequence goes on from NZ_JBYMTH010000007.1 coordinate 117,847, forward strand.
CTAAGACTGACAGCGTTGGACTGGCTGTTGTAGGGCATCGGATAGTCGGCCATCCGCTTGCCGTTGAGCAGGACCAACTGATAGCCGGGGCCGAGACTGCGCAGGTTGATGAACTGCGCGTTCGGCGTGAAGCCGCTCTGATTGAGCTCGTTCTGCACGCTGCCGGTGAACTGGCTGAGCGTGGAAAGGGCTTCATAGACCGTCGAAAACCCTTCCTTCTGGATGTCGTCCGCGGTGATGACGGTGACCGGCGAAGGACCTTCGATGTCGACCCGCTTGATGCGGGAGCCGGTGACGGTGACCTTGTCCAGGCTGGTGGTGGATTGTTTGTGGTCGGATTTCCCGCTGTCTTCCTGCGCCAACGTCGGCCCATGGAAGGAAAGCGCCATGACCGCAAAGGCGACGGCCACGCTGATAGGGCGACGACCTGATACGTGATGGACTTGCATGACTTCCCCTTGGTCGATGGCAGAGCGCGAACCGCTCTGCGTCCGAACCCCCAATGGTTCGGGCCTCGAACATAGGAAGAGGACAAACTACATGCAAGTATTTGATTTCAAAGTATTTAATATCACATTTGAAGCGCAACCAGTTTCGAGCACAAGCCATGCGACCGCAATGGAGTCGACATCCAGACGGTTCATGCCAAGGCGGCACACCTCGCCCTGGCATGACCGCCGACTGCGCTAGCGCATCGCGCGCTTGCGCTTCAGGAGCTTTCGCTTGTGCTTGGCGCCCGATTCGGCCGGCATGACCGAAATCCATTCCGACTGGCCCATGATCCGCTCCACCTGCCGCTCCATGCTCTCGAAGCTCGCGTACCAGCGGTGAATCGCCATGGTCGGCTCGTTGTCCTCATCACCGCCACACGCGGCGCTGAGATAGCTCATCAGGCTGAGCTGATTGCGCAGCTGCTTCAACTCGTAGATCGCGGCTTCGGAAAAGAAAAAACCCGTGCGTGGCAACGGGCTTGCGGGGGCGTCAGACCTCATTGGCGGTACTCCAGTCCGTGGGGAAAGAACCCCGTTCGCTGAAGCGCAAACGGGGATGTCGGGAGGCTAGAAAACCGCGTAGTGTCGGCGGGCGTATTTCCTCTTGCGAGGTGTTGTATTAGCCGCCCTCCCGACGCGAACTGGTGCCACGCCGGAAGTACCGATGATGCTGGTACAAAGAGAGCCACCGAAACTTCATGGTGACTCCGCACTACGAAGGAGTTTCTAGACTCCGGCGACGAGTCTGCCTTCGTCATCGAACACGTTCAATGCTTAGACGCTCAATGTTAGTTTCGTAACCAGCGATACTTACATGCAACTAGAGAGGAAGAATCAAACAAGAACGCTTTTCCTTCACTTCTACGTCGAAGAATTGCCTGAAAGTGATCACGCTTTCATATTTGTCATAGCCCGATTCGTTCGCCTTCTTCTTTAGAGACTCTGGAACCACGAGAGAGATGGAGTTTCGATGCATCTCTTCGATTGCCTCGCCCGATACTCGGTCATCGACGGTAGCAAGAAAGATCATGCCAAGTGGCTTCTCTAGTGCCAGCTGCTTCCACCGTTCTCGAAGCGTCGTTTTCAGTGAAACGATGACTGCATCTCCATCTGCGTTCAGCGTTTTCACGTCTGGAAGAACAAAGTCAGGGCGGCGCCCACCGAAGACGGCCTGCGCCTCGTAGCGGATGCGGCCATCCTTGAAAAGTCGCTCCACATGATACTCGAAGGAGAGTCCAGCACGACTCTTCCGCATTTGTGCGGCGCCAAGGAAGATCTTGTCGAGCTCGGGAAATCCTCGGACGAGATTCGAGACAGGATCGCCATCGGAGCAAAGCAGAATGCGCGCAACTTGGGCGGCACGGAAGCGAAGTTCCGCCTGCTTATAGATGGAATATTCAATGTCTCTGCTGACACGCATGACCGCATCCCCCGGCCGGGAAACCGAGAACGGGCTCATGCTATCCAGCCCGCTCTCATCCAGCCATTTCGTCTGCGCTTGTCGCGCCAGAGCGTTCGGAGCTGGAAGTGCCTGGTTTCGAATGAACTGTTCCAATGTTCCATCCTTGATGGCCTTGGAGAGTTCTGAAACTAGCTGCTCGGTCTCTGTCGGTTGGGCTGAGAGAAAAGCCGAGTCAAACAGTCCGAAATGAAAGTCGGCCTGCAACTCGAAAACGGTTTCGACGATCGCGGCCTCTTCGCTTAGTGAGTCAACGACTACAATCCAGTGATACGCGCCTGATATCGCTTCCTTTAGTTCTCCGACAATAAGTAGCGATGCCGGTGAAAGTTTCTGAAACTGATCCTTGGGTACTCCCGTGTGCTGCCACTCATATCGCGGCCTCTCCCTCGCAGTACCAGGACTTCGCTTGGAGTAGTATTTGATCTTCGACACGGATGTCTCGCCAGAAGCGGGCCAGAACGTTGGGTACTCGACATCGAAGATGTGCGGCTTTTCCGGATTAGTATTCTTCAGCTTTGGAAAGAAGGAGGTTTCCGCAATGGCCTTGGGAATGAAAAAACCATTTTGATGCCCATTCTCTGCGCCGTCGGCCCACGAAGTATCATTCTTGGACAACTTCTTGATGAAGATGCGCTCGCTCTGCGCTATCCAAACGGAGATTTCGTTCCAGTCGGGATGAAAACCCATAGTCATTCGCCATTTCTGATTTGTCGCTCCAATCTCTGTAACATTGGAGTGTTTAGCTCGCAAGCCCAGATAGTCAGCACCCGCCAGCCCAGTTCTTCAAGCATCCGCTTGACCCTCGAGTCTCTTTCCACATTGGCGGAAAATTTCTTCTTCCAGAAAGCGACGTTGCTGGCGGGGGTCGTGGCGTAGCGACAACCCTCGTGTCGGTGCCAGAAACAACCGTGCACGAATACCACGGCGCTATACTTCGGGAATACCAAGTCAGGTTTGCCCACCAACTTGACTTGCAGGCGAAATCGTAGCCCCGCACGATGAAGGAAGCTACGCACAATGATTTCCGGCTTTGTGTTCTTGCCACGGATGCCGGCCATCATCCGGCTTCGTGTTGCGCGATCCACAACGTCCATACGCCTACGCAGCAGCCAACAGCGACTTCTTCTGCGCCACCTCCGGACGAATCAGGTCCAAGATGCGGGGCTTCATTATCCGGGCAACCTCGCGCATGACGGGCATGACGACACTATTACCGAATTGCTTGTAAGCTTGGGTATCGCTGACCGGGATGACGAAATCATCTGGAAAGCCCATGAGCCGAGCACATTCGCGTGGCGTGAGTCGGCGTGGACGCTTTCGCGGGCCCTGGGACACAAGAATTTCCGAACCATCCTTGTAGTAGCGAGCAGATAGCGTGCGCGAGACACTATCCGGTCCGACCAGACCGAAGCCGAAGCCATTGCCGGCAGCTCGATGTTTCTCGGCGTACGCCTGAAGATAGGCCCAGAGATTTGGCGTCAAGGTGTAGCGGTCATTGACTTTGGCCTTCGCACCGACGGTAAAGTGCCCTTCCGGTGGTTCACTGCCGTCTTGGGGATGCAATATCTCCCTCATCGTCGGCTTGTGAGTCGGTAGTTCCATGTCCGCAAAACTGAAATCGGTTTGCTCACGGAAGCCAACAATGAGGATGCGCTCGCGATGCTGCGGCACGAAATGCGCGCCATCGACAACCTCGCAGGTTATACGGTAATCGAGCTCTTCTTCCAGAACCTTCTTGATGACTCGAAAGGTGTTGCCTTTGTCATGGCTGACAAGGTTCTTGACGTTCTCCAGCAGGAATGCTGCCGGACGCTTGGCAGCTATGATTCGGGCTACATCAAAGAACAAGGTACCTTGCGTTTCGTCGGCAAAGCCATGGGCCCGACCCAGCGCATTCTTTTTCGACACACCGGCTATGCTGAAAGGCTGGCAAGGAAAGCCGGCGAGAAGAACGTCATGTTCTGGAATCTTCGCCGCATCCACTTGAGTGATGTCACCCTCCAGAGAGTGTGCAGATTCGGGGAAATTGGCCAGATAGGTCTTCTGGGCGTAGTGGTTCCATTCGCTCGTAAACACACAGTGTCCGCCGTGAGCTTCGAATGCCATTCGAATACCGCCGATGCCTGCAAAGAGGTCAATGAAGCGGAAGTCGCGATCACTTCGCTCTTCCGCGCTAGCCAATGGCAACAACCGCTGGCGAATGGCGTCGGCGGCATACGGCGGAGGCTCGGTCTCACCTATGACCCAGCGGCGGAGGGTACGAGCATTGATTCCCAGCGCTTCGGCCAACTCCCGCTGGTTGTACCGGCCACGGAGCATAGTCAGGAGTTCCAGGACATCTTTCATTAGCGATCTCGGCGGGGGGACGGAATGCGGACAGTATGTCCGATTTCTGTCTCTCCGGGTGAGATCAACCCGCGGTTTGCCACTTCTGGTACTCGGTCGGCAATAGGCCTGCTATCTCGGTCTCGGTCATCTGACGCAGGTTGTACGTGCGCTCGAACTGCTTGAAGGTGAACGGCAGGCGGCGCACTCCCCCCAACCCCGCCTTGCTTTTCGGGTCACGACGAGCTTCTTTCGTGCGCTGTGACGTCGCCCCTCTTTTTACCGAGCCGTCGGGCATTGCGTAAAGTGCACTAGCTACCGGCCAGAAGCTGCGATGGGCGTAGATTTCCTGACGAGCGGTCATCTGTTCAGCCATTTCGCCCCACGGAGATTTCGAGGACCCCAAAGCAACCTTGGCCGCCTCTCCATGCAAACTAACCAAGTCCCATGCGGTCCGGACAATTAGTCGGTAGCCCAGCCGTGGCGACTGCGAAATATAGTGCGCCTTCGCGAGGGGCTTCCCTGCATCCCCACCTCGTCCTCTCTTCACAAGACTGTCGATGAAGGCCAAGGACAACCACGCCCACATACCATGCTCCGAAAGCAAGGAAAACCGGTCAACCACCTCCACGAACACCTTGGCGGTCAAGTAGCTCCCTAGGTCGTAACTAGTCAAGAACTGCTTGGTCGGATCGATTTCATACACGCCATCAATTGCATCCGTTGCACGGTCGTCCATCAAGAGGTCTTGAGGAGCGGTTCCTACTGGATCGTCAAGCCATGCTCCGAACTTGACGATGCCCACTTCATTGAGCGATCTGACCTGCATGATCATTGTTCCTCGCCTCCCATTTCTGCCGAGGCCGCCGTCATGTGGTACTTGAACACTCCCCTCGCGGAAAATTTGGTTACAACTTCATCGGCCCAAGCCTGAGGACCTGTCGTGTCGTCTTCGTCGTACTCAATGGGAGGGTCGACGCCCAACGCGGCGATAAAATCCGCCCAAGGAGCGATCCATGTTTCTGAGTCATCCAGTGCCGATGGCTCTTTGGCGATAGCCAAGGCAATTTGGCGCATGACCTCGGGCATAACCAAAATACCAAACCAGTGATGATTTACGGCAGAAGCTGCGTTCGGGAATAGCGACCTTTCTACCAAGACATTTGGCTTTTCACCTGCGCCGTTACCTTCTGGCAATTGCAGTCTCCACGCAATGCCCTTCAGATTGGCAGGCTCGATATCAACCAAACTGGAGCCGAGGTTCCCAGCTTCATCTAAGGCTCTGACGCCGTCTGCGTAGCCGGTAAGTAGCGACGCGCCAAGTTTGTTAATTATGAATCTGAACTTCAGTGGCTTGTCAGTGGCAAGTGTCCGAATGCTTGCAGGCGTCTTCTTGAAATCCGACACGAGGCCCAAGTCAAAATACTCTTCGCTGCTCCCTGCGTGGGCAACGCATCCCAAGTTCAACGACGGATCCAAGTTGGCAGCGAGGTAATCGAAGCTGTCCAACCAGAAAATCCTGCCATCAAGTCCATTGTTCCTGACTCGCACCACAAAGTGTTTCTTGTCGATCTTCCTTAGCCCGGTCGGATTAGTTGTCCTCGTTATCTGTCCCATCGAACACCTCCCGATACTTCACACGCACTTCAAGTTGCCGATTTTTATCGAAGCCTGAAACTTTCAGCCAAGAGCGTTCATTGTCTAGCCGGAAGCGCATGGTGTTCAAGTCAGTCGTCAGCCCGGAAACGCCTGATTGCGAACGAGTATATGAAGCCTCATCGCCGATCCAGAAGTCTGCGGCGTCCCATAGTCTGAATGCGTCACCGACGGTAGTTGCGTAAGCCAATTCGATCTCACAGTCGATTGGCAAGGTAAAGCCTTCCAATGGCTTTGCACGGACCTCGAAGCCATCATCGAGAATCTTGAGGAGGACTGGCTTAGGTTTTGGTTTGGGGATCTCTCCTAATGGCTGCGGCTCACCTCTAGGAGTGTCGGGCATGATCCCACCACCTCCCACCCGTTTCGCGGGTTCTGAATTTGGATCAGCAAAGTACAGTGCCAAGGCTGTGTCATCTTTCTTGCCCTCCGGGGAGATCAGCTGCACAAGGCGCAACGCCGCGTTGCGCACAGCATTGAGCGCATCATTTGGCGACGTGTATTGAGCCAAAACCTTGGGGCGCCGCGCGTTCCAGTTCCGATGGGTTGGTTCTTCAGCTGCTACCAGCAAGTCAGATAGTCTCGGATCCTGAATGAAAGTTAGAGCTTTCACCGGGGTGATGGTGCGCGCCGCTCTCAACCTCTTCTCGCCGTCAATGCCAAGATCCTGTCGAACAAAAAGCTCCTGGCTTTGCTCTGCGTTCTCATCCTGCTGGAGAAAGACACGAAACTTCGATACTGATGTTTCCTTTGGTTTCTTCTTCTTTACAGTGACCGGAAAGTCGATCGAGACAAGTTCAGAAGCCTCGAATTTCTTCTTCAGCAAATCCAACTCAATCTCGTCAAACGCAAGCTTCGATAGTTTCGCTTCTCGAGTCCAAGACTCCTTGGCAGTGGCGGTGGCAGGAGCATCTGTCTGCTTAGAAGTCGATGCGAGGAAGTCACGGTAGCCCGGGAAAAGACGACACTCCCGCCCCATGCTATTGGCTACATCTGCGACCGTCGAATCATCGAGCGTGACACTACCTATCTTCACCACGAGGCGACCACGATTGATAGCGAAAAAAAATTCATTTACGACAGCATTCCGTAATGAAATTTCTGTTATATCGTCTGTTGGTAGTGGAACGATGAAAGTTGTTCCAGCATCCTCCCCTCGGGTCAAGCCGAGTTCGTTCTTCATCTCGTTGAGCATTGGCGTCTTCACGATAGGTACCGCGAGCAGGTTTGGATCGCTTATGGCGCCCCATCGTGCCTCCTTTGCCCAGCGCTTTCCGTCACCAGGCAACTTGTAATTGCGCTTGAAACGGCAGCAACCGAAGAGAAGTTCGGCTCCATCGGATCTACGCCTCGTCAAAGCAAAAACGCTCCTGAATCGGCTTGCCAAATACAAGGTGATCTTACCTTGACCAGCGCCGCCATTAGATCTTGTCGTCTTCGCACCCTCGCCCTCGCGGAACCAGAAGGCATTCCAGTTCTCGGTCGAACCTTCTAGGGACGAGTCGGTGTAACAGCCTTCTAGCCCGGTCGTCCCGAAATCCTCGATGAGCAGAAAAGTTATCTTTTCAGGGCGCGTTTCGCTGTCGATCAGCTCCCCAGCTTTGAAATGCTTGATCCAATCATCGGAGAATATGGAACGAGCAAACTCACTGGTAGCGAGATCAACTGTGACCAGCTTGTACTCCACACGTACAGTCTCGCCATTGCTGCGCGCGTCCAGTGGGTTCTGAAGAGTTTCACGTACAAGGATCTCGACGCTTGTACGTTCCTCGTCCGCGAAGTTGTCATCGGAGATGCTTGTACCCGAAGTCTCGTTCGGATTCAGCGGGCGAAACTGCCAATGAGCCACAATCAACACTCCCCGTTGTAAAGCCCCGGCAATGTTTCCAGGACGACAATCCAATTGTCTAGCTCGCCTGCCAGAAACTCCCCAGTCATCGGGCGGCGCTGGTCTATATTTTGCAAACCTGTTCACGAAAAGCAACCTGGCACCCGTCCTCGCTGGCTTCGCTCAGGTGAGGTGGACCAATCCGGATTGAGAACGAGACCATGAGAACTGAGTCCGTCCTTTTCTCGGCCCGGATCGGATAACCAACTGTCGCAAGCGACTGTTCCGAGCGGATCCCTTTAAATCACCCCCGCCCCCCACGCCGCGTCGTCGTCGCCTCCACCAGCGGGTACCCACTGAACGGTTTGACCTCGTCCATCAGGAAGTACGAGACGATCTTCTCCACGCCGTAGTCGCCGCCGAGCAGCAGGCGGGCGATGTCTTTCCAGTGGTGCACGTCGTTGACGATGACCCGCAGCAGGTAGTCATACGAACCTGAAATCCGGCAGGCCTCCACGACCTCGGGCATGGCCAGGATGCGCCGGTCGAACTCGGTGAACTCTTCCAGCGCGTGCTGTTTGAACGCGACCTGGGCCAGCACGACGGTCGCCGAGCGGATGCGGTCCACGGCCACGTGGGCCCGGTAGCCGCGGATGAGGCCTTTGGCCTCCAGCGTGCGTACGCGGGCCAGGCAGGCGCTGGGCGAGAGCGCGACCCGCTCGGCCAGGGCCTGGTTGGTGATGCGCGCGTCCTGCTGCAGCACATCCAGGATCTTCAGGTCGATGCGGTCCGGCGTTTTGGCGGTCATGGGTGTCCGGCGGTTGGGGGGTGCCGCAGGTTGTTCACCATTTGGCGGTCCTCGCCGCAGATTCTGCATATTTTTTGCGGGAGACCAACCACATCTTCGGCCTTCCGCACAGCAGCATCCTTTGAATCAATCAGTTACCGCAACCCTGACGTCCGTTGATTCTGCTGGACAGCGGTAGCCTTTTTCACTTTCACTCGGGTCAGCCATGTTGGCCGAGGCGCGAAAACCGCCGGCGGCCCTTTCCATCGCCATCCCGGGGAACCGTGTCATGTCATCGCATCCGCGTCTTCGCAAGCTCACCCGCGCCATCCGTTTCGGTTGCTGTTTCGGCCTGATGGCCAGTACGCCTGCCTGGGGACAGGACGCGGCGCCGCAGGCCGATCAGGACGCCGCCACCAACCTGGAAACCGTGGTGGTCACCGCCGGCAAGTTGAACGAGTCCGTCCGCGAGATCGCGGGTTCGGTCTCGGCGGTCACCGACCAGCAGTTGCAGGACCTGGGCGCGCAGTCGTTGGCCGACTACATCCAGCGTACCCCCGGCGTAGTGTTCAACAGCTACCAGCCCGGCGTTTCCCATGTGGTGATGCGTGGCATCGCCACCAGCGCGGGCAATGTGCAGGGCCAACCGACCACGGGCTACTTCCTCAACGAGGTGCCGCTGACCGAGCCGGGTTGGACCATCGCCATTCCCGATGTCGATGCCTTCGACCTCAATCGGGTCGAGGTGCTGCGTGGGCCGCAGGGCACGCTGTTCGGATCGGCGTCGATGGGTGGCGCGGTCAACTACGTGGCCAACGTGGCCGATGCCAGCGGGTTTGACGCCTCCGCCGAGCTCACGGTCAGCCAGACGAAGAACGCCGACGTGGGCTTTGCCGCCAAGGCGATGGTGAACGTGCCGCTCAAGGAGGACCTGCTGGCCGTGCGCGCGGTGGCGCAGTACCGCGATGCGCCGGGCTTTCTGGACAACATCGGCACGGGCCGGAAAGGCGCCAATGACAGCACGCTGGAAGGAGGCCGCCTGTCGGTCGTGCTCACCCCGAGCGAAGCGACCACCCTGACCTGGCTGAGCCTGCTGCAGAACAGCGACAGCGACGACAACAGCTACCGGATCGTCGGCCTCGGCGATCTGGAGCGCAACACCGCGCTGCCGGAGTTCACCAATACCAAGATTGCCGTGCACAGCCTGCGCCTCGATCAGGATCTTGGCTTTGCGGATCTGACGGCGCTGCTCGCGCACCAGAAGAAGCAGCAGGACTGGCGGTTCGACTACACGCCCATACGCGCGGCCTACAACGCCGATCTGGGCCTGGATCTGAGCGCGCCGCTGTACATCGTGTCCGGCGGCGAAAGCCGGGGCAAGAGCATCGAACTGCGTCTGGCGTCCAAGCCGGGAGGCCGCGTAGACTGGCTGATCGGCGGCATGTACTTCGATTCGGACAAGGATCTGTACGAGCGCATCGGCGCCGAAGGCGCGGCGGGGGCGTTCGACCGGTCGCCGCTGTTCGGACCCGGCAGTGGCGCGGTCATCGCGCCGGACGGGCAGATATTCAACAGTTACTTCACCGATCTCGCCGGCTCCGAGGCCGCGCTTTTCGGCGAGGCCAGCTTCCATTTCAACGCGCAATGGAAGCTCACCGCCGGCGGCCGTCTGTTCCGCAACAAGGTGCACACGACCACCACCCAGGTCGGCTTCTCGACCTATCCCGGCAACCCGATCATTTCCCGGCAGCAGACCGAGGAGGACGGTTTCAATCCGAAGGTGTCGCTGACCTGGCAGCCCAGCGCCGATGTGATGGTCTATGGCCTGATCTCGGAGGGCTTTCGCTTCGGTGAGCCGAACACCTCCGGCCTCAGCGCTTATCCGGTGCCGTCGGGTTCCAAGAGCGACAGCCTGATCAACTACGAACTCGGTACGCGCACCACATGGGCCGATGGCCGTCTTCTGCTGGACGCGACGCTGTTCTACGTGGACTGGAAGGACATCCAGCTGCGCCTGCAGACGCCGGACCTGTTCAACTATGCGAGCAATGGCGGGAAGGCCTACAGCCGCGGCATCGAGGTGGCGGCCACCTGGCGTCCGACCGATGCCTTCGAATGGCAGGGCTCGGCGACCTGGCAGCGCGCGCGGCTGGACGAGGATCTGTTCATCCTCTACTACGGCACCGCGCCGGCGGGCTCGCAGCTTCCGGGTTCGGCCGACTGGACGGTCAGCAATCTGCTGACCTACCACTTCGACACGCGCTTCTCGCCGACGATTTCGCTGTCACACCAGTATGTCGGCAGCGGCATCAGCGACCTCAACTCCGCGGTACCGGGCGTCACTCCGAATCGCCAGGGCAACTACAACCTGTTCGATCTGCGCTATCGGATGACCTTCGGCAACACCGAGGTGACCCTGTTCGGCAGCAATCTGACCGACAAGCGGGGCATTACCCGCACCGTGCCCGAGACCAACGGCATCGGCCAGGGCGTGGTGCGACCGCGCACCTACGGCGTGACCGTGCATTGGCGCTACTGACACGATGGAAGGGAGAGGCTTCGTGAACGCGCGTTCGATGGGGCGCTGGCAGCTGGCCACCCGCCGCAAGTCGCTGGAGGCGGTGGTGGCCGATGGCGAGCGTGCCGGCCTGCACCGGCGGCTGGGCGCCGGCAGTCTGCTTGTGCTGGGCGTGGCCAACATTCTTGGCGCCGGCATCTATGTCGTGACCGGCACGGCGGCGGCCAGCTTCGCCGGTCCCGCCGTGGTGCTGGCCTTCGTGCTGGCGGCGATGGCCTGCGGGTTCACCGGCCTGTGCTATGCGGAGCTGTCCTCGGTCATCCCGGTGTCGGGATCGGCGTACTCGTACTGCCAGGTGACCCTGGGCGAGGGTGCGGCGTGGGCGTTGGCGTGGATGGTGATCCTGGAGTATCTGCTGGCGGCCGCGGCGGTGGCGGCGGGGTTTGCCGGCTATCTCACCAGTCTGCTGGGCGACTGGCACGTCGCGGTCCCACTGGCGTTGGCCACCTCCAGCGTCACCGCCAGCCAGCAGGGCGGCCACACCGAACTGGCTTTCAGCGGCGGAATCAATCTGGTCGCCATGTTGGCCGTGCTGGCCGCGGCGGCCGTGCAGATTGCCGGCGTCGGGCGCTCCGCATGGGCGAATCTGGTGCTGGTACTGATCAAGATCGCCGTGTTGCTGGCGTTCGTGGCGGTGGGTTCGCAGTTCATCGATGCGGCCAACTGGCGGCCGTTCCTTCCGCCGAACGAAGGCGGCTTCGCCTATGGCTGGCCCGGCGTCCTGCGTGCGGCGGCGATGCTGTTCTTCGCCTACCTCGGGTTCGAGACCGTCTCGATGGCGGCCGCCGAAGCACGCCAGCCGCGTCGGGATGTGCCCGTGGGCATCCTCGGTTCGCTGGTGGTCTGCACGGTTCTCTACATCGCCGCGGGCGCCGTGCTGACCGGCCTGGTGCCTTTCCGCGAACTCGGCGTGCCGGATCCGGTGGCGCTGGCCGTCGATCGCATCGGTTGGCCCGGCTTCGCGGTGCTGATCAAGATCGGGGCACTGACCGGGCTCGGCTCGGTGCTGCTGGCCAATGCCTATGGCGCCTCCCGTATCAGCCTGAGCATCGCCCGCGATGGTCTGCTGCCGGCCTTCTTCACCCGCGTGCATCCGAAGCTGGGTACGCCCTGGCTGGCCAGCGTGGCCTTTGGCGGGGCCAGCGCGCTGCTGGCGGCGCTGCTGCCCATCAGCATCCTTGGCGATCTGATCTGCCTGGGCATCGCCTCGGCCTTCATCGTGGTGTGCATCGCGGTGATGTGGCTGCGTTCCCGGCGCCCGGACCTGCGCGGCGGCTTCCGTGTACCGCTAGGCGGCGTGTGGATAGGCCGCACGTGGATTGGCGTGGTCCCCGTGCTGGGCATCGTGATGTGCCTGGCGATGATGGCCCCGGTCCTGGGCGACATGCTTGCGCAGGTGCGACGCGGCGATGTGCTGCCCGCCACCATCCTGCTGGTCTACGTACTGGCGGGCGCCTCGCTCTATCTCGGCTATGGCCAGCGCCGGGCACGCCGGCAAGTGCAGGATTCCAACGCATGACCTCTGAAGTTTTTCCCCTGGCCCAGGCGCTGCAGCTGGGCTGCCTGGATGCGCACGATCAGTACGCTCTGGTTCGCCGCGGTGAGCTTTCGCCACGCGAGCTGACCGCCGCCGGCATCGCGCGCGCACGCCATCTCGATGCCACGCTGGGCGCGCTCAGCCATGCCGACTTCGATGGCGCGCTGGATCGCGCCTCGCGTGTTTCCCCCGACGCGCCGATGGCCGGCGTGCCGTGGCTGCCCAAGGATTCAGTGCGCTATCCCGGCATGCCCACGCGCGGCGGCTCGCGTTCGCGCAGCAGTATCCCCGCGACCGACGCGCCGCCCTTCGTCCAGCGTTTTGATGCGGCCGGGCTGGTGGCGATTGGAAAGAGCGCCATGCCCGAGTTTGGTCTGATGGGCTCCACCGAGCCCCTGCTCGGCCCGGTCACGCGCAATCCCTGGAGCCTGGATCACTCGCCCGGCGGTTCCAGCGGTGGCGCGGGTGCCGCACTTGCTGCCGGCATCGTGCCGTTGGCCCATGGCAGCGATGGGGCCGGATCGATCCGCATTCCCGCCTCCGCCTGCGGCGTGGTCGGCCTGAAGCCCGGGCGCGGCGCCACCGTCGCGGTGCGCGGTCGCCATGCCATCGAGGATCTGATCGTGGCCGACAGCCTGATGTCGCGCTCCGTGCGTGATACGGCCTGGGCGTTCGCGGCCGCCTACCCGGATGCCGACTTCAGCGTGCAGGCGCTGACCCGTCCACCCAGACGTTTGCGAATCGGCGTGATTGACGCCTCCTTGCCGGGGTTGGCGCCCGATCCCGCGGTTTCACGCGTGCTGGAGGACGTGGTCGCGCTGTGTTCGTCGCTCGGCCATGAGGTTGAGACCACGCAATATCCGCTGCCCGGTCCGGAGGTATGGCAGGCGCTGTACACCCTGTGGTCCCGGCTTGGCCTGGATGCCGTGGAGATCGCGGCCGCGCAAGGCGGCGACGATTTCGCCGCCCGGTCGCTGGAGCCGTGGACGCACGGGCTCGCCCACTACCATCGCACGCGTTGCGGCTTGGCAGAGCTGGAACAGGCGTATGCGATCGTGGCCGCGCTGCCAGCCGCGTTCGCCGCGCTCCATCGACATGTCGATGTATTGCTGACGCCTACTCTTCGCAGCCTTCCTCCCCTGTTGGGCGAACTTACTCCCGACCGCGACTTCGAGGAATTGCTTCCCGCGATGTTCCACTGGATGAGTTACACCCCACTACAGAATCTGGCGGGTACGCCGGCGATATCGCTGCCGTTGGGACAAAGCGATCGATTGCCGATCGGCGTGCAGTTCGCCGCCGACCGTGGACAGGAGCCGTTGCTGCTGCAACTGGCCACCGAACTCGAACAGGCGGCGCCGTGGAATGGCCGCTGGCCTGATGTTTCCGCGGCCACCGCAATGAAGGAGATACGCTGATGGGACATGCCCGCGACAGCCGCTACGCGGCGCGAACGCAGGACGACGTGCTGCGCCTGCTTGCCGCTCAACCTCTCGCCTGGCTGGTGTCGTGCGGTGGCGAGGATGCCGCATTCACGCCGCTCCCGCTGCGGACGGAGTGCGACGCCAACGGCAAGCTGGTGGCGCTGCGTGGCCATCTGGCAAAACGCAATCCGCACGTCGCTCGCCTTCAGCGCGATGGCCACGCGCAAGCGCTGGTGATGGGACCGCAGGCTTATGTGTCTCCCAGCTGGCTCGATGACCGTACCCAGGCGCCCAGCTGGAACTATGCCGCCGTGGCTTTTGACCTGGAGGTCACGGTCAGTTCGGATGAGGGCGACATCCGGACTGAACTCGAGGCGCTCACGGCCCAGATGGAGTCCAGTCGTCCGCGTGCCTGGTCGCTGGATGAGATGGGCGAGCGTTATGCGCGATTGGCTTCCGGCGTTGTTGCGTTGCGTGGTTCGGTGCTTGAGGCGCGTGCCACGTTCAAGCTCGGCCAGGACGAGGCGCGGCAAGACTTCGCTCAACTGCTGGCCGGGCTGGAAGCGGGTGGCGAGCACACACTGATCGGCTGGATGCGGGATTTCGCCGGTGATGCGAAGGAGCGCGCATGAGCCGCAGCCTGGAGGCGCTGGACCCGCAGATCCGCCGTTTCATCGAAGATGTCTGCCGGGAGGGCGCGCGGCTGCGCGGTGGCCGCGCGCTTGACTGGCCCGAGCGCCGGCTCATCGCGGCCCAGGCGCGCACGCCATGGCGCGAAGGCGGCCCCCGCATGCTCGCCACCCGGGACTACCGCCTGGCTTCTCCACACGGTGAGTTTGGTCTCCGCGTGTTGTATCCGCAGGTCATGGAGGCGCAGCCTTCCCCCGCGCTGGTGTACTTCCATGGCGGCGGATGGTGCATGTTCGGACTCGATACGCATGATCGTCTTCTGCGGGAATACGCCGACGCATCGCGTAGGGTGGTGGTGGCGATCGACTACAGCCTGGCGCCCGAGCATCCCTACCCGGCGGCGCTCGACCAGGCCGTCATCGCACTGGATTGGCTGCACGAGAACGGCGCGGATGCGGGTATCGATGCCCGGCATATTGCGTTGGGCGGTGATTCCGCCGGCGCCAATCTTGCCGTGGCGGCCGCTCTGCGCCTTCGCCAGGCTGGACAACTGAAGCGCATATCCGCGTTGGTCCTCAACTACGGCGCCTGGACACCGGTCCTATCCGCTGTTGCGCGCCAGACCCTGGGGACCTCCGAGGATATGCTCAGTGGCGCGGAGATGGACGAGTTCTGGACCGCGTATCTGGGACCCGAAGCGGAGCACACTGTCACCCCGTTGTCGGCGCCGCTCCATGCGGAACTGCGGGATCTTCCACCCGCCCTGCTGCTCTGGGGAGACCGCGACGTCTTGGCCGAACAGAACCGAGCGATGGCGCAACGGCTGGTACAGGCGGGTGTGCAGGTGCACGCCCACGTCTATCCCGGCGCGCCGCACAGCTTCATCGAGGCGATGTCGGTCTCCGATCAGGCACGCGATGCCATTGCCCGCGGGGCAGAATGGATACGCCAACACACCCTGGTTTTCTCCTCGCAAGGACTCTCCGCATGAGGCCGATGCTTCACCGCCTGATCGTCATCGGCCTGATGATGACGGCTCTACCGACCTTGGCCATGGCACAGGCATCTCCGGTGATTCCTACGCCGGAAATGATCATGGCACTCAAGATCGTCGGCGATCCGCAGATCGATCGCGAGGGCCGTTGGATCGCCTACACGGAGGGCACGCCCCGGAGCCACGGGAAGCGACCGCTCAGCCGCATCTGGCTTGTGCCGGCGACGGGAAAAGGGGGCGCCCGTGAAGTCACCGCTCCTGAAGGCACCAACGAGGAGCATCCGCGATGGAGTGCGGACGGTCGCTACCTGTATTTCATCTCCAATCGATCTTCATCCGCTGCGGATGACTCCAAGAACGTGGCCGATGCCCAGGTATGGCGAGTCGACGCGAAGGGCGAGAATCCAACCGTCCTGACGCATTCGCCAGGTGATGTCAGTGCGTTCGAAGTAACGCGCGACGGAACCCGCATCGCCTATCTGGCCGCGGATGCGCCCACTGCGGCCACCGTCGCCGCGCGCGAGACAAAGGATGACGCGGTGCTGGCGGATCACCCCACGCAGTTCTCACGCGTTTGGCTGCGTGACCTGCGCCAAGGGGAAGCCCGGGCACTGACCGCGCCGGATCTGCAGGTTCACGATTTGGCCTGGTCCCCGGATGGGCAAAGTCTTGCCGTGCGGGTATCCCGTGACACCACCCTCAATGATTACTGGTATCGCTCGCGCGTGGTTCTGCTGGACGCCGATACCGGCGAGCTTGCCAGGGAACTGGAAGCACGCGCGTCGGCGCATCCCCTGCAATGGTCACCCGACGGGACGCGATTGCTCTATGGCCATCTGGGCGAGCACGGCATGGTCGCCGACATCACTGTCCACGAGGTCGGGAATGATCGGAAGACGGTGCTGGCGTCTGGCTGGAATGGCACGTTGTGGCTGGCGCGCTGGCAGGATGATCGCACCCTGCTGGGTCTGGGTCAGCGCGGTGTCCGGGGCGCCTTCCTGCGTCTGGACGCGGCGACCGGTCATTGGCGCGAGATCGCACGCCCCCGGATTCCGTTTGCTTCATTCACCACGACGGGCACCGGTCGTGGCGCCTATCTGGGCATTCGTGACGACCAGCCGGCCGAGGTGTGGACACTGGATGGCGGCAAGCTGACCGCGCGCACCGACACCCACCCGCAGGTCGCCGGATGGGCGCACGGTCAGGTGCGGGAACTGGCCTGGACCTCCTCGCGCGATGGTTTGAGCATCACCGGCCTGCTGGTGACGCCGCCCGGTTGGAAGCGGGGCACGCCCCTGCCCACGCTGGTACAGGGTCACGGTGGTCCGGCATGGGCCTGGTGGTCGGGTTGGCTGGGCTCCTGGCATGACTGGGCGCAGTTGCTGGCGACCCGCGGCTATGCGGTGTTCCTGCCCAATCCACGCGGCTCGGAAGGCGGCGGCCATGCCTTCGCCGAAATGGCGCGTGGCGACTGGGGCGGCGGGGATTTCCAGGACATCCTCGATGGCCTGGACATGCTGGAAAAGGAAGGCGTGGTCGACCCGCGGCGGCTGGCCATTGGGGGCTGGAGCTACGGGGGCTACATGGCGGCCTGGGCGGTCACGCAGAGCGACCGCTTCCGGACCGCGATCGTCGGCGCGGGTGTCATCGACATCGGCGCCATGGCGCTCACCACCGACACCCCCGACTATCTTCCAGGTTACTTCGGGGATCCCGTAGCGCAGCGTACGCGCTATGACGCGCACTCGCCGATTCGTTACGCCGACCGGGTGAAAGTCCCGGTGCTCATCCTGCATGGCGAAGAAGACAAACGCGTGCCGCTGTCGCAGGGCGAGATGTTCCATCGCGCACTCGTCTTCAACGGTACGCCGGTGACCATGGTCACCTATCCGCGAGGGCCGCATTGGTTCTTCGAAACCGCCCACGGGCGCGATGTGCAGCAACGTGTTCTGGACTGGCTGGATCTGCAACTGGGAACGGAGCAATCCCCATGAGCGATGGCATGGAGGTCGCCTTCATCGGGGGCGGGCACATGGCGCGCTGCCTGGTGGAGGGCTTGCTGAGCCAAGGCCGGGACCCGGCGCGGATCGCGGTGGCCGATCCGGTCGCTGCCACCCGCGATGCCTTGTCCATGCAGTTGCACGTCAGCGTGTTCGAGCAGGGCATTGACGCCGTCGCCACCGCGCCCGTGTGGGTGCTGGCGGTGAAACCACAGGTGGCCCGCGGGGTTTGCGAGGCGCTGGCCGGACAAGCGGCGCGGATGCGACCGTTGATCATCTCGGTCATGGCCGGCATCACCCATGCCCAGCTGAGGCACTGGCTGGGGATCGACACCCTCGCGCGCTGCATGCCGAATCAGCCTGCGGCCATCGGCGCGGGAATCACCGCGCTGTATGCGGATCCATCGCTGGACGTCACGCTGCGGACCGTTGTCGAAACGGTGTTCCGTGGTGCCGGCACGACCGTTTGGATCGAGCGCGAGACACAGATGGATATGGTCACTGCGATCTCCGGCGGTGGCCCGGCTTATCTGTACCGGTTGGCCGAAGCCATGGAGAGCGCCGCCTGCGCACGCGACCTGCCGCCCGCGATCGCACGCCACCTCGTGGTGCAGACCCTGCTGGGCGCCGCGCGCATGCTGCAGGCCTCGGGAACATCACCTGCGCAGTTACGCGGACGGGTCACCTCCCCCGGCGGAACCACCGAGGCGGCCATCCAGACCCTGGAGAATGGTGGTTGGGCGAGGCTGGTCGATGAGGCCGTGGACGCCGCGCATGCGCGCGGCCGAACGCTGGCCGCACAGTTCGGTTGAAGCTGGCAACAGCCCCATACAACACTATTTCGATCACTTGTTGCACGGATGCAAGTGGACGTGCGTGGACGCCGCCTGACGAAAAGGCAAGGCTAGATACGTAACTTCAGCGGCTTTCCAGACGTTCATGGATGGTCCTTAGCGCATAAGTTGACACAGTATTCTTGCATAATTTGACCAATGACCGCACACGCGACTGCGGGCAAGAACGATTGAAGAGAGGCCTGGCGTCCGTGTCGCTGGCCCGAGGCCACCCTGCCGGACGAGCAGGATTCGGATTCAATGCCGTCAACCTGATTCAACGCGTCTGAGCATCCTCTCTATCACGCTAGTGGCTGTCTCCAAATCGCCGTGGGAGATGGAACTGACGGCGCTCCTAGCCGCACGAAGCACGATGCCATTCTTTTCCGCCACCTCTCGCCTTCCGTACTCAGTGAGGTAGAGAGAGTGCGACCTGCGACCAGGGGCTCGGCGCTCAATGATACCGAGCTCCTCAAGCTTTTGGATTTTTCGAGAGGCACGGCTCTTTGTCAGTCCTGCCGTCGCCGCCAAGCAAGTCACAGACAGCCCTTCCTCACGATGAAGCAGAAGAAGAATCCGCCATTCCGAAAGGGGATATCCCGATTTCTTGCATTCCTGATCCAGCGCATCAGCAAGTTGCACGATGCGCATTTCAAACCTTTCAATCGCCGACTGATCGCTCATCCGCGCTTCGTGGTTCCATGTGGCTGCCTAATTCCGGAATCATTCTTAATCCATTGTTCTTCCATCGACCCATTGACGATAATGGTTTCGTGGCTGGCCACATGACGAATTCATCGCTTATCCGCCATCTATCGAATAAGTTCCGTATAGAGCGGGAAGCATCTATGCAGCCTCCACCGATGCTTCCCGCTCAACAATCACAACAAAGTACGGATACGGAGCTCTACTGAGTAGATGCAGCCGATCGGTCAGGCATCTGCATATTCTTCAGCTCTGTCCAGCGCTCGTACTGCCCGGCCTCCAGCGGAGTTTCCGACTTTCTGCCGTTGATCCAAAAATCGAACCATTCCACCGTCGACTGCGCCGAAACGTAGCGCTCTTCTGGCTTGACCAAGACGTGCGTACCGCCAGGAATCCAATAGGCCTCGACTGGCTTGTGCAGCAGCTTCAAAGATGAGTAGAGCTCCCATTCCTGCAAGACGGACGACCGACCGATCATCTCTATCCGCAGGGGTGTCTTCACACGCTCCAGATTGAACATGGCTGCATTCTTCTGCCACGCATCCAGGCCCTTGCCGAACGGCTCACCACCTTGCATCTTTGCGAAGGCCTTACCTAGAACCCCACCAAAGTGGTTCAGCGTGTAGCTCTGGAACTGGACGTATCCTCCGTCCAGCCCATCCGACAAGGTCGCAGCTGCGAATTTCTTGTCGCTGAACACCAGCGCGTTTACGACGTAGTAGCTCGTTCTACTGAATCCGATTAATCCGACCCGTTCTTCATCCACGTTGTGGGACCTGACCGCGAAGTCAATCGCGGACTCGATTCCCCGCCTCTGCATCGACCCTTCGCGTTCGGTTTCATAAGTGGCGGCATCAGCGGCATCCAGCTCAATGACCGCGAACCCCCTTGCCGCCAATGCCTGAGTGGCGAACGTCGTGGTATATGGGCCGTCTGGACTGAACCTCTTGGGGTCATGAAACTTCAGGGCGAGGATGAGCGGATATTTGCCCTTGCTCGCCTGAATACTGGGGAGCACGAGTCCACCGGTCCACGTATGTCCTTCACGGTCCTGCCACTGGACCTGGCTGATCGGTTGAAGATGAACCTCGCGGAGCCAAGGGTTGAAGTCATGGATGCGTACGACGTCCTCAGCGGATCGGCCGAACATGAGCTCGGGTGGATGGTTCGCGTCTTCCTGAACCCACACCTTTCCACCAGCCACGTCCACCTTGTCGGTGGTCGGAGTTGTACTCGCTTTCTCTGCAGAGACCCAGCCCTGCTTGGAGCTCGTAAGACTAAGGAGCCGAGTTCGTCCATGACGGGGGCCGTCTGTTGGAGATTGGGTCACACGGGCGAATGTGGCAATTTCCAGGCCTTCTCCATCCTCATCTTGGTGCAACGAGGTGACGCGCTCACCACTGGCAAGAGAGTTATAGGAGAGGACCACTTCAGGGGTCTTCCCTGCGTCGGCCACATTGGCCTTCAATACAGCAGGCCGACGCGAAACGGGAGTCCCAGGCCTGATTGGCTCCATAGTGTTGGATAGATAGGCCGACTTGCTGTCCTCGTCCCAGACGACCTTGGGAGTCGACAAATCCGCCACCAGGAAGCCCAATGGGGCGTCTACCAAGGGTCGAATGGAGCCGTCTGCGGCATTCACCAATTGATACTGAAGCGCGGCTTCCAGCGCAGCGGGTCCAACGGTAATTCTGGCATCGCTTGGGACATAGGCAGCCCATTCCTTGGGCACGGATTTGGGAGGCATGGAAGCAATGACCCAACGGCCATCCGGCGAAACACTGACCACGCCCGATGCAGTGGCCATCGACCGCTTGGCGGGCGTTATCTGCTTGGGGATTTCACCATTCCGGCTCAGAAATAGGGCGTATTCCTTATACTCTGCCGCTTGTTCCGGAAAGAGCATGCGAACGAGTGACTCATCGCTCAACGACCACCCGGCAGTTCTTTGAGGGGGGACTTGTGTCCTGGCGATGAATGCACATGTCCCACTCTGGTAGTCGAAGTCAACGACGTCGTGCGTGTTGCCGGGAAGCAGTTTCTTCCGCGTATTCTTGTCGACCTCAAACAGGTACGGTTGTGGGTGGTTCTCACCTTCCACCCCCAGAAACAGGATGGTGTGCCCATCTGCAGTCCAGCGAGGGCGGATGACACCGCTTTCATTGGTCTTTGTTCTGAGGCTGGTAGAAGCAAGCTCCGCAGGAACTCGCTGGGTCTCGTCACCGTTGACTCCAAACACCCGAATGGTGAAGACACGGCTTCCATCATCGAGATCCCCATAGGACTCCACAACAAAGAAACGCCGACCATCCGGAGATGCCGTTACCTGCCCTCCTTGCCCCGCCTCGACGGAGGTGACGCGGATAGCATCTTTTGTCGTGAACGGCCGACCACCGTCCATCCCTTTTGCGGTCAAAGAGGCATTCATAAGTACAAGCAGAGAGAACAGAAAACCTGACACACGCATGATGAGTCCTGTTTATGTGTATTGAAGTTGATTTTGATCAGAGCGATGCCACGGCATCGCTCTGTCGCTTAGAAGCGATACGTCATCTGGACGTAGTACGTGCGGAGTCTCGCGTCCCCAGCGGTGCTGTAGAGGCCAGGGCTGTTGATGTCCACCTCGGGCTCTTTGTTGAACACATTGCGGATTCCGCCACTGATTTCCGTATTGCTGAGGATGCGCCGCCATGCGTTCTCGTCCGAGTAGGACCCAGACCGCCAGCGAAACGAAAAGTCATGCAGCAACTGACGTGGCACTCTGCCATTGTTGCCTTGGGCGGCCAGAACCGTTGCGCTGCTGACTAGCGCACGATTTGCGACTGGATAGGAACCGTAGTGACGGACCGTCCATCCCAATCCCCATCCGCCCTTCTCGTAATCGACGCCATAGAATCCGCGAAAATTGTTATCGGAAGGAATGATCGGCAGACCCGGCAGCAGCTGGGTTTCGGAGGTGAGCCTCCAGGTACCGTTGCCCCAGAATTCGAGTCGGGCACCGTTGTCCAAGTCCAGGCCATACTTGACTTGGAGGTCGAGCGCTTCCTGTCGCGCCGAAGCGGCATTCACGCGGCTGGTGTCCATGAAAGTGATGGGGCCAGCCCAACCCGCCGGATCCGTTGGCAACGGTGCGCCGCGCTGGACCCGGTCGGGAAACATCGATTCGAACTGCAACAGCTGAGCTTCACTCAGCATGGTGATAATGTTGCTCTTCTTGAGCAACGTGTAGTCCAGCGATGCCCGGAATCCTTCCAGGAACGTGGGTTCGAAAATCACGCCCACCGAAGTCGTTTCGGAGTCTTCCGGCTCCAGATTCGGGTTGGAGCCGAACAGCTGGACCATGGGGACGGTTGCCGTGGTATTGCCACGGCGGGGATCCGGAGTCGTTGACAACCAGGTGTCGGTCCGGCTCGGCGCGCCCAACTGGGTCATATCCGGTGGCACGAAGCCCGTGCCGTGACTGGCGCGGAAAATCAAACCGTTGACAGGGGAGTACTTCAAACCGACCAAGCCGGTCGTTTCGGATGCCGAATTTTCGGCCATGGCAAAAGGCGCTGGCGCCGACGTCTGACCTGGAAACCAGGTGACCCAGCTGCCGCTGACGCTCCGGTAATCGTCATGCCGGAGGGCCAGTTGGAGCTCCAGTGCTCGAAGGCCGGTCCTGGCATTTTTCTCGCTGAACAACGGGATGCCGAACTCGGCATACACACTGCGTACGTCCTGCGAACGCGGCGGAAAGAGTAGTGCGACCTCGCTGGGGCTTCCCTGGTTCTGCCGCCAGGCGCCGTCGGTGAACTTTATTTTCTGCTGTTCCAACAAGAACGACCCGGTCACCGCTCCCGCCGGCAGTTCCCAAAGTGGTCCTCCCAGGCGAACCGTCGGATTGAAGCTGTAGGATGTCACCGGAATCGAACGGGACGCCACCGGTACAGGAGCAAGAGCACCGAGATTCAGGGTCCCCAGCCCAACATGGTCAATCAGGGGATTGAAGCCCGAAGCGAGCAGGGGACCGGCATCGATGAGTCCCGGGCGGGTGACATATTCAACACTGGCCCTGGACCAGGTGAAGTCGACAGAACCGGCCCAGTCCTTGGGTAGTCTTGCAATCAGGCCGGTACTGACCCGGTCCATGCGATTCCGCCGCTCGGACAGAGCATTGTATTGATAGGGCGCGAAAGTCACCGCGATCGGTTGCTGGAACGGATTTCTCGGGTCATTGGCTCCCAAGGTCAATTGGGTTGTCACGCCGCCCATCTCCCGTGCGTATGTGTTGGTGTGGGATACGTCCAGGAAGCCGTCCAGGTTGTCGGTGAAGCTGTGCCGGACCGACGCGGCAATGCTCTTGGTTCTCGGCCCTGTACTGATGGGACCACCGCCACCTGAATATCCTCCCGCCAGAGTGGGCTCCGTATTGAGTTGCCCAGCGTTTGCCAGCAACGCCGCCGCACCATCCGAAGACGGGCCCAAGTAGCCCTGTGGCACGTAGGTAACTCGAGCGTTAAGTGGAGTCCCGTTATCCAACACTAGGTTGCTGCCATTGGCGCTGCGGATATTAGGGCTGGTGCCGTACACGGCGATTGATCCCAGATAGCCCGGACTGTTGGCCCGAATGCGGTCCACCGCGCGCTTCACGAAATCCCGGTCCCGATTGAGCAATAGATTGGATTCGGTCAAGCTGCCGTTGACCATGATGCTGGTCTTTCCATTAGCCAGTGACTTTCCATAGGTGAAGTCCACGCGACTGATGGACGAATCCGTGTCGAAACTGTTGTCGTGACTAAGCGATACTTCGCCGCCTTCATAGCCGCGACGCAGCACGATATTGATCACGCCACCGGTTGCGGATCCGCCATAGATGGCCGACGCGGTTGAAGGGAGAACTTCAATGCGCTCCACCGCACCCAGCGGTATCCCGTTGATGTTTGGCTGCCCTGAGAGGGTGCCGAAACTCTGCGCAGCCAGTCTGCGACCGTCAACCAAAATGAGGGTTTGGCCTTCGCCCAGGCCGCGCAGATTGATGCTGGTGTGATCGCCGCCGATCTCGGCCCGCTGGCTCGGAGTGGCGGTAGTGGTGTTCGCGGTGACACGCTTCAGCAGGAAGTCGTTGATATTGACCGCACCCGAGCGCTCCAGGTCCACGCGATTGAAGACAACATAGGGCTGCGCATCATCGGGGCTGCGCTGGATGTCTGCGTTCAACGATTGACTTCCGCGCACCAGAACCTCGGCCATGTTTACAGGCGCTTCCGCGGGCGACGGTTTCGCTGGCACTCTGGTGGTGGGAGGAGCGGACGGTTGCTGGGGCGCCGTACCCTTGGTCAGCACGACGGTTGAGTTGTTGATGAGTTTCCATTCCAAGCCGGTGCCGCTAAGCAATCGCTGCAGCGCCGTCTGCCAGGTGTATGGTCCGCTCAGTGCGCCAGCCTGCTTCCCTTTGACCAGATCCGGGGAGTAGACGATCTGGAGCTTGCTCTGTTTGGCGAGTTGCTTCAGCGCATCATCCAGGCTGGCTGCTTGGATGGAGTATTCCTGTGCCGCACCAGCCTGTTGCGCGCCCGCCGGCGCACCCAGGACCATCAAAACCGTCGCCAATGCCACGCATAGACAGTTTCTGGCAGGCGGACTGGGTGCCGCCTTGTACTTGGAATTACAAACTTTCATTGCGCTCCCCGGTTGGCACGGTCGCCGATGCGCTGACTTCCAGCGGACACCTGACCGTCTTTCTCCTGTAATGCAGGAGCCGGGGGGAACCCTACCTAGATTTCATAAGGCGATCCCCGTCGCCTTTGTCCACCCACCTCTAGTCAGGAACCTTCCGGTTACTTTTTCCGCAGTACGATTTCGTCGCTCGTGTGCTCCGCATGCACTGACCAGCCGTACTCCAGGGCCATGGCCAGGGATTGCTGGTCGCCAACCTTGAACACGCCACTGACGGGAATTTCACCCAACTCCTTTCCTTCCAGACGCAGCTTCGTCCGGGAATACTGATTCATCTGTTCCACCACCTGAGCCAATGGGGTGTCCTTGACGACAAGATTCCCCTCGGTCCATCCGCGAGTGCTCGCCAAGTCGGTATCAGATAGCTGTTGGCGAGGGCCCAATGTCCCTCGTGTCATGGCGACATGCTGGCCAGGCGTCAATGTCACCGTGGGGGCGGCCCTTTCCTCACTGGCGGCGACGCGTACCTTGCCCTCCAGCAGCGTCACCATCCCGATACCTCGTTCCACTTGAACCTGAAACTGCGTACCGGTCGCCGTCACGGTTCCATTGGCTGCATGGACGACGAATGGGCGTTGTGGATTCGGATGCACCTGGAAGTCAGCTCTCCCCTTCTGCAGGGTAAGCGTCCGCTCGCTGCGACCATATCGGACCAGTAGCTCACTGGCCGTATCGATGACTACGACAGAGCCATCTTCCAGCGTCATCGTGCGCTGCTCCCCCATGGCCGTGGCGTAACGCACTACGGGGGCATTATCCGGAATGAGTTGCTGACGAAACAGGAAGCCCACAACCAACATCAGTGAAGCCGCTATCGATAGGGTGATGCCCCAGCCAGGCCCCCGGCGCACCGACACAGGGCGGCGCGCTTCCCTCAGCGCGGCGGCGATCGCAACATCGTCGCGCAAGGCTACACTGCGTCGCCAGATGTCCTCGATGCCTTGATAGATCGCTGCATGCAGCGGGTCGGCCGTTCGCCATTGCTCGAATTCAGCGCGTTCCTCGACACTGCAATCGGGAGCGAGCAGGCGCGCAAACCATCGCTGCGCTGCGGCACGAACCTCTTGGTTGACATTGGTTTGGATCATGCGCGTCCGTTCGCTCCCATGTGGCTCTTGCACCGGTGTCGGCCTGGGTCGAGCAACAGAAGCTTCCGTCGCCAAATTTTGGCCCTGGCCCTCATTACGATGCATCACAGGCTCCCAACCCTGCCTTTTCACTCAGGAACGCCAAGGCTTGCGTCATATGCTTTTCGACGGTCTTCACAGAAATGCCACAGTGCCGGGCAATTTCCTTGTAGCTCAGTCCGTCCATCCGGCTGAGGAGATAGACCTGTCGTGGCCGTGGTGGTAATGCGAGGATTGTTGCGCGGAGCAATGCTTCGCGCTGTTCCTGCTCTACCAGTTCTTCCTGCAAAGGCGCCTCGGAAGCAATCTCCAGTTCCTCAAGAGGGACATGCTTGGCAGCATGACGGGTGCTGGCACGGCGAAACTGTTCCCCAACGACATTGACCGCGATGCGGTACAGCAGGGGCTTCCACGCACTGGCCGGCTCGGTCTCGCGGTAGCGTAGAAGCCGGGCCAGGCTTTCTTGGGCAGCATCCCGGGCATCCTCTTCGCTCGGCGTCCGCCGGCGCACGAACTGCAGCAACCCACCATACTGTTCGCGTGAAAACTCCTCAAAGTGCTGCGACTGCGGGCAGACCTCGCCGTCGGGCAAGTCCCGTTCCAGTTCCAGCGAGCTCTGATATCCGTGCGTCATTTCGAGATTGTACGGCCAACTTCCAACGCTCTTTTAACGCGACAATTCTTGTAGCGCAAACATCCAGATGAATGGGGTGTCCGCAAGCAGAAACAGTCGGTGCCGTATCGAAAATCACCGTCTTCTGGCCAAGCCTGTTTGGTCCCTGTCAACCCGTACCTCACCAGGCGCTTTAGCACTGCGCGTACCCCAAAGCCCCGCAAAACCGGGGCAAAATCCGTCGCCTGGAACATACAGCTCGACAGCAGACGCGATAAGCCCGCCAGCGGGACCAGAGCCACGTGTGGAAGGGTAGTCGCGAGTGATCTTGATATAGATGCACGAGTACACGCCGACCCTACCCCTAATTGGGAGAAGAAAGTTCCAAGGTCTGACCACCTCGCTGCGCCGCAGCAATGGATTGCGCAGACTGCCTGGCCGCCATTGGGAGGCGTCAACGCGAGGTTGGCAACGCTACGCTTCCGCCCCGCCTTGCCATCCTTGCTTATGTGGGCCAGTACCCAGTAGTGGCACCACTGAGTATTGAATTCCGTGGGAGCGGACAGATGAGACTGAGGCCCATGGTAGGGTTGACGCGCCTTGCAGCATCTTGGCCTTCAGCATTGCAAATTGCGTGGTTGGCACCGTGGAAGCACGAGTCTTGCAGGAGCGCGACGAGCCACACTATCTCCGACTACGGCTGGAGGCGGCGGTGGATTCGACGTACTCGAGCGCCGAACTGCGCCATGAATTGGAGCAGTTAAGACGAGGCCGCACCAACGTTTTGGCCGCATACGAGGCGCGCGGAACGCACGTCTGGGGCGTGTTCAATACATTGTCGCTGATGGGTGCTGTAGCACTGTCTCCGGTGTACTGCGATATTAAACATCGCCATCTGTGGCTTTGGGGGCTGTATGTGAAGCCTCGTTTCCGAGGCACCCCTGTCTCGCGTTGCCTCGTGCGCTCCGCCCAGATCTGGGCGGGAGCCCAGCAGCCAGGAACCGCGATTATCGGTACCTACCACCGCGACAACCGCCATGCCAAGCAACTGGTCGAGCGCTTCGGCTTCCTTGAATCCGAGTTGGAAGCGAAGATTCGCCAGGATGGCTTGGCACGCCCAGATGACGTGGTAGTCGAGTTTCGCCCAGCCCATAGGCGCCTCGAATCAGCATTCCCGAGGCTGATTCCCTAGAGTGTTTTCGGGATGGAGACGGATACCCGTGGAACCCGAAGACGCGATCGGTGCGCTACGTCCTCCGCCACCGACCCCGTCCATTTGGACACTGTTGCGCGGCCCATTTGTTGAACAACAATTGTTGTTAAACCCCATTTTCGAGGCATCCCTTGAGGAAAATATTACCTTTTCCGGGTCCGTGGTCCAGAAAGCTAACGCTGATCGCATTGGTAACCCTGGCGCTAACGGGTAGTGTGTTGGCCGCGGCTGACGCGTACATGTACGCAACGCCCGACGAACGACTCTCGATTGGCTCGACCTATGCGGAAATGCCCGCCGATGATCGCCACCATTATATTGACCTGCCGGTCGATCATGGCGAATCCACACTCGGGACGTTTCGAGGATTCTATCTCCTAAGTCCTCACTTCAAACCGAGCAACAACGTTACCTTTGTTCTGACTGATGGACAGATGGAGTTGGTCGGGACGGACACAGACTTCGGGTTCTTCGACGCATTGTTTGGTGATGTTCCCTATGTTCTGATTGGCGTCCGTGGCCAAGCGCCGACGTTCTTGCCTGAAGTCTACCCGAACGGGGCCACCGACTACGCGCTGGCAATGAAACTGTACGGCTCGGATCAACAGGTAGAAGACATCGAGACTGTCCGTCGTGACATGCAGCGCAGAGGACTCTTACCTGCCGATGGTCGGATCAACGTATTCGGTGCTTCCGGTGCCGGGGTGTTGGCACAGCAGTACGTGTCGGCACATGGGAGCCATGTGAACCGAATGCTGCTGGAGTCGACTGGTGCCCCGGACCTGGCACGGGAGGCCGGACTCCCATACTCACCCCGCTTTCGGGAGTTCAATCCTCCGGCCGACCCGCTCCTGACCACCTACGTGACCGAGCACCCATCGCGGCGCGCCGCTTTAGCCGATGTGCTGTACCAGCTTGGGCGATCGAGCCCTGACCCAAGAGCCGCTCAATTGCGCACCTTGGAAGACCTGAACGACGGCGCCTTCCTCACCAAGTACCAACTGAAGCCAATGTACAACCTGTGGCTTCTGAACTACATGATCAAGACACCAAAGTCGTTGATGGCGCGGGTGCGATGGTTTGAACTGGTCGGCGCGGACTTGGTGCACTACGACCCACGTTCTGGCACCAATCTGCTGTACGACATATCGCAGGTAGCAGTATCCGACGTGCTGGACTGGCATCGGCACAACAATATTGTCCCCAAGCGCTTTTCCATCGACCGCAGCTTTCCACGTGAGGTGCTTATCCTCAAGGGTCGCGACGATGTGGTATTTGGCGATGCAATCAACGAACGGCTACGCGGTTCCTATCCGGATGCGCGTTTATTGTTCTTCGACGACGGGCACCGCCTGCAGCGTGACCCAACCAAGTACCGTGCGATTCGCCAAGCATTTCTGGTCGGCGGATTCAGTGCCGTGCCGGCACTGCACCAACTATTTCCTGATGCTCAACCGTAGGACTGAGCGATAGATCATTCGCGACGATACGAAGATGTCCTATCCTATCGCCATGCGCTCCAATGTGATCATCCAATGCCCATTTTATGTCACATCGGATCGTTCACGAGTTCCTGGCAAACCGTAGTACGGGCCTTCGACACTTGGAAGAAAACCAAGCGAAGTAGCGAGCGCAAACGATGCAAAATTTTGCTTCCTGCAAGACCAGACCGGCTCAAGGCCCTCCGATAGGCAGTACTCAATCAATGCCGCAGCGGCAAGTTTAGCCAGACCCATACCGCGAAACTCAGGATATGTTTCGATCCCAATTTCTAATTGTTCATGTATCCGAAACGATGTAAAGGCCAACGACGCGACTTGCTCGCCGCCAATAACACAGTACCCGCCACCGTTCGCCAAGAAACCAGAAGCATCGGGCCAGAATCGATGCGGCGAGACGGAAATGCCAGAAAGTGCGAAGTCAGCAGCGGACATGGGCCGTACGCGGAATCCGCTCGGAACTTTGTACTGGGAACATAGTTCTGCATAGCGCTCGCGTACGAAAGTGAAGTTACTTCGCGTGTGCCGTTCAACCAATAAGGCAGATGAAACAGAGCTTCTGGATGGCGCGCTTCCTATATCGAGACATTCGTCAACAAAAATCGTGCGCTTAGTTGGATGCACCTGCATCCATAGAGCTTCCCACCTATCGCGGCAAAACTTGAAGTGATTCCGGAGCGTATCCAAGTCTGGATTTTCTGAGCGAACCAAGAGCAGAGTCATTCCATACGAATGAATGATATGAACCAGTGTTGGTTCTATTTCGGAATCCGCCCAGACTTCGCCGTTGGCCAATCCATCAAGAACGCTTCTGGCGAATAGACAGTTGAACTCTATTCCATTCAAAAGTGGAATGACCTTCGCATAAGAGGTCGGTGAAAGCTCAAACATGTGCATGTGATCGAGTACTTTATCTGCGCATTCAGATCTGGAGGATGGTAATCTATCTGCCCAGGGCTTAGCATTCAGCGAATGGGATCGGGGCAAACCGTGTATCCCATCGCGCAGCACCACTCCCATCTGAGATCCTGACCCCAAGAATCGATTCAGGCTCGATGGATGACGCCAGCCGAAAGCATTTCCGCCCAAGATTGAAATTCACTTCTTGGCTTGCCCCTCGCTCGGTATAGCTGGCATAAGTGGAACGCCCTAGCCGTTGCCCTGCAGCTCGAGGCGCAGGAGACGGAGGCTACTGAGGGCATCCGCGCCCACGCCGGCGCCACGGCCCTGCTGGACGCGCTGCTCATGGTCGCTGGTCACTTCGGCCGTCGGATCATGGCTTCTCCGCAAGCTGTCCGAATGTTAGTGCCCCCTCAGCTATCAGTGAGGCTGACTACAGGCTACGGTTCCGTATAGCCTGCGCATCAATGGATGCGTCCAGCTGGGCCAGCCGATAATTGGACTCGTGCGGTCAGCTTTTCGATTACCTTCCCATCAACCTCGTAGGCCTTCCGAAGACAAGGAATTCGCCACCTTGCGCGCTCCAGCAATTCGTAGACCTGTGGAACGCATAGTGCAGTCCACGGCGTCCGGAGCAGCGCTGAAATAGTTCTCAAGAGATCCTGACCAGATTCCAGATGCTGGAAATCGTCCTCGTCCAGCTCTTCCCCGGTGCGCATCTCCAACCAAGCCGCCCCCCATCGCAGATCGCCACGGCGGAGGAACGCTTTCGAGTCTCACCAGAGCGCTTCGCCATCTTCGTATGGGAGCCTCCAAGCACTTTCTGCCGAGTAGAAGTCCAGAGTGCGAACTTGATCTGGATGTTGGATTCACGGCAATCGAGAGCCGTGCACTGTCACAGGCAAGACACGAAAGCGCCCCAGAATGCGCGCGGTCATGCGGATCGTCGCGTCCGCCATCGCCCTTCCCCCCGTCTTCCCTGGAGCTTTCAGTGCAAAGCAGTCGGCTGTCGCGTGCCATCGTCCTCATTCTTTCCACCTGCGCGGCAGGAGCCGCCGCAAGCAACGATGTCAGGGACGATGACGCCACCGCCACACCGCAGGCCACCGGGACCACCCAGCTCGACACGATGCTGGTCACCGGCACGCGCGCTTCCAACCGGACCCAGTTCGACACGCTGGCGCCGGTGGACGTTTTCAGCAAGGAAGAGATCCAGGCCGTCGAGTCGAACGACCTGAAGGACGTGCTGGCCCAGCTGGTGCCATCGTTCGTGGTCCAGCGCCTGCCGATGGCCGACGGCCAAGTGTTTGTGCGCCCCGCCACGCTGCGTGGCCTGTCGCCGGACCAGACGCTGGTACTGGTCAATGGCCGCCGCTTCCATCGCAGCGCGCTGCTGGGCAGCCGCGGTTCGCAGGCCGCCGACCTCGCGCAGATTCCGACCAGCGCGGTCAAGCGCATTGAAGTGCTGCGCGATGGCGCATCGGCGCAGTACGGTTCCGATGCGATTGCCGGCGTCATCAACATCATCCTGGAAGACGGAGCCGGCAGCGAGATCACCGTTGGCTATTCGCGCTATGCACAGGGTGATGGTGGTTCCCGCGAGGTGAGCGCGCGCAGCGGCCTGTCGCTGGGCGATTACGGCAGCTTGGTCCTGTTCGCCGAATTCGCCAACACCGACGCCACTTCGCGCACCCGCCAGCGGCCGGATGCGATCGCGTTCCAGACTGCGCACCCGGAGCTGCGTGTGCCCCATCCGGTCCAGCGCTGGGGACAGCCGGACCTGGAAAGCCAACGCGCCGGCTTCAACCTGAAAGCCTTCGTCAACGACACCACCGAGCTGTACGCCTTCGGCCTGTACGGACACAGCGAGGGGGTCAGCGACTTCAACTGGCGCAACCCGGACACCACCACGGGCGCCTACCGCACCACGTCGATCTTCCCCGGCTGGAACCTGCGCAGCCTCTATCCGGTCGGCTTCAGCCCCAAGTACTCCAACCAGCAGCATGACCTGCAACTGGTGGGCGGCGTGCGTGGCGAATTCAACCCGGACTTCCGCTGGGATGTCAGCGCGTCCTACGGCCGCAACGACATCGACTACCGGCTAGGCAATTCGATCAACGCGTCGCTGGGTCCCAACAGTCCCACCGCGTTCTACCTGGGCCGTCTGTCGCAGACCGAGAAGAACGCCAACGCCGACTTCAACTACAGCTGGGAAGCCGGACTGGCGCGACCGGTCAACGTCGCCTTCGGTGCCGAGTTTCGCCAGGAAACCTACGCAGTGAAGGCCGGCGATCCGGCCTCCTACGCGGTCGGCCCCGGCGCCGCCGCCGGACTGGAAGCCAACGCCAACGGCGCGCCCGGTTTCTCCCGCAACCAGGCCGGCAGCTGGTCGCAGCAGAGCCAGGCCGCCTACGTGGACGTCGAGGTGCCGCTGGGCGAGCGCTTCAGCCTGGGCGCCGCCGGCCGCTACGAACACTTCTCCTCGTTTGGCCGCACCGTGGACGGCAAGTTGTCGGCGCGCTTTGAAATCACGCCGGACATCGCGCTGCGTGGTACGGTCTCTTCCGGCTTCCGCGCCCCCACGCCCGGTCAGCTCAACACCACCAGCACCGTGCAGGGCCTGGATACCCGCACGCTCCAGATCTTCACCAGCGGCCGCCTCTCGCCGTCCGATCCGCTGGCCCGCCAGCTGGGCGCCAAGGACCTCACGCCCGAACAGTCGCGCACCGCTTCGCTGGGCATGACCTGGCGCAACGATCAAGGCTTCTCCGGATCGATCGATGTGTACGACATCAAGCTGACCGATCGCTTCAGCCAGTCGGCCAGCTTCGCGGTGCCGGCCGGCGTCCCCAACCCGATGGGCTACACCTCGGTCAACTACTACACCAACGATTTCGACACAACCACCACCGGCGTGGACGTGGTGGGCAGCCATGTGCGCGATGCCGGTCCCGGCCGCCTGGGCATGACCCTGGCCTACAACTACAACCGCACCAAAGTCGACAACGGCCGCACTAGCGTGGCCGCCAACGAAACCCAGCGCGTGCTGTTCGAGGAGCGTCTGCCCGAACACAAGGGCAGCTTCACCACCACCTACGAGGTCGCTGGCTGGTCGCTGATGGGCCGCGTGCGCTACTACGGCGCCTGGACGGATTCCAGCGGCAACGCCACCGGCGACATCTACCAGCGCTTCGGCGCGATGACCTTCCTGGACCTGGCGGCCGGCTACACCTTCAACGATCGCCACAGCGTGCGCATCGGCGCGGACAACGTGCTGGACAAGTATCCGGACGAGGCCACTTTCCAGGCCAGCCGCGGCCTGATCTACTCGCGCAACGCACCCTACGACACCGACGGCGCCAACCTCTACGCCGAGTACCGGCTGCGCTTCTGATGCAGACCACGCGCCGCCGCCTGCTGCTGACCGGGGCACTGCTCCCGGCCAGCGGCCTGCTCGCCGCCGCGGATGGCGGCGGAGACCCGCCGATTCCCGCGCTGCCGGTCGCACCGTTAGCACCGGAGACGCTGGCCTCGGATGAAACCTGGTGGGCCGACGTTGCCAGGCAGTTCGACATCACCACCGCGATCAACCATCTGGAGAACGGCTACTGGGGTTCGATGGGCCGATCCACCCTGCTGGCCTACCAGCGGCACACAGCCGAGGTGAACCGCGGCAACGCCTGGTACGGCCGGGACGCCTATCCACGCGAGTTCATGGCGGCGCATGCGCAAACCGCGCGCATGCTCGGCGTGGAGCCGGACGAACTGGTCTTCACCCGCGGCGCCACCGAGGCGCTGCTGGCTCTGATTAGCGGCTACAACCGCCTGTCCGCCGGCGATCAGGTGCTGCATGCCGACGTGGACTACGACAGCATGATCAGCGCCATGCAGTGGCTGCAGAAACGGCGCGGTGTCCAGGTCGAACGCATCGCGCTGCCCGTCGTCCCGACCCATGATCAGATCCTGCAAGCCTATTCGGACGCCATCGATAAGCTGCCGCGCCTCAAACTTGTCCTGCTGACCCAGGTCAGCCATCGTCACGGCCTGGTGCTGCCCATCGCCGAAATCAGCGACATGGCGCGCGCGCGCGGCATCGACGTGATCGTGGACGCGGCGCATGGCTTCGGTCAGATCGATTACCGCGTTCCCGACCTGAAGGCCGATTTCGTCGGCATCAACCTGCATAAGTGGATCGGCGCGCCGGTGGGTGTGGGCGCGGCCTACATCCGGCGGGGACGGGTGGCGGACATCGATCCCTATCTGTCCATTGCCGACGACGGCAAGATATTCAGCCGCGCGCATACCGGCACGGCCAACTTCGCTGCCTACCTGTCGGTTCCCGACGCCATCGCACTGCACGAACGCATCGGTGCCACCAACAAACGCGCGCGGTTGCTGTTCCTGCGCGATCGCTGGACCCGCGCCGCCCGCGACATGCCGCATATCGAAGTGCTGGCCTCGGCGGACCCGGCGTTGTCCAGCGCGCTGGCATCCTTCCGCCTGCGCGGCCAATCCGGCAAGGAAGAGAACCAGCGCCTGCAGAAGCGCCTGCAACAGGAATTCGGCATCTTCACCACCTGGCGCGAAGGCCTGGCCTCCGGCGCCTGCGTACGGATAACGCCGTCAATTTTCACCACCCCGGCGCAAATGGACGCCCTCGTCGAAGCGCTGGGGACGCTCTGCTCAGAATGCGAGCAATCACCCAAGGCCGTGCGTTCATTGAGACCGTGGTGACATGAGCTGTGTCCTGCGCTAGCTTGAGGTTACGAGATCGTTTCGCTTGCAGATAGGCAGCCAGAATTCGGGATACCGGCTGACAGATCCTGCATTCGCTTCCAGCGTACAGCGTCAGCGAGTGGCGCCTGAGGCAACAGCGGAACCGGCAGAGCCTTGCTTCGTGCTCGGCACGGCTGACTCGCTGATGGCAGTTGCTAGGAATCGCGAAACGTACTTGCCTTGCATCTCGGTTACCGTGGTTGCATTCGTCGGGCTGAGCAGCAGCGCGATGGCTTCGAGAATCGTCGTTTTTCCAACATCCCCGCCACCGAGGATGATGTTCATGCTGGACGCGGGCCGCCATTCGAGCTTTTCGATTCCTCGATAGCGCGTCACGGTCAGTTTCCGAATTACCGCAGCACTCCCCATATCACCCCTTTGCGCTCTACCACCTCAAGAGAATACGGCACCGGGAAACAAGATACGGATCGCTCCCATTCAACTTGGGCTGCGAGCATTCGGAGATCACGTCACCCATTTCGTTGCCTCTTCCGGATTGCCTATTTTAGCCGACCCGTCACCCAAGATTGCTCTAGTCTGATATAAATATATCTTACAAATCAATGTCTTACGCTGCACTGCAGCGTGCATTGACTCATCCGTGGTGGCAGGTTTGCTTACAAGCCAAATAGGGACAGAGCGGTAACGGCCTGAACAGGGCTAACCGCAGGTGCCTATGGCGCAGCAGGGTCAACGATAGGAACACCGATGAGGTCCGCCGACGCCCTGCGCGTGGTCACTGCTTCCATACCCGACAGTCCATTTCTGTCGGCTGCAGACACGGCTCGCCTAATGGGCTTCCCAACCAGAGAGGCGCTTTCAAAGGCTAGGGCCGCCGGTCGCCTACCGATTCGCATGTTCAAACTACCCGGACGCCGCGGCTGGTTTGCCTCACGGCAACAGGTTTGCGCTTGGGTGGAAGCGTTCTTGAATGAGGAGGACACCGCGATGAGCTGACCCAATATGCAGCCAATCGCAGAACCTCAAAGGACGAAGGGCCGCCAATGCGAATGGTCGGCCCCTCGATAACGGTTTGGTGTCCGTTACCTCTTGCGCGCATCCTCTCCGGAAGTCAATGCCTCCGAAACACCCCCACGCTAGCTGGTTCTAGGCATCCCCAGTGAAGGAGCCGCAGGCAGACAGCAGGCAATTGAAATGATTGGAATTTTCTGACGCACGGGCCGTCATTCTGCTGGGCTGGCCAGGTACCAGGGACCGTGCCACGCCCCATCTACCCCTTAATCGCAAGAGGAGCGCCCCATGTCCAAGTAGCTCATCGAACGCTTGGAACAAACAAAAGCCCCGCATTTGCCGTGCGGGGCTTCTGAGGTCGACGCGGGTAGTGACCCTCGCTGCGGCCTATGCTCTAGGCGTTCTCATTGAATGTCAAGTACACGCACCCGCGAATTTGGGGTGTGTGCCGTCAGTTCGCGCTTTTTTCGCGCGCCCTATTCGTGAGGACATCCATGAACACGACCGAACGCGTCGTGCAGGCCTGTTTGCCTGCTCCAAGCCCATTAAACCGGGCTACGCATAGCCCCCAGCCCCCCGAGCGGCTCCCCTTCTCGCTTCATCGAAATTCACTTGACCGCACTTACCGGTGCCATGCCGGTTCCAAGCCGCCTGCAACTCAGTCGTGCTGGGCTCCATTCCCACGGCATATCGTTGGGAGGGGTTATGCCTGCCGCTGACTATCTCATCGACCAGGTCCTGGCGTCGGCCCAACTGCAGAACGCCGCCATGCAATACATCCATGCCGCGCGCCACTCGCCACCTAGCCGACGCGTACGCTCGGGGGAGAAGCCCCAAAACACGCCGGTCCGATATGCGAGCCGGAAAATGGGACATACCGTGGGGTGTGAGAGCGCAATAGAACAGCGATTCGCGATGAGCTGCGAATTCAATGATGATGTGCTGGAGTACTGGGACCAGCCCCCACCCATCACCATCCGCGTTGGGAGCAAACAACGCCAACGCCCTTACCATGCGGACTTCCTGGTCATTACTCGCACTGGCGCCTGGGTTGCCGAGGTTAAGTTTCTGCGAGAGTGCAAGAGGCTTGGCCAAGAGCGTCCGGACCAATGGCAGTACTCGGGCGAAGAGTGTTGGGATTTCGTGCCCGCAAGGGACGCCTTCGCGGCCCTGGGACTGCGCTATGCCGTGGTGACAGAACGAACCATTTGCCCGATTCTCACCGAGAACCTTGACCTCGTCGCTCGCACGCTGGATATCGGGACGACGTCCGTCGGGCAACGAGTATGCAGCGAGGTCGCCCGCATTCTAGAACAGCGCGGCGCCATGCCCTTGGCTGAGCTAGCCCAGTGCCTTGACCTAATAGACTTTAGCCCGCTGATTCAGCTCATTGGAGCCGGCGTCATTGTAGGGGACATGGAACGGCGCCTCATCACCCGGCCGCACACTTTCCTGATTTCAGCGGATGCCCAGAAGCTAAGGGACGCCATCTATCTCGACACCGAACTTTCGACTGAACCAAACGCCGTTGCTCCACAATCCAAAGATGGGCTGATTGCCGCTACTCGTCTTCAGTTTTTGCGCGGCGAGCTAGATATTTCTATCTCCAAAAGCACAAGATGCAGATGGCAAAAAGCATACAGCAACAACAGCAGCATCTCGGCGTTGATACCAAAGCATCGCCTGAAGGGAAATCGTCAGGCCCGACACGCACCGTGGCATTCCGAATTGGCCAATCAGATCATCCAGAAGCACTTCGTCAGCCCTCAGTCGATTTCTAAGGCGGCAGCGTATCGACAGTACTTCTTGGCTCATGCCCAAGCCCTAAGCAGAATCCCAGTGCATGAACAGGAGGTTCCAGTCGCCAGAAGCACGTTCTATCACTGGATCAAAGCCTTAGACCCATATCAGCTCGCCTTGGCTCGCAATGGTCGCCGCAGCGCAAATTCCGTTCGTTCGCCCGTGGATCCGACACTGCGTGACATCCCGCCCGACAGACCGTTCAGGCGCGCGCATATCGACCATCAGTACCTTGCGATCAACGTCGTGGTTGCCGGCGAGGGAGAAGATCTGATGTTCAAATCCCCCTGGCTGACGGCCATGCGGGATGAATATTCCGGCCTATATTTGGCTTACATTCTTAGCTTTTATGCTCCCAGTCGTCGGGCCTGCTGCATGGTCATTAGGGACTGTGCCTACCGACACGGACGTCTGCCCGAATCTATAATCGTTGACAATGGTGCAGAGTTTGGCTCGATCTACTTTGAAACCACCTTGGCCTATTTGGCCATCAGCAAACAAAGCCGTCCACCTGGCGCCCCGCGGTATGGCAGCTGCATAGAGTCCGCCTTCGGCTCCATGCAGTCTCACATAGAGTCCTTTCCTGGCAACAAGCGCAACGAGGGGTTGGGCCGCGCGAGCAGTGCCTCGCACAAAGGCAAGACACATGCCTGCCTGGACTTTGAGCACGTATGCAAAGCGGTGGCTGATTACATCGACATCTTCAACACACATGCCATCAAAGGTCTGCAGTCACCAGCCCAGCTGTTCAAGGCGGGGATGGACCGGTTTCCGATGAGCGGAAACGCAGTTAGTTTCGACAACGCTTTCTTGTCGCTAACCGCGCCTGGGCTCCGCCGCAGCCTCCAGCTAGATGAAGCACGTGGTATTCGCCACAAAGGCCGCTACTACCGGCATCCAGCACTCAATACACTACAAGATGGCGCCTCGGTCACGGCTTTTGAGGAACCTTGGGACACCAACCGTCTTTACGCTTTGGTGGGTTCTGAACTGGTGACCTGCCACCACAATTGGTCCTACCAGCCTACGGCAAAGGAAACCGCGGAGCTGGCCTTTCAGTCCATCCCAAGCATCGAGTGCACCGACGTTCAGCGCCGCTTGACCGACAAGAAGGCGCTGCATATGGCGCAGGCGGTTCAGTCTGTCGTTGGCGCTGCGAAGGACCGAACGCGCCCCCGAAAGCAGCAGAGCAGACTTAGCTCCATTCGGCTTGCTGACACGGATATCCGCCCTCTGCCGTATGACATTGAGGAGGAGTGACCATGAGCTACGTTGACTTGGCCAACAAGCTGGCCCGCATCCGTATCCGGCATCGTCTGTATGAGCAAACGTATCGGCTGGCCTATGCCAACCTGCAGATTGCTAATGGCGGGGATGTCATTTTCCTTGTAGGCCCATCCCGTGTCGGCAAGAGCACGCTGTTGGCCGAGTGCATCCACGACATGTTCAAGGGCCATCATGACGAACGATATATCCCCTACGCCTGCGTTGATGCTTCTCAGACCAATCAGGGCTCCATCTCATTGAAGCAATTGTGGGCTGACTTTCTGGCGGCGCTCAAGCACCCGGCTTTCACTGACAGCAGCTATCTACCACGTCATTCTCACACCGAAGCCGCCCTACGCTCGATCATTGCGAGAACCTTGCAAGCTCGTCGCACCGCCTTGCTAGCGGTTGACGAGGCCATGCCAATCTTCTCATCGCACAGCCGCGGTGGTCCGCTGGCCGCACTGGACACGCTTAAGTGCCTAGGCAACGAGACCAATGTAGCTATTGTTATCTGCGGCGACTACACGATGCTTGACCGATGTTTCTTGTCGGCACACCTCAATGGCCGGATGGTTGTCCTTGAGTTTCCGGGCTACTCGACCAGCAAGGCTGACAGCGCTGACTTCGATCGCATCCTAACTAGTATAGACAGCCTCTTGCCTTGGAAATCAGGCCAGTGCCTGATGAGTTATCGGGACCTGTTGTATGCGGGTACGGCCGGATGCGTCGGCTCAATTATCAAGTGGGCGAAGCTTGCCTTAGCCCAGATGGGGGCACATGAGCGACATCGTTTGACGATCGCTGATTTTGAGTCATCCCGGCGAGTCGCCCAAGCCGAGTCGTTCCATGACCTCAACCAACGGCGGCACCTGCTCAAGAAGATGCGTACTGACATGTTTGAGTCAGCTTCTCCTCTTCCTGAGGAAGATGCTGTGAGAAACACCGCTCCTGGGCGCCGGCGCCCGGGGCAGCGCTCGCTCACACGAGATAGTGTGGGGGTAACGCCCGCATGAAGCGACCGCTCCCGACAACCTTCCTGTTCGATCTCGACCCCAAGGGACTGGGGTCTTTCGAGGTCGAATCATTGGCATCCTATCTGGTCCGCCTCTCGGAACGACACGGGATGAGCCCCCATCAGTTGCTGAGCTGCTTGGATGCATGGTACCGACAGACGTACAATTCAATTGTTCCCCGGTTCTTCAGCATCCGGGTCAATGGCTATAGCCCTAATGTCCAGCGCCTCGTTCAGGCGCTGCAGAACGCTACAAACC
Organism: Pseudoxanthomonas sp. 134C1; assembly: GCF_057773065.1. Taxonomy (NCBI): domain Bacteria; kingdom Pseudomonadati; phylum Pseudomonadota; class Gammaproteobacteria; order Lysobacterales; family Lysobacteraceae; genus Pseudoxanthomonas; species Pseudoxanthomonas sp. 134C1. The sequence continues at coordinate 158,255 of NZ_JBYMTH010000007.1, forward strand.
GTATTGACCTTTCAGCCTGTACACTTCTTTCACTTCAACAGGTGTGCGCCAAGAACAATAGTGACAGCATCAAGCCCTACCGCGCGTGGTGCCCGGCCTGCCTTCGCGAGGACCGTGATCTTGGCCGGCCGCCTTACGAGCGATTGATATGGCAATTGGTGGGTACCCACCGATGTAGCGTGCATCGAACTCGCTTAGAGGTTTGCTGCGGACAATGTGGTGGGAAGCAGCACTGGCAGCGCTGCAGTACACCAGACACGTGCGGCGACTGCGGCCGCTCATTGGTGAGCCTTCCCCGGTCGGCGCGGCTGTTGCCGCCAGACCCGGGTGAGCGTCATATCGTGGAGCTTTTGGAGTACACGGCTTCCGTTCCCTTTCCCAACTTCCGACAAGAGGCTGCCGGAGCATTCATCCTCGGCATCAGCAAACATGTTGATATGCGTGATGCAGTAGAACGGCTAGGTAGGATTCTTCGCAAAGCGGAACATACTCGACCGTCTTTGTGCTCGTTGCTTCACATCTCTGAGTACTTCGACGTAAGTACGACACTGATACTCTCCTCGCCCGAGCAGGCCGCCAATGTAGCCAGTCTTAATGTGGGAAAGCCTCGGCTACCTCGGCGCTTGCGGGGGAACTATCTCCCTCGCGGAGCGCGCAAATCGGCGATCGAGTCCGCTCTGAAGAAGTGTCTAAACAGCAAAGACCTGGCACCTACACTCCGACAGTTCTGTCAGGACCATGGATTTTGCCAAAGCACAGTTAATCAACGTGGCAGGGACCTTGTGATGAAGCTTATGGCGAAAAGAAAGCTACAGCTTTCTTCGGCGAGAGCAGCAAAAACGCGGAAAATCGATAGGTCGCTTTCGCGTTTGTCCGTTTCGGAGACGCACGGCCTTATTAAACGTCGTCTAGAGAGGATTGCGATGGAGACGGCTTCGCCCTTATGGCTCGTCAGGCAACGCTATCTTGCATCCTGCGGCCAGTATCGACCCCGCACCCGAAATGGCATGCTCTACGTTCCGAAACCTCCGCAGGGGAACTGAGATGATGAAGCTCTCTCCTCAGGACGCATTGGCCGATGCTATTGCATCGGTGCAACTTGCCGGGTTGGTAGTACCCAAAGAAATGCGGGCCATTCTTGATCGTGCCGCGGCAGGTGAAATCTCTTTTGCCACTGCAAAAGACATGATTCTTGAGTGCATTCACAAAGCTCCCTACCCTGGCGTGGATGAGTCCTAACTGACGGTCCAGTCGGCAGGCACAGACGGCGTGATCTTTGCTCTCGTAGCGGCCACGCTACTAGCTCGATTGTAATGAGCGGCCGCCCTGAACGTTCGCCATGCGGGAGAGCTGGACCGCCTTGGCATCCAGAACGTATCCTGATGCGAACCTTCAACAAGCAGGTCCTCCGTAAAGGCGCGAGACCGCTATGCGCTTGTGCTGGCACAACGCCGGCGCGGCAGTGTTCGGTGCCGCGACCGCCAACGGACAGTCAAATCCAGGCCCCACCGGTGCCTACAGCCAGGGCGGCGTATACAGCTTCGGGAACAACCTGGACAACTTCCAGAGCATGCCGGGTGGGGCAGGGCTGGCGATGCCATATCGGTGGTTGTCGCAGCATTCCCTCTCGAACGCTGAGCGTTGCCTGCTTGAACTAATGGCCGGTAAGGAGAAAGATACGCCCTGGGGATGATTGGCTTAAGGAGAGGCTATGGGGAAGTTTCTTTCTAGGATCGGGCTGGTTCTTACGGCACTGTATGGGCTGCTGCTTTGGTTCATCTTTAATGAGCGACTGACTGAAATACTCATGATGGCCCCGAACAATATCGGCGACTTGCTCGCCGGCGTGTTCGGGCCCTTAGCAATTCTATGGCTAATTCTCGGCTATTTTCAGCAAGGGATTGAGTTGAGACAGAACACGGAAGCGCTGAGGCTTCAGGCTGAAGAGCTAAAGAAGAGTACGGATGCTCTGGAGCTGCAGGTAGAGGAAATGCGTCGTTCCGCTGAACAGCAAACCCGCATGGCGCAATTGGCGGCGGACGAACTGGAAATGCAGGTGAGTCAGGCTAAGCGTGCTGAGAGAGAGGCAAAGGCGAGATGCCAGCCGGTATTCCAACTTAGGAAAAAAGACGTCTATGCCAGTTCGGCGCCAGCGTTTGGTCAATTCAAGATTCAGAACGTCGGCGGAAGCGTTCTGATCACCAGTGTTTCATCTAACCATGATGATGACAGGCTGCCTCTGGAGGCAACTGATTGGGTAAATGGAGAGACGAAAGAATTCCTGTTCTGGAGAGATGGCAGAGATGGAATGCCGATTGAAACTTCGCTTGCCTACCGACAATCCGATGGACTTGTTGGAACCTTAAAGATAAGCGCCAAGGTGGCTAATGGGTTGATGGATGATCTAGTTCTCGAGTCGGTTTTAGAGACTGATTGCTGAAGGCAAGGGATAACGGGATAGAAACATCATGATAAGCGAAGTTTGGCAATCAATAACCGGCTATATAAAGGATAGGGCGGTCAGCCCCTTAACGGGAGCATTCGCACTTAGCTGGCTTGCTTGGAATCATCGGCTCCTTGTTGCATTATTCTCCAGCATGCCGATTCCAAAAAGGTTTGGGTATATTGACGAAGTGCTGTATCCGCACTGGGAACAAGTTTTGTTGACGGGCTTCCTCTTCCCCCTTGCTTCCGCATTCGCCTATTTGTTGTGGTACCACAAGCCAGCTCTCTGGTTCTATGAGAAGAAGCTGAAGCAGCGCGGCGAACTCCTTGACAAGAGAAACGAAGTTGAGAAGAAGCGTCTGCTTACTGTTGAGGAAGTTGAGAGAATTCGAGAAAGGCATTTCAATGAAATAGGGCGCCTAGACAGGCGGCTCCACGAAGCTCAACAACGGACGCAAGTTCTAGAAGATTCAGCTGCATCAAGCGGCAAACGAATCTCCGAATTAGAAGGGCGAATCTTGGAGTTTGAGGCGTCTGGAAGCCCGCTTCCTCAAGGCGTATTGGCTCGAGACGAAGCCATCAAAAAGCTGATCTTCAATAGGCCATGGGTGCTGCACTTCAACCCGAGGGCAGGTGGAAGAAAGGAAATTTCTTTTGGCGCCTCTGGAGAAATAATCTCCGGGAGAAATGACAATGAAAACACTTGGACTGTTAGCGCAGGTAGATTGCTATTAAATTCGGCAAATGGTCATGCGCATAGCGCTTTTGTATTTGACGCGAACAGTCGTGCGTTCATGATGATTGATGAGGAAAGCCCAAGAGCGATGGTAAAAGGCCAGTTCATCTCGAGCCCTTGAATGCGGTGGTCCTGCCTATGTTCGCAAACGTTGGTTCCGAGTCACAGCCTCAATATTAGCGATTTTATCCACGACATACAGAACTCTAGAGCCCAATCAGTTTGTTGGACAGTCAATATTGGTATGGGGGCGCCACCAGGGCCGTGTCCTAGTTCATTCCTAATATCAGAAAAGAAGTTCTTTAGGACTGTTTGCTCCCACCTCGATATGAAAGCTCCATTGCGTGAGCTAGCCAGATTATCAATGTAGCTGTGCGCTCCTCGTTCCGTTCCTCTGGTCCATCCTTTCTCTTCTGAAATTATCTTAATCGTGCTTTCAAGAGCCTTGGCAGCATAAAACGCTGGATCTCGACCGCCTGAGTCACGCCTGTCGACGGCTTCTTTCATGTCGGTATCAACGTTCATCCACTTCTGGTCCTTAACAAGGTTCCAGAATGGGGTTTCGATCTGCGTTAGGATTTGTTGGTCGTCCGAGATCTGAATAAAACCATTGTGGTAATTTAGATGCGTATTAGCTTGGCGGAGACGCTCGTTTAGTTCATGAGTTGCTCTATCGAACGCATCATTGTGTTGCCGATTTAATGCCCTCAATCCATCAGCCGGGTTTCCTGGAAACACAAAATGACCTCCAGGATGAGGGCGCTTTGCTTCAGCTTCGGCTCGTGCGATTTGGCTTGGTAGAGCTGCATTTAGTTTTGCGATATCTATTTCCTTATCGCGGAACGCGATTTCTATAAAACTTAGTCGCTCTTTTATAAAGACATCAGGCGAGACTTGTGGGCTTGGTTGTGCGCAGACAAAGGTCTCGCAGACATGTGGTATGGCTAGTGGCTTCCAGACGGCTCGCTCTGTTCCGTAAAGCAATACTTTGTCGAAGTAACCTAAAGCAGATAGCTCCCTTAGTCCAAGTTCGACCTTCAGTCGATCGTGTATGGATGTCCATGCTTCTTTAGCGCCGTTCCTTTCCTTGCCATCGTTGGTCCAGAATGGAAACAGTTGATCTTTGACGATCTGGAAGGCTTGAACGAGCAGGCGGCGCTCTGGCTCTCCGAATTGCCGCCAGATAGGAATCGCGGCATACCTAGCCGCAAAGATATCAGTAAGCATGCTAGCTCCTATTTGAACCTACCGAGGCCTAGGCCGGTTGCGCTAATGGCGCGCACAGGTTCTGGCTGCCTACAGCAGACGATTGGCTTGACCTTGGTGAAGCAACAATTTGTCGCTCGTTTCGAGGACACGCACCACCGCTGTGGTCCCACCGAGAGACACGGTCCTGTCGGAGCGTAAAAGACACGCGACAAGGTGTCGGTGCTCCGGTCATTGGGTCACTGTTGGTGTAGCGATAGGTGTAGATCTTGGTGTCAGGATTGGCCTGGACGATGTCGGTGGAGGACGATGGGTATCCCCGTATCCCCACATTTGAACCAATTCGCTCTCTGAAGCGCCGAGCCACGGCTCCATGAAAGACCGCTGATAGGACGCGCATGCAGAGATCAATAGCGCGGCCGCAAGAACGCTGACGCGGGTAAGAGACTTCATGTCGACCCAACTCCCTATCCATTTCGACTCATCCTCGCTCAGATGTGGGTCTTGGGCAATCGGGTACCAATGTCCAAGTGCAGACTGGAGGAGCAGGCCGGGTACTTCGGAAAGACTCCGGAAGAACACTTAGGGCCGCCTCGCGGCAGCCCTAAGTGCTTGACCAAATTGGCGCCCCACGGGGATTCGAACCCCGGTCGCCACCGTGAAAGAGTGGCTTCGAAGGAGGCCAACCAGAGTCCGTTTCGGCTGAACGCTGGCCAGCAAACCCGGAAATCAGGAATCCCCGGGATGTCCTCAAACCTCTCCGACCTTCCCAATTCGCCTCAGAGGGTAATCCGTTGATTCCCAAGGCCCGATGTTGGTCTTGTCTTCAACTTATGCTGGAAATCTCACATAAGTTGACCTTTTGGAGCAACTTATGTCGAAACGCCCAATGGACGTCGGTGGACGGCTACGTGGTGGGCCCACCAGGACTCGAACCTGGAACCAAAGGATTATGAGTCCTCTGCTCTAACCATTGAGCTATAGGCCCGCTGCGGCGCCATTGTAGCGGGGGGTGGGGCTGGAAACGAAGAACCCGCCTTGCGGCGGGTTCTTTGCTTTGCTCGGTTTGCCCGGCTGGAATCAGTCGATATCCAGGAAGCTGCGCAGCTGCTCGGAGCGGCTGGGGTGGCGGAGCTTGCGCAAGGCCTTGGCTTCTATCTGGCGGATGCGCTCGCGGGTGACGTCGAACTGCTTGCCTACTTCTTCCAGGGTGTGATCGGTGTTCATGTCGATGCCGAAGCGCATGCGCAGCACCTTGGCTTCCCGCGGGGTGAGGCCGGCCAGCACATCGCGGACGGTTTCCTGCAGGTTGATGTTGGTGGTGTTGTCGATCGGGGACTCCACGTTGGTGTCCTCGATGAAGTCGCCCAGATGGGAATCCTCGTCGTCGCCGATCGGGGTTTCCATGGAGATCGGCTCCTTGGCGATCTTCATGACCTTGCGGATCTTGTCCTCGGGCATGTCCATTTCCTTGGCCAGCTCCTCCGGGGTGGCCTCGCGGCCGTACTGCTGGAGCATCTGGCGGGAAATGCGGTTCAACTTGTTGATCGTCTCGATCATGTGCACCGGGATGCGGATGGTGCGCGCCTGGTCGGCGATCGAGCGGGTGATCGCCTGGCGGATCCACCAGGTGGCGTAGGTCGAGAACTTGTAGCCGCGGCGGTATTCGAACTTGTCCACGGCCTTCATCAGGCCGATGTTGCCTTCCTGTATGAGGTCGAGGAACTGCAGGCCGCGGTTGGTGTACTTCTTGGCGATGGAGATCACCAGGCGCAGGTTGGCCTCGACCATCTCCTTCTTGGCCTTGCGCGCCTTGGCTTCGCCATAGGCCATGGCGCGGCTGATTTCCTTGATCTCGGCCAGCGGCAGATGCATCGCCTGTTCGACCGCGATGGTGGCTTCCTGCTCGGCGATGATCTGATCCTTGACCTCGCGCAGGCCGGAGGACCACTTCTGCTTGCGCTTGAGGACTTCGTCGACCCAGCCCAGGTTGGTCTGGTTGCCTTCCCAGGCACGCAGGAAGTCCTTGCGCGGCATCTTGGCGATGTTGGCCGACAGGTGCATCACGCGGCGCTCGTGGTCCTTGATCTCGTTGACCACGTCGCGCAGCTTGCGGACCAGGGTGTCGGTCAGGGCCAGCGGCAGCTTGAGGGTGACGAAGACCTCGGCCATCTCGGTGCGGATCTTGGTGACGGCCTTGTTGTCCGGGCCGTTCTTGGCGTGCGCCTTCTTGAACTTGGCGTAGCCGTCGGCCAGCGCCTGCATGCGGCGGGCGACTTCTTCCGGATCCGGACCGGTGGGGCCGGTCTCTTCGGCCGCGTCGTCGCCGCTGTCGTCGTCCCCGTCTTCGGTTTCGGCGTCGCCGTCGGACGCTTCCGCGGCCTCGGGCACCTCTTCCGCCGGTTCCTCGACGTCGTTGAAGCCGACCACGACTTCGGCCAGGCGCTTCTTGCCGGTCTTGTGCAGTTCGTACTCTTCCAGCAGCAGTTCGATCGACCACGGGAAGTTGCCGAGCGAGGCCTGGACCTGGCCCAGGCCTTCCTCGATGCGCTTGGCGATGGCGATTTCGCCTTCGCGGGTCAGCAGCTCGACGGTGCCCATCTCGCGCATGTACATGCGCACCGGGTCGGTGGTGCGGCCACCTTCGGTGTCGAGCGAGGTCAGCGCGGCCGCGGCTTCCTCGGCCGCGGTCTCGTCGACTTCGCGACCGCCGGTATTGCCGTCGGACAGCAGCAGGGTTTCGGCATCGGGGGCGACTTCATGGACGTCGATGCCCATGCCGTTGATCATGCCGATGATGTCTTCGATCTGTTCCGGGTCGACCAGGTCGTCCGGCAGGTGATCGTTGACTTCGGCATAGGTCAGGTAGCCCTGCTCAAGACCCTTGCTGATCAGCAGCTTGATTTCAGATTGTTGGGCAGGACGTTCGTTGGCCATGGAGGTTGCGCCACCGGCAAGAATGGAGGAAGGAACCTAGTATTATACCAGCCCGGACTACCCCTCGTCCCTGAAAACCACGATGGGGACGCTGTGTCCGCCTCCCTTAACGTCAGGGGCGGAGCAGGAAGGTCACGGGCCCGTCATTGACCAGGCTGACGACCATATGGGCACCGAAACGCCCGGTTTCCACCCCTTGAGCATGTTTTTGCCGGCAGATTTCGACCAGCCGGTTGAATCCCCGTTCAGCCTCGTCGGGCGGCGCGGCGGTGGTGAAGCTGGGGCGCATCCCGGAACGGGTGTCTGCAGCCAGGGTGAACTGGCTGACCAGCAGCAGGCCGCCGCCGGTATCGACCAGGGAGCGGTTCATCTTTCCGGCGGCGTCGGCGAACACCCGATAGCCCAACAGGCGCTCGGCCATGCGCTGGAACTGCGGCTCCGCATCGCCCGGCTCGACCGCCACCAGCGCCAGCAGGCCGCCGCCGATGGCGCCGATGGTCTCGTCGTCCACGGTCACCGACGCCCGGGTGACCCGCTGTATCAAGGCAAGCATGTGGCCATGCTCGCGGCGCGGGCGGTCACGGTCAACCGCTAGACTGATGGCGATGAAGCCGCAGACCACCGCCCACCTCCTCTACAACGCGATCGCCTTGTTCATGCGCCTGCCCTGGCCGCTGCTGCGGTGGCTGGGGGATCGGCTGGCGTGGCTGTGGCAGCGCACCGACGCCCGCGAGTGCCGGGTCGCCCGGCGCAATCTGGCGCTGGCCTTCCCCGGCCTGGACGACCGCGAGCGCGAGGCGCTGCACCGGGACATCCTGCGCGCCACCACCCGCCAGCTGATGGAAACCCTGCGCTTCTGGACGCAGCCACACGCGCGGAACCTGGCCTGCCTGCGCGAACTGCACGGCGCCGAGCTGTACGACCAGGCCCGCGCCGCCGGCCGCAGCGTCATCATCGCCGCGCCCCACTACGGCAACTGGGAACTGCTGAACCAGTGGCTGGCCTCGCGCGGGCCCTACGCGTTCGTGTACCGGGTGCCGGAATCGCCGATGGGCGACGCCTTCCTGCTGCGCGCGCGCGGCGCGGCCAACATCACCCAGGTCCGTGCCGAGGGCCCGGCGGTGCGCCAGTTGTGGAAGCAATTGAAGGACGGCGGCGTGGTGGCGATCCTGCCGGATCAGCAGCCCAAGGCCGGCGACGGCGAGTTCGCGCCGTTCTTCGGCGTGCAGGCGCTGACCATGACGCTGTTGTCGCGGCTGGCCGAGCGCACCGGCGCGGTGGTGCTGTTCGCGTGGTGCGAGCGGATCGGCTCCGGTCCGGACTTCGCCCTGCACATCGAACCGGCCGAACCGGCCATCGCCGATCCGGATCCGGTGGTCGCGGTCGCCGCGCTCAATGCCGGCGTGGAGCGGATCGCGCGTCGCGATCCGGCCCAGTACCAGTGGACCTACAAACGCTATACCCTGCGGCCACCGGGCAGCGGCGAGGACAATCCTTACCTCTGAGCCCGCAGGACGATTCAACGCGACAAGGGGAAGACATGCGTGCAATGGGTTTGTGGCTGGCGCTGTGGGCGTCGCCCGTGCTGGCGGCGGGCGACGATCTGGCCGAAATCAACGCGGTCAGCCGCGCGTGGGATCGCTACGCGCAGCTGGTGAACGCGAACAAGCCGGAGAGCGCGGATCTGCTGGCGGCCTCCAGCTTCACCCATTTCACTTTCCTGCGCGACGCCGCGCTGTACGCCTCGGCCGAACAGCTGCGGCGCCTGCCCTCCGACGATCGCGTCAAGATCTATCTGCTGCGCGCCACCCAGGACGAGGCCGCGCTGAAGAAGCTGGACGGCGTCGCGGTGGCGCGTCTGTTCGCCAGCAAGGGCTGGATCTCGGTGCGCAGCGACGAAGATGAGGCGCCCATTTCGCTGACCCATGTGACGGTGTCCGGCGATCACGCGGTGTCCGAGCTGGGCCCGCCGACCGAGAGCAACTTCCAGTTCGGTCCGGATTTCGTACGCGAGAAGGACGGCTGGAAGTATCGGCTGGAATCCTCGGCGCTGGCGGCGTCGGCGGCCTTCGATCAGTCCGCCACCAGCGCTGGCGTCAACAACACCCAGATGACCGAGTTCGTGCTCGGCCGTATCCTGCAGGCCGAGCCGCCGCGGCTGGCGGTACTGGATCGCGCGCCGGTGGACGATGCCGCCGCGCGCATCCGCCTCAACGAACAGTGGCCGGATTACGACACGGTGTTCCGCTTCCGGGTGGAGGCGCTGGAGCGCAAGGCCGAGGCCGACGACGGCCTGGCCCAGCTGGCGCTGGGTTCGATGATGCTGGACGAGAATCCGCAATACGTGCAGCACGATCCGAAGAAAGCGCTGGAGTGGCTGGAACGCGCCAGCAACAACGGCAACGCGCGCGCGGCGATGTATACCGCGGGCCTGCTGATGCAGGACCCTTCGCAGTTCGGCGATGCCCTCTACCGGCGCGTGCTGCCGCACCTGCAACGCGCGGCCAACGCCTCCAACGGCATGGCGATGGTGGAGTTGTCTCACTTCTACGCCGAGGGATTGGCCGGCCTGCCACAGGACTGCCGGCAGGCGGCCGACTGGCAGGCGCGCGCGGAAGAAGCGGGCGTGGAGCATGCGCGCAACGAACAGGTGTGGACACTGGCGACCTGCCCGGTGCCCGGACAGCGCGATCCCGCACGCGCGCTGGAATTGGCGCAGTTCATGATCGAACGCAAGGACAAGCTGTCGTCGGGCGAACTGGACACCGTCGCCGCGGCCTTCGCCGCCAACGGCAAGTTCGAACAGGCGGTGGCCTACCAGACCGAAGCCGTGGCCAAGGCGCCGGAAGAGTACACCGATCGCAAGGCGCTGGCCGCCACCGTCAAACGCATGAAGGGGCGACTGGCCGACTACCGCAAGGGCCGCGACTACGTGCTCGACTACAGCATGTACGAACAGGCGAAAGCGGAGAGCCGCTGATGAGCGAACTTCCCGTCGAAACGCCCGGCACGGCGCCGACCATGACGCAGGACGGCACGCACGGCTGGCAGCCGGTGCCGTCGCGCGGCGCGTGGCTGGCCGCGCTGGGCGGTGTGATGCTGGGCATTCCGCTGGCGGTGGGCACCGCCTTCATCAGCCAGGCGTCCGGCTGGATGTCGCCGTGGCTGATCGCGCCGGCCGCCCTGTTGATCGGCGCGGTGCTGGGCGCATGGGTGAGCGTGCGCCGGCATCTGCGCACGCGCTGGAAGCTGGATGATTCCGGCTTCGCGGTGCGGCGCGGCAACTGGTGGCAGAGCGAAACCCACGTGCCGATTTCACGCGTGCAGCACCTGGACCTGAAGCGCGGACCGCTGGAACGCGGCCTGGGCCTGGCGACCCTGGTGGTGCACACCGCCGGCACCCGCCAGGCCACGGTCAGCGTGCAGGCGCTGGACGCCGCCGACGCCGAACGCCTGCGCGATCGACTGGCCCGGCAGCTCGACGTCGACGACGCGCTGTGAGCGTTTCCGAACCACCTCCCCTTCCCTCCGCCGATGATCTGCCGATGGCGGTGGAACAGCGGCTGCATCCGTGGTCGTGGCTGTTCGTGCTGGTGCAGCAGCTCAAGCAGTTCATCCTGCCGCTGATCGCGCTGGCGGTGTTCGGCGGACGCGGCGATCCGGACAACCTGTGGGCGAACCTGGGGCCGGTGATCGCGGTCGGCGTGCTGGTGGTGCTGTCGGTGGTCCAGTACTTCACCTATCGCTACCGGATCGGCCGCGACGGCCTGACCATCCGCAGCGGCTGGCTGCACCGCAGCCTGCGCGAGATCCCGTTCGCGCGCATCCACAACGTGGGCATCCATCAGTCATTGCTGCATCGCCTGTTCCAGGTGGCGGAAGTGCGGCTGGAGTCGGCCGGCGGACAGAAGCCCGAAGCGGAAATGCGGGTGCTGAGCCTGTCGGCGGCCAACGCGCTGGAGAATCTGATCCGGCATCGCGGCCAGGCCGCGCCGGCAGCGTCGGGCGATATCCCGGTGATGCCCGCTTCGAACACGTTGCTGGCGCTGCCGCCGGCGGAAGTGATCCGGCTGGGGTTGGCGTCCAATCGCGGCATGGTCGTGGTCGCGGCGGCGTTTGGTCTGGCCTGGCAGGTCCTGCCCGACAAGATGATGGCGCGGCTGGTGCAGCGCTATTCGCGCGAAGCGTTCGGCTATGCGAGCCATCTGGAATGGACCTGGCAGAGCGGCCTGCTCGCCGCGCTGGCGATCCTTGCGCTGGTGCTTGCGCTGACCCGCCTGTTGTCGGTGCTGCTGGCGCTGGTGCAGTTCCACGGCTTCCGCCTGAGCGAGGCCGATCGCCGGCTGACCGTCGAGCGCGGCCTGCTGACCCGGTTGCGCAACAGCGTGTCGCGCCGGCGCATCCAGGCCTGGACGCTGCGCGAAGGCGTGGTCCAGCGCTGGTTGAAGCGGCGCAGCCTGCATATCGACACCGCGGTGGCCAGCCGCGTCGATCACGACGACGGCCGCGCCCTGAAGGTGCTGGCGCCCATCGCCACGCCGGAGGCCTGCGATGCCCTCGTCCGCCACCTGCTGCCGCATTCGGCATGGCCACCCTCGCAGTGGCAACCGATGCCGGCGCAGGCGGCATGGCGGCTCTGGCTGCCGGGATTGATTCTCGTCCCGCTGCTGGCGGTCGCGCTCTGGTTTCCGTTCGGCGCATGGGCCTGTCTGGCGCTGTTGCTCTGGCCGCTGACCGGCTGGGCCGCATGGCAGAACGCGCGCCGTTCCGGCTATGCGGCCGGCGAGGAACTGATCGCGGTGCGTGGCGGCTGGTGGTGGCGCTGGTGGCGGTTCGCCGAGATCGACAAGTTGCAGGCGCTGCGGCTGAGCCGCACGCCGGTGGATCGCTGGCTGGGCACCGCCACGCTGTGGCTGGATACCGCCGGGGATCGTGGCCTGAGTCCGCCGCTGCGGCTGCGCTTCCTGCACGAGGCGGAGGCGCAGGCCATCTACCTGCGCCTGGCCGACGCCCTCGCCCGCCGCCGACTGCGCTGGTGAGCGCTCAGCGCGCGGCGGGTCCCCAGTAACCGAGATCCCTGCGGATCTGCAGCCCGCGCAGCAGGCTGCCGAACGGCTTGCGCGCCAACGGACCCAGCTCGCCACGCAGCAGACGCTCGGTCGCGATCATCACCCGCTTTGAGGAATGGCCGTCGTGGTAGGGATGGATCGCGGTGGCGTAGTCGGCCAGCGCGGTGCGCAGCGCGTCGTCCGGCGCGAACGCGCGTGCCAGCATGTCCGGCAGACGTGCCGGAGTGTCGAAGTCGATCATGTGCGGCTTGGGCGCGCGGTTGCGGAAGGTCACCACCGGTTTGCGCTGGACCACGAATTCGCTGACCACCGAGGTGGTGTCGGCGACCAGCACGTCGGCCGCGCGTTCGGCGCTGATCAGATCCTCGGTCTCGACGAATACGGCATTCGCGCCGGCCAGCGCGCGATAGCGCGCGAACAGTTCCGGCGCGCACTTGGGGTGCAGGGTCAGCAGCCAGAAGCGTTCACCGGTCGCCACCTGCGCGGCGATGGCGTCGTACAGGTGCGGTGCCGCGCTCAGGCGTTCGGTGAAGGTCGAGGCGAACATCACCATCGGCCGTCCGCCGGCCTGCGTGCGCCATTGCCGCGACAAGGCGTCTTCCGGCCCGAACAGCGGATCCAGCTTGGGCCAGCCGGTCTCGACCACCTTGAAGTGACCGGCCTCACGGGCCAGCGCCTCGAATGGCGCGGTGGTCGCCGGCCCCTGCGTGCAATACAGGTCGAACATGCCGCGCACCCGGAAATGGCCGCGCGCGGCATCGCGCTTCTCCACGTTGAAACCATGGAACAGCTGCACCTTGGCGCCGGACACGAACGTGGGCACCCAGTTGGCGGCGCTGAACACCGCGCGCGGACGCAGGGCGACGGCCTCGCGCGCGGTGTCGCTCATCCGCACCGGCGCGGGCAGGCGCGCACCCGCCGCACCGTCGACGAACCAGGCGTGCACGCCATGCCCCGCGGCTTGCAGCGCATCGGCCAGCGGCTGCAAGATGGGCAGCGCATAGCGTTCCGTCGCAAACAACAGGTAATCCGCCATCAACGCCTCCTCGAGCCACCGGGTCCCGATTTCGGCCTGCATTATCGCGTTTAACGAAGCGGACCGCATCGGCGACTGCCTGGCCTCGCTGGCGTTCTGCGACGAGATCGTGGTGGTGGATTCGTATTCCGGCGACGCCACCGTGGCGATCGCGCAGGCGGCCGGCGCGCGGGTGCTGCAGCGGGCCTTTGACGGCTTCCGCAGCCAGAAGCAGTTCGCGATCGAACAGGCCAGCCACGACTGGGTGCTGTGCCTGGACGCGGACGAGCGCGTCGACGACACCCTGCGCGGCGCCATCGAATCGGCGCGCGCGACGGGCTTCGAGGGCGCGGCCGGTTACCGTTTCGCCCGCCTGTCGGATTACTTCGGCCGCTTCCTGCGCCACGGCAATGCCTATCCGGACCGGGTGCTGCGCCTGTTCGACCGCCGTCGCGGCGGCTGGCGCGGCAAGCGCGAGGTGCACGAAGCCGCCAGCGTGGACGGCGCGGTGAAGACCCTGCGCGGGGACTTGATCCATTATCCCTATCGCTCGCTCGAACAGCAGTTGCTCAAGACCCAGCGCTACGCGCGGATGATGGCCGAGCACGATTTCGCGCGCGGCAAGCGCGCCACCCTGGCCAAACTGGTGCTGTCGCCGGCCTGGCGCTTCTGGCGCGGCTACCTGCTGCGCGGCGGCTTCCTCGACGGCTGGCACGGCCTGGTCTACGCCTATGTGCGCGCCAACTACGTGCGCCAGAAGACCATCATGCTGTGGCTGCTGCAGACCGGGCAGCCGGTGGTCACGCCCGCGTCCCCCGATCCCTCGAACAAGGCCTGACCATGTGCGGCATCGCTGGCGCCTGGTCGCCCCAACCGCGCACGGGCGCGGACGAACTCCACGCACTCGGACGACGCATGGGCGAGGCCATCGCCCACCGTGGCCCGGACGACAGCGGCACCTGGGTGGACGCGGAGGTGGGCGTGGTGCTTTCACACCGGCGCCTGTCGATCCTGGATCTGAGCCCGGAAGGCCACCAGCCTATGGTCTCGGCCGATGGCCGCTGGGTGATCGCGTTCAATGGCGAGATTTACAACCACGCGGCCCTGCGCGCGGAACTGGAAGCGCTGGGACACCATTTCCGCGGGCATTCCGACACCGAAGTGTTGCTGGCGGGCATCGCCCAGTGGGGCGTGCAGGCGGCGCTGGAGCGCGGCAACGGCATGCTCGCGCTGGCGGCCTGGGATCGCCGGGAACGGACCCTGTGGCTGGCGCGCGACCGGGTGGGCAAGAAGCCGCTCTACTACGGCTGGGCGGGCGACGGCACGCTGGTGTTCGGCAGCGAACTGTCGGCACTGCGGACGTATCCGGAGCTGCGCACGGACGTGAACCCCGATGCGCTCGCGCTGCTGTTGCGGCTGGACTACATTCCCGCGCCGTACGCGATCCTGCTTGGCGTGCACAAACTGCCGGCGGGCACTCTGCTGCGCCTGGACCCGGCCGCGCTGGCGGCGGGCGACGCCGGCCACGATCCGGTGCGCGCTCCGCTGCACTGGTGGAATGCGCGCCAACGCCAGGAAGCCGCCATCGCGCGAGGCTTCGACGGCGACGAGGACGCCGCGCTGGACGCGCTGGACGCCCTGCTCCGCGACGCGGTCGGCCTGCGCATGGAAGCGGACGTGCCGCTGGGCGCGTTCCTGTCCGGCGGTACCGATTCCTCGCTGGTGACCGCCCTGATGCAGGCGCAGTCGACGCGGCCGGTGCGCAGCTTCTCGATCGGTTTCGACAATACCGACCATGACGAGAGCGCGTACGCCACCGCGGTGGCGCGGCATCTGGGCACCGCTCACACCGAACTGCACGCCGACGGCCGCGCCGCGCTGGATCTGGTGCCGGACATGGCGCGGATGTTCGACGAACCTTTCGCCGATTCCTCGCAACTGCCGACCGCGTTGCTGTGCCGGCTGGCTCGCCAACACGTCACGGTGGCGCTGTCGGGCGACGGCGGCGACGAACTGTTCTTCGGCTACAGCCGCTACCTGCGCGCCTTGCGCAACGACGTCCGGCTGGCGCGCCTGCCCCGGCGCCTGCTGGCCCGCCTGGCCGGCAATCCCGGCGAGCGTTCGCGGCTGGGTGGACTGGCCGCGGCGCGCGCGGAGCTGGCCACCGGCGACCTGCAGGGTGTCGCCCTGCAGCGGGTCAGCCGTTGGCGGCGGCCGGAATCGGTCGTGCGCGGCGCCCGCCGCGCGATCACCGCCTACGACGATCCGGCCGCGCTGCCGACCAACGGCGGCCCCGCGGATCGGCTGATGGCGCTGGATTTCGCCTGCTACCTGCCCGAGGACATCCTGACCAAGGTCGACCGCGCCAGCATGGCGGTGGCGCTGGAGGCCCGCGCGCCGTTACTGGATTGGCGGGTGGTCGAGTTCGCCTGGTCACTGCCGCAGGCGATGAAATACCGCGACGGCCAGCTCAAGCACCTGCCCAAGCGCCTGCTGGAACGCTACCTGCCCGCCTCGCTGGTACATCGGCCGAAGTCGGGTTTCGGCGCGCCGGTCGGCGATTGGCTGCGCGGTCCGCTGCGCGACTGGGCCGAGGCGCAACTGGACGAGCGGCGCCTGCGCGAGGAGGGACATTTCGATCCGGCACCGATCCGCGCGATCTGGCGCGAATTCCAGGCCGGCCAGCGCAAATGGCACACGCACCTGTGGGGCGTGCTGATGTTCCAGGCGTGGCGCGAACGACTGCAGGCATGAACCGGGCGGTGCGCACCCGCACCCTTCCCCGGCACCGGGCCAGCCGTGACAATATGCGCCTGCCCGGCGCGTCACCGCGTGGCCGCCGGTGGCGTTCCTCCTTCCTCGAGAGTGGTTCATGCAGCGCATTCTGATCACCGGCGGCGCCGGCTTCCTGGGTTCCCACCTGTGCGATCGGCTGATCCGGG
Source organism: Pseudoxanthomonas sp. 134C1 (assembly GCF_057773065.1). Taxonomy (NCBI): domain Bacteria; kingdom Pseudomonadati; phylum Pseudomonadota; class Gammaproteobacteria; order Lysobacterales; family Lysobacteraceae; genus Pseudoxanthomonas; species Pseudoxanthomonas sp. 134C1. Next base: position 174,605 of record NZ_JBYMTH010000007.1, read on the forward strand.
ACGGACACGATGTCCTGTGCGCGGACAACTTCTTCACCGGCAGCAAGCGCAACGTCGCCCACCTGCTCAACCATCCCTACTTCGAACTGATGCGGCATGACGTGACCTTCCCGCTGTACGTGGAAGTGGACCGCATCTTCAACCTCGCCTGCCCGGCCTCGCCGATCCACTACCAGCACGATCCGGTGCAGACCACCAAGACCAGCGTGCATGGCGCGATCAACATGCTGGGCCTGGCCAAGCGCCTGGATGCGCGCATCCTGCAGGCGTCCACCAGCGAGGTGTACGGCGATCCGGAAGTGCATCCGCAGCAGGAAGGTTACTGGGGCCGGGTCAATCCGATTGGCCTGCGCAGCTGCTACGACGAGGGCAAGCGCTGCGCCGAGACCCTGTTCTTCGACTATCACCGCCAGCACGGGCTGGACATCAAGGTCGTGCGCATCTTCAACACCTACGGCCCGCGCATGCATCCCAACGATGGCCGGGTGGTCAGCAACTTCATCGTGCAGGCGCTGCGCGGCGAGGACATCACCATCTATGGCGACGGCAGCCAGACCCGCAGCTTCTGCTACGTGGACGATCTGATCGAGGTGATGGTGAGGATGATGGAGACCGAACGCGGCTTCACCGGTCCGGTCAACATCGGCAACCCCGGCGAGTTCACCATGCTGGAACTGGCCGAGAAGGCGCTCAGTCTGGTCGGCGGAAGCTCGCGCCTGGTGTTCCAGCCGCTGCCCTCCGACGATCCGAAGCAGCGCCAGCCGGACATCGCGCTCGCGCGCGAGAAGCTGGGCTGGGAGCCGAAGGTGGGCCTGGAGGATGGCCTGAAGGAAACCATCGCCTATTTCCGCAAGCTGCTGGCCGAGGGCCAGGCATGACCCGCTTCGCGGTCATCATCACCAACTACAACTACGCCCGTTTCGTGATCGAGGCGGTCGACGGCGTGCTGGCACAGAGCCGGCGCGCGGCGCAGATCCTGGTGGTGGACGACGGATCCACCGACGGTTCGCAGGAACTGCTGACCGGACACTACGGCAACCATCCGGGCGTGCGCCTGCTGTTCGGCGGGAACGGCGGCCAGCTGGCGGCTTTCCAGCGCGGCGTGGCCGCCGTGGATGCCGACGTGGACGTGGTCTGCTTCCTCGACGCCGACGATCGCTGGCAACCGGATTATCTGGAAAAGATCGGCGCCATCTACGACCAGCGCAAGGATGTCGGCTTCGTGCTTTCGGACATCGAGCTATTCGGCAACGAGGAGGGCCGCATCGGTTTCGCCAAGAAGGCACTCGACCTCGGCTACACCGCCATCAGCACGTACGCGCTGACCTACTGGTACGGCGCGCCGACCTCGGCGCTGTCGCTGCGGCTGCGCTATGCGCGCCTGTGCATGGATCTGCCGCCGCAGGTGAGCGCGACCTGGCGGATTTCAGCCGACAATTGCCTGGTGTTCGGCGCCAGCATCTTCGGCGCGCGCAAGTACTTCCTGCCGACCGGCCAGGTGGGCTATCGCATCCACGGCAACAATGGCTGGTGGGCGCAGCAGAACCGGACCACCACGTTCCTGGGCCTGTTGCAGTCGCGCGGCCTGATCGCGCACTACGCGCGTGCGGCGGGCATGGATGATTCCTGCCTGGAGCTGGCGAAGCTGGAATACCGGACCAAGCCGGATCCCGACTGGGCCGAGGCGCGCCGTTACATCGGTCTGTGCTGGCGCGCGCGTTTGCCATGGTGGAAGCGCCTGGAACGCATCCTGAGCATCGTCCGCAGCCGCAAGCGCTCGGACTAGGCGACACCCGGCCGGGATGGATTCATCGCCTCGTTCACGCCATGCAAACAATCCGCGCAATGTGGTTTTGTTCCGTGACGTAGCTTGGCTTACGCTTGGCGGATTGGCCTCGCCGCTGCCGGACGCCGTGTTTGACCTCCCGAAGTTCTCCCTCTTCTCCCGCACCTGACATGCCACCGGTGCAACCGCGCCGTCCTTCCCTGTCGCACGCACCCGCAGCGGAGACGACCGCCGAGGCGTCTTTGCCCGCGCATGACATGACGGAGGAGCGGCCCGCATCCGTCGCGACGCCGGCAAGATCTGCCGGCGTCGCAACCGGCGCCGGCTGGCGCAACCTGCTGTGCACGGGATTGATGGCGCTGATCGCGGGCATGTGCCTGCTGCCGGCCGGCGCATCGTTCAATCCCGGCAAGCCCTACCAGTACCTGCTGGTGCTGACGTTGTACCTGCCGGCGCTGATCCTGGGCTTCGCGCGGTTCGAACGCTGGCGCGAACTGGCGCGGCGACCGCTGATGCCCTGGCTGATGGTGCTGTTCGCCTGGTCCACGCTGAGCCTGGCCTGGACCAATGCGGCGCGGCCGCTGGACGAGATCCTGCGCACCCTGAGCGTGTTGGTGTTCCTGTTCGCCTGGATGCATGGCGTCGGCGAGGATCCGCGCCGGCAGCGTTGGCTGTTGGTGGGTGGCGCCGGCGTGCTGGCGGCGACCGCCATGGCGGCGATGATCCGGTTCGCGGTGCAGCCGCCACCGGACGGCCGGGTGACCGGGTTCGGCGTGATGGCCAATGCCAACCTGATCGCCGCGGCGATGGGCGCCGGCTTCCTGTGGCTGTGGCCGTGGCGCTTCCCGACACCGGGACGACGCCTGTTGAAGCGGCTGGCCATGGCCATGCTGATCGCCTGCCTGGTGCTGGCCGATTCCCGCAGCGCGTGGGCCGCATTGTTCGCCGCGGTGTTCGTGCTGCTCGCCATCCGCGCGAAGGAGCATGCCTGGCAGCGGCTGCTCGGTCTCGGCGTGGTGGGGCTGGGCGTGGCGGCCGCGGCCTATCCGGAACTGAGTGAGCGCGGCTGGTCGTTCCGTCCGCAGATCATGCATCACGCCTGGGCCCTGTTCGAGCAGCACCCCTGGCTGGGCATGGGCCAGGGCGCGCGTTTCACCATTCCGGTCCAGGGCGGCATGGGCATGGATCAGGTTCATACCCACAACCTGTTCACCCAGATCGCCGTCGAACTCGGCCTGCCGGGCCTGTTGCTGTGGGTGGGCATCTGGCTGGCGCTGGGCTGGCGCGCCTGGCGGCACCGCGACGAGGTGATTGGACGGATCGTGCTGGGCCTGTGGGTGTTCGCCAGCGTGATGGTCCAGTTTGATCTGCCGCACCTGATTGACAGCCCACGCCCGGGTTGGCTGATCATCTGGCTGCCGCTGGCCCTCAGTCTGACCTTGCCGGCCGCCCCCACCGACCGACCGCGCATTCGATGAAGATTTCCCTCGCGATCCTCACTTACAACTGGCCCGAAGCCCTGGAACGGGTGCTGGAAAGCGTCGCGACCCAGCGCCGGATGCCGGACGAAATACTGATTGCCGATGACGGTTCGCGCCCCGATACGGCCGAAGTGGTGGCGCGCTGGCAGCAGGCACTGCCGGTTCCCGTCCGCCATCTGTGGCAGGAAGACCGCGGTTTCCGCGCGGCACGTTGCCGCAACCGCGCCATCGCCGCCAGCCGCGGCGACTACGTGATCCTGCTCGACGGCGACATGATCCTGCACCCGGAGTTCATCGGCGATCACGAAGCGCTGGCCGAGCCCGGGTTCTTTCTGCAAGGCGGCCGGCTCAAGGCCACCGTCGCCGAAAGCAAACGCCTGCTGGCCGGTGGCCGGCCGGTGTTCGCCCCCTGGGCGAAGGCCGATTTCACCGAATTCGACGGCACGCGCCGCTTGTATGCGTTCCGCCAACCCGGGCTGGCGCGCTGGAAGGCGCGCTCACGCAACGGCGGCCGGGTGATGAGCTGCAACATGAGCTTCTGGCGCGCGGATCTGCTGAAGGTCAACGGCTTCGACGAGCGCATGGAAGGCTACGGCGCCGAGGATCGCGAGCTGGCGGCGCGCCTGGAAAACACCGGCCTGCGCCGACGCGCGCTGAAGTGGGCCGCGCTGGCGGTGCACCTGTGGCACAACTCGCGCGCGCCGCCGGATGTGGACGACATGAGCCTGCCCAACAACCGCCTGTTCCAGGCCACCCGCACGCAGAAGGTCACCCGCTGCGAACGCGGCATCGACGGACACGCCGAGTTGATGCAGGATCCCGCGGTCCCCTGACCGGCCCAACACGGCACCCGCATCGTCGATGAAGCTGCTCTACACCAATTTCCACAGCGGCAGCGGCGGCGGCCACACCACCTATATCCGCGAACTGGCGCGCGCGCTCGGACCGCGGCACGAGGTCCACGTCGCCGCGCCCGCCGGTAGCCGCCTGCTGGCCGAAGCCGCGGCGCTGCCCGGCGTGCGCACGCTCGCGCAACCCTTTCCCAATGGCCTGCGCCGGTTGCGCGAGCGCACACAGGCCATCCGCCAGTTGCGCGACCATCTGCGCGCGCACCGGTTCGACATCGTGCACGTCAACGGCTCGGCCGATCATCGCATCGTCATCGCCGCGCTGCGTGGCGTCTCGCCGCGACCGCGCGTGGTCCTGACCAAGCACAACACCAAGCCGATGGGCGGCCTGCAGCATGTCTGGCGCGCCCGCTTCCACACCGACAAGGCGATCGCGGTGTGCGAGTACGTGCGCCGCCAGTTGGACGCCACGCCGTATCGGGTCTGTCACCCGCAGACCGTCTACAACGGCGTGGATACCCTGCATTTCGCACCGTGGCCCGCGGCGGAGGCGCGGGCACAGCGGGAACGCTTCGCGCCGGACACCGGGTCGCTCCTGCTCGGCAGCAGCGCCGGCACCGCGGAGTACAAGGGTTGGACCGATCTGGTCGCCGCGCTGGGCCTGTTGCCCACCGACGAACGCCGTCGCGTGCACGTGGTGATCGCGGGCCAGCCCCCTTCCGGACGCCAACTCGCGATCGTGCGCGATGCTGGACTGGAGGCGCAGTTCCATTTCCCCGGACTGCTGGAAGACGTGCGCCCGATCATCGCCGCGCTCGACGCCGGCTTCGTGCTGTCGCACGACATCGAGACGATCTCCTTCGCCTGCCGCGAGATGATGGCGATGGGCAAGCCGGTGATGGTGACCGACTACGCCGGCCTGCCGGAAAACCTGCATGCCGGGGAGGATGGCTGGGTGGTGCCGGTGCATGGCCACGAGGCGATGGCGGGCGTCCTGCGCGGAATGCTCCGGCACCGCGAAGCGCTGGCCGGGATGGGGACCGCCGCGCACGCGCATGCGGTCGCCGAATTCGGCATCGAACGATTCGCCGGCGCCACCGAGGCGATCTACCAGGCCATGCTGGCGAAACCCTGATCGCCCGCGACGGTCAGCGGCAGCCCGCGACCGCCGCTTCGTCCACCAGCCACCAACTGCGCCGGTTGGCCGCGCCCAATGAGCGCGCACGCGCGCGATCGACACAGGCCGGCAGGGTGGCGTCCTGCGCCATCAGCACGCGCCCGGCCGGCGCTTCGTGCAACCACGCCAGGCCGCGCTGCCATTGCTGTTCCACCGGCGCGCGGAATCCGAATTCGGTGACCTCGCCCTGCGCCTGCAGCAGCTGCTGCTCCTTCCAGTCGACCAGGCCGATGACCGTGTTCCGACCGGCGCGGGTGCGCGCTTCGGCCATGACGTCGCGCGCCGAATTCTCGCCGTCCAGCAGCGGGGCCAGCACCATGCCGTATCCCACCCACAGCACCAGCACGGTCACCAGGGTCAGCGCCACGGCGCGCGTACGCCGCAACCACAGCGCGGCGGCGGCGATCAGTCCTCCCATGATCGCCAGCGCCAGCCACAGCCGATCCGCATGCGGATCGCCGACCAGGCCGCGTTCGGCTTCCAGTTTCAGTTCAAAACGCGGATCGCCGGCCAACGCCATGCCACCGGCCACCAGCAGCAAACCGCCCAGCACGACCGCGAACGCCAGCAATGCGGCGCGCACGCCGCGGCGCTCGCCCAGCGCGGGCAGGAAGGGCGCGGCGGCCCACGCCAACGCCGGCAACGCGGGCAGGATGTACATGTCGCGCTTGCCGGGGCTGGCGCTGAAGAACAGCAACACCAGCAGCATCCACGCCAGCGGCCACCACACCCGCGCGTCGCGCTGGCGCCAGGCTTCGCGCCACGGCTTGATCAGCCACGGAATGAAGATCGAGAACGGCAGCCAGAACAACGCGATGACTTCCAGGAAGTACCACGGCGGCGCCTGGTGGTGCCACGCGGCGACGTAGCGGGTCGCGGTCTGCCGGAACAGGATTTCGTTGAGGTAGGCACGGTGCTCGGGATCGCCGCTGGTCAGCGCGGTGACCACCATCGGCACGAACCACAGCGCGATCGCCAGCAGGAAACTGGCCGCGCCCAACCACCAGCGCCCCGCGCCCTTCGGCGCCGGTTCGCTCAAGCCCCGCCAGCCGCGCCAGCGCATCAGCGCGTATGGAATCAGCGCCAGCAACGGCAGGAAGCCCACGCCCTTGCTGATCACCCCCAGGCCGGCGGAGAAACAGCCCAGCCAGTACCAGCGCCAGTTCGACCCGAACAACAGGTGCCGGCCGAGGCCGTACATGCCCAGCGTGATGAAGAACACCACGGTCGGATCGATCTGCGCGCGCTTGCCCTGGTAGACGAACTGCATCGCGCACAACACCGCGCCGGCCGCCCACAGCGCGGCCTGGCGGTTCCAGGCGCGGCGCGTGAAGTCGTAGGTCAGCGCCAGCGTGCCCAGCGCCGCCAGCAGCGAGGGAATCAGGAAGGCGACATTCCAGTTGCGCACGACCGCGTAGGTGGACGCGATCATCCAGAAATACAGCGGCGGCTTGTCCGGATAGAGTTCCTGGCCGCGGTGCGGGAACAGCCACTGACCGGACTCCCACATCTGCTTCGCCACCAGCACGAAGCGCGGCTCGTCGGCCGGCCACGGCGCGCGCAGGCCCAGCCCCGCGCCGATCACCACCAGCGCGAACAGCAGGAACCACCAGAACGCAGTCTTGTCGTCGGTCTTGATCATGGCGCGCGATGATACCGGCGATCCGTCAGGCAATTGTCGGAACCGGCCTGCGCGGCCGCGCCAATGTTGCCTGGCTCACGCCCCGCCGTCGCGGATCAGGCGCGCGTAGAAGAAGCCGTCCATGCCGTCCTCGCCCGGCAGGCGCTGGCGCCCGGCGCCGGAGGCATGGCCGAAACGCGCGTCCAGCGGCTCGGCGCGGGCATCGGGCGTGCGCGCCAGGAAGGCGTCGATCTGGCGTTCGTTCTCGTCCTTGAGGATCGAGCAGGTGGCGTACAACAGCGCGCCGCCCGGGCGCAGGAGGGTCCAGGCCGCATCCAGCAGGCGCGCCTGCAGCGTCCGCAGCGCCACGATGTCTTCCGGCCGCCGATGCAGCAGCACGTCGGGCTGGCGACGGACGATGCCGGTCGCCGAACAGGGCGCGTCCAGCAGGATCGCGTCGAACGGCTGTCCGTCCCACCAGATCGATGGTTCGGCCGCGTCGGCGACCTGCGACTGCGCCCGCACGCCGACCCGGGCGAGCGTGTCGCGCACGCGTTGCAGTCGCCGTCCGTCCACGTCCAGCGCGAGCAGGCGCAATCCGGCATCACGCTCCAGCAGGTGCGCGGCCTTGCCACCCGGCGCGGCGCACGCGTCCAGCACCCGCGCGCCCGGCGCGGGCGCCAGCGCATCCGCCACCAGTTGCGCGGCACCGTCCTGGATCGAAACCTCGCCGGCGGTGAAGCCGGGCAATGCCGCCACCGCGACCGGCGTGTCGACGCGGATCGCGTCGGTGGCCAATGGCGTCGCCAGCGCCGACAGCCCGGGCAACGCCTCATGCAGCCGTTGCAGATACTCGGACACCGGCGTCCGCGCGCGGTTGACCCGCAGCCACAGCGGCGCGGCCTCGGCGCTGGCGGCGAAGATGTCTTCGGCCCGGCCGGCCCAGTCCTCGCGCACGCGCGCGCGCAGCCATTCGGGCCAGGCCAGTTCGGGGACGGCGGCGGGCAGGCCCTCGCGCTGCGCGCGGCGCAGGAGGGCGTTGACCATGCCGGCCTGGTGCGTGCGCTTCAGCACGCGCGCCGCCTCCACGGTCGCCGAAAGCGCCGCGTGCGCCGGCAACTGCAATGCATCGATCTGGGCGAAGCCCACCCACAGCAGCGCGCGCAGTTCGCCGTCGCGGCGCCCCAGCGGTTTCTGCATCCAGCGCCGCAGGGCTTCGTCGTAGCGCACGCGCTGGCGCAACGCGGAGAAACAGATCGCTTCGGTCAGGGCACGGTCGCGCGGATCGTCCAGCCCAGGCAGCGCCGCCGCCAGTTCCGCTTTCAACGAACGGCCGCGATGCGCGACCGCGTCGAGGATCTGCGCGGCCAGCGCACGCACGGCGGCGCCGGTGCCCGGATTCACGCGCTCACCAGATCCCGGCGGGCGTTCAGATAGTCGGCCGCCGTAATCGCCTTGCCGCCTTCACGCTGGACCACCCGCAGACGCAGCGCGCCTTCGCCACAGGCGATGTCCAGGCCCTGCCGACCCGCCGTGAGCAGCGTGCCCGGTTCGCCGCGGCGCGCCAAATCCAGCGCGACCGCGCCATGGATGCGCAGGCGCTCGCCGGCCACGGTCGCCTCGGCCACCGGCCAGGGTTCGAACGCGCGTACCTTGCGCGCCAGCGCATCCGCCGGCTGCGACCAGTCCAGCCGTGCTTCATGCTTTTCCAGTTTGTGCGCGTAGGTGGCGCCGGCTTCGGGCTGCGGCTGCGCCATCGGGCGCATGCCCGCACGCAGCAGGCCCAGACCGTCGGCCAGCACGCGCGCACCAAGTTCGGACAGGCGGTCGTGCAGTTGCCCGCCGGTCTCCTGCTCGCCGATGGGGGTGCGCTGGGACAGCAATACCGGACCAGTGTCCAGCCCGGCTTCCATCTGCATCAGGCAGATGCCGGTTTCCGTGTCGCCGGCCTCGATCGCGCGCTGGATCGGCGCGGCGCCGCGCCAGCGCGGCAGGAGCGAGGCATGCACGTTCCAGCAGCCGAAGCGGGGGATATCCAGCACCGCCTGCGGCAGGATCAGGCCATAGGCCACGACGATCATCAGGTCCGGGGCGAGTTCACGCAGTGCTTCCTGCGAGGATTTCTTCCTCAGCGATTCCGGTTGCAGCACCGGGATGCCGCGCTGGATCGCTTCCAGCTTGACCGGCGAAGGCGTCAGCCCGCGACCACGGCCGGCCGGACGATCCGGCTGGGTATAGACCGCCACCACTTCATTGCGCGCATGCGCGGCGCGCAGACTGGGAACGGCGAACGCCGGCGTGCCGGCAAAAACGATTCTCATGGGAGATGAGTTGTCCGGGGAGGAAGAAAGAGGATGGCGGTCGGCGCGACCCGCAACCTGGCTTTTGCGAATCCCAAATCCCGAATCACCAATCCCGCAACGGTCAGGCCGCAGCCTGGCGACGCTGTTTCGCCAGCTTCTTGCGCACCATCTCGCGCTTGAGCGGCGAGAGGTAATCGACGAACAGCTTGCCGTCCAGATGGTCCATTTCGTGCTGGACGCAGACCGCGAGCAGGCCATCGGCGCGCAGTTCCTGCGCCTGGCCCCGGCGATCGACGAAACGCACGGTGATTTCGTTGGCGCGGGTCACGTCGGCGTAGATGCCCGGGACCGACAGGCAACCTTCCTGGTAGACCTGGTCGCCGGCGCGTTCGACGATCTCCGGGTTGATGAACACCCTGGGTTCGTTCTTCTCTTCGCTGATGTCGATGACCATGAAGCGCTGGTGCACGTCCACCTGGCTGGCCGCCAGGCCGATGCCCGGGGCCTCGTACATGGTCTCGAACATGTCGTCCAGCAACTGCTGGAAGGCCGGCTCGGTCACCCGCTCCGGGTCGACCGGCACCGCCTTGGTGCGGAGCCGGGGATCGGGGAATTCGAGGATGGGAAGCAATGCCATGGTGTGTCCGAGATGGGGGCGCCAGTGGAATCCGGCAAGGCCTCACGGATTCTAACTCGGGCGCTTGCGTTGCGCCGGGTTTTCTGGACTATAGTGCGGACCACCTGTCGGGGAATCAGGTAGATACAGCCATGTTTAAACATTTTCGTACGGTTCTCGCCGTTGCGGCGATCACCGTGGGCAGCTATGCCGCCGCCGCAGAAATGGCGGGGGACCACCCGGACACCTATGTGGTCAAGCGGGGCGACACCCTGTGGGACATTTCCGCCCGCTTCCTGAAGAAGCCGTGGCTGTGGCCCGAGATCTGGCAGGCCAATCCGCAGATCAAGAATCCCCATCTCATCTACCCTGGCGACGTGCTGAGCCTGGCGTATCTGGATCGGGTGGCGGTCCAGGCCGGTCCGCGCCAGGACGCCCCGTTGAACGCGATCCCGCTGGCCGACGTCGAGCCGTTCCTGAAGAACCTGAGCATCACGGACGGCTTCAAGCAGCTGCCGTATGTCGCCGGCCTGGAAGAGAACATGCTGCGCGCCACCGCCGGCCAGAGCGTCTACGTGCTCGGCCTGGATCAGGCCCAGCCGGGCCAGCGCTACGCGGTCGTCCGCCCGGGCCTGCGCTATACCCAGACCCGGGTGAAGTCGAGCGGCGAGTACCTGACCTACAAGGAAGACCTGGATTTCCGCGGTGCCCGGATCAAGGGCGCGCCGGCCGACTGGAACCGCCAGTGGTCCAGTTCCGCGCTGTCCGAGGGCGGCCCGGTCGAGCTGCTGGGCTACGAACTGGAGCAGGTCAACGTCGGCACCATCACCCGTGGCCGCGTGCCCGGCAGCGAAACCGTCACCCTGACCCTGGAAGACAGCGGCAAGGAAGTGCGCGCCGGCGATCGCGTGGTGCCGGTGGAAGCCAAGCCGTATGACCTCCAGTTCTTCCCGCATCCCCCGGCGACCGCCGTCGCCGAGGGCAAGCTGCAGATCATCGCGGTCGCCAACGCGCTGACCTCGGGCGGCCCGCGCGACGTGGTCGCCATCTCCGGCGGCAGCCGCGAGGGCATCGACAACGGCACCGTGCTGTCGGTATGGCGCAAGGGCGACCATGTCACCAACAAGGTGCGCTGGCCCAATTCCTCGCGCATGGACGATTCCCCGCGCAATGGCGCCGGCCGCGTCAGCCTGCCGGACGAGTACGCCGCCCACGTGATGGTTTTCCGCACCTTCGACAAGGTCAGCTACGGCCTGGTGATGGAAGGGGTGAAGGCGGCACGGGTGGGCTACGAACTGAAGCACCCGGACGCGACCTACTGATCGTTCGGACAAACCCTACGCAACATCGCGACGGCGCCCGAGGGCGCCGTCGCCGTCTCCGGACTAGGCTGGCCTCATGTCCCGCCGTGATGACGTCCCCGACGCGCTGCTGCGGCTGGTCCTGGCCGGCGGCGCCACCTCCGCGCGTCGCCGCCTGCTGGAACGCCATGGCACGCCCGAGGCCGCGCTCGCGGCGGGTCCCGGCGGGTGGCGCGCGGCGGGGATGGACGCGGAGCAGGTCAATGCGCTCTCCACCCCGGCGCCGGTACCGCTGGCCGCCGGCCGGGATTGGTTGGCGGCCTCGACGCGCCATCATCTGCTGGGCTGGAACTCTCCGGACTATCCGCCGTTGCTGCGGGAGGGTCCGAATCCGCCCGTGGGGGTGTTCGTCGATGGCGACCCCGCGCTGCTGTGGCGGCCGTCGGTGGCGGTGGTCGGCAGCCGCTCGCCCAGCGCGGGCGGACGCGACAACGCGGCGGCGTTCGCCCGCGCGCTGAGCCGGGCGGGCATCGTGGTGGTCAGCGGCATGGCCGCCGGCATCGACGCCGCCGCGCACGAGGGGGCCCTCGATCAACCGCAAGGCGCGACCATCGCCGTCCTCGGCACCGGTCCGGATCAGGCCTATCCCCGCCGGCACGCCGGCTTGCGCGAACGTATCGCCACCGAAGGCGCGGTGGTCAGTGAACACCCTCCCGGCACAGGCGCCCATCCCAGCCATTTTCCGCGCCGCAACCGCATCATCGCCGGCCTGTCGCTGGCCACCCTGGTGATCGAGGCCGCCGAGCGCTCCGGTGCCCTGATCACCGCCCGCCAGGCGATCGACAGCGGCCGCGACGTATTCGCCGTGCCCGGATCCATCCACAACCCCATGGCGCGCGGCTGCCATCGTCTGATCCGCGACGGCGCCGGCCTGGTCGAACACGCGGCCGAGGTGCTCGACACCCTCGCCCCCCAGCTTTCCGGCCTGGTCCGGACGCTGCGCGGGCAGCTCCGCGAAGCTGAACAGACCCCGCCCGACCGACCGGTTCGCGGCACGCCCGGCGAGCATGCCAACTACCAGAAGTTGTGGGACGCCCTCGGTCACGACCCAACCGGTATGGATCGGTTGGCCGAACGGACCGGATTGACGACCGCCGCCCTGTCCTCCATGCTGCTCGCCATGGAACTGGATGGGCGCGTATCGGTCGAACACGGCCGTTACTGCCGCAAAGACTAGTTTCTTTCCTCCACAGCGCCACCGTGCGCAGGCCGAGGGGCAATGAAAGAGAGCATTCTGGATGTACTGCTGTACCTGTTCGAACATTACTTCACCGAGGACGCGGACCCCGTCCGTGACCGCGACTCTCTCCAGAACGGCCTGATCCAGGCCGGCTTCAGCCCCGCCGAAATCAACAAGGCTTTCGACTGGCTCGATGCGCTCGCCGAACAACGGCCGGGCGCGCCGCAACCGCGCGTGGGCGGGCCGACCCGCATCTTCCACGGCCCGGAGCTGGAAAAGCTGGACGTGGAAGGCCGTGGATTCCTGATGTTCCTGGAACAACACGGCATCCTCGACGCCGATCAGCGCGAACTGGTCCTGGATCGGGCCATGGCGCTGGACCAGGACGAGCTGGATCTGGACGACCTGAAATGGGTCGTGCTGATGGTGCTGTTCAATCAGCCCGGTTCCGAAGCGGCCTACGCGTGGATGGAAACGCAGATGTTCGTCGACGAACCTGAACCGGTACACTGAGCCGATTCCAACCTGCTTTCGGGGGAAAGCATGGCTCAGTGGTATTACGCGGAAGGCCCGGGACGCAACGTCGGGCCAATCACGACGGAAGAACTCGCCGCACGGTTCCGACATGGCCAGGTGTTCCTGGATACCCAGGTCTGGCGCGAAGGCATGACGCAATGGCAGCCGCTGCGCAGCATGGCGGCCGAGCTGGGTCTGGAAAACGCCGCTTCGTCCTCGTTGCCGCCGCCACTGCCTGGCCGGCCGATGCCCGGACCGCCACGCGCCGCATTCGCGACGGCCCCCGCTCCGCGCAAGATGAGTCGCGGAATGATCATCCTGATCGTCTGCCTCGCCGCGATCGTTCCGGTCATCGCGATCATCGGCATCCTGGCGGCCATCGCCCTGCCCGCCTACCACGACTACACCTCGCGCGCGAAGTTGATGGAACCCATCGCCGCCGGCGATGCATTGAAGCCGCTGATCGAGCGCCAGCTCGCCGCGGGGCAGTGCCCCGACAACGAAACCGAGGGGTTCCAGCCGGAAGCCGCCTACGCATCGCAACACGTCGCCGGCATCCTCGTCGGCGAGTTCGATGACGGCACCTGTGGCGTGGAAGTGCGGGTCCGCGGCACGGGCAACGCCAAGATGGACGATCACGCCATCTGGATTTTCTACGATGGCCAGAGCCAGCGCTGGGGATGCACCTCGGACATCGAGGATCGGCTGCTGCCGGTCCGGTGCCGCGGCTGACGCGCGGTCCATCCTTCGACGGATCATCTAGGCGGTAACAAGCGCTTGCGGTAACGTTCGCAGCGCAACGGTTTGGGGAAACCAGCATGTCCACTTGGTATTACGCCGGGGTCGAGCGGCAGCCGCTCGGCCCGTTGTCCACGGATGAACTGAAACAGTATTTCCACAGTGAGCGGATCGCGCTGGACACGCTGGTCTGGCGTGACGGCATGATGCAGTGGCGTCCACTGGCGGATCTCGCCCAGCAGCTCGGCCTGCTGGAAGTACCGCGTCCGGCGCCTTTCGACGCCGCGCCGACCATCGCGTCCGGTCCCGATCTGCCTCCGATGGCGGCATCCGCGCCGTCACCGCCCGCGGCCACGCCTCCCGAAACGGATGACGCGCGCCCGGCCCTCCCCCCCGCTCCGGAACCGGCGCACGAGGCACCAACACCCGCGGGCGGCCGCGCCGTTTTCAACCTGGGCAGCGATCCGTCGCCCACGCCGGTATACGAACGTCCCGAGATCATCCAGCGCATGGCGGCCACGGTTTCCAGCGAATCGACGGTGGCGCGCAACCCCTACTTGGCGGCACGCGCGCCGCTGCAAGCGGAACCATCCTTCGTCGCCAGTCAGGACGTCGTCTATGCGGGGTTCTGGAAGCGTGTGGCCGCGACCATCATCGATGGCTTCATCCTGTCGCTGGTGGTGGGCCTGTGCGGTGAATTGTTCGGCATGATCCTCAGCGATCTCGCCGGCGGCGGCGAACTGGCGACGGCCATCACGACCTCGCTCTGCACCATCGCCCTCAACGCGCTGTACTTCGCCTGGTTCCACTCCACCTTCAACTACGCCACGCCGGGCAAGATGGCGATCGGCATCAAGGTGGTGCGCAGCCACGGCGAGCCGATTTCCTTCCTGCGCGCGTTGGCCCGGTTCTTCGCCACCATCCTGAGTACGCTGACCTTCTGCATCGGCTACCTGATGGCCGCCTTCACCGCGCGCAAGCAGTCCTTGCATGACGTGATATGCGACACCGTGGTGGTGGACAAATGGGCCTATACCACGGAACCGGAGCGCCAGCGCACCGAGCTCGGCGCGGTCGCCATCGTGGTACTCGCGCTGTATGGTCTGATTCTCGTGGCCGGTGTGGTCCTGATCTTCTTCGTCATCGGCCTCGCCGCGACCGCGCAACGGTTCGGCTGAGCAAACAATTGAAACAGCAACAGGAGCGGTACACACAATGAGCAGTTGGTACTTCGCCATCGGCGGGCAGCGCCACGGCCCGATCAGCACGGAAGAACTCGGCGCGCGTTTCCAGCGTGGCGAGGTCCTCCCGGAGACGCTGATCTGGCGCGAAGGCATGGAGCACTGGCGCGCACTGCGCGAGATGGCGTTGGAACTGGATATCGCCATTCCGGCAGCGCCCGCGACCACCTCGGTGGTCAGCGATTCCGCGTCGCCGTATGCGGCGCCGGCCGCGAACATCCCGCTGCAGGCCGCGCCGGTGTTCGGTGGCAACGTGGTGATGGCGGGTTTATGGAAGCGTTTCGCGGCCTCGTTCATCGATGGCATGGTGATGATGGTGGTGACCCTGGTGATGGTCATGGTCGGCGTCATGCTCACCGGCGGAGCGGCCGCGCTGAGTCCGCAGGCGTTCGCCAACGACATGATGCGCGGCACGCTCGGCCTGACCTTCATCCTGGCGATCTATGTCGTGCCCATCATCGTCCAGGCCGGCTACTTCACCTGGATGCATGCCTCCGCCTCGCAGGCGACGCTCGGCAAGCTGGCGGTGGGCATCAAGGTCGCACGGACCGATGGGCAGGCGCTCACCCTGGGCCGCAGCTTCGGGCGCTGGTGCGCGTACTTCTTCCTCAACCTGGTCAGCTGCGGTGTCACCACGCTGGTGTCGGCGTTCACCGTCGGCCTGACCGAACGCAAGCAGAGCCTGCACGACATGATCGCCGACACGCTGGTGGTCGATCGCTGGGCCTTCACCGCCCATCCGGAACGGCAGCGCCGCGAGCTGGGCGCGGTGACCTGGACGATCATCGTGCTGGCGGGCCTGTTCGTGATCGCCTACATCGGCTTCTTCGTGTTCGCGGTCGGCATGGCGGCCATGGCCGGCAGCGGCCAGTGATCGCACGCGCTCGATGAAGCACTGGTACTACGCCGATGAAGCGCGGCAGCCCCAGGGACCGGTGGACGCCGCGACCCTGCGGGATCTGCTGGCCGGCGGCCGGATTTCGCACGCCACGCTGATCTGGCGCGACGGCCTGTCGCAATGGCAGGCCGCGGCCGATTTCGCCGGCGAACTCGAACTGGAAGTCGCGCCACCGCCCGTGGCCGTCCACACCGAATCATGGGACGTGTCCGCGGGCGACGTCGATGCCACTTCGCCGTCATCGGCCGCCGATGCGATCATCGCTCCCGCACTCGCTCCGGGGGCATCCTTCGGCACTTCGCCCTATGCCGCGCCGCAGGCCGCGGTCGAGGTGGCGCCCCATGTGATCCAGGGCGGCGAGATCGTCTATGCCGGTTTCTGGAAGCGCGTGGCGGCCTTCATCATCGACAACTTCCTGCTGGTCATCATCAATGCCGTGGTCGGCATGATCCTGGGGATGGCCATGATCGGGCTGGTGCTGGGCAACAGCAACAACGTCGACTCACCGCTCATGTTCGTCCTGCAGGGTCTCTCCTACCTGGCGCAATTGGGAATCTCGGCGGTCTATTTCGCCTGGTTCCATGCGTCCACCCACCAGGCCACGCCCGGGAAGATGGCGATCGGCATCAAGGTGGTGGATCGGAACGGCGCGACGATCAGCTTCTGGCGTGGAATCGGCCGTTACTTCGCCACCTTCATCAGTACCCTGCTGATCTTGATCGGCTATCTGATGGTGGCGTTCACGGGCCGCAAGCAGGCCCTGCACGACCTGATCTGCGGCACGCTGGTGGTGGACAAGTGGGCCTACACCCACTACCCGGAACGCCAACGGCCCGAACTGGGTACGGTCACCTGGGTCGTCCTGATTCTGGGGGGACTGCTCGCCCTTCTCGGCCTGCTGGCGACGGGCGCGCTGATCGCGGCGCTGGGCGGTGGTTTCGGAAGGTGATGGCCTTCACGGAATCCGTTCAGGGTTGACAGCCGCCCCCCGGGCGTGATTCCACTATTAATAGCGAAACCTGAACGCCCGGGGCCACGGCTCCGGGCGTCGGCTTCTCTGCCGCCCGCTTTTACGCCACCCTTGCCGGCCACGCGCCGCCCCCACCGCCCATCGGAAGGACATGTCCAAGCACCTCCTCATCGTCGAATCACCGGCCAAGGCCAAGACGATCAACAAATACCTCGGCAAGGACTTCCACGTCCTGGCGTCCTATGGTCACGTGCGCGACCTGGTGCCGAAGGAAGGGGCGGTGGATCCGGACAACGGCTTCGCGATGCGCTACGACCTCATCGACAAGAACGAGAAGCACGTCGATGCCATCGCCAAGGCGGCCAAGGTGGCCGAAGACATCTACCTGGCGACCGACCCTGATCGCGAGGGCGAGGCGATCAGCTGGCACATCGCGGAAATCCTGAAGGAGCGCGGCCTGCTCAAGGACAAGCCGCTGCACCGGGTGGTGTTCACCGAAATCACCCCGCGGGCCATCCGCGAGGCCATGAACCAGCCGCGCCAGATCGCCAACGAACTGGTCGACGCCCAGCAGGCGCGCCGCGCGCTGGACTACCTGGTCGGCTTCAACCTGTCGCCGGTGCTGTGGCGCAAAGTCCAGCGTGGCCTGTCCGCCGGCCGCGTGCAGTCGCCCGCGCTGCGCATGATCGTCGAGCGCGAGGAAGAGATCGAAGCCTTCATCGCACGCGAATACTGGTCCATCGAGGCCGAGTGCGCGCACCCGCGCCAGTCCTTCACGGCCAAGCTCACCCGCCTGGACGGGCAGAAGTTCGAGCAGTTCACGGTCACCGACGGTGACACCGCCGAAGCCGCGCGCCTGCGCATCCAGCAGGCCGCGCAGGGTTCGCTGCACGTCACCGACGTGACCAGCAAGGAGCGCAAGCGCCGGCCCGCGCCGCCCTTCACCACCTCCACCCTGCAGCAGGAAGCCGCGCGCAAGCTGGGCTTCACCACCCGCAAGACCATGCAGGTCGCGCAGAAGCTGTATGAAGGCGTGGCGATCGGCGAGGAAGGCACCGTCGGCCTGATCAGCTACATGCGTACCGACTCGGTCAGCCTGTCGATCGAAGCCCTGAACGAGATCCGCGACGTCATCGCCCGCGACTACGGCACCCAGGCGCTGCCCGACAAGCCCAACACCTACCAGACCAAGTCCAAGAACGCCCAGGAAGCGCACGAAGCCGTGCGCCCGACTTCGGCCCTGCGCACCCCGGCCCAGGTCGCCCGCTTCCTCAGCGACGACGAGCGCAAGCTCTACGAGCTGATCTGGAAGCGCGCGGTGGCCTGCCAGATGGTGCCGGCCACCCTCAACACCGTCAGTGTCGACCTGGCCGCCGGCAGCGAGCACAGTTTCCGCGCCAGCGGCACCACCGTGATCGATCCCGGCTTCCTGGCCGTATACGAGGAAGGCAAGGACCAGAAGGGCGCGGAAGACGACGACGAAGGCCGCAAACTGCCGCCAATGAAGCCGGGCGACCGGGTGCCGCTGGATCGCATCCATGCCGACCAGCATTTCACCCAGCCGCCGCCGCGCTTCACCGAAGCGGCGCTGGTCAAGGCGCTGGAGGAGTACGGCATCGGCCGTCCCTCCACCTACGCCTCGATCATCCAGACCCTGCTGTTCCGCAAGTACACCGAGATGGAAGGCCGCGCCTTCAAGCCCACCGACGTGGGCCGCGCGGTGTCCAAGTTCCTCAGTGGCCACTTCACCCGGTACGTGGATTACGACTTCACCGCCCGGCTCGAGGACGAGCTGGACGCCGTCTCGCGCGGCGAGGAGGAATGGGTCCCGCTGATGGAGAAGTTCTGGGGCCCGTTCAAGGAACTGATCGAAGAGAAGAAGGAATCGGTCGATCGCAGCGAGGCCACCGGCGCGCGCGAACTCGGCACCGATCCCAAGTCCGGCAAACCGGTCAGCGTGCGCCTGGGCCGGTTCGGACCCTACGCCCAGATCGGCGACAAGGACACCGACGAGAAACTCGAGTTCGCCTCGCTCCGCCCGGGCCAGTCGATGCACACCATCACCCTGGACGAGGCGATCGAGCTGTTCAAGCTGCCGCGCAAGCTCGGCCAGGACAATGGCGAGGAAGTCAGCGTCGGCATCGGCCGCTTCGGCCCGTTCGCCAAGCGCGGCAGCACCTATGCCTCGCTGAAGAAGGAAGACGATCCGTACACGATCGATCTGGCCCGCGCGGTCTTCCTGATCAACGAAAAGGAAGAAATCGCGCGCAACCGCATCATCAAGGAGTTCGACGGCAGCGACATCCAGGTGCTGAACGGACGCTTCGGCCCGTACATCAGCGATGGCAAGCTCAACGGCAAGATTCCCAAGGATCGCGAACCCGCCTCGCTCACCCTGGCCGAAGTCCAGCAGCTGCTGGAGGAAACCGGCAAGCCGGCCCGTCGTGGTTTCGGTGCCAAGAAGGCGACCGCCAAGAAGGCCGCGGTGAAGAAGGAAACCGCACCGAAGAAGACCGCCACCAAGAAGACGGCGACGAAAAAGACCGCGACCAGGAAAACCGCCACCAAGAAGGCCGCGGCGAAGAAGGCCGCGGTGACGGTCACCGAACCGGCCAAGTCGCTGCTCACTCCGGCCAAGGTGGAGCCGGGCAAGAAGCGCGTCGCCAAGAAGCAGAGCGACGACGCGCCGTTCTGATCCCCGCCGGAAGCCGCGCCCCGGCGGGGCGCGGTGGAAGCGCGCGCACCGTGGCAGAATCGCGCCATGAACGATCCCCTGTCCCTGTCCGCCGCCATCGAATGGCTCCAGCACGGCGGCGTGATCGCCTATCCGACCGAAGCCGTGTGGGGCGTGGGGTGCGACCCGTTCGATGAAACCGCCGTGCGGCGCCTGCTGGCGATCAAGGAGCGTCCGGTCGAGAAGGGACTGATCCTGATCGCCGCCGATCTCGAACAGCTTCGCGCCTGCCTGGATCTGGACGCATTGCCGGTCGAACGCCTCGCCGACGTGCTGGCGAGCTGGCCCGGTCCGAACACTTGGGTGATGCCGGCCAGTCCTCGGGTACCGCGCTGGCTCACCGGCGAACATGACGGCATCGCCGTGCGGGTCACCGCCCATCCCACGGTCATCGCACTGTGCCGCGGGTTTGGCGGCCCCCTGGTTTCCACCAGCGCCAACCTGAGCGGGCAGCCCGCGCCGCTTGACCGCGCCGGACTGGATCCCGCGCTGCTGGAACGCCTGGACGGTGTCAGCGAGGGCGAAACCGGTGGCCTGGAACGCCCTTCGTCCATCCGCGATGCGCGCACCGGCGAGTCGTTCCGACCGTGAACCGGCCGGCGTTGTCGGCGCCCCGCTTCGCGCGCAAGATGCCGGCATGCGTATCGTCCTCGTCGCCTGCCTGTCTTGTTTGTTCTGCGTGACATCGCACGCGGCCGCGCAGGCCGTGACGATCTACCGCTGCATCGGCAAGCAGGGCCAGCTGACCCTGCGCGACTCGCCCTGCGCGCCCGGCGAAACCCAGCAGACCCGCAGCATGCAGCGTCCGCGCGATCCTGCGCCCACGCCGCCGGCGCCGGTCGACAGCCGCCCGGCCACGCCGGCATCACCGGCGGCGCCCGCCGAGCGGGTGGTCTATCGCAACGCGCCGCGCCCGATGTACGAATGCGTCACTCCCGAGGGCGAGCGCTACACCAGCGAGAACGGCGAGGGTCGACTGCGCTTCGTCCCCTACTGGGCAGGCGGCTATCCCTATCCGGTCTGGCCACGTCACTACGGCGGCAGCGTCTCCGGGCACGTCAATCTCGGCAATGGCGGCAGCATTTCGTTCCAGAGCGGGAATCCCACGCCGCATCCCCCGACACCACGTCCGCCCGGACATCCGTCCGGCAACATCGTCGTCCCGGCGGGCGGCGTCTGGATCCGCGACGAATGCCATGAACTTCCGCAGGCGGAAGTCTGCGCGCGGCTGTCCGATCGCCGCTATGACATCCTGCGCCGCTACGGCAGCGCGATGCCCAGCGAGCGCCGCGCGCTGGATCTGGAACAGCGCGGCATCGATGCGCGCATGGCCAACGATTGCAGGAACCCCTGATGCCCTATCGCCTTGCCTGGTTGATGCTGCTGGCGGCGCCCGCCGCCGCGCACGCCGACGAACTGGTGATCTACCGTTGCACCGATGCCGCTGGCGCGCTCACCGTGCAGAACATGCCCTGCCCCAAGGGCAGCCGGCAGCAGGTCAAGCGGATGCAGGCACTGGCGACCGTGCCGATGGCGCCGGCGACGTCCACACCCGCGGCGGCGCCCGCTGCGACGCCGGCCGCGGCGTCCGAAGAAACGTCGGCACCTGCGTCCGCACCCGCGTCGACCGCGACGGCCGAGCGCCTGCCACCTCCCAATCTGTTCCGCTGCACCACCCGCGATGGCGGCGGCTACCTGACCGAGGACAGCGAGCCGGCTTCGCGCTGCGAACCGTTGCAGACCACCGGGCTGGATGGCAATCCGCAGGGTGGCGCGGGCCAGGCCTGCGAAATGGTGCGCGATACCTGCGCGCGGGTTCCCGATGAAGGGCTCTGCGAGGCGTGGAAGAAGTGTCGCGACGAGGCGGAAGTGGCCTGGCGCTTCACCCGCGCGGACACCAGCGAGAAGAACAAGGCCGAATTCGAACGCATGCAGCGCATCCTGGCCGAGAGCGCCTGCGGCGGCTGAAAGCGGTTGGAAATTCCCCTCGCGGGTACTCGTGGCAAGGACTCAACCGCCTCCGTCACCCCTGCTTCGCCAAGCCAGCGGCGGCGGCGCTGGCGTGGATCATGCCGCGGGCCGGATCGCCACGGCCGGCGCGTTGCGCAGCGCCATCAAGGCGCGCCGGATCAATCGCCAGTGGATCAACCACAACACCAGCGCGACCAGGCCCGCCGCAGAACCCAGCAGATTCGGCACCAGCGAGACGATTTGCGCGCCGCACCAGCCCAACCCGGACCATTCGCCAAAGTGGCGCCATCCGCCCAGCGCGCGATTGCGCCGCGCTTCCGCACGCAGGCTGACCGACACGTTGCGGATGATGAAAAAATCCTCGATGAAGTTGTACGGCAGCGCGAACATCCACCACACCGAAGCGGGTGACGCCGCTCGCGCCGCGGGCGAAACCGCTGCCAGCGTGCGCCCGAGATCACGGCAGTAGAAGAACACCGCGATCAGGAACAGTGCCACCGCGACCATCGCGCCCCACAGGCCGAACAGGGCGATTTCACCGAAGATGCCGCGCCCCTGCGGCGCGACCTGGAATGCGTGCCACAGCGCCCAGCCCACGCCTGCCGCCAACACGAGCTTGACCAGCGGCAGCCGTTTCGGTGCGGGAGCGGGATCAGAATCCATAGCGCAGGAATCCACCGTCCACCGCGATGCATTCCCCGGTGACATAGCTCGCCGCCGGCAGGCACAGGAAGCCCACCGCCGCGGCCACTTCCTCCGGTTCGCCAATCCGGCGCATCGGCGTGCGCGCGATCACTTCCTCGTAGTAATCCGCATCCGACAGCGGACCGGATGTCCGGCGTGTGCGGATGTACCAGGGCGCCACCGCGTTCACCCGCACGCCATCCTCGGCCCACTCGGCGGCGAGGTTGCGGGTCATCTGGTGCAGTGCGGCCTTGGTCATGCCGTAAGGCGCGCCGCTGCGCACCGCGGTGATGCCGGACACGCTGCCTACGTTGACGATGGCGGAACTGGCGTGCCGGGTCAGCAGCGGGTGTGCGTAGCGCGACAGTTCAAACGCGGAGAACAGGTTGGTCTCGAAAATCCCGCGCCACTCATCCTCGGTGTAGTCCACCGCGGCCTTGGTGACATTGCCGCCGGCGTTGTTGATCAGCAGGTTGAGGCCATCGGCATGATCTTCCACCCAGTCGAGGATCGCGCGCCGGTCCTCGTCATCGGCCACGTCGGCGGCCATCGTCGCCACTTCGCGTTCGGGGAATTCCTCCCCCAGATCCTCGCGCGCGGCATCCAGCAGATCCTCGTCACGCGCCACCAGCATCACATCCGCACCGAACCCGAGCAGCTCGCGCGCGATCGCCAGGCCGATGCCGGCGCTCGCGCCGGTGATCAATGCGGTCTGCCCGTCCAGTCGCCACCGATGGGATGCCATGCGTCGCTCCGTCAGAATGGGGTTAGCATACCGCCAGCCATTCCGGAGGGGCATCGCATGAAAAGGCGTCCGATCACCTGCCTGCTGCTGTTGCTGCCGCTGTACGCGTGCCGACCCGCGCCACCGCCGACGGAACGCCCGCCGGAGCCGCAGGCCGCGCGCGCCACCGAGCTGCGCGACGCCATCCGGGCACCGCAGGACAAGGCCCGGTCGGTCGAGGAAACCACCCGCAAGGCCGCCGAGGACACCCGCGCCGCCATCGACGCGGCCGAACGGCAGTAGTCCCGCCCCGGGGGCGGGCAACCCGGCAAAAAAAAGCCCTCCTTGCGGAGGGCTTTTTCGTTCTGTCCGGCCGAGACGGAAGCGCCGGCTCAGAAACCGCAGAAGCAATAGGCCAGCGCCTTGACCGGCGTGCCCTGGCGATCCTGCAGGGCTTCTTCCACGAAGCGCAGCTGGGTATCGGCTTCCGGCAGACGCTGCGCCAGCATCGCACGGGCAACGTCGGAATCCTTGAGCCACAGCGCGCCAATCCGCGATCCGGCCATCCGACCCATGAACTGGGCGAACGGCGAAGCGTTCTGCTCGATGTAGCGCACGCGGTACTTGTCGGCGCCGCCCAGCTTGGCCAGCTGCGCGGCATGATCGGTCGCCGCCTGCATGCCACCGAGTTCATCGACCAGGCCGCGCTCCTTCGCCTGCGCGCCGCTCCAGACGCGGCCGCGCGCGACTTCGTCCACCGCTTCGACCGGCTTCTTGCGCGCGTCGGCGACCTTGCCGGTGAAGTCCGCGTAGCCCTTGTTGATGATCGACTGGATCACCTGGCCGACCGCCGGATCCAGCGGACGGGTGATATCGAACGCGCCGGCGAAGCGCGTGGTGCCCACGCCGTCGGTGTGCACGCCGATCTTCTCCAGCGTGCGCGGCACGGTCGGAATCATGCCGAAGATCCCGATCGAACCGGTGATGGTCGACGGATCGGCGTAGATGCGATCGGCGTTCATCGAGATCCAGTAGCCACCGGAGGCGGCCAGATCGCCCATCGATACGACCACCGGCTTGCCGGCAGCCTTCAGCGCGGCCACTTCGCGGCGGATCTGCTCCGACGCGAACACGCCGCCGCCCGGGGAATCCACGCGCAGCACCACCGCCTTCACGTCCTCGTCGTCGCGCGCCTCGCGCAGCAACGCCGAGGTCGATTCGCCGCCAATGCGACCGGCCGGCTGCTCGCCATCGGTGATTTCACCTTCGGCCACCACCACCGCGATCTGCGCGCGCTTGTCCAGCGTGGTCGCGCGCTGCGCGTCCAGGTGGGCCAGATAACCGTCGAGGGTGACCTGGCGGAAACCGGTGTCCGAATCCTCGTCGGCCACGCCGCGTTCGATCAACAGGTTCTCCACGTCCTCGCGGGTCTTCAAGCCGTCCACCAGCTTCTGCTGCAGGGCGAACTTGGCCAGATCGCCGCCGGTGGCGGCGATGCCCTCCGGCAGCGTGTCGATGCCGGCGGCGAGTTGCTGCGGGGTCAGCTTGCGGGCTTTGGCGACGTCGCCCAGGTAGCGCTGCCACACATCGTTCATCCAGAACAGATCGGCTTCCTTGGCTTCCGCCGAGGCGGCGTCCAGCACATAGGGTTCGACCGCGGACTTGAATTCGCCCACCCGGAACACGTGCACGTCCACGCCCAGCTTTTCCTGCAGGGCCTGGCGGAAGTACTGCCGATAGCGACCCAGGCCTTCCAGCAGCAGGCCACCCATCGGATCCAGATAGACCTCGTTGGCCTGCGCGGCCAGCAGGTACTGGTGCTGGCCCAGGTTCTCGCCGAATGCCACGATCTGCTTGCCCGAGGCGCGGAAGCGCTCCAGCGCGGCGGCGACTTCGCGCAGCGAGGCGTAGCCGGTCGGCTGCAGCCGATCGACACGCAGCATCATCCGCTCGATCTTCTTGTCCTCGCGCGCCGCATCAATCGCGCGCACGAGATCGCGCAGCTGGATTTCCTCGGCGTCCTTGTCATTGAGCAGTTTGGCCAGCGCGCGGGTCGCCGGATCGGTGCTGTATTGCTCCACCAGGCGCCCTTCCGGCGCGATCACCAGCGTGGTGCGATCGATGACCGGCTTGACCGCGCTGCTCGAACTGATTCCGGCGAGCAGGATCATGAACATGATCAGGAACAGCAGGAACCCGAAGAACAGCACGTTCAGGAACAGCTTGCGGGCGAAATTCACCACGTTCCAGGCGCCCACGAAGAAAGTGGCGACGGGTCCGCGGATGGGAGGCGGTTGGTTCATGGGGACGGAGACTCCGGTATTCCTGGGGCCAGCTTAACGGTTCGACCCCGGGGGCGGCATGCCCCTTTAGTCACCGTGCGCCAATGTCAGTCAGGGCGCAGCAGCGGCCAGCAGGCGCTGGCTGCTGCGGTTGAAGCGCCAGCCCAGGCTGACCGCGGCGGCGGTGAGGCCCATGATCAGGCCCAGCCACATGCCCTGCGGTCCCCAGCCCAGGCCCAGCCCGAAACCGGCCCCGAGCGGCATGCCCAGGCCCCAGTAGGAGACCATCGCCAGCCACATCGGCGCCCGGGTGTCTTTCAGCCCGCGCAGCGCGCCGGCCGACAGCACCTGGATGCCGTCGGGGAACTGGAACGCCGCGGCATACAGCAGCAAGGTGCCCGCCAGCGCCGCCACCGCCATATCCTGGGTGTACAGGGACACCACCGCGTCATGCCCGAACAGCAGCACCAGCGCCGACATGGCCTGGGTGCACAGAACGATGGCGTAGCCCGCATGGGCCGCCCGACGGACACCTGCCGGGTCGCCGGAGCCCAGCGCATGGCCCACGCGCACGGTGGTGGCTTCGGCGACGCCCATCGGCACCATGAAGCACAGCGCGGCGACGTTGATGGCGATCTGGTGCGCGGCGGCCGACACCGCGCCCAGCCGCGCGATCAGCAGCGCGGTCACGATGAACAGGCTGCCCTCCATCAGCACCGTGATGCCGATCGGCAGGCCGGTGCGGAGCAGTTGTCCGATCGCCTCCCCGCGCGGCGGCTCGAAGTGGCTGAAGAGCTTGAGGTGAGCGAAGCGGCGCGAATGCCACAGATACAGCGCGAAGCAGGTCGCCTGCACCCACATGGTGATCGCCGAAGCCGTGCCCAGGCCGGCCGCGCCCATCTCCGGCAGGCCGAACTTGCCGAAGGTCAGCACGTAACCGAGCGGTGCCAGCACCAGCAGGCCGCCGAATCCCAGCAGCATCGTCGGCAGGGTCCAGTGCATGCCCTCGCTCAGGTAGCGCATGCAGAAATAGAAGGTCAGCGCCGGCACGCCCCAGCGGATCGCATGCAGGAAACCGGTCGCGCCGGGAATGATGTCGGGGGCGATGCCGAACGCGCCCAGCGCATAGGGCGCCACGGTCAGGAAGCCGAACATCAGCACGCCCAGACCCAGCGACAGCCACAGCGCCTGGCGGAACAGCGGTCCGATCTCGTCGCGGCGATTGGCGCCGTCCAGCTGCGAGACCGAAGCGGTGAGCGAGATGAGCGTGCCGATCGGCACCATCATCGGCAGCCACAGCAGGGCGGTGCCGACCGTGACCGAGGCCAGGGTCTGGGTGCTGTGGTGTCCGGCGATGACATTGTCGACGAAGCCGATGAGACCGGTGGAGACATGGCCCAGCACCAGCGGCAGGGCAAGTTTCGCGGAAGCGCGGACCTCATCGCCGAAACGCGGCGAATGGGAGACGATGGAAGACATGGGGAGACCGCCGGACTACGGTCGCGCGGTCGCGCGCTGGCACCGGGTCACGGGAGGCCGGTATCTTACCCGCTCGCGCCAGGGGAAGCACAACCGCAGATGAGCAGCCAGACCGACGTACTGCCGCACGACCATGCGCCCGCCGGGTGCGAGAACTGCGCCACGCCATTGCAGGGCGAGTTCTGCCATCACTGCGGTCAGTCCTCGCACAATCCGTTGCGCCATGCCGGACACGCGATCGAGGAAGTCTTCGAGTCGTTCTGGCACCTGGACGGGCGCATCTTCCGCACCCTGCGCACGCTGTGCTCGCCGGGCCGCCTGGCCAACGCCTACCTGGCCGGCCATCGCGCACCCTACGTCGCGCCGCTGCGGCTGTTCGTCATCGTCAGCGTGCTGACGTTCTTCATCGCCCAGTTCGCCGTGCATATCGGCGAGCCCTCGTCCGAAGCCGTGGTGAAGGGCAATTTCGAGGAGGCGACGACCGTCGCCGAAGTGGAGCGCCAGCGCGACGATGCCATCCGCGGCCTGATCGAAGGCAAGGCGGCGGTCGGCAACATCCCGGGCGCCAGCGTCGGTTTCGATCGCAGCATCAAGGCGCTGCGCAAACAGGCGCGGGAGCGCATCGCCCAACTGGATCCGAAGCACCCGTCGCTGCAGCAGCCCCTGGAATCCACCGGCCCGATCGCCGGGGCGGCGCCGGAGGCCGCCGAAGCGCCGTCCCCCCTTCCGCCTGACAGCACGCTCACACCCGGGTCCTCCGCCTCGTCCGCAACCGCGGACAGGACCGGGGACGCGCAGGCCGAACCCGAGGGATTCCTCAACCGCTGGCTGAAGAAGAAGGCGCAGCGCGCGGAAGAAAACTGGGTGCGCTTCCAGAAGGATCCGGAGCTGTTCAAGAACGCCGGCCTCAAAGCCATTCCCACCGCGCTGTTCTTCATGGTTCCCGTCTTCGCGGTGTTCCTCAAGATTGCCTACCTGGGTTCGGGTCGGCTGTACCTGGAGCACCTGGTCGTCGCCCTGTACAGCCATGCATGGCTGTGCCTGGCGCTGCTCGGCATCTTCCTGCTGATGGCGCTGGACGAATGGATCACGCCGCACGCCGCATGGTTCACCAGCATCACCGGGCTGCTGCAGTTCGTGCTCTGGTGGTGGATGCCGATCTACCTGCTGCTGATGCAGAAGCGGGTCTATGGCCAGGCGTGGTGGCTGACCGTGCTGAAGTATCTGGCTGTCGGCATGGTCTATCTGTTTCTGGTGAGCTTCGCGGCGATGTTCGTCCTCTTCACCAGCTTCATCAACGCATGACCATCATCTACGAGGTCGATCTCGCCATCGGTCCGGATATCGCCGAAACGCATGCGCGCTGGCTGGACACGCATGTGCGCGAGATGCTGGGCTTCGCGGGGTTCCTGGAAGCGGAAATCCTGGACGGACTGGAGCCACCCGCCGAACCCGGATGGGTATCGCGCTGCGTTCGCTACCGCTTGGCCGATCGCGCCGCGCTCGATGCCTATCTGCGCGATCACGCGCCGCACATGCGCGCAGAAGGCATCGCCCGCTTCGGTGATCAGGTTCGCGCCAGCCGGCGGATTCTCGCGAGCGCGGCGCGCTACTGAGCCACGCCGTTCCGCCGGCTACTGGCTGCGCCGCTGGTGCAGCCAATCGCCCCGGCGCGCAGGCTCCACTTTCAGCAAGGCCTGCCGGAACGCGGCGCGCTCCTGCGGTGGAATGCGCTGCGCCAGCGCCGCGAGATCATCGCGCTGTTTCGCATCCGATTGCCGCAAGAAGGCAAGCAGCATCGCGCGTTCGTCCGCGGGCACATAGGCGAACAACGGCTGCAGGCGCGGCCAGTCCGCTCCCAGTTCGGGACCCAACTCCCAGCCATGCTGCTGCGAGACATCCTGCTGGCCGTACAGCGTGCGCAGGCGTGCCTGCTCTTCCGGCGGCAGGGCGGCGAACGCCTGCGCGGCGGCGCGCAGTTGCACGCGCTGGCTTTCTTCCAGCGCGCGCCAGGACTGATACAGGCTTCGTTGGCGCATCCGTTCCGTCGACGCCAACGCATCCCAGGCACGCGCACGCGCGGCAACCTGCGCACGCTGTGGTTCGGAAAGCGCGGACCAGCGCGCGCGACTGTCCGCCAGCAGGGTTTCCACCCCGGACGGCAGGGCGCGGGCCCACCAGGCCGCACAGACGGCGAACACGGCCAGGACCAGCGCCAGGCATTCAGAACGTCGCGTCACGGCCTTCCTCCCCGGTGGCCGCCGCGTCGGCGGATGCGGCGGTGGCCGGGTCCGCCGGCGACGGCTGGCTGCGACCCGCCAGGTACCAGGCCAGGAAGGCCGCGTCGCCCGACAGTGATTCGCTTTCCGGATCCAGCAGCAGATCCAGATCCGGATGCAGCGGCAGCGCGTCCTCCGCCACCACCGCGACCGCCGGCGGGTCGGCAGGCCCCAGGGCTTCGCTGCGGATGTCCGGCTCTTCGGCCAGGCTCAGTCCTGCCTCTTCCACCTGCTCCAGCGAACCACCCATCCGCCCGAGCCATCCGGGCGGGGCCAGGAACGTCGCCGCCAGTCCACCCGCGCAGACCAGCACGATGGCCACCACTCCCCAGCGCCGCCAGCGCCCCGGGACGGCCCGAGGACGCGGCGCGCGTTCGCTCGATACCGGCGCGGGTTTGCCGCGCGCCGCGCGCGGGGGTGTTGGTTCCGGCTGCAGCGCACGCTCGCGCAGGCGTGCCAGCCGCGCCATCCGATCCGGTGGCAGGTCCCGCATCTGCTGCTGGATCGCGTCGGCCAGCGCCCGCCAGCCGACGGCGTCGGGCTGGCCCGCGGCATCCTGCGGACAGGCCGCGGCCAGCGCCGCCCGATAGTGCGTCAGGTCGATTCCCAGGACCTCGACCGCTTCATCCTCCGGCAGCCCGGCCGCCAAACGGCTCAGGAGCGCCCGCCGGTCATCCGGTGCAAGCGTTCCCAGATGGGCCACCGATACCGGCCAGCGCGCGGCGGCCGGGGAGCGGTGCAGCGCCGGCGATGCCATCAGCCGCTGCCAGAAACTCCGCGGCCAGTCCGCCATCGGCAGGCCGGGCGCCTGCTCCGAGAAGGCCCGCATCGCGGTCGCCAGGGCGACATCGCCATGTTCCGCATCGCCACACTGCAATTGCGCGAACAGGGCGCCGCGGCGCTCGACGCCGCGCAGGAAAGCGGTCAGGGCAGGCGGCGCCGGGGGCGCGGACGGCGACGGATCAGTCATGGAAGCGCGGGCTCATCGGCACGAATCATAGCGGTCGCAAAGGTGATTCCCAGCGCTTGACACTGCTTGGAATCCTGCTCTCCCAAGTGGCACAAGGCTTTCGCCGATTTACGTTGTGCACAGCGGTCACGCGGCTGTCACGATCGTTCCGGCCCGGGTGGCCCGCCGTCACATTTCAGCTTGGTTTCACAATTAACCATTTGATTTTAAATAAAAATATTGTTTTGGCGTTTTTTTCACCAACCACCACGCGAGGCCCGAAAATGGGTCATCGGCGCGTGGAGCAATGGCGACATGCACAGATTTATCCACAACTTTTGTGGATAAACCGGAATCTCTTTTGCTCACCTGCACTTGCGTGATCTTCGTCATTTTTTTGACAGATTGATCCCGCAACCCCGGTACCTGCCCGCACGGCTTGACCGGCTCGCTAAACTGGAGCCGATGTCGCCACCTGCCGTCCTTCGCGTCGCCCTGCCCGTACCCCTGCTCCGCCTGTTCGATTACCACCCTCCCGCGGGCTCGGTGGTCTCGGCCGGCGACGTGGGCCGGCGCGTGCGCGTGCCGTTCGGGGGCCGCGAACTGGTGGGCTGGGTGGCCGAAACGGGTGCCGGCGAGGAGGCGGTCGAGTTGAAGGCCGCCCGGGAATGGCTGGACGCCTCCCCGCTGCTGCACGGCGAACTGCTGGAGTCCCTGCGCTGGCTGGCCCGCTACACCCACGCGCCCCTGGGCGACACCTTCGCCACCGCGCTGCCCGCGCCGTTGCGCCAGGGAGAACCGGTGCCCGATGCGGAACAGGCTTGGCAATGGCAACTGACCGAAGCCGGTCTCGCCGGCCTGTCGCAGCTGCGCGCCGGCAGCCGGCCCCGGCAACTGGCGGAGTACCTGTCGGCCGGCCCCCAGTCCGAAGACCAGCTCGCGGTCCGCATGGAGCGCTGGCGGGAAGCGGCGCGCGCGCTGGCGGCGCGGCAACTGGCCGAACGGATCCCGGCGCCGCCGGGGGTCGTGGAAGCCACGCCGCGTCCGGGGCCGGAACTCAACGAGGAACAACGGCACGCCGCCGATGCGCTGGCCGGTGCCCGCGGCTTCGCGCCGTTCCTGCTCGATGGCGTCACCGGCAGCGGCAAGACCGAGGTCTATCTGGGCGCCATCGCCGATTGCCTGGCGCGCGGGCGGCAGGCGCTGGTGCTGGTTCCCGAAATCGGCCTGACACCGCAGACGCTGGCGCGCTTCCGCGCCCGCCTGGGCGTTCCCGCCCACGCGCTGCACTCCGGCCTCAATGACAACGAGCGCGCGCGCACCTGGGGCGCCTGCGCGCGCGGTGAAGCCCGGGTGATCGTGGGCACCCGTTCGGCGGTGTTCACGCCGCTGCCCGAGGCCGGCCTGATCATCGTCGATGAAGAGCACGACGGCAGCTACAAGCAGCAGGACGGCATCCGCTACCACGCCCGCGATTTCGCCCTGGTGCGGGCCAAGGCGCTGGACGTGCCGATCATCCTCGGTAGCGCCACGCCCTCGCTGGAAACCCTGCACAACGCGCGCAGCGGTCGCTATGGCCATCTGCGCCTGCGTCGCCGCGCCGGCGTGGCGCAACCGCCGCGCGTGCGCGTGCTGGATGTCCGCAAGCGACCGCTGGACGCCGGTCTTTCGCGCGAACTCCAACAGGCGATCCGCCAGTCGCTGGATGCCGGTGGACAGGTGCTGGTGTTCAAGAACCGGCGCGGCTATGCGCCGGTGTTGCTGTGCCACGACTGCGGCTGGAGCGCGCACTGCAGGCGTTGCGACACCCCGATGACGGTGCATGCCGGCGGCCGCCGCCTGCAATGCCACCACTGCGGCGCGCGCCAGCCGGCGCCGCTGGCCTGTCCGGATTGTGGCGGACTGGCGTTGCAGCCGCAGGGCATCGGCACCGAGCGCCTGGAAGAACATCTGAGCGCGGCCTTCGCCGATGTACCCGTGCTGCGCATCGATCGCAGCACCACCCAGCGCCGCGACGCCCTCGCCCGGCACCTGGACACGCTCGGCGAGAAGCCGGGCATCCTGGTCGGCACCCAGATCCTCGCCAAGGGCCACGACCTGCCGCACCTGACCCTGGTCGCGGTGGTGGGCATCGATGAAGGCCTGTTCTCCGCCGACTTCCGCGCGGGGGAACGACTGGCCCAGCAGTTGATCCAGGTCGCCGGCCGCGCCGGTCGCGCCGACAAGCCCGGCGAAGTCTGGCTGCAGACCCATCACCCGGATCATCCGTTGCTCAACACGCTGATCCAGGGCGGCTACCACGCCTTCGCCGAGGCCGAACTGGCGCAGCGCGAGGCGGCCGGCTTCCCCCCGTTCGCCCATCTCGCCCTGCTGCGCGCGGAGGCCCAGCAGGTCGATGCGGCGCAGTCTTTCCTGCTCGCGGCGCGGCAGGTGTTGCGCGAACAGGACCCGGCACTGGAACTGCACGGCCCTTTGCCCGCGCCGATGCCGCGCCGCGCCGGCTATCACCGCGTGCAACTGGTGGTGTCCTCGCTCGAGCGGCGTCCGCTGCACCGCCTGCTCGATGTCGCCATTCCACAGCTGTACTCATTGCCGGAAGCGCGCCGGGTGCGCTGGTCGCTGGACGTGGATCCGCTGGACCTCTACTGAGCCGACAGGCCGCGTCGCCGGCGCCCGGCCCCGAAGCAGTCTTTCCGCACGCCACCGCCATCTGCCCAGCGAGGCGCGGGTCGGCCGGTTCAGGGGTGCCCGTCGCCAATCTCGCAAAAAAAATGACGCTCGCCTGCCGCGGAACGCGGTTTGGGAACCAGACACGCCCGGAAAACCCCGGGCGCGCGGCTTTCCCACCCCTCCATGGAGATGCGTTCATGTACACCCGACAAGTTGTTTCCGCTTCATCCACCCGCCCGCGCCTTCGCCGCCTGGCGCTGGCCCTGTCCTTGCTGATCGCGGCCCCGGCATGGGCTGGCGACGTCTGCGATCTGGCCACCGCCGGCGAGGATGGCGCAGGCGCCAACGCATTCGGCAGCAATTCGCTGGCCTGCGGTACCAACGCCAGCGCTTCCGCGGGCGGCGTCGCGCTCGGCGCCAGCAGCGTGGCCACGTTCGAGAGTACCGCGCTGGGCACGAGCGCCCTGGCCACGGGCAACGGCAGCACCGCGATGGGCAGCTGGCGCGACCTCAACAATGACGGCCTGGTGGGGCTGGATGAAATCACCATCGCCAGTGCCCAGCGCACCACCGCCGTGGGTGCGGCCGCCCAGGCGACCAGCGATTTCGCCACCGCGCTGGGTGGCAACGCCAACGCCTCCGGCTGGGCCAGCATCGCCATCGCCGGCGACGCCTCGGGCGAGGCCGGCATCGGCGTGATGGGCGTGGCGACCGGCGACTACAGCATCGCGGTGGGCTATTCCAGCCTGTCCTCCGGCAACGGCAGCACGGCCATGGGCCGCTATGCGGAATCGGCCGGCGAAGACAGCACCGCGCTGGGCGGACATAGTCACGCCGATGGCGCCGACAGCACCGCGGTGGGCTATTCCAGCCGGGCCGGAGGGGCTGGCAGCGCCGCCCTTGGCCACGACGCATCGGCCACGGGCCGCGGCGCGATTGCAATCGGCCAGAACAGCGATGCCGGAGGCGAGAACGGCACCGCCGTGGGCGGGTGGCGGGACGTCAACGGCGACGGCATCCGCCAGGCGGATGAATCCACGGAGGCGGCCGCGCTCGACAGCAGCGCGTTCGGCGCGGGCGCCAAGGCGAATGCCGAATCGACCAGCGCTTTCGGCGCCGCATCGGCGATCCATGCCACCCACGGCACCGCGCTGGGCGCGCACAGCATGGTCACCACCCAGGGCGACAATGCCGTTGCGCTGGGTTTCGGCTCGATCGCGGACCAGGCCAACACCGTGTCGATCGGCAGCGCCGGCAGTGAACGGCGTATCGTCAACGTGGCCGCCGGCACCGGCGCCACCGACGCCGTCAATCTGTCGCAGCTGCAGGCGACCCTGGCGACAGCGAACGCCTATACCGACACCGCGGTCGCGACCGGCGGCACCGCCGCCAACGCATACACCGACAACCGCGAAGCCGCCATCCGCGACGACATGGAAGCCGGCGACACCGAAACGCTGTCGGCCGCCAATGCCTATACCGACAGCCGGATCGCGCAATTGGTGGGCTTCGATGCGGGCACGATCAACGACCGTTTCGAAAACTTCGACCGCAGGCTGCAACAACAGGACCGCCGCATCGATCGCCAGGGCGCGATGAGTTCCGCCATGCTCAACATGGCGATCAATGCCGCCGGTTCGCAGAGTCCGCGCGGACGCGTCGCCGTCGGTGCCGGCTTCCAGGGTGGTGAGCAGGCCCTCTCGATTGGTTACGGCCGCCGCATCGGCCAGCGCGCGTCGTTCTCATTGGGCGGTGCTTTCAGCGGCAGCGAGAAATCGGCCGGCATCGGTTTCGGCGTCGATCTCTGATCGCCATGCGGGCGGCGCGTGCCACGCATCGCGCCGCCCGCGATGGTTTCCGGGACGGCAACCCGGAGCCATCGCGGATGCGGGCGCGTCACAATCGCGCCCGCGCCGCTTCCATCCGTTGCAGTTCCTGGGCGTGCGGACTGAGCTGGCGCCGCAGCGGCGCCTCGGCGCTGGCCAGTTCGCGTCGCGCATTGGCACTGTCACCGGCAACCAGCAATGCTTCCGCGTACGGCACGCGCAATTGCGCGGTCACCGCGCTGTCCGCGCCGGTGAAGCCGGCCGACATCGCCACCGCGCGCTTCCACTCCGCGACGGCCCCCGGAGCGCCTCGACGGCTGGCGATCTCCGCCAGCAGCGATTGTCGTTCCAGCGCGGCGCCCGGATTGTCGGCCGGCACTTCCGGCAATGACGCACGCGCTTCATCCCACAGCCCCTTGCGGAGCAGCCACTCGGCCTGTACCAGCTGCGTATTGATTCGTTCCGGCGAATCGTCGTCGCCGGTGAAGAATCCACGCCAGACGGGCAGCGCGCTTTCCATCAATGCGCCGGCCTCCGTCATTCGCCCCATCCGCGCCAGCACGCGCGCCCAATAGACCTCGTTGCGGACCCGCGTGCGATCGCCGGGTGGCCGGCGCGCTCGGCGTATCTCGGTGGCGATGCGGTACAGCGGCTCGGCGGCGGCCAGATCGCCACGCTGTTCTTCCAGCGTGGCCAACTGGCTGGCCACCACCGCATAGTCGATGCTGTCGCGGCCAAGGACCCGTTCGGTGATGCCCAGCGCCTCGCGATAGTGATTGCCGGCCGCCAGATAGTCGCCGGACTGCTGCAGCACCATCGCCAGTTTCATCTCGGTATCGGCCGCGCGTTCGCTCTCGCGGCCCATCAACGCCTCGGCCAGCGCCACGTTCTCGCGCAGCAGCTGCGCCGCTTCGGTGAAACGTCCCCGTGACGCGAGCACCATCGCCAGCCCTTGCCGGCTGTTGTGCAGGGTCACGCTGCGCGGCGCCTGCCGCGTCTTGATCGCCAGCGCGCGGCGATAGTGGGATTCGGCGGCTTCGACATCGCCTTCCGTGCGGTACAGCAGCGCCATGTTGTGCAGCACACCCGCGGTCTCCAGCGAATCCGCTCCATACACCTGCAGATGCAGTTTCAACGCCTGCGCATAGGCCGCCTGCGAGCCGGCGAAGTCCACCGCCGTCTTCTTCGCCAGGCCCAGCACGTTGTAGGAATCGGCGAGCGCCGCCGGCGTGCGGTCGTGCGCCATCCGCAATGCCAGCGCGCGCTCGGCGGCCAGCAGCGCGTCGTCGGCGCGCATCTGGTTGCTCATCAGCGTGGACAGGTGGCTGTAGGCCTGGGCCGCCAGGTCGGGCCGGCCCAGCGAAGGCTGCTGCAAGGCATCGCCGGCTTGCCGGAGCATGGCTTCGGCGCGCTTGCGCTCGCCCAGGTTTGCGTAGGCGCGGCCCAGCACCAGGCGCATGCGCGCCAGCACCGCGGGGCTCTGCGCCAGTTCGGCGTCCACCTTGGCGACACCCACATCCAGCACATCGCGGGCGGTCGGCTCTTCGGTGCCCTTCGCGCCACGCATGCGCGGATCCGCGGCATTGAACGTATCCACCAGGAAATCGCTGATCTGCTCGGTGGTGGCGGCTTCGCGTTCCGCGCGATCACGCTCCACGTCCAGGCGGGCGACGAACAGCAGTGCGGCGAGCGACGCCGTACCAGCCAGCGCGATCGCGCGCCAGTGACGCCGCCCCCAGCAGCGCAGGCGATAGGGAAACGTCGCGGCGCGTGCGGAGACCGGATGGTGGCTGCGGTGGCGCTGGAGGTCGCCGGCCAATGCTTCCACCGACGGGTAGCGCCGCGCCGGATCGATCGCGCAGGCGCGTGCCACGATGGCGTCGAGATCGCCGCGCAACCGATGGCGCCAGGCGCAATCCGGCGCTGCGACTTCACTGGGCATTGCGATGGGCTGGAAGGCATCATGGAGTCCACGCTCGATCCGTCTGCCCGACAGCAGTTCCGCCAGCAACACGCCGAGGCTGAAGACATCACTGGCGGTGTTCACGGATGCGCCGCCGCTGCGCAGTTCCGGACTGGCGTAGGCCGGCGTGCAGAACCCCGCCGCATCGTCACCGTCGGCCGAACCCATCCATTGCGCGATACCGAAGTCCAGCAGCACCGGCTCACCATCCGCGCGGATCAGCACATTGCCGGGCTTGAGGTCGCAGTGGATCACCAGTTGCCGGTGCGCCGCCTGCACCGCGTCGCAGACCTTCAGGAACAGCGTGATGCGCGCATCCAGATCCAGCTTGCGCACCTCGCAATACGCATCCAGCGCGACGCCGTCGACGTACTCCATCACCAGATAGGGCTGCCCCGCAGGCGTGGTGCCTCCGTCATACAGGCGCGCGATGTTGGCGTGCCGGAGCTCGGCCAGAATCTGCCGCTCCGCGACGAGCCGCTGCACCAGGGCGGGATCGGCCACCGCGCTGCGCAGCAGTTTGATCGCCACGCATTGCCGGAACGATTCATCGTCCCGCTCGGCGACGAAGACCGTACCCATGCCGCCGCTGGCCAGCCGGCGCATCAAGCGCCAGGGACCGATGCGATCCCCGACGTTGAGCTCGGGCTCCGGCGATGCGTTCAGAAGATCACGCAACGGCTCCAGCGCACGTTCGAAACTTGCGGTGCGCGCCCGCAGCATCGCCATCGCCTCTTCGATCAGGGCCGGATCATCGCTGACGCGTTCCAGTTCCTCCCGCCATCGCGAGGGCGGCAGATCGCAGACGGACTCGAACAGGTGCCGCAACGACTCCCAATGCACGGATTCCATCGTCTCCCCCGTGGGGCCGCGTGGCCGATCAGGCCAGTTCCTTGCGCAGCCAGGCCTTGGCCACCTTCAGGTCGCGGTCGATGGTAGAGGGAGAGACCCCCAGCACGCAGGCGATTTCGTCACGTTCCATGCCACCGAAGTAAGCCATTTCCAGACCCTGGGCCGCCCTGGGATCCCGGCGGGCCAGGCGCTGCAGCGCCAGATCCAGCGCCAGCACGTCGAACGCCTCGTTCCCGGCAACGGATTCGGCATGGGACAACGTCAGCATTGCCACCTCGCCACCACGCTTCTCGGCCAGTTGCGCGCGCGCGTGATCGACCATCACCGCGCGCATCTTCAGCGCCGCCATCGCGAAAAAATGCGCCCGGTCCTGCCAGTCGATCTCATTGCCGAGCAGGCGCAACATGGCTTCATTCACCACGGCGGTCGGCTGCAGCGTGTGGCTCGCGCCGTGCCGATGCCAGCGCATCCGCGCCATGTCGCGCAGGGTGTCGTAGACGTCGGACAACAGACGGTCCCGCGCCATCGCATCGCCGGCGCGCCAGCCCTGCAGCAGGCGGGTGATGTTGTCTCCCATCGCCCCTCCATCACGACCCGGCAAAGGGGTCGCGCGCATGGTAGCGAAGTTCTTCGGCGTGGCGTACTGCATGGTGGGATCAACGGGGTTCTTCCATTGCGGCGGCCAGTACGGCCCGGCTGCGACGGGGGCAGGCCGCACCCTTGCCGGTCCGCGTCAGGCCGCGTCGTCACGAACCTGTCCGCGCTCGGTTCCCCGAGGTCACGTCCGCCTGGCGGCCTTCCCCGAAGCTTTTCTCTGTCAGACAAGGCTTCGAAATCATCCGCCAAACCGGTGGGTATCGGAGTGGTGGGCATCGATGTGGGCGTTGGCGGAAGCGGGCGTCAGGCCAGTACCGGAAACTCCAGCCTCAGCCGGGTTCCCCCGGTGTCCGAGTCGATGCGGAGCTGCCCGCCGAGGCGCTGGGCCCGCGCCCGCATGCTGCCCAGCCCGGCGCCGCGGGCCGGTTCCTCGCTCTGACCCGGCAATCCCTGTCCGTCATCCTCGATGTGCAACTGCAAGCGGTCACCCGCCCTCGCCAGGCGGACTTTCACCTGACGGGCCCGGCTGTGCTTGAACACGTTGGTCAGCGCCTCCTGCAATAGCCGCTGCAAATCCAGGCTGCGCGCGGGGCCGAGTTCGACACCGTCCAGGCCTTCCAGCTGCCAACGGCTGTCGATGTCGGCGGTTTCCAGCAACCGGCCCAACCGGTGTCGCAGCGGCGCCAGTTGTGCCGCCAGTGCCGCATGCTCCCGTGCCGTGCTGTCGATCACCAGCCGCAGATCGTCACGCATGTCCTTCAGCGTACCCACGATCTGCGCCTTCGTCGTGTCTTCCGGCGCATTCTCCAGTTGGGCGATGGCGCCTACCAGCGTGCCGCCGAAACCATCGTGCAGATCGCGTACCAGTTGCAGACGTTCCCCGGCCCGGCCATGTGCCAGT
Source organism: Pseudoxanthomonas sp. 134C1 (assembly GCF_057773065.1). Classification (NCBI taxonomy): domain Bacteria; kingdom Pseudomonadati; phylum Pseudomonadota; class Gammaproteobacteria; order Lysobacterales; family Lysobacteraceae; genus Pseudoxanthomonas; species Pseudoxanthomonas sp. 134C1. Next base: position 213,252 of record NZ_JBYMTH010000007.1, read on the forward strand.
TCCAGCGCGTGCTGCTGTGACAGCGTGTCCGACAGGCGCGATGTCGCCGCCGCTACTTCCTGTTGCAGTTCCTCGTTGAATCCCTCGATGCGCCGCATCGCGGTGACGAAGCGATGCGACAGGACGAAGCCGATGCCGATCAGCGTCAACACCGACGTGAGGCTGAGCAGATAGGTGTCGCTGTGCACCCAACCGAAGAACAGGGCGAAGTCATAGAAAGAGATCAGCACCGGCAACAGCAGGCAGGCCGCCAGTACCAGGAAGTCGACCCGGCGACGCCGCCACGCCTGCGTCAGGAAATAGCCGATGCCGAAATAGAAGAACAGGCCTCCCAGCACGATCCACGGTGTGCGCGCCGGTCCCATCCAGCCCGGCGCCAGCAGGGCCGTCGCCACCGCGACCACGCTCGCCAGCGCCATCAGTCTCTCGATGCGCGGAAACCGCCGCTCCGCGTAGCGGAACAGGAACATCGCGTAGCTCGCGCCGGTCACCAGGTACATCGCCGCCACGAACGCCTGCCAGCCATCGGTGGTGCCGAACGGCCACGGGCTCGAAACGATGTAGTTCGCGCCATACAGCGATCCCGCCAGTTCCGACAGGGCGAACCAGCCATAGACCGAGTCCCGGCGACGGAACAGCCACAGCATCAGGAACAGCCCGCCCATCACCATGCTCATGGCGACGTTGATCAGCTTGATGTCGTGGCGTGCGAAACGCTCCTGCCGATACACCGCCTGTATGGCGGCGGGCTCGCCGATCGTCACCGTGCCGAAGCCTGGCTGGTAGGCCGAGAGGCCCGAGACCCGCACCAGCAGGGTGTTCTCGCCCTGGCGCAGCAAGGTCGCCGGGATCAGCTGGTAGTACGGCGCCACCCATGCGCGTGAAAGCGGTTCGACCAGGCTCGGAGCGCGTGCCACCAGATTGCCGTTGACGTAGATCGCTCCGGACAGGCAGATGTAGTTCACCAGCAGACCGACCGGCTGCCGGGTCGCCGGCTGCTCCCATCGCAGGCGATACCAGACCACACCGTCATGGTCCGGCCAGCGCGCGTCCCAGAAATCCACCAGTTGCACGGGTTCCCAACCCTGGTCCGGGGGCGCGGTCGCCTCCCAGTCCGACCGCACCGCTTCGGCACGATCAATCGTGACGGTCTGGACAGCCTGCGCGCTCGCCGGTCCGGACCATGGCAGGCAGAAAAGCAGACACAACAGCAGCATCCATCCGCGCACCATCATGGCAACAAGCCCATTGCCCGGGCTTCGAACACCGCCGCCGTACGTGACCCGACCGCGAGCTTGCGATAGATGTTCTTGGTGTGGCATTCGATGGTGAGCCGGGACAGCGACAGCAGATCCGCCATCTCGCGATTGCTGAACCCCTGCGCCACCAGTCCCAGGATCTCGCGCTCGCGATCCGACAGATAGACGTCCTGCGCTGTTTCCCGGGGAACGATGGCTGGCGGCGCCATCGCGGCCGGCAGCAGTGCCAGGATGCGGCGGGCGATCATGGGATCGATGGGCGCACCGCCTTCCCGCAGGCTCTTCAATGACATCAGGATTTCGGTGTCATCGCGTTCCTTCAGCAGATAGCCGACCGCACCCGCGCGCACGCCCGCCAGGATGATTTCCTCCTCCGCCCATGCGGACACGATGACCGCCTGCGTACCTGGCGCGTGTCGCTGCATCCAGGCGATCAGATCGATGCCGCTGCCATCCGGCAGTTGCACATCCACCAGCGCCAGCGCGAAGGGCCGTTCCTGCAGGCGTGAACGCGCGGCCGCCAGACAGTCGACGTCGGCGACATGCGCTCCCGGTTCCGCGATTCCAGCCACCAGCCGTGCAATCCGACGGCGTACGACGGGATCGTCTTCGATGACCAGCACTGCATCCAGTGTGATCGGCTGTGGCTGCATCATTCCCCCTGCACCGTCGCACCTTCGGCGGCTCCGGCAACCAAGTCTAACGTGACATGGATGGCTCGCGCGCGCGCAAATCAAATGAAGAGCGCCTCCATCTTGCGTCTGCGCGCGTCCATGCCAGAATTCCCTCCATGGATACCGTCGCTCTCCCTACGTCGGCGTTCCCGTCGACGCCCAACGGGTGTCAATCAGGCGTCCCGCTCATTCGCGGAGCGCTTCGATGAGCCCTTCCCGCGCCCACGTGGTCATCATCGGCGGCGGCTTTGCCGGCTTATGGGCGGCCCGGGCCCTGGCCAGAGCCCCGGTGCGGATCACCTTGATCGATCGCCGCAACCATCACCTGTTCCAGCCACTGCTCTACCAGGTGGCGACCGCCGGCCTGTCCGCGCCCGACATCGCCGCGCCGCTGCGCCACATCCTGCGCCGCCAGGCCAACGTGGAAGTGCGGCTCGCGGAGGTGACCCGGGTGGACCCGGAGACACGTCGGCTTCAACTGGGCGATGGCGGATCCCTGGACTACGACTATCTCCTGCTGGCGACCGGCGCCACCCACGCGTACTTCGGCCACGACGAGTGGGCGAAACACGCGCCTGGGCTGAAGACCCTGGACGATGCGCTGTACCTGCGGCGCCACCTGCTTTTGGCGTTCGAACGGGCCGAGGCCGAGCAGGATCCGGCCCGGCGTGCGGCGTGGCTCAATTTCGCTATCGTCGGTGGCGGTCCCACCGGAGTGGAATTGGCCGGCACGCTCGCCGAGATCGCGCGGCATACGCTGAAGAACGAGTTCCGCAACATCGATCCGGGTGAAGCCCGCGTGCGCCTCGTCGAGGCCGGTCCGCGTGTTCTGGCCTCCTTCCCGGAAGATCTGTCCGTGCGCGCCCGCCGCCAGTTGGAGAAACTGGGGGTGGAAGTCAGCACGGATGTGCCGGTCACCGCCATCAGCGAAGCGGGCTATCAGCTCGGCGATACTTTCGTGCCCGCGAGAACGGTGGTCTGGGCGGCGGGCGTCGCCGCCTCCCCACTCGCGCGGTCCCTCGACGTCCCGCTGGATCGTGCCGGACGCGTGATCGTCCAGCCCGACCTGAGCGTACCCGGGCATCCCGAAATCTTCGTCGGCGGCGACCTGGCTTCCGTACAGAGCGATGGCAGGCCCGTGCCCGGCGTCGCTCCCGCCGCCAAGCAGATGGGACGGCATATCGCGGCGATGATTCGCGCGCGCCTGGCCGGCAAGGCCACGACTGCTTTCCACTACCGGGATTTCGGCAACCTCGCCACCATCGGCCGCATGGCCGCGGTGGTGCACCTGGGCAGACTCAAGCTGTCCGGCCTGCTCGCGTGGTGGTTCTGGCTGGCCGCACACGTGTTTTTCCTGATCGGCTTCCGCAACCGGCTGGTCGTGCTGCTGAACTGGGCATGGGCCTACTGGAGCTATCAGCGCGGCGCACGCATCATCTTCGGCACCGCAGAAACCCCACCGGATCAGTGACGCTCCACGCGCGCCGCGAAACACCCGGGGCGCGCATTGTGCAGATGCAGGTAATCCACTTCCTCGCGCTGGAGGAAAGCCTCGATGGTCTGGATCAGTTGGGTACCCTCCACGACTTCGGATCCCTGCATCCAGCCACTGGCATCGTAGGCACGCACGGACAGCAGGCGGCGCAGGAACGTATCGGGAATCCGGTCCACGAACACCGCCGCCTGGGTGGCTTGTTCACGCACGAAGATCGGGCCACCGGCCCGATAAGGCCCGGCCACGTCATGATGCTGGAAGGGCAGCAGCAACAGGGTTTCCCCCGCGCGCGCGTTATCCAGCGAGACACGGCACGGGAAACCGCGATCGTTGTCCGCGACCACGCGCCGGATGGCCTGCATGTCCAGGCTTGCGTCATCCAACGGCCACAGGTGGGCGAACAAATCGGGGGAAAGACCGGCTATGCGGTATGACATGGAGGACTCCTGCGAACGGGTGGACAGAGTCTCCGGAAGAGCGTGGCGCCGCCATCCGATTCTTGCGCGAAAAAGAAAACGGCCCCGTTTCCGGAGCCGTCTTCATCGCGTCACGCACACCTCGTCAGGAATGCCGTGCTCAGGCGGCAAACAATGCCTTCATCTTCTTGAGCGCATTGGCCTCGATCTGACGGATGCGTTCGGCGGAAACACCGTACTCGTCCGCCAGTTCCTGCAGCGTGATCTTGCTGTCCGCATCCAGCCAGCGGCGCTTGACGATGTCGCGCGAACGCTGATCCAGACCGGCCAGGCCTTCGCGCAGCAGTTCCAACTGGTTGTCTTCACTGTCGGCACGCTCATAGGCCTGCGACGGATCCTCGTCTCCTGCCATCAGGTAGTTCACCGGTGACGGCGGCGCGTGTTCGTCGTCTTCGTCACCCGGCGCGTCGAAGCCGATATCACGACCGGACAGGCGCGATTCCATTTCCAGCACCTCGCGCTCGGACACATTGAGGTCCTTGGCAACGGCGCTGACTTCCTCCGCGTTCATCCAACCCAGGCGGGTCTTGGACTTGCGCAGGTTGAAGAACAGCTTGCGCTGCGCCTTGGTGGTCGCGACCTTCACGATGCGCCAGTTCTTCAGGATGAACTCGTGCATTTCCGCCCGGATCCAGTGCACCGCAAAGCTCACCAGGCGGACGCCCATGTCCGGATCGAAGCGCTTCACCGCCTTCATCAGGCCGATGTTGCCCTCCTGGATCAGATCGCCCAGGGGCAGGCCGTAGCCGTTGTAGCCACGAGCCACGTGCACCACGAACCGCAGGTGCGAATGCACCAGTTCACGGGCGGCGTCCAGGTCTTCGTCATCGCGGTAACGACGGGCGAGCGTCTGCTCGTCATCGACCGTCAGCACCGGAATCTGGTGCACGGCGCCGATGTAGGCCTCGAGCGAACCGAGGGCGCTGGGGATGGGGAGGCTGTTGGCCACCAGGGCGGTGGCGGAGGAGTTCTGGCTCATGAGGGTCATCTTAGCAGTCGGGTTGTTCGACTGCTAACCGGTAAAAGAGTTCCCCATCATCCCGGCAATGGAACGATGGAGGGAAGACGTTCAGCTTTCGTACGGCAAACGGGAACAGTGCGGCACATGCCCCAAAAGTAATCTCACGCACGAATTTATCTTGTCGAATCAGTCACTTGAACTTCAGCGAGAACGCCATTGCTTCGTGCCCGGCGCGGACCAGGCGATCGGGCCAGGACAGAGGCCAGGTCCGCGCCGGCCAACGGCCGGGCGAACAGGTATCCCTGCAGCAGGGTTACGCCGTGCCGGGCTAACGCATCCGCCTGCGTCCAGTTTTCCACCCCTTCGGCCACCACATCCAGGTCCATGCGCTCGGCCAGATCCAGGATGGTCCGCAGGATAGGCGTCATCCGCCCAGGCGCCACCAGCCGGGCGACGAATCCGCGATCGATCTTCAGCCGGTCTGCCCGCAGTTCCTGCAGGTGGCCAAGATTGGAATGCCCCACGCCGAAATCATCCAGTGCAATCCGTACGCCCATCCGCCGGACTTCGTCCAGCACGGCGTGCACGGCGGCATCGGCATCCACCCCTTCGCGCTCGGTCAGTTCCAGGACCAGGCCGATTCTGCCCGGCGGAAACGCTGCCAGGAAGCGCTGGCATTGTTCGGGCAACCAACGCCCGGTGAGGTGTGCGGGCGTGATGTTGAAAGAGATATGGAAGCTGGCCGGCAGCAGCGGGAGCATGTCAGCGAGTTCGCCCGCGGCCTGCTCCATCAACTGCGCCGTCATCGGCAAAATGAGGTCGGTCTGTTCCAGGCTGGGCATGAAACTGTCCGGGGTCAGCAATCCACGGGACGGGTGTGCCCAACGCGCGAGTACTTCCAGGCCGGCCCATTCCATGTCGGCCGCGCGCACCAATGGCTGGTAGTAGGAAATGAACTCGCCTTTCTGGATGGCCCGCTCGAATTCCCTGGGCAAGCCATGCCGGCGCCGTAGAAAGAGATGAGCCAGATATCCTGCGGGAATGCCGGCGAGAAGTGCCCACAGAACCGGAGCACGGAACAGTGATCCGGGCAACGCCGGTTTCCCGGCAAACGGGGTCGAGGCAAGCGCCATTGGATACCGCGACGACGCCGTCACGCTTGCATCGTTCACCTGCCCGGCTATCCCTGGCCGCAGGCGTCCATCACTCCCTATCTGCATGTCAGCCACGCGCCATGTCATCCTGCCGGCGGCATCCTCGGATGCACCGCCCTGCCAGACATGCAGGGCATCCATGACCGCGATGACCTGCTGCGATCCCAGGGTCAACCGATACAGCAGTAGGGGGCGATCAGGGGCGACCGCATTGCCGTCGATCAGTGCCAGCGTTTCATGGTCGGGCCAGAACGATGCCGGGCTGGCGATCACGTCACCGGACAACGTGCTGCAATACACCACTCCTTCGCGTGCCAACAACAGGGAGCGTACCTGCGGTACCACCGCCGCCCAGAGACGCAGGGCATCGATCACGTCCGCGCAGCGACCGTCAGCCAAAGGCATTGCCTCACCGGCTGCGGCGTGAACGCCATCGAGCATCGTTTCCAGTTGCATCAGCGCCCGCTGCCGCTCCTGAAGTGCCTCGTTGTCGGCGTGCAGGGTGTCCCCACGGAACCAGAGAAGCACCAGCAAGCACGGCACCGTGACCGCCAGCAAGATCAGTCCCGCATGGAATGCATGCCGTCGGAAATGCCAGCGAGCACACCATTGGCCCACCGTGAGCCCGCCATGCACCCCACCCCACCATCCCGCTGGAGGACGGCCTGTCGGTTCGACTTTGGCGCGTAAGGCATGCATGACTCGGGAAAGGGAACCACTTTGTGTCGCGCACCTGACTGGTGCGGAGACTCCCACGTCGATGGTGCACACCGGAGGTATGCCGCTGGCCGGGGACGTGAGAGATTCGATCGCGAACTCATGTCGCGGACGGTAATGTCGCCCAAAGTGATTCCGTGCAGGAATCGGACATTTCTGAAAAGGATCGCAGAAGGACAACCGTTCACGGCTACCTAGCCGTACGGCCCGCTATCTGTGCAACCGGATGGCTCCATGAGCGCTCAAGACATCACGCCAGCTCATCACGCATCGCTGCCTTTCCCGCTGATGAATAAGCTGCAACGCCCTGCATCGAGTCGCGTCATCCAATCTGGTAGCGGAAAGAGTCGGCCGCCGTACATCTGTCGGCTCCATGTTGACACGCTGAAATCGTCGCGCGCCCTTCTGCAGGGAGGGCGCGCTTGCTCATCTGGAGCGTCGACTCACTGCGGATCAGGTGGACCGTTCCCCCCGAGCCTCGCGCCATCATGGCGAGCGGCCGGCTTCCCATTTCCTGCCAGCAAGCTGGAACACATCGACCGCCACCGGGGCATCCAGCGCGGTGGCGGCCGGATGTGCGCCTAGTGCTTGGGCTTTGTCTGCGCGGCAGCCTCCACCGCACGCATGATCCGTAGCAGATTGCCGCCCCAGATGGCACGGACGTCTGCTTCGGTATAGCCCTCCTTCAAGAGGCGTTCCGTGATCCTGGGCAGGGCCGATACGTCTTCCAATCCCTCCACGCCACCGCCGCCATCCCAGTCCGCGCCGATTCCCACATGTTCCGGCCCCGCCACCTTGAGGATATGCAGCAAATGCCGCATGTAGTCTTCGAATGTGGCTTTGGGTACCGGGAAGCGCTGGTCAATTTCCGCGCGTTCCTTCAGATAGGCCTGAATCCTGGCATCGTCCCGACCGCTTTCATCACCGTATTTCTCAGAGAGTGCCTCAAGTGCGGCTTCGCGCTTGGGATTCTTCGGAATGGAAATCAGGTAACCACCGTAGGCATTGACATGGATGACGCCGCCCTTGGCGGCAAGCTTGCGAATGCGGGCATCATCGATGTTGCGCGGGTGATCGAACACGGCGTCGGCGCTGGTGTGCGACAGCACAATAGGCGCCTTTGAGAGTTCGAGTAGTTGGTCAAACACCAGATCACTGGCGTGCGACGCGTCCAGGATCAGCCCCAGTCGATTGGCATCAGCCACCAACGCCTTGCCCTTCGGACTCAGGCCATTCCACTGCGGTCCAGCCGCGTCGGTGGATGAATCGCCGAAGTCATTGTTTTTCACGTGGGTGACCCCGAGCATCCGCAGGCCAAGCTTTTGGTAGAGCTCCAGCAGGCTCGGATCGCTCGCCAGCGGCGAAGCGTTCTCCATGCTGACGAAGGAAACTCGTTTGCCGGATGCAGCGATGCGCTCTGCATCGGCGGCACTCAAGGCCAGCTCGAAATCCGCCGCATTGGCCGCGAGCATCTCTCTGATTTCGGTCAGGCGCACCAAACCGTGATCGCGTGCCTCCCGATTGCCGGCTTCGTCGCGCGCGCCTTGCTCGGTGTAGATCACCCAGAAACCGCCATCCAGCCCGCCTTCCTTCATCCGCGGCAGATCCACCTGTGATTGATCGCCTTCGTGGTCATGCCGGTCCCGGATACTCCAGCCGGGGCGCTGGAAATTGGCCGGCGTGTCCAGGTGGGTATCCAGCACAAGGGCGGACTCATGGATCTGGCGCGCCTGCGCCGGAGTGGCTCCCGCCTTGTCGGCAGCCCATGTGGGCGCCGCCAGTGACATGCCTAGGACGATGGCCAGAACACGTTGCTTCATTCCCCTGATCCCCGAAGTGTTAGGAAACTCCGATTGTTGGCGATCAGCGGGCAAGAAAAAACCCCCAGCCAGTTGGCTGGGGGTTTAGGGGTAAAGCCCCTGGCGATGACCTACTCTTGCATGGCTTAGGCCACACTACCATCGGCGCAGCTGCGTTTCACTTCCGTGTTCGGGATGGGAACGGGTGGGACCACAGCGCTAATTTCACCAGGGAGACGGTTGGAGCGTCGCCATCCGAAGGGATGAGGCGCCTGTCTCACATAGGGTCTTGTGACGTAGCGGGCATTGGATTCTCATCGACGTTGCCGTCGAGTCCAAGGCCACTTGAGGTTATATGGTCAAGCCGCACGGATCATTAGTATCAGTTAGCTCAACGCCTTGCAGCGCTTACACACCTGACCTATCAACCACGTAGTCTACATGGTTCCTTCAGGGGGCTTGTGCCCCGGGAAGTCTCATCTTGAGGCGCGCTTCCCGCTTAGATGCTTTCAGCGGTTATCGCTTCCGAACATAGCTACCCGGCAATGCCACTGGCGTGACAACCGGAACACCAGAGGTTCGTCCACTCCGGTCCTCTCGTACTAGGAGCAGCCCCTCTCAAACTTCCAACGCCCATGGCAGATAGGGACCGAACTGTCTCACGACGTTCTGAACCCAGCTCGCGTACCACTTTAAATGGCGAACAGCCATACCCTTGGGACCGACTACAGCCCCAGGATGTGATGAGCCGACATCGAGGTGCCAAACACCGCCGTCGATATGAACTCTTGGGCGGTATCAGCCTGTTATCCCCGGAGTACCTTTTATCCGTTGAGCGATGGCCCTTCCATACAGAACCACCGGATCACTAAGTCCTACTTTCGTACCTGCTTGAGCCGTCGCTCTTGCAGTCAAGCACGCTTATGCCTTTGCACACAGTGCGCGATGTCCGACCGCGCTGAGCGTACCTTCGAGCTCCTCCGTTACTCTTTGGGAGGAGACCGCCCCAGTCAAACTACCCACCATACATGGTCCCCGACCCGGATTACGGGCCTAGGTTAGAACGTCAAGCACATCAGGGTGGTATTTCAAGGTTGGCTCCACCACAGCTAGCGCCATGGTTTCATAGCCTCCCACCTATCCTACACAGACGAACTCAACGTTCAATGTAAAGCTATAGTAAAGGTTCACGGGGTCTTTCCGTCTTGCCACGGGAACGCTGCATCTTCACAGCGATTTCAATTTCACTGAGTCTCGGGTGGAGACAGCGCCGCTGTCGTTACGCCATTCGTGCAGGTCGGAACTTACCCGACAAGGAATTTCGCTACCTTAGGACCGTTATAGTTACGGCCGCCGTTTACTGGGGCTTCGATCAAGAGCTTCGCCTTGCGGCTGACCCCATCAATTAACCTTCCAGCACCGGGCAGGCGTCACACCCTATACGTCCACTTTCGTGTTTGCAGAGTGCTGTGTTTTTGATAAACAGTCGCAGCGGCCTGGTTTCTGAGGCCCTCTTCAGCTCAGCTGCGCATGCAGCCACCAAAAAGGGCGCACCTTCTCCCGAAGTTACGGTGCCATGTTGCCTAGTTCCTTCACCCGAGTTCTCTCAAGCGCCTGAGAATTCTCATCCTACCCACCTGTGTCGGTTTACGGTACGGTCTTCGTGAGCTGAAGCTTAGGAGCTTTTCCTGGAAGCGTGGTATCAGTGACTTCGCTCTAATGAGCTCGTCTCGGTGCTCGGTGTTAAAGGAACCCGGATTTGCCAAAGTTCCACACCTACCGCCTTTCCCCGGGACAACCAACGCCCGGTACACCTAACCTTCTCCGTCCCTCCATCGCACTCACGCGAGGTGCAGGAATATTAACCTGCTTCCCATCGACTACGGCTTTCGCCCTCGCCTTAGGGACCGACTAACCCTGCGTCGATTAACGTTGCGCAAGGAAACCTTGGGCTTTCGGCGTGCGGGCTTTTCACCCGCATTATCGTTACTCATGTCAGCATTCGCACTTCCGATACCTCCAGCAGCCTTCTCAAGCCACCTTCGCAGGCTTACGGAACGCTCCTCTACCGCGCACACATAAGTGTGCACCCCAAGCTTCGGTTTAGTGCTTAGCCCCGTTAAATCTTCCGCGCAGACCGACTCGACCAGTGAGCTATTACGCTTTCTTTAAAGGGTGGCTGCTTCTAAGCCAACCTCCTGGCTGTCTGTGCCTTTCCACATCGTTTTCCACTTAGCACTAAATTTGGGACCTTAGCTGTGGGTCTGGGTTGTTTCCCTTTTCACGACGGACGTTAGCACCCGCCGTGTGTCTCCCATACAGTCCGTCTTGGTATTCGGAGTTTGCCATGGTTTGCTAAGACGCGATGTCCCGCTAGCCATAACAGTGCTCTACCCCCAAGAGGATACATATGAGGCGCTACCTAAATAGCTTTCGAGGAGAACCAGCTATCTCCGGGTTCGATTAGCTTTTCACTCCTAATCACACCTCATCCCCTACCTTTGCAACGGGAGTGGGTTCGGGCCTCCAGTACCTGTTACGGCACCTTCACCCTGGGCATGACTAGATCACCCGGTTTCGGGTCTACTGCCCGCGACTATGCGCCCTTATCAGACTCGGTTTCCCTTCGCCTCCCCTATACGGTTAAGCTTGCCACGAACAGTAAGTCGCTGACCCATTATACAAAAGGTACGCAGTCACCCTTGCGGGCTCCTACTGCTTGTACGCACACGGTTTCAGGGTCTATTTCACTCCCCTCTCCGGGGTTCTTTTCGCCTTTCCCTCACGGTACTGGTTCACTATCGGTCGGTCAGGAGTATTTAGCCTTGGAGGATGGTCCCCCCATGTTCAGACAGGGTTTCTCGTGCCCCGCCTTACTCGTCTTCACTGAAAAGGCCTTTTCGAATACCGGGCTATCACCGTCTATGGCCAGTCTTTCCAGACTGTTCTTCTAAAACCTTTCCAGCTTAAGGGCTGGTCCCCGTTCGCTCGTCACTACTCAGGGAATCTCGGTTGATTTCTTTTCCTCCGGTTACTTAGATATTTCAGTTCACCGGGTTTGCTTCCAGCAGCTATGTATTCACTGCAGGATACTGCCGAAGCAGTGGGTTTCCCCATTCGGACATTGCGGGATCAATGCTTGTTGCCAGCTCCCCCGCACTTTTCGCAGGCTGCCACGTCCTTCATCGCCTCTGACCGCCAAGGCATCCACCGT